>NZ_JALJRK010000003.1 GCF_024519725.1 Microvirga sp. Mcv34 | reverse complement strand
CGGCACGACCTTGGCACGGGCCGGCGCGCCGATGCGCAGGCGCCGATCCGTGAGCGACAGGGCGCCGCCCGCCGCCATGACGAGCGAACCGATCCAGATGAGCAGGACCAGCGGCTTGTGATAGAGCCTCATGCCGATGGACCCGTCCGCCTGGATCTCGCCGACGCTGGCATAGACCTGTCCGAGCCCGATGGTCATGATGCCCGCCTCCGTCGTCGGCATGCCGCGGGTCACGTAGAGCCGCTTCATGGTCTCGATCGTCCCAAGCTCGCGGCCGGAGCCGATGACCGTCAGGAGCGCCACATCCTCGCGATAGTTCGCCTCGACGCGCGGCGTCACCCGCTCGAGCCGCACTTCGTAATCGCCCGCCTTGAGGCGCTCGCCGGGCTTCAGGCTGCCGATGGCCTCGACGCCCCAGGCGGTCGCGGCAATGCCGATGACCGTCAGGCCCACGCCCGCATGGGCGATCGCCGTTCCCCATGCCGAGCGCGGCAAACCGCGCGCTTTCCGCCAGGCGACGGACAGGGTTGTGCCCTTGGACCAGGACCGGGTGACGATCTCGTTGAGGGAGCCGAGCACCAGATAGACGCCCAGCCCTACGCCGAGCGGCGCCGCGACCGGCCCGCCATGCTGGAAGGCGTACATGGCGAGGGCGGCCACGAGCGCGACGCCGAACACCGTATAGAGGCGCTGGGCGGTGCCGAGGAAGTTGCCGCGCTTCCAGGCGAGCGTCTGGCCGAGCGGCAGGAGCAGCAGCAGCGGAACGATCAGCGGCAGGAAGGTGAAGTTGAAGAACGGCGCGCCGACCGAGATCTTCTCGCCGGTCAGAACCTCCAGGGCGAGCGGATAAAGCGTGCCGATGAACACGGTGGCGCAGGCGCTGGCGAGGAAGAGATTGTTGAGGACGAGCGCGCCCTCGCGGGACACCGGCGCGAACAGGCCGCCCTGCCGGAGCATCGGCGCGCGCCAGGCGAAGAGCGCCAGCGACCCGCCGATGAACAGGATCAGGATGCCGAGGATGAACGTCCCGCGTTCCGGATCGACGGCGAAGGAATGCACGGAGGTGAGCACACCGGAGCGGACCAGGAAGGTGCCGAGAAGCGACAGCGAGAAGGTCAGGATGGCGAGAAGGATCGTCCAGACCTTCAGGGCATCGCGCTTTTCCATCACGACGGTGGAATGCACGAGCGCGGTGCCGGCGAGCCACGGCATGAGCGAGGCGTTCTCCACCGGATCCCAGAACCACCAGCCGCCCCAGCCGAGCTCGTAATAGGCCCAGTAGGAGCCCATGGCGATGCCGAGCGTCAGGAACGCCCAGGCCCCGAGCGTCCAGGGTCTCACGATCCGGGCCCAGACCGCGTCGATGCGCCCGTCGATCAGGGCCGCGCAGGCGAAGGCGAAGGAGATCGAGAAGCCCACATAGCCGATGTAGAGCAGCGGCGGATGGATCGCGAGGCCGGGATCCTGCAGCAGCGGGTTCAGGTCCTGCCCCTCGGGTGGGGCCGGAATGACGCGCGTGAAAGGGTTCGACGTGGTGAAGATGAAGAGCAGGAACGCGATGGTGATGGACGCCTGCACCGCGAGCGTATTCGCCTGCAACCGCAGAGGAATGTTGTTTCTCGCCAGGGCCACCACGCCGCCAAAGAGTGCGAGGATCAGCACCCAGAGCAGCATGGACCCTTCGTGGTTCCCCCACACGCCGGAGATCTTGTAGATCATCGGCTTAGCCGAATGGGAGTTCTGGACGACGTTGAGGACCGAGAAGTCGGAGTTCAGATAGGCGAAGGTCAGCGCCAAGAACGAGAACCCGATGCAGGCGAGCACGGCGAGCGCGCTCGTCGGCGCGACCGCCATGAGCACGGGATCGTTGGCGCGTGCGCCCCAGAGCGGCACGATGAACTGGATCAGTGACAACCCCAGCGCCAGCGCGAGTGCGAAATGTCCGGCCTCGACCAACACGAGGGATCTCCCTTGCTACTGCGTTACCTTACTGCGTCTTGGGCGCGGCATCGGCCTCGCCCATCCAATGCCCCTGCTTCTTCAAGGTGTCGGCCACCTCGCGGGGCATGTAGTTCTCGTCGTGCTTGGCGAGAACGGAATCGGCCCGGAACATGCTGGGGCTCACGAGCACGCCCTCGGCCACGATCCCCTGCCCTTCGCGGAAAAGATCGGGCAGCAGGCCCTTGTAGCTCACCTGGATGGCCGCATGGGCGTCCACGACCTCGAAGCTGATCTGCTGGTCGGAACCGCGCTGGACGGAGCCTTCCTTGACCAGGCCGCCAAGGCGGATGCGCGTGCCGGGCTGCACGTTCTTCGCCTGGATGTCAGCAGGGGAATTGAAGAATACGATCGTGTCGTTCATGGCGTAGAGCACGAGACCAAGCGCAATCGCCAGGACACATCCTGCGACTCCGATCAGGGTCAAGCGGCGTTGTTTTCTCGTCATGGCTGAGCGTCGGTCAGTTTCAGTTCCTGCGCCATCATATCGATGGTCTTCAAGGCGTCTTTGTCCTGCGCCAATGACTCCCGGGCGCGTCGGGCAGCAGCAACGGCTTTATCACGCTGGCCCAGAACCGCATAGGAGCGCATCAGTCGCGCCCATTCCTCCGCGGTGCCGCCCTGAGCCTCCAGGCGGCTGGCGAGGCCCGCCACCATGCCGGCAATCGCCTCAGGGCCGATCTGCGGTGCACCGGCCGGGCCCGCTGCCTGAGGCGCGCCGAGGGCGGCGAGTTCCTGCTTCACGGCCTCGGCCCAGGGAGCGTTGGGCGGCGAGGAGGACAGAAGCTCCGCATAGGCCGCCTTGGCCTTCTCTACCTGCCCGTCCTGCACGGCCGCGCGGGCGAGATAGAACCGCGCCTTCGGCGACCCGGAGTCGAGCTTGACGGCCTGCTCGAAGGCCGCCTGAGCTTCATCCGACACGAGGCCGTCGTTGGTCATCACCAGAACCTCGCCGTAATTCGCGAAACGTTCCGCGTTCGGCGGCAGATAGCGGACCGCGGCCTCATAGGCCTTCGCGGCATCGTCGATGCGCCCCATGCGAAGGTAGACCGGCGCGATCACCTCCCAGCCGCGGCCGTCCTGCGGGTTCTTCGCCAGATGCGATTCGATCTGGGCCACGGCCGTCATCAGGTCGACATTGCCGGCCTGCTGCGACGCCGGCGCGGCGGCGGGCTGGCCCAGCGATTGCGGCGAGCCATAGATCTCGTAGGTGGCGAGCGCCAGGATCGGGATGATCGAGAGGGCCAGGGTCGAAGCGGCGCGGCGGCGGCGCAGGGCCGGCTCTCCGACGGCGGTGAACGTCTCGCCATGCAGGCCCGTCGCCCGCAGGAGACGCCGTCCGGCTTCCGTCTTGGCAGCCTCGGCCTCGGCGGGCAGCAGCACGCCGCGCGCTAGGTCGCGCTCGATCTCGGAAATCTGCTCGCGGTAGAACTGCGTGTCCGGATCCACCTGCCGTGCCACGGCGTAATGACGCGATAGCGGCCAAAGCACCGCCATCACGGCCGCCGCCGTCATCGCCAGGAGAATGATCCAGATCACCATAAAGTCCTATTTACTGCGTGTCTTCCTCAAGCACGACGGTGGCACGGTGTCACGCGTAAATGTCCCTAAGCAGAACTCCTATCCCCGGGGAGTTCGAGGATGGCCCGAAGCCCGCCCGCGGGAGAGGCGTCCAGCCGCAAGGTGCCGCGATAGAGGGCCGCCAGATCGCTTACGATGGACAGGCCAAGGCCCGAGCCGGGCTTGGTTTCGTCGAGGCGGCGACCGCGCTTGAGCACCTCCTCGCGCGCCGCCTCCGGCAATCCGGGCCCATCATCGTCGATGAGCAGGCGGAAGCGGGGCCGGTCGTCGTCGCGCAGGATTTCAGCCGACACCACCACCTTGTGGGCAGCCCATTTGGCCGCATTGTCGATGAGATTGCCGGCCATTTCTTCCAGATCCTGCTTCTCGCCGCGAAAGCGCAGATCCGACGGAATGGCCAATTCGACTTCCAGGTCCTTGTCCCGGTAGATCTTGGCGAAGGTCCGCGCGAGGCCCGCGACGACGGGCTCGGCTTCGGTGAGCGTGCCGAGCGTCCCCGCAAGCGCCGCCGCGCGGGCGCGGTCGAGGTAGTAGTTGACCTGATCGCGCATCGTCGTCGCCTGCTCACGGACCTTGGCGGCGACATCATCGGGCGCGTTCTCGGCTTCGTTCATGATGATGCTGAGCGGCGTCTTGAGCGCATGGGCGAGATTGCCGACCTGCGTGCGGGCGCGCTCCAGGATCTCGCGGTTGGTGTCGAGGAGCAGGTTCAGCTCGCTGGCGAGCGGGGAAATGTCGCGGGGATATTCGCCGGCGATTCGTTCCGCCTCGCCCCGACGGATCGCCCCGAGCGCACTGCGGAGATTGGCGAGAGGACGCAGTCCGAAGCGGATCTGCAGCAGAGTCGTGAAGCCCAGGCCCATTCCGAGCAACGAGAAGGTGACCGTAAGCGCGAAGATGAAATCCCGCACAGCCCCCTCGATCTCGTCGGCGGGACCTGCGACCCGGATGATGTAACGCCCATCTTCGCCGAGATCGATATCACGCTCGATGATGCGGAGGTTGCGGTCGTCCGGGGCCTTGCCGTAACCGCGGCGGATCTGGCCGAAGCGGTTATCGCCGGTTGCGAGGCTCGGCAGTTGCCCACCGAAAAGGGATTTCGAGGAGCGGATCTCGCCCAAAGCCGCATTGGGCCGCGCCACCTGCCAGTACCAGCCGGACAGGGGCAGCTCGAAGCGCGGATCGCCGATGGGGCCGAGGTCCCGGTCCGGGTCGCCGGGCCCGACGAGGTTGGACGCGAGCGTATTGGCATAGACGAGGAGCCGCTGGTCGAATGCGCGCTCCGTGTTGTCGCGATAGAGCGTCGAGAGGATGAGCCCCGCGATCAGCAGGATCACGAAGCTCCAGAAGACGGAGGAAACCGCGAGCCGGACCGCGATCGGCCGGCTAGCGAAGCGGCGCACGAACGGCGGCAGGCGGGTCACGTCTTGGTCTGGCCCGCGTCGAGGAGGTAGCCCAAGCCTCGCACGGTCTGGATGATGTCGACCCCGAGCTTCTTGCGCAGGCGGCCGATGAAGACTTCGATGGTGTTCGAATCCCGGTCGAAATCCTGGTCGTAGAGATGCTCGGTCAACTCGCCCCGCGAGACGATGCGGCCGGTATGGTGCATGAGGTAGGACAGGAGCCGGTACTCGTGGGATGTGAGCTTCACCGGGTTGCCGTCCACGGCCACGCGGCCGGAGCGGGTATCGAGCTTCACGGGGCCGCAGGCGATTTCACTCGTGGCATGGCCGGCCGAGCGCCGAAGCAGCGCGCGGACGCGGGCGAGAAGCTCCTCCATATGGAAGGGCTTCGTGACATAGTCGTCGGCTCCCGCGTCGAAGCCCTGAACCTTGTCGCTCCAGCGGTCGCGGGCGGTGAGGATGATCACCGGAGTCTTGCGCCCGTCGCGGCGCCAGGCGGTCAGGACCGACACGCCGTCGACCTTGGGAAGACCGAGGTCGAGGATGATGGCATCGTAGGGCTCGGTCTCCCCGAGGAACTGGCCTTCCTCGCCGTCCATGGCGGTATCCACCGCATAGCCTGCCTGCTCAAGGGCAGTCACGATCTGCTTATTGAGGGTTCTGTCGTCCTCGACAACGAGTAGGCGCACGGTTCGAGCTTCCCCTAGAGCATCGGATCGCCCCGATGGTGAATTTCCTTTGTTGGCCGTTCTCGGGCGCGAGAGCCGGATCCGCTGTCACGGGCGCGGCCCGAAGGGCTCGCGCGATACGCTAGCGGACCGATTTCACGCGCCCGGAAGCGCCCTCGATCATCACTTGCACGATGCGACCGTCCTTTTGCAGGACCGAGATCACATAGACAAGATCATTGCTGTTGCGGCACAGGCTGGCCCGGACCACATCCGCTCCCGGCACTTGGCGCCGCGCCGTCATCACGGCGGAAGCCGGTGCGACGACGCCTTTGGCGGCCACGGCCTCCTGCATCTCTCGCGGCGGCAGACAGTTCTTCAGGGCAGCCGCAGGGCTCTGCGCGAACGCCGCCCCCGTCACCCCCCACAATGCTATGACCAGCCAAACCAGACGCATGAATCGACCATGACCTTGCCGCAATGAACAAATTCTGAATGCTTCGGAGGCCGATTTCGTGCCAGGAAATCGGCCTCATCCGCTTGAAAATGCTTCTAATTCAGAATCTGTTTCGTCGCCAGGATGCGGAAAACGGTCGAGGCGATGAAGCTTGCAGCCGCGATGAGCTGCACGAAGGCTTCCTCGAAGGCCCCGGTGACAAGGGCCGAACCGTCGAAGCCGAAGAGGCCGAGAAGGAGGGCCGCGAGGCCGATGAGATTGGCCCAGACGGTGCGGCTGGCCAGGATGGTCTTGGTATCGAACATGTCAGGTATTCCTTGATGAAGAGGACGGAAGAGATGCGAGCCGGAGAGCCTCATGCTCGACGGCGAGGACGCGCCGGCGCCAGCCCCGGCCGAAGACCGGCCAGGTGGCAAGGCGGCCGAGAAAGCCCAGGCGGGCTTTCGTGAGACGGCGGATCGTCGCCGGGACATCGGCCTCGCGGGCCGCGCCCAGCGTGACCGGCCCGACGATCCCGTCCGCCTCGATCCCGAGGGAGGCCTGCAGCATCGTCACGGCCCGCCGGGGCCCGGAATTGACCGCCAGATCGAAGACGGCGAGGTCGAGCCCCGGCGGAAGCGCTTCGGCGCGCACCACATCCCAGTAAAGTCGTCGATAAAGGGAGATCGCCTCCTGCCGGGAGAGGCGGCGGATGTCGGTGACCGATGCCGGGCGGCCTTTCGTCCGGGAAAGGGTTTCACGGGTGATGCCGAACTTGGTCGCGCCGCCCGGATCCCGGGAGTGCTGAACGAACCCACCTTCGTGCGTGAGCACATGATCGACGGCCGTTTCGAAGCGCGATAGAGAAGCATTCATGCGCGTTCCTCAGAGTTCGGCCTGGAGGGCGATGAAGGCCTGATGGCCGACATAGAGATGGCCGACCGCACCGGCGACGCCGCTGAAGGACACGCTAGCCTGCAGCCTCAGCACGACGGCCGATGAACCGGCGCCCGTCAGCGTCGTTGCCGTCAGAGTTCCCGAAAGTGAGACCCAGGCCGATCCGCTGTTGTTGTAGAAGCCGATCTGGTTGCCGGCCGGAAAGCCGTTCGCCCAGGTGAACCCGCTCGTGATCACGGCCGGATCGGCTCTCATGGGCACGGGCAGCGTATAGGGTAGATCGATGATGGTGGTGGACGCGCGCTGCCCGAGCGCGCCCACGATCGCAGGCGCTCCGCCGCTGACGGCGAGGCGCTGGTAATAGCGGCGGCAGCGGAACTCCTCCACGTCGAGCGGGACGCCGACCCAGGGCGTCGCGAAGGTT
This sequence comes from Microvirga sp. Mcv34, assembly GCF_024519725.1. GTDB lineage: Bacteria > Pseudomonadota > Alphaproteobacteria > Rhizobiales > Beijerinckiaceae > Microvirga. Next base: position 200,553 of record NZ_JALJRK010000003.1, on the reverse strand, counting down.
CCGACTTCCAGCTTCGCGCGCTTGAAGGTACAGGCGGCCGAGGGCTGGAGGCGGACCGTGAGGTTGCCCGTCTCCGATCCATCGAGCGTCACGCTCGCCGAGCGCCGCCCGCTTCCCGCAGGAATCGTGGCGGCCTTCGACCCGATGGAAACCGGCAAGGGCTCCGAGAGATCCTCTAGGGAGAGCGTCAGGCTCGCGCCCGCGAAACTCGCCATGCCGTACTCGGCGGCCGCCTGGGCAACGTCGATCACCTGGTCGAGCGCTCCGGAGAGGGTGATCGTGCCGTCCGCCGCGACGCCGAGGGTGCAGCCGCCCGGCCCGCCTTTCCATCGGTCGTAACCGTAGATGCCCGCCCCGAGAGCACCGCCCGGGAACCTGCGCTGATTCACGAGAAAGGCGGAGTTGATCAGGAGGTTCGATCCCGGCACGTTGGCGATGCCGCAGGGAAAGGACGCGACACCCGTCCCGTGATCCACTAGCAGCGCATCCCGCCAAGTGCTCCCGTCGGCCGAGACCCGGATGCGGAAATCGTCGTTGCCGATCAGGCCGGTCTCCGCGCGTCCGCTGTACCCGCGCTGATAGAGTTGCGACAGGACATCGGATTCCGTGCTCTTGTTGAGCACGAGGCGCAGGTCCCCCGTGCCGCCGTCATCAGCGCCGAGCGCGGTAAAGAGCGCCGCGTTGAGCTTCACCGACAGGCGGTTGAGATCGTCGGCCGTCGTGCCGAGCCCGAGGCGCTGCAGGTTGTCGATCACGTCGGGCACCGTCCCGAAGGGCTTCCATTCAGCGCCGTCGAAGACGACGAACAGATCTTCCGCCTCGATGTAAGTCAGCCATCCCAGATTGGGCGTGAAGAAGCGCCAGCTTCCGAGATCGAAGAGGGCGACCTCGCCCTCTCGAGCGGCGAAGGCGCCGGTCGCGTCGCCTCCGACAAGATAGCGGTCTCCCTCGGCGGGCGATGCCGGCGGGGCGGCGCGGTTGCGCTCCCTGACCGAGAGCTGGACAAGCGCATCGAGGGATGCGAGCGCTTCGTTGTGGGTGACGTGCTTCTGCGCCTGCGCGGCCGCGAGAAGCGGCAGGGCGAGATGGGGTGTCGTCGACATGGGATGGATTCTTCTCTGATCGGAAATATAAAAATCGCCGGGGACATGCCCTCACTCATCGTTACCGGCCTTGTGGCGGTGACCTCGATCGGAAGAGTGCAACGCTTCCGAGTATCGGCATGGCCGGGACAAGTCCGGCCATGACGTGGTGAGCTTCATTCCGAGGTCAGCGGACGACGATTGTCGCGTGACGCTCGAAGCCTCGCCCGGCCACAGCGCTCATTTGGGCGATGCGAAGACTGAGCGTGGATTGGGGCGCTCCGAAATCGGCCGTCTCCTCGGCATCGTCGTAGACGATGGATTGTTGCGCGCTCATCAGCGTCCTCACGACCGCGCCACCCTTGAGAATGTCGATCTCATAGAGTTCCGCATCCTCGTCGAGCGGAACCTCGATCGCGTCCCAGCCGTCGCCGTTGCGGCGTGCGCGACGCGCCCATTGAAGGCGGACGCCGCCGGGTTCGCGATGGCCCGAGATCTGGATCGGACTGAGGGGCCTGAGAGCGTCACGCCCGACCGTTGCGGCGACCTCGGCGGCGGCAGGATCTGCGTGGTCGCGACCCGAGGGCCCGATCCTGTAGCGCCAAGTCTGGCCCAGATCCTGCAGGCTCGTGGTGAGCGGCACCACGGCCTCGTCGAGCTTCACCAGGAGAGCGCCCGCCGGCACGGCGCGGCCAGCCTCCGGCTCGGATCCGGCAAGCCCGCGCAGGAACCGCGAGAGGCGGTAAGTGCGCTCGCCGATCAGTTCCGCACGCGCGGCGGACAGAATCTCCCACCGGCCATCCGGGCCTTGCAGGGCGAAGAGGTTGCGGCCGCCCAGAACAGCCTCGTCGTCGATGGCGCTCAGGGCGCCCGAGGATACCTCCACGTCGAACACGGCGGACGGATCCCAGCGCCAGAGCGGCCCCGGCATAAGGGTGGTCTTCGTGCGCCCGATCATGGCCGGCAGGCCGAGAACGCGCAGAGGCGTGAAGCTCGTCCCGCTCCCGGATCGCCAGATCGTCATGGCGCCGGGCCAGGGATCGGCCGCCACGGCGACGTATTGCAACGGCGCGGGGTCGCCGAACGCCGCCGGCAGATCGAGCACCACGACGGCGGGCTTGCCCGGCACTGGTGGCGGACGCTTGATGGGTTTCTCGTTGGGGAAGCCCGGCCGCTCGAAGACGGCCGGTTCCACGGCCCGGGTGCTGATCTTCCGCGTCGGGCCGTCCGCGATGCGCGTGATGCGATGCAGCTTCCCGCCCGCATCGGTCGGTACCGCAATCACGTCGCCCGGCTCCAGCTCCATGCGCCGGGGCGACAGTTCGAACTCCGCTCCTTCGCGCCCGGCCCACAGATCCTGCAGCCAGGTATCGGCGAGGCGCTGCGCCTCCGCACGGCGGGTGATGACGGCGCAATCCGCCCTCGCCTCACGGCGACTCGAACCGGAGAGCCGGCGCGAGGCCACGGCGGCCCGGCGGTAATCCGCATCGCCTTCGATGAAACCGACCTCCACCTGCTGGGGCAGTTCGGTTTCCTGCGCGCGGGTGAGCTTGAGCGACGGCTCCTTGTCGCCGAGCACGAAATCGTCCTTCGTGAGATGCACGACCGCGCGACCGCCGCGCCCCTGCCACGCGATGCCGCCGCCACGCGCGACCGTGTCGACGCCGAAGAGGCGCAGCAGCGGCTCCACCGCGCCGCGCACAGACATGGGCCGGTCGATCACGTAGCCGTCCACGAAGCCGTCGACGGGAATGGCGCCGGGATCATTGAGCCCGTAATCCCGCAGAATGCGCGCGATCAGCCGGTCGAGCGTCGCGCCCTCGATGCGACCGGTGATCCAGTGCCCGGTTTCCCAATTACCTCCATCGGCCCAAACGCTGTCGAAATCGGGAAAAGCCGGATAGGGACGCGCGTCCCAGGCCCAGACGAAGACGTTGTCCGGGTCCACCATGCGTCCATTGTAGGACGGCGATGTCGGATTGTACTCCGCGAGAAAACCTCTCTGGGCCGGATCGAACCGCGACAGGATCGCCTCGAGCGTGCGCGCCTGAACGAGGTCGTCACGCACGCCGCGCGAGAACGGCGGATAGGCCGATTCCGACGACTTCGGATCGGGGAAAACGTTCGGGCCGTTCGCGCCCTTGTCCACGGCCGGAACGCCGATCTCGGTGAGCCAGATCGGCTTCGATTGCGAGAGCCAGGACGTCGCTCCGGTCTCGACGCCGTTCACGCGCTCCACGTGACGGTTCGACCACCAGGACACCAGATCCTTCGCCCGGAAGATCCACGGCTTTCCGTAAGCCCCGTCAGTGATCGGCCGTCGCGCCTGCGCGGCCCGCTCGGAGGCGTTGGCATAATGCCAGTCGAAGGCCTCGCCGCTACCCAGCCGCGCACGCAGGTAATCAACGTCGTAGACGTTGCGGGCCACCGACAGGTCGGCATGGTTGGGACCGTCGCGCCAATCCGAAATCGGCGGATAATAGTCGATCCCGACCGCATCGATATCGTTGCTGGCGAAGAGCGGATCGAGGGGGAAGCGCACCTCGTTGCCACCGTCGAGCACATGGGCGCCGTATTCCGTCCAGTCCGCCGCATAGACGATCTTCGTGGAGGCGCGCAGGATGTCGCGGACTTCACCCGCGAGCGCCTTGAGCCGCGCGACGGCCGGGTAGACGCCTGAGGCCGAGCGCACGCGAGTCAAGCCGACGAGCTCGCTCCCCAGGATGAAGCCGTGGACGCCGCCCGCCTGCTCGGCGAGCTCGGCATAGTGCAGGACCATGCGGTTGAAACCGGAAGAGCGCGTGAACCATTGGTCCACCTGCGTGGCCGCCGCCGCCGTTCCATCGGGCGAGCCGCTCCGGCCCGGCGCCGGATGACAGGTGATGCGTCCGCGCCAGGGATAGGCCGGCTGGCCCGTGCCGCCGTAAGGGTCGGGAAGATCGTTACCCGCGGGCACATCCATCATCACGAAGGGATAGAGCACCACTTCGAGCCCGCGCGCCTTGAGATTGCGGATCAGGCGCTTCACGGATTCGTCCGAGGGTGTGCCGCCATAGGCCGGGGAGCCGCCCGCGAGCGACACCGCCTTCGCCTCCGCGCGTGTCACGCCCGCCACGGACCAGGCGGCGCCGTCATTAGCCTTGGTCTTCACGTCCACGCGCGGCTCGATGAGGCAGGATCCGGCGCGCAGGTCGTCGCCGAACCAACTCACCACCAGCGACACGCGCTTGAGGTTCGGGCACAGCGCCTGCAGAGCATCAAGCGATGCCGCCACGTCGGTGTCGCGCTGCATCTGGTGCCGGTTCTCCGGTCGGGTCTTCCCGAGGTCGAGAACCTGTGTCACGGGCAGCGTGTCGTAGCCGAACTCGCTGGCGCCGGGGATGAGGCAGACGGCCCGGATCATGCGGTTGAGCCCGTCCACGGGACGAACCACCTCGAAGGAAAATTGCGGCACGCGGTTGCCGAAATCCGCAAGCGGCAGGCGCTCGAACACCACATAGGCCAGCCCGCGATAAGCCGGGGCGCGCTGCGCGCCTTCCTTCGCGACGATCAGCGGATCGGCGCTCTGCGTCTCGCTCCCCGCATGCACCCGCATGGTGATGGTGCTCAGATCGAGCTCGCGCCCATCGGCCCAGACGCGGCGGATATACCCGATACGGCCCTCGCACAGGCCGACCGCAAGATTGGCGAAATAGGAGAAGGTCGTCGTGGTGGTCTTCTGCCCGCCCATGCCCTTGCCGCCCTGGCTCGAACGGTCGGTATTCGCCACCTCCTCAAGCCGCGTCGCCCAGATGAGCTGGCCGCCGATGCGCGCGCGGCCGTAGACGCGCGGGATCGGCGCGCCTTCCGTCGATGTGAGGCCATCGATGTCCTTGAGGCGCGGACCCTCCACATGCTTGGAGCTGTCGCCGCTGAACAGGGCGTTGTCGATGGCCGCGCCCGCGAGCGCGCCGAGCGCCCGTCCGGCCATGGCCCCGAGGGGCCCGCCGACCATGCCGCCGACCGCGGCGCCGACGGTTTGAAGTACGATTGTGGCCATCAATGTGGTTCCGGAAAGCGAAAGGCGTAAGCCAGGTGGCGCCGCCACCAGGGATGGAACGCGACCTCGGCGACCGACGCGCCGTCATGGGCGTGGATCATGGCGTCGGACGAGGTCGCGATGGCGCAGTGCTTGGCCGGCATGGTCGCGCGCCAGCGGAACAGCAGCACGTCGCCCGCCGCGAACTCGTCGCATGAGATCTCGACGAGGTATTTTCGGGCCGCGGCCACGAGCGTATCGGCCCCGGCCTCGGCCCAATCGGGCGAGTAAGGCGGCGGCAGCTTGGGCTCGCGGCCCATGACGCCGCGCCAGACACCACGCAGGAGACCGAGGCAATCGCAGCCGACGCCCTTGAGCGATGCCTGGTGCCGGTAAGGCGTGCCGATCCAGGACCGGGCCTCGGTGAGGATGATGTGATGTTGGGGCATGTTCATGATCGCGTGCGGGAGCCCCCTCCCCTTGAGGGGGCTCATCGGAAGAAGCTCCCGCCGTCGAGGCCCGGCTCGCCCTGCTGCGGCATGCGGATGATGAAGTCGTTGCCGGGCATGTGCGGGAAACCGCGGAAGTTCACGACGTTTTTAAATTTCGACCGGCAGGTGGCGTGGGTCTTGTCGCAACCGGCCGTCACGCGGAACGTGTCGCCGACCCCGATGGCCCGCGACGCGCGCTGCCAGAGGTCGAACTCGTCCGTGCCGTTGATCGCGCGGTGCACCTTGATCTCCACCGACAGGCCGGCATTGGCGCCGCTCATCCATGTGAGCTGTCCGGCCGTGCACCAGCCGTCCGAAAAGCCGATGCCGGAAGCCGCGAGGGTCAGGGCGCCGTCCGTCGCCGTGACCGTGCCGACCTGGCCATAAGTGGACGAAGCGAGATTGATGCCGCATCGCGTGTCGCCGAGATCCGCCGAGCACGTGGCGCGGAACAGGCGGCCGCGTTCCTCGTCGAAACGGTGCATGAGCCCCCTCACCTCGGCCACGAAGCCGCCGTCGGCGCGGCGAATTTCGCCGATGGAGCCGATGTCGAGGAGCAGGCGTTCCTCCACGTTGTTCCAGTTGACGAGCCAGGTTTCGACGCTCGCATCGTCGTAGCGGCCCGACGCGATGTCGTCCTCCGTAAGACCGGCGGACACGAGGGCGCCCGACACCTCGCCGCCGCCGACGGCAAAGCCGAGTTCGGCCGTGACCTCCGCAGCCTCCAACCCGGTTCGCGCGGCGTAGACGGTGCCGCCGAAGGAGAGATCGCGGTCGTGATCGGTGAAGCCGAGAATTGCGCCGTCGCGCCGGATCAGCTTCCAGCAATGGCAAAGCGTCGTCGCCCCATCGGCCATATGGGCGGCGAGGTTTTCAGGAATGGTGCGCATGCGTGGTGTTTCCGAAATGGCTAGACTCGATCGGCCTTCCGCGTCTCCATTGCCGACGCTCCATCCTCATCCTGAGGAGCAGCCGCCAGGCTGCGTCTCGAAGGAGCTTCCAGCGCGCACTGGATGATCCTTCGAGACGGTCGCGTCCGGGACCTCCTCAGGATGAGGTGAGAGGGTGCAAGAATCGAGTTCGCCGGGACAAGCCCGTTGATGACGTGAGGAACGGCCCCGTCAGGGAACGATCTCGATCAGCGGGATCTGCGGAATGCCGCCGGCGTCGAAGGTGGAGAGGTCGATGTCGAGCTCATCCGTGTCGAAGCGCACCGGCACGTCGAAGGCAAAGCCCGCCGTGACGATGGCGCCGACGGGCGGCGCGGCCGTGAAGGTCACGATCCCCGTCGTGGGATCGCAATTGAAGCCCGTGCCGACGCTTTGCTCGATCCCGTTCAGCGCCACCCGCACCGTTCCGCCCACCGGCTTGGCAATGGGGCGGCTATAGGGTGCGAAGGACGAGCCGTAGGCCTTCACCAGTGGGAAGCTCGAGGCCTGCCCGTCGCCGGTGCCGATGCGCTGGTCGAGCGGCGTCGGCTCGCTGGATGGCGGGCCGGAGCGCCAGTCGGTGCGGTCGCGGAAACGGAAGCCGTAGAGACGGCCGCGCCGCTCCTCGAAGAACGCGATCACCGTGTGCAGCGCATCGACGGTTCGGACCCCGAGGCCCGCATCGTAGCGGCGCCGGGACCCGGCCCAGCGGCTGTTGCGGTGCTCGCGGCCCGAGGAGAGCGTGACGATATCGGTCCGCCGCACCGGCCCGCCCCGACTGCCGAGGCTGACATCGAGCGGAAAGCGGACCTCATGGAAATCCGAGGGCATGATCCCTCCCTGATGAAAGATGAAACGAAAAAAGCCGGGGTGGCGTTGACATCGCGAAACCCGAACGACCAGGAGGCGGCACGCCATGAGCAATGCTCCCAACGACCTCGCGGACGATTTCCCGGACAAGCGCGACCGGATCCATCAGCTCAAGACGAGCAACAACCACTTCGCGCGGCTCTACGATGAATACGACGAGCTGAACCGAACCATCCACCGGATCGAGACCCGGGTGGAGCCGAGGACCGAGGAGGCCGAGGAAGACCTCAAGCGCCGTCGCCTGCAGATCAAGGACGAGATCATGGCGATGCTGGACGGCGCGGGCGGCTGACTAGAACCTACATCCCGCGCTGGCCGCGGGCGACCGCCCGGGCCAGCGCGGCGGAGACCTGCGCCTCGGAGCGGCGGAAGCTCTCCGCATCGGGCGTGGAAACATTCACCGTCACCGAGAGCGGTCGCCCTCCTCCGGCGCCGCGCACGCCGAGCCGCCCATCGGGCCCGCGCGCCAGCGGCATCACGGCCTCGGCACCCTGCTCCCCCATGAGGCCGAGCCCGCGCCCGAGCGGAAAATAGGTCGGCGCGCCGATCACCCCACCCTGCGCGAACGGCATCACCATGCCGCGCGAGAACGCGCCGCCCTTGGCGAAAGCCGCGCCTCCCCCGCCGAACAGGGAGCCGAGGACGGAACCCAGCCCCTTGACGACCCCGTCGAGCAAGCCGCCGCCATCGAGCGGCAGAGATCCCTGCATCGATCCCGCCATCAAGCCCTTGAGGCTTTGGCTCAAGGCCAGCTGCAGGGGCGCCAGGCCCAGACGCAGTCCGCTTTCCACAAGAGACTGGCGGACCGACTTTAGAACGTTATCAAATTTCTTGCCTTCCGCGATATTCTTGGCGAAAGCATTGGACAGGGAGTCGCCGAACTTTTCGGAGAGGCCAATGAGCGTAGTGAGCTGGCGGGCGCGATCTTTCTCTTTCTCATCGTTCGGACTTACGGCGGGTTGGTCTTTGGGATTTGAAGGCATTTTACGATCTTCAATAATAGCTCTGATGTTGTCGGCGTCTATGGGATGTGTCGATAAGGGAGAAAGACCTCAGCTTCTCTTTGAAATAGGATCTCTGAAAGAGGTTGAATGGAAGCGAGTGGACAAGACTTGCGAATACGAGGTTGCGAAAGAAGTTGCGCCGATCAAGATCGGCATCATTGCAACTGAACGATACCGTAAACTTTACATCCTTTGCGCAGAGTCGAAAGGAGCAACTTTCATCGGGAGCACTGATACCGTAAACAACCGAGGACCCAAGACCATTGCAGTCCAACCCTATTATTGGAACTGAACGATGAGTGTGGTGAGCTGGCGTTTACGATTCTCAGCGATAGGATCTTGCCCTAAATCAGCCGGTAACTTCTTCTCGTTAGGAGCCGTTAGCCCATCCTGTTTTGTATTTTTATCAATAGTCTCTCTCGGCGCTTGCAACACCGCAAGCAAAAAGCCGGACCTGATTTTTGATGCAGGCGTACTCACTCACAAGCAGTGGGGACAAGCGGACAAAGAATGCAAATTCGAAGCAGCGAAAGCCGTCGTGCCTCTGAAATATGGTGATGTCACTGGGGAAAACTATCGAAGAATATATATTCTTTGCGCTGAATCAAAGGGCATCAAGTTTCTTGGAACAGAAGGTGAGCTCCGGCGGAGAGACCAATGAGCGTCGTGAGCTGGCGTTCTCGAACTTTCTTTAGCTCGGAATCTGGAGAGCCATCTTTCCATCCCTGCTTGTTTTCAGCCATTCTACGCCTCTCTTTATCGTTGATATTTCCACTTACAATACTGGCGGGCTGCAACACGGCGGTCAGGCCCGACTTCGTCTTCGATGCACAAGGCTTGTCGCAACAGCAGTATTCACGAGCCGGAGCAGAGTGCGAATTGGAGGCTGAGAAGGCTGCGATCCAAGCCAAAAACAGCATCACGGCAGGAGAAAATTGGCGAAAAATCTTTGTGCTCTGCATGGAAGCGAAGGGGGCTCGCTTTCTTGGGACAACGAAGCAGTTTCCCGAGCTGAAACGATGACCCAAGGTAGCGTCTCATCAGCGGCCTTGAACTCCGAGGCGGCAAATATTTAGGAATGAGAAATCAACTGCCTAAGACGCAGTGAGGCTCATCATTTCCTTCATCTGGAAACGCCTCCATCAGCCGCCTGAGATCGCCGCTGAGCACCGGGCCGGTTTTCCATTCCCCGTTCAATCCGCCCCAGGCCGCCATCAATTCGCGCGGCGTCGCGCGCCAGAAGGCGTCGGGGCTCCACCGCAGGATGCCGAGGCAAAGCGTCAACGCGTCGTCCCAGGGGAAGGCGTTGGGCTCGCATCCCGCGCGGCGCGGATCGGGTACGCTGCTCCCTTCCTTCGAATGCGCATCGCCCGGGTGCGAACGATGCGCTAGCGAGGGTTTGGCGCGGCATCGCTCCCGCCGAAGGTCGCGACGAGAAGATCAGCGAGCGCTGCGGCCACCGGCTCGATGCCTTCGTGGAGCGGCAGATTCGACACCTCCGCGTCGCTCATCGCCTGTCCGCCGCCGCGCAGGGCGACGCCGAGCAAGGTGAGAAGATCGCGGCTCGACAGGCGGCCAGAGCCGAAGCGCTCGCCGAGCGCGATGAGATCCTGCACGCCGAAAGCCTCCTCGAGTTCCGCGAGCGCGCCGAGCGTGAGGCACAGGGTGTAGCGCGTCTCGCCGAGTTGCAGCGCCACCTCGCCCCGTCGTCTGTTGGGCATGTTCGTTCCTTTAATGGGAGAGATCCTTCTCGTCATCGCCGGAATGAGGCTGGTGATGACGTTGCGGGATTTGATGCGGTTCGCGCCGATCGAACGTCCGTTCACAGCGCCACGAAGGCGAGCGCGCCGGCGGATTCGAAGGCCATTTCGAACGTCACCTCGCCCGCATGGTCGCCGCGATATTCCAGGCTGGTGATCTGGAACGGGCCTTCGATGCGGCCGAAATCCGGGATGGCGATCTGATAGGCGAGAATGTCGCCGTCGAAAAAGACCTGGCGCATGCGTGCGTCCGAGGCTTCGTCCTTGAACACGCCGGAGCCGGAGATCGATGCGCGGCGCACGCCGACGCCGGCGAGCAGCTCGCGCCACCGCCCGGCGGATTCCGCATGGGTCACGTCCACGGTCTCGGCGTTGAAGGCAATCTGGCGCGTGCGCAGGCCCGCCACGGCGACGAAGCCGTTGCCGCCGTCGCTGATCTTGATGAGCAGGTCCTTGCCCTTCTGAGCAGGCATGGGATGTCCTTTGTTGAATGAGGGGAAAGAATGACAGGCGCTCTAAGCGCACATCACACCACTTCCGTGACCGCGCGCAGGCGCAAGGTGACACGGGTGAGGCCAGTGTCCTTGTCGCGCTCGGAGGAGAGCTCCGTGACGCGCAGGTTAACGAGGCGGTGTCCGTCGAGCGACAGCGATGCGCCGTCGAGGATCGCGTCGAAGCGCTCGGCCACGGCCAGCGCCGTCCGCGCGCCGCCGCGCTCCGACCAGACGACGATGCCGAGATTCTGCTCGTGGCCGCGGTCGTGATCCGTGGACCAATCCGTCGCGCGCACGTCGGCGAACAGGGCATAGACCGGATCCGCGCCGCGCGGCGGCTCGTCGTAGAGGCGCAAGGTCCCGCCCATGAGCGCAGGCAGCTGCGTGTCCGCACTGGCGGCGTCGAGGATCGCATGGCGAAGCGCCAGAACGGGGCTCGTCATGCGCGCATCTCCTCGACGAGGCAGACGAGATCGCGCTTCGATCCATCCGGATCGGACGCGGCCCGAATGGCGAAACGGCGCAAGCCGGCGGTCAGGCGCATGGCGCCGGTCACGCCGTCGCGATAGCGAAGGGTGATGCGATGGGTCAGGCTCTGTTCGGGCCGGTCGGCGCGCACGCGCTCAGTGCCGGAGAGCATCTCGATGGCGCCCCATAGCTGCGGACCGGCTGTGTAGGTGCGGATGACGCCGCCGAACCCGTCGGGCCGTTCGAGCGGCATTTCGAGCACGAACCGGCGCGCCCGCGCACCGATGGGAATGGGTTTGGTTTTCATGGCAATGTCTTTTGGAGGGAATGCGAAAGATTCCGGACGACACGTCATCACCTCCTCGGACTTGATCCGAGGACCTGTGCCGGCCATCCATGTCCCGCACCCTCACACCTCATCCTGAGGAGGTGTGAGGGTGCGGGAAGCAGGATCACCGGCACGGGTCCCCGAATCCGGCCCCAGGAGGCCATAACGGGGAGGTCGTTGTTCCAGGGGCCGCAGGCGAACCCGGAACGACAGTGGTGGGCTTAAATCCGCACTCTTTGAAACGGCACCACCAGGGCGAGCGCCTCCGGCGGCAGGATCTGCTCGCCGATGGCGTCGCCCCGGTTCTCGAACCAATGGGCCACGAGAATGCGGATCGCGAGCTTCAGCGTGGCTGGCACCGCCTCGGGCGCGGTGCCGTAGCCGGCCCGCAGCTCGATGACGATACCGTTGCGCGACTTGCCCGGCTGGGGTGCGTCGATGACCGCGATGCGCGGCGGATCGCTCAACGCATCCGTCTCGAAGGCATTGGCCGGAACCTCGGATGTGTCGCCCGACGCATCCGCCACCGTGATGCGATCGACCGCGATCAGAGGCGAGACCGGCAGCAGGATCGTTCCGCCGTCCGGCCAGCGATCGAGCACCACGCGCCAGCGCTGCTCGATCAGGACCCGCCGCGAGGCTGCCTCGACCATGAGCCGCGCCGCCTTGACGAGCCCCAAGATCAGGTCGTCCTGCGTGACGTCGTCGTCATCGACGCGGAGATAGGCCTTCATCTCGCCGAGCGTTACGGGCTCGACGGCAGGGCCGCTGATGAATATGGGAATCATCGTGAACAGGGATCCTTATGTGTCATGCAACGTCTGGTTGTGATCTGCCTCGCCCTACCGCTGATGGCAGCGCAGGCGAAAGCCATCGTCGGCGGCGACGAGGATGAAGGCCCCCTCGCCCGCCGGAGCGTCATGGTCTTGAGTTCGAACGGCGGCGTGTGCAGCGCCGTGGTGCTGGCGAAGGACGTGGTGCTCACGGCTGCCCATTGCGTGACGGGCGCGGCCGAGCACCGGGTGCATTTCCGCGACGAGACGGGCGAGCCGGTGCTGATTTCGCCCGCCGCTAAGGCGGTGCATCCCGGCTACAACGCGAAGGCCATCGAGACCCGGCAGCGCTCCATCGATCTTGCCCTGGTGCGGATCCCCGAGGCCCTGCCTGCGCGGTTCGAGCGGGCGACGCTCTCGGCGGGAGCCGTCGCGAAAAGCAGCCCCGTGACGGTCGGCGGCTACGGCCTGGCCCGCGAGGGCGAGGCCAAGAGCTCCGGCACCTTCCGCACCGCCGCCCTGACCGCCGTCGAGCCCTATGGGCCGAGCCGTGTCCTGCTGTGGGCGGATGGCTCCGGCACGGCTGGCGCCTGCCAGGGCGATTCCGGCGGTCCGATGGCCTCCGGCACCTCCGTCGCGGCGATCACGAGCTGGTCATCGCCGGCCAAAGGGCGCGGCTGCGGAGGCGTGACGCAGGGCATCCTCCTCGGCCCGCAACGCGAGTGGATCGACAGGATCCTGAGGGGCTGGAATCGCACGGCACTCTGGAATGAGAACTAGATTTTCCCTTACGAAAGGAACTATCCTGACAGCCAGGATCTTGCCTTAAAAAATCCTTCTCCCACACGGCATCATGATTCCATGCGCGCATTGCCAACCCTTGCCCTTGCCGTCTTCGCCCTCGTCGCCACGCCGGCCTGGGCCGTCCTGCAAGGCGCGCCCTCGCGCGATCCGGATGGACTGCGCCGCTCTGTCGTGTCGATTGAGAGCTCCACCGGTGAACTCTGCTCCGGCGTCGTCGTCGGGTCGGACCTCGTGCTCACTGCGGCCCATTGCATGACGGACCGGGCCGCCTACCGGGTGACGGCGCTCAACCGCGCCTTCAAGCAGCAGCGGTTCAACGTCGCCGCGCTGACGGTTCACCCGAGTTTCGTGCCCGGCACGACGCCGCGAACGCAACCCGGAATCGACCTCGCCCTCGTCAAGCTCGACCGTCCGCTCGGCCCCGACTTCCTGCCCCTCGACCCGTCCCAGGCGGGCCGGATCGATGTGGGCGACGGCGTCACGATTGCGGGCTTCGGCGTTCTGTCCGAGCGGGCGAAGCGCACGGCCCGGACCCTGCGCCAGACGAACCTGGTGTCGCTCGGCCCCATCGAGGTGGCCAATCGCGTCCTGATCGTCGCCGACCGCAGCCGGCTGGCCGAAACGACCGGTGCCGGCGCCTGCCGGGGCGATTCCGGCGGTCCGATCCTGGCCGCCACCCGCTCGGGCTACCTGCTCTACGGCATCACGAGCTGGTCGAGCGGCCCCCTGCGCAGCCGGGAACGGAGCGCCTGCGGCGGCCTCACGGCCGTGACCCCGGTGGTCGAGCATATCGGCTGGATCTCGTCGAACATGCGCCTTCTCGGGACGATGAACAGCACCTGGACGGGGAACTAGGGGCGTCCTCGTCCGGCTCTGTCGCCCCCCACAGCCTCTGACGTCATGGCCGGCACAAGGCCGGCCATCCCGCTTCCGTCAAATGCCGAGCCGGATACCATCGAGATCACCGGCACAAGGCCGGTGATGACGTAGGAGCATGGACCCGTCTATGGGCGTGCCTCTCAAGCGGCGAACTTCAGCAGCTTGATCGCCGCGTAATCCTGCACGCCGCCGCCCACGCGTTTCGTCGTGTAGAACAGCACGTAGGGCTTGGCGGAATACGGATCGCGCAGCACGCGCATGCCCGCCCGGTCGACGATGAGATAGCCGCGCTTGAAATCCCCGAAGGCGACCGCGCAGGTGTTTGCCGCGATGTCCGGCATGTCCTCGGCCTCGACGACGGGAAAGCCCATCAGGGTCGCGGCCTGGCCGATGCTCGCAGGCGGCGCCCAGAGATACTGGCCGTTATCGTCCTTGAAGCGGCGGATTGCGCTTTGCGTCTTGCGGTTCATGACGAAGGAGGCGTTCTGGCGGTAGCCGGCCTTGAGGGCGTAGATCAGGTCCACCAGCACGTCGGACGGATTGTCCGCCGGGAAGCTCGCCCCGCCCGTGCGCACCGTGCCGAGCTTGCCCCATTCCCAGACCTCTTCCTCGACCGTATCGGCGGAGAGGAAGCCTTTTGGCTTGTTGACGCCGTCGCCGGTCACGAAGGCGGTGCTTTCCTGCTCGGCGAAGGCCGCCTCGACTTCCTCGGCGATCCAGCGATCGATATCCACCACCGCGTCGTCGAGAAGGGTCTGGGTGGCCGCCGGCATGGCATAGAGCTCCATGGCCGGGAAGCTCATCTCGGAGAGCGTCGGGCTCGCGGTCTGGGGCCGGGCTGCCGTTTCGCCCACCCAGCCCGTCGCCGGGCCGGTGACCGAGAACGCGCGCTTGTACTGGCCGCCGGAAATCACCCGCACCGACGAGATGGCTCGGATCGGCGAGACGGCCGAGAGACGGCGCAGAACCTCGGCCTCGACCGTGTCGGGCACGAGATAGCCACCATCGGGCCCGGACCCGGCGGACAGGGCCTTTTCCTCGAGGCGTTTCAGGCCCGAGGCCTCGCCGCTTCGGACATAGGAATGGAACGCAGCCTTGTGCTCGGCCTGGACCGGATCGCGCGCCGTGTCCCGGGCGCCGCCGAGCGGCGGGCGCGACCGGTCGAGGGAAAGACGGTCGATGCGGCGTTTGGCATCGTCGAGGGCGGTGTCGATGCGCGTGAGCTTCTCGTCCGTCACCACGTCGCTCGAAAGCCGCGTCTCGATCTCGGACAGGCGTGTGTCGTTAGTCTCCTTGAACGCCTCGAAGGCGCGGGCGAAATCCTCGAAGGCCGAGGCGACATCGTCGGAAACGGATTTGGTGTCTACAACTGGGATCATATCAATCAATCGGTTTTGAATGCTTCAATGAAAAAGGCCCGCCTGGAGGCGGGCCCGTGAATTTCCCGTGAGGGAAAGGCTTACATCTTGCGCGCGGTGCGGCGCGCCGAGCGGGCGACGGTCGGACCGGTCACCGCGCCGACCGCACCACCGGCCACCGCGCCGACGGGACCGGCCACAGCACCGACGCCGGCGCCGACGGCTGCGCCGCCGACTCGCTCTTCCGTGGTGGTGCAGGCCGCTGCCGCAAGGCCGAGGAGAGCGACGAAAGCGAGCTTCTTCATGAAAATCTCCCAACAGGCGCGGAGCCGGGACGCCTTTCTGTTCGGGAAAGGGCCCGCCGCGTCCGCGCACGTGCGGGCGATCTTCTAACGCGCTCCTACGGACAAGGTTCAGGACAATAATCGCACCGTGGCCCTGCGGATGCTCGCGGCGAGCTTGGGTGCCGTGTGCTTCACGGTCTCGACCCGCGCGGCGGGCAGCATCGGGAAGGTCACGATGGAGATCTCCCACAGGTCGAGCTTCTCCAGACGACGCAGGCCGGTGGGCCGCTCGGCGCGGGCGCGCTCGACGCGAAAGCCGATGGAGAGCCCGTCGACGGCGCCCTCGCGCATGAGCGCATGGATCTCCCGCGCGCGCTCCACAGCCAGGTTGAGCTTGCCGCGCACGCGCAGGCCGCGTCGGTCCTCCTCGATCACGAGCCAGCGCCCGATTGGCTGGCCGGGATCGTGCTGCCAGAGCAGCCGTACGTCGCGCGCGCCGCGCTTGCGTAAGGAGTCCGCGAACGCTCCCGGCATCACCACGTCCTTGCCGAGATCGGCCGTGCCGAACAGGCTGGCGTAGCCCTCGAACACGCCGTCGACATCGACCGCGTTCAGGGACTCGGGCAGGAACTTGCGCTCCTGGATGATGGGCAGGCCGGACTTCATCGCACGGCTCCGCGGATCGTCTTCGGAGGCTTGACGTCGAGCTTTTCGAGCTGGCGCACGAAATCGCGGAACACGAGGGTGGCGCGGCCCTGCCCGTCCCGCGCGGCCTTCGGCTTGCGCGACGGCCGGGTGATGGAACGTGTCATGAAGGGTCTCCCGAATGGCGGCGGTTGAAGAGGGACAGCTCGCGCACGAACGCGTCGAACCGGCGGTTGGCCGCGAACAGATCGCGCAATGTCATGGCAAGCAAAGCGGACGCCCCGCTCGCCCAGACGAACAGGGCAAGGTGGGCAAGATCCCCGCGCCGGATGACGGCCTCGGTGATCTGGTCGAATGTGTTCATGATTTGTTCCTGCACAAGAACTCCGTTGAGGGTGAGTGCGCGTGGGGTGTGTGGGGTGATCCAGGTTTCGGTGGGCACGGTTGCGTGTTGCCTCTCGAGCGGTGTTCCAAGCCCTGTTCTCGGATGGCATCACCAGCCTCGCGCCGGCCATCCTGATGCTGTGGAGCACTCCTCTGTCATCCCGGTGCACGCAGCGCGGGAAAGGGATCCATGCCGCTCAGCGGGCAGGTGGCTTCCGTTCCCCCCGATGGCTTCGCCATCTCCGGCCGGGAATGACGCTGATGGCGCTTCGAGCGTTCGGGATCATCGGGACAAGCCCGGTGAAGACGTCGCGCTCGGGATAAAGCCGAGCGCCCTCACCCCCGCCTGCCCTTCCGCACCGCGGCTCGCCCGTACCCCACCGCCTCGCGTTTCTCGTCGGGTGCGGAAACAGGATATAGACGCGAGGAGACGCCGGCCTCGGCGATGATCTGGGACGCCGGCCTTTGCTCCGGGAAGAGGTCGACGCCGAGGAGCGCAGAGGCGTTCCAAGCGAGATCGATCTCGTAAGGCATCCTCTTGCGGGTCGGCCGGACCTTGATCTCCGCGACGAGGGTCCGGAAGGCGAGACGGGCTTCGACGGAGATCTCCGTCTTATTCAGGAGTTCATAAAGAGCGGCGATTCCCTCCCGATACCGCTCGACGGCGTTCGGATGCAGGGTGACGACGTTCGTCACTTCCTCGGCTCGCCGCTTCCTCTCCTCGAGGGTGACGCGCTCGGCTTCGAGGGTCTGAAGTCTGGGGACGATCATCTCCTCCGGCATCGATCCGCGCTCGAGGGCATTAACGAGGCGGAGGATCGCTCCCTCGACTTCCGAGAGGCGCTTCGAGACGGATCCCTTCTCCTGTCTCGCCTTCTTCTCCTCGGTTTGCCTCGCCTCCCGATAAGCCTCGACGAACTCGCTCATATAACGGGTGTCGTTCAGTCGCTCGAGGACGCCGTCGATCGCGAGCCGTTCGAGCCGGCCGACGTCATAGCTCTTCGAGTGGCTACAGCCTTGAGTCCGCTTCGCCTCGCCGCAGCAGATCCGCGGCCGCTTCGTCACCTTGCAACGCTCCATGACAACCATATTGGAGCCGCAGACCTCGCAGGAGACGAGGCCAGCGAGGAAACTATCGAAGCCGCCCTTAAAGCTCCGGTCCTTTCCGACGCCGGTCGATCGGCTCTTCGCGACCTCCTGGACGGCGTTCCAAAGTTCGTCATCGATGATTCGATATTTCGGCGCCTTGACGATGACGCGATCGGCGATCGGAGCGATTCGCGTCAGGGACTTGCCGGTCTCCGGGTTCCGGACGCGGCGTTGTTTGCTCCATTCCAGTTCGCCGATATAGACGCGGTTCCGGAGCATCCCGCCTTGATGGGTATTTTCGCCGGCGCTCTTTATCATCCCGAAGGGGTTCCATCGGCCGCCTCGAGGAGCCGGGATCCCGTCCGCGCTCAGACCGGCGGCGATCTGGCGAGGCGTCCGGCCGGCGGCATATTCCCGGAAGATCCGGCGGACGACTTCCGAGGTCTCGGGATCGATCTCCGGATCTCCGGGCCGTCCGGGAACGGATCTATAGCCATAAGGCGGCCGTCCTGGGATCTTCCCTTCCTTCACGCGGCCGATATGTCCGCGGCGGACCTTCTGTCCCAGATCGGTTAAGAACAACTGTCCGACGAGGCCGCGGAGTCCAACGTGGACCGGCGTCGCGACGCCTTCGTTAAGGGTCCGGATCTCAACCTCGAAGAAGCTCAGACGCTTGAAGAGTCCGGCGAGATCCTCTTGATCGCGGGACAGGCGGTCCAGGCTCTCGACGATCAGGACGTCGAAGCGGCGCTCTTTGGCGGCGGCCATGAGGGAGATTAGGCCGTCCCGGTCCAGGAAGGAGGCGCCGGACTTGGCGCGATCCGCGAACTCGGCGACAATCTGGAGACCTTCTCGCGCGGCATAGGTCCGAGAGAGGTCGAATTGATCCTCAACGGAACGGTCTTGCTGAAGCTCGCTCGAATAACGGGCGTAGAGCGCCGCTCGATTCTTTTGGGGATTCATTTGTCGTGTCTCGTGTCAGATTCTCGGCGGCATGATCCGCGCGAGCGAGGTCTCTTGCAAGAGCGCGGACGAAGGCGACGAGGAGCGGGTCGAGGGGCGGAAGAGAGTCGGCCGTCTCTTTGGGGTTATTCATGAGCGGCCGCCTTCCGTCGGGAGAGAGCGCGACGCGGGGCGTCGTGCGTATTGTGGCAGCGTTGGCACCATGCGCGGAGGTTCTCTCGATCGACGTTCTCCGGCCGGTCGTCGTCCACATGGGCGATCGTAAGGACGACTTTCGAGCCGGTGTCGGGATGCGGGAGGCCGTTTTCGGCGCGACAGTCCGGGAAGGCCGGCGATCTTTCGCAGCGATTCCCGGCGCGATCGAGGATCTCCCTCCGGATCGAAAGCCATTCCGGGGACCGGATCGAGCCTCCCGGATATCGCTTCATGTTCTCTCTCGATATCGGCATGGTTCAATCCCGCGAGCGGAGGAGGACGGCCGCGATCGTCTCGTCTTCCGGCCGCCTCTCGTTCCGGCGCCAAAAGCCGGACCATTGAACGCGGATCCGCTCGCCGATCCGGACCGGACGGACGTCGCCGGCGATTCCTGGCAGGAAGACGAGCGTCTCAGGGTCGAGTTTCTGAAGCTCTTCGATCAGTTTCCGGGCCGTCGGCGGATTGCGGGGCGGGAAGTAGGTCAAGCCGCGATCTCCTTCGGATGGACGGCGATCCGCTTCGTCCGGAGGGCTTCTTCGCCGGCCGGCGTTATGCGGCCGCTCTCGTCGATAAGGCCGCGGTCCCGGAGGCTCTTAAGGGTCCAAGGCGCTTCCTCGCGCGGAGGGTTCGTCTTGAACGTCCGGGATAACAGGGCATGGAGTTGAGGGACGGAAAGGGTTCGCGTTTGCATCGGTGTTAATTTTTTCGGTCTGAAATGAGGGAGGCGGCGCCGATCGCAGGGACCGGCGCCGCGGCTTCGATCAGCCGTTCCGGAGGCGGTAGGTGTTTCGGTCGAAGGCGTCGCGGAGGCGCTTCTTCTCGTCCGCGTTCGTCTTCCCTTCGATCGGCTCGACTTGCTCCGTCCAGATCCCGGAGAGAGCGTCTTGATCGCCGGCCTTATCCATGGCGGAGATTGCGTCGTCGACGGCGAGGAAGATCGGCTTCTTCTCTTCCTTGGAGGCGCCGGCGGCCGGAGGGGTCCGGGTCTTCTTCGTGGCGCCTTTGATCCGCTTCTCAGCCGCGGCGTAAAGCTCGCCGGCCTTCGCGCCGTTCTCTCCGAAGTTCCGTCCCTGATACTTCTCCGCGACCTTTCCCAGATCCTCGAGGGTCTTCGCCGCGTCGAGATCCTTCTCGACTTCGGCCATATCGACGAGGTCGTCCGGGAGCTTGTCGCCGGGGAAATCGGAGACGGGATCGCCGTCGCCGGCGTCGATATTGTTCTCCGGCTCGTCGGCGTTGTCGGCCGCCTTCGGCATCGCGTCGAGGATCCGCTCGATCGCCTTATCAGACAGGCTCTCGATATAGACTTGAGCCTCGCGAGGCAGTTCGACGCCGTCCGTCATGCTCTCGACGACTTCGAGAACCTGATCGCGGGTCGTGGCGGCCGCGAGTTGCGTCTCGATATCCGAGAGGAGCTTCTCGACGTCCAGGACTTCGCCGGTCTCGCCGTTATGCGCCGGCGTCTCCGGCTCCGGCTTCGCCGCGGTCTTCTTCTCCGCGAGACGAGCGGGATCTCCCTCCGGATGCTTCTCCTCCTCCTGCTTGGGAGCGGCGGCCTTCGGCGGCTTCGCAGCGGCGGGAGGCGGACCGGAACGCGGAGCGGCAGGAGCGCGGGTCTTTGCCTCCGCGATCATATCCTCGAGGCTCGCGCCTTCGTCCCGGACAGCGGTCACAATGCCGCGGAGCGAGACGAGATGATCGAGGCCGATATCGTCCTCGCCGCGAACGCCGAGGAGAGCGAAGACGTCCTCCGGCTTCGCGCCGAATCCCTGGAGCATGACGAGAGCGTCGGCGCGACGGTTCGCAAGCGTCTTGAAGTCGCCGCGGACAACCTTCCGCGCGGCTTGGAAGGACTCCATCCAATAGGCTTGAGGGATCCCCTTCAAGATCGCGTTACGGACGGCCTTCGATCCGGCCGAGGCGCCGGCGGTCCCGATCATATCGACGCCGTAACGCTTGCCATTCTTCCCGACGATCCGGGTTTGCACATTCATGGCGATAGCGACGTTCCGCTCGAGGTCGTGAAAGATCCCTTGAGCGGTGATGAACTCCTTCCCTTCATCGATGATCCGAGAGGCGGCGCGGCAGTTTCCCCATTCCGAGACGAGGATCTCGGCGAAGCGAGCGGACGGGCCTTCGATGGTCTTCCCGTCGCGCGGCAGGGCATAGACGCAGGAGCCGGCGATCTCGGCGTCGAGGGTCGCGAGTCCGACGAGGTTTGTCCGGACCTTGGAGATCGTCCGCGGGTACTTCTTCGCGGTGGCGATCTGGACGTCGATCTCTGCCTTCGCGAGCTTCGCCGCGGTGTTGTCGTCGACGCTCATAATCTCGAGCGCCGAGTCGTTATAAGTGACGATCTCGTTCATTAGACGGCCTTCCTCTCTTCCTTAGTGGTGACGCCGGGAATCGTCTTTCCGGCTTTGATCTCGGCGGCGATCAGCTTTTCGAGCGCCTCCCGAATTTTCTCGTCGGCGGCGAAGTGTTGGAGCGCCTTCCCGAAGTCCTCGATTACCGGGACTGTCGTCTTCCGGAGGGTCACGGCGCGGCGACGGGCGCCGACGCGATCGACTTCGGCCTTCAGCATGTAAGCGGTTAGCTCGTCGCGGATCTTCGCGATCGTCTTCTCCGCGGCCTTCAGCTTCGGCTTGAACTTCGCCGAGATATCCTTGATCTCCTGGCTCGCCTCGGCCTTCTCTTCCTTCTCGGCTTCCTCGAGGATCCCCTTCAGGTCGAGAAGCTCCGCGATGAACTCGGCCGCGGCGTCTGCCTTCGGCTTCGAGGAGATGATCTCAACGGCGAGGAACTTGTCCGCGTTCTCGAGAACCTGATCGATACGAACGAGCGGATCCTTATCGAGCGGCGCCTCGTTATGACCGAAGCCGGGAGCCTCGTCGGGCCAAGCCTCGGAGCGATCGCAGACGCGGCGCCAAGTCTCTTCCGGGACTTCCTTCCCGACGACGAAGTCCCAAATCTCGTCCGCGGCGACGTCGATCATCTCGAAGGGCGTTGTCGCGTCGCGAGGCTTCTTCGCCTTTTGCGCGACGAGAACGCCTTCGTCTTCCCAGATCGCGACAGGGAGCCAAACGCCGGACTTATCCAGCGTCCGATAAAATCCCGGTTGCGGCTCATTGAAATGAGCATCCGGCTTCGGGCCTTCGCCGGCGTGGAAGCGCAGCGCGGCGAAATAGTAATCATACGTCGCCACGTTAGACGCCTCCCAGATCGGAATAATCTTCGGGATTGACGCAGAGGACGCGGCCGGCCGTCGGAGGCGTCGCCTTGTCCGTCATCTTGCCGGCCGCGACGACGCGCTCCGTCTGTTTGTCGCGGAGGGAGAATTGTCCCTTCGGGATCGAGTCGTCGGCGCGGACCGGCGCGGAGCCGTGGCGGATATGGTGTCGAATGAGATCCTTCGCGCTCATGGTGGCGCTTTTCCTTTCTGGCTTGGAAGATCAGCAGGAGCCGGCGACGGGGCCGATATGGTCCTCGGCAGGAGGGCCGGCTCTCACAGCGGCGTTAAAGGCGGCCGTCGCTTCGCTCATCATGACGAGACGATCGAACGGATCGAGTTTCGAGAGGAACTCTCCGGCTACGTAAAAGAGAGAGACAGCGACATAAGCGCCGATGATCTCTTCGTCGGCGTTCTCCGGGTTGTCTTTCCGGAGCGCGACGAGTTCTCCCTTCGGATCCGTCGCGGTCCAGTCTTTGACGAGTTTTCTCGTCTGACAGCGGAGGCAGAGGCAGGGATCGCCGCTCATTTGCCGGCGCCTTCAGCGGAGCCGGACTTCTTCCCCTTCTCGTCCTTCGGCTTGCCGGCGCCCATCGCTTCGAGGATCGCAGCGTTCGAGCGGATCAAGAGGAGATCGACGCGGACGCGAGCGCGGACGTCGGCGTCGACTTGCGCGTTCCCTTCGAAGAGGGAGAGGCGCTTCTCTTCCGCGCGGAGGGACTTCAAAAGCTCTTCGAAATTATGCGCCATTGTGGCGGCTCCTTCAGGGTTGAGAGGTCAAATTCCGGCCGCGGCTTCGATCGCTACGGCCTTCAGGCGTTCCCATTGGACGGACGTCGCGTCCGAGTTCGGGATCCGACGTTTCGTCCATGAGTATTCGCGGCGTTCGATCTTTGGGACGGCGCTCCAATGCTTCCCGCAGATCCATTCGTTCCAAGGCTTCAGCTTCTCGGCGGCGATCGTCCGGCGGCAGAAAGGGACGCAGCAACGGACGCGCTCCGTCATGGCGCCTCGCCTCCGTTGAGGTAGTGCCGCGCGGTGTGCTTGGTGTCCTCGTCCATTTCCTGACGAAGAATCCATTCGAGATAGTCGCGCGGGACTTCGGTCCATTTTTTTCCGCGGTGTTTTCCGAAGTTGATCTTCGGCAGGAGCGACGGCTCCGCGGTCCAAGCGATCATCTCCTCGATCGTCGCGACCTTCAGAAGCTCGACGAGGATATGAGCGGTAACGTAAGCGTCCGGCGCGGCGCGATGCGGCGGCATGGCGAGAGCGTCGTCGAAGTCAGCGGCGGAGTCGCAATCTAGCCAATAGCGGAGAACTCCGTTCGAATGTCCGGGAGCCTCCGGCCATACGCGACGCGCGGCCTTTAGTGTGCAGATCCAGGGGATCGAACCTCCCGCGAAGAATTCCCGCTCGAAGCTCGCGTTATGAGCGACGAAGATGTCCGGCGTGTCATCCATCAGGAGCCGGAATCCGCGATCGACAGGAGGCGCGAATTTGACCTCATGATCGCGGATATGATGGACGGCCATAGCTTCGGGCGGGATCGGCCGTCCGGGATTGACGAGCATCCCGAAGCCTCGATCGATCTTGGCTTCGCCGTCCTTAAACAAGACGTCGCGGAATCCGACCTCGCAGATCGCGGCATCCGGAGGCGTTCCGGTCGTCTCGAAGTCGACGAGCCTTAGAAGCATCTCCTTCATTGCTTCGCGCCTCTCTCCTCGATGATCTCGGCCAGATCCCTTTGAACGGACAGGCCGCAGACGAGGACGACAAAGAGGCCGACGAGGAGAGCAACGATCGAGGCCGTCGTCGCGAGCATCTCCGGAAATTCGAGGAGGATCGCCAGCGTCCGGAGCGAGAGAAACGCTCTCAGTCCGAGGAAGAAGAACGCAATCACGAACAGGCCGGCGGCGACGCCGATCGCGACGCAAACGACGCCCATAACGGCACAGAGGGAGATATAGCGAAGGCGGCTCATGATGCGTTCGCCTCCTGGCAATCCTCGAAGCGGATCCGCTTTGACGTCCGGGTGAAGTGGACGATCCGTCCGGGAACGGAGACCTCGCGGATCCACCCTCCGCGCTCCAGGAATCGGAGAGCCTGTCGCGCGGTCTCTTGCGGGATCTTCAGGCGAGAGGCGACGTCCCGGATCGTCGTCGCGGCGCCGTCCTCTTTCCGATCGAAGACGATCTTCGCGGCATCGAAGCGGATCGTCGGCATCCGGCCGCGATTGCGGATCTTGTAAGCGCCTTTCTGGCGCGACGGGCCGGCGAAGAGGTCGCCGACGATCTCAGGGACGACAGGCTTCCCGCTCATGGCGGGAGCGATCGCGGCGTTAAGCTCGTCCGAGGACGGGCCGGCATTGGCGAAGCGATCGAGATCGGAGGCGAGATCCTCCGGGAGCTTCTCGATCGTAAACGTCCCGGCGCCGAGACCCTTCTCCGGCTCCGACGCGAACGCGAGCGTCAGACCTCGGAACGTGATGGTCGTCGTCGTCGGCAGATCGACGAGAGCCTTAACAAGCTCCGCCGGCCGATAGGCTTTTCCCGCTTCAATCATGGGGGCTTCTCTCTCTGGGGGTGAAGAAAAGGGGCCGCCGGCAAGTCGGGGGCATGGTTTCAGGGGGCGCCGGCGGCCTCCGCGTCACTCGGACGCGAACTCGGAATTTCGAATTTCGGAGATCAGGCTCGACTCGGCCGGGAGGCGGAGGAGCGGGGGCGATTCTGTTGTCATCGGGTCGTGTCCCTCTGGGGTTCATCGGATCGAGCGAGAGGCTCCAGGGAGCGAAACGGCCGATCGATATCCCATGAGAGAGGGCTAAACTCGCGGAACGTCAATCCTGAAATTTCAATTTCTGAATTTCGAAATTCGGATCACATTTGACGTTGATCGATCAAAATTTCGGCCCTATGCCGGATGGGTCATCCCAAAAACAGCGGAAAACCTATGATTTCCAAGGCAAATAGCAGAGGCGACGAGGTCCGCTTCGCTCTGAAGTTCATCCGGGAACACATCTTCCGGAACGATCAAACGAAATTCGGAGAGATCGCCGGAGCTTCGAAGGCTACGGTTTCGCGTTGGGAATCCGGCCGCGGATTTCCGGACGCCGGTCAAATGTCCCGGATCCGGAAGGCCGCGATCGAGGCCGGTATCGATTGGGACGACCGTCTCTTTTTCGAGGTCCCGAAGAGCTTCGCCGGTGCGCCGGCGGACGAGCGCCGCACGGTCGCGGCTTAACGAAGGAGGTCGCCGATATGGCGAAACAGAAAGACTCTCAGATCGTGGAACGCCTCACGCCGGCGGAACAGCTAAAGGCGCTCCTGGCGAAGCGGAAGGGAACGAAGTCCCGCGTCGCCGAGGAAAATCAGTCCTATGGCGCCTCTCTGAATCATGCCGTCGAACACGCGCATTTGAATAAGAAGGCGTTCAACATGGCGGCCGATCTCGAGAAGATGGAAGAGCCGCGGCGCTCCCAGACCTTTCGGGCGTTCATGTACTATGTCGATTGCTTCGGGCTGAATTCGCAAGTCGACCTCGAAGACCTCATTAAGAAGTCGGAAGAAGAGGATCGGGCGGAGGAGCAGAATAACGGCGCTCTTATGAGCCGAATTCTCGACGGCGACGCTCCGGCCGGCTTCGGCGAGAAGGATAACCGCCTCGTCTCCTTCGAGCTTGCTATCCTCGAGCAAGGCGACGAGGTCGCGGTCAACCTCGGCTTGAATCGCTTCCTCGCCGATCATGCGGACGAGGGAGTCGACTTCCTCGGCGAAGCTCGATTGATCGCCGCTCGCCGGATCGCCGTCCTCCGCGGCGAGGATCCGGAGGAGGTCTCCCTCGAGGGTCAATCCGAGATCGATCGCGTCTTCGGAAATTCGGAAGGCTCCGCCGGTGGCGACGAGAACGGCTCCGACGAGGACGACGTCCGTCCGCGCTTCCTGAAGGATCGCGAGGCGCAGGACGCCGAGGCCGACGCAGCGCAGGAGGAGAAGACCTCCCGTCGCGGCCGGAAGAAGACGCCTCCTCCGGCGTTCGGCGCCAACGTCCATTAACGACAGAATGAGCGGCGCCGGCGAGCGCCGCTCCTTTTCTTCCAGGGGTAGCAATGGCGAAAGAAGTAATCCTCGGACTCGACCTCGCGACGAACGTCGGCGTCGCTTGGGGACCGGCAGACGGGAAGCCGTTCGCGGCGACTTGGAATATCGGCGGGACTGTCTCGATCCTCTCGCCGGAGGAGAAGGGCGTTAAGCTCCTCCGGCATCTCCTCGACTTCCTATCGATGCAAAAGATCGATCGCGTCTATATCGAAAAGCCGATGACGCCGGTCGTTATGGCACAGATCGGGACGACGCCGGAGACGGCTCTCTTCCTGATCGGGATCGCTTATCTCGTCCTCGTCACATGCAAGAGCCGCGGGATCCGCGCGGAACTCGTCGACTCTCAGAAGGTCCGAAAACACTTCATCGGACAGGCGACAAGCGGCAAAGGCCGCGACAAGTCCGGGAAGACGAAGACGCAGGACAAATGCCGGCTCCTCGGATGGAGCTTCCAGAATCCCGATGAAGCCGATGCTTTAGCGGTATGGTCGTTTGGCGTCGGACAAACGAATCCCGCGATCGCCCATATCGTCGATCCGCTCTTCGCTTACGGCATGAAGCCAGCGCCGGCTCCCGCTCCGAAATTCGGCGCTCCGAAGTCTCCTCCTAAAGCTCCTCCTCCGGCCGTCCCGACGGTCGAGTCTGTCTTCGGCCGCGGTCCGGATGCGCGGAAGCGCCTCGAGGACGTCAAGCCGGGAGACGTCATCTCCTTAAGGGATCGCGGCCATGGATCCGGCAAAGCGTAAGCGACAGGGTTCGCACATCAAGAAACAAGCCGCGATCGCGCTCAATGCGAAGCGCCGCGCGGAACGACTAGCAGAGGCGACGACGCCGAGGACGGACGCGGAATTGATCGCCGAGTTCGTCGCCTCCGGAAAGGTGAAGAAGCTCCCAGAAGGCCGCGCCGATGGCGCCTTCTCCGGGACGGTCTTCGGAGCCTTCGCGAAGAAAATCACAGACCTCTAAAACGACAGGCACGACAGAGAATGATTATCGAGAACGGTCCCTTCGCCGGTTACGAGCGCAACGCTTATAACTTCATCATGAGCGATCCGCCTTGGCGCTTCGCGACCTTCTCCGAGAAGGGCAAAGAGAAGAAGAGCGCCGAGAACCATTATCAGACGATGACGCTCGAGGAGATTAAGGATCTCCCGGTTCATGATCTCGCCGCGAAGGATTGCCTCCTCTGGCTCTGGGGGACTCATCCCATGCTTTGCGAGGCGATCGACGTCCTTCACGCTTGGGGCTTCAACTATTCGACCTCCGGCGTCTGGGGGAAGCGGACGACGAACGGGAAGCTCGCGTTCGGGACCGGCTACGTCTTCCGGAATTCCTCCGAGATGATTCTTATCGGGAAGCGTGGGAAGCCGAAGGTTCATTCCCGGCGAATCCGATCGCTACTCGAGGGTCCGCTCCGCGCTCACTCCCAGAAGCCGGAAGAGGCTTACAGCGCAGCGGAGGAAATGTCCGGTCCGGATGCTCGCCGCTTCGATATGTTCTCGCGACAGGTCCGTCCGGGTTGGGACGCTTGGGGCAATGAGACGACGAAGTTCAACGATCTAGCGGCCTCGGCGGCTTGATCCCTTCCCGACACGACACGGCATCATGAACAACAATCAAAACGCCTCGCCTTATGGCGAACTCCCGACGTCCCTCGAGACCGAAGCCGGTCTCCTGGGAACGATCATGCTTCATAACAAGGCGCTCGATAGCGTCCGGACGCTCGTCTCCTCGGACGACTTCTCGCAGCCGATCACGGCCGCGATCTTCGCGGCAATGTGCGAGCTTCGAGAGGGAAATCAGGCGATCACGGCCGCTCTGATCGGCGCGAAGATCGGGAAGGTCGAGGGCCTCGGCGACGAGCCGCTCTCCGCGGTCCTAGCTCGGTGGACGACTTATCAGTCCGTCCCGGCGGAACAGGCTCCCTCCTATGCGCGGATCATCCGGGAATATGCGAACCGGCGCCGCGTCATCACGGAATCGATCGACGTCGCGGAGAAGGTCCGGAACGTCCGCGTCGGACTGAAGGAGGAGGTCGAGAAGCAGATCTCCGCGCTCGACGGCGTCCTTATGTCCGAGAACGTCTCGACGGCCGCCAAACCTAAAACAATCGTCTTGGAGGATATCCTTATGAACGCCGAAGATCCGTCCCGTATGCCGCGCGGGATCACGACAGGACTAGAAGATCTCGATCGCCTAACGGGCGGCTATGTCGCCGGCGATCTTTGGATCGTCGGAGCGCGGCCTTCGATGGGTAAATCGACGATCGCCGTCGCCTCCTCGAGACAGGCGGCCGCCTATAACCTCGCGGACCTCCTGAAGCTTCGGGCCGCGAACGGTGTCCTCTTCGAGACTCTCGAGATGACAGTCGAGCAGACGCACCAACGACTCCTTACGGATATGTCGTGGCAGTATCGACAGCCGATCGCTTATCAGAAGTTCCGGCCGTCGCCGACGATGAAGGGATCCGCCTTCACGCCGGAAGAACTATGGCGCCTCCGGGAAGCGGCCGAGGATCTGAAGCGCCTCCCGATCGAGGTCGAGGGCCGTCCGGGGATGACGATCCCGGAACTCGGCGCGAGGGTCCGCAAGTGGAAGGAGCGTTTCGAGCGCAGAGGAGCGCCGCTCCGGCTCGTCGTCGTCGACCATATCGGAAAGATGCGGCCGGTCCGGTCTCACAACGGGAATCGCGTGAACGAGATCGGCGAGATTACGGAGGGACTGAAGGCGATCGCCGTCAATAACGACGTTTGCGTCCTCGCGCTCTGTCAGTTGTCGCGAGCCGTCGAAGGCCGCGAGAACAAGCGTCCGCAGTTGGCAGACTTCCGCGACTCCGGTCACATCGAACAAGACGCCGACGTCATCGGCGCTCTTTACCGTCATCAATACTATGTCGATCGAGATCCGACGCTCCAGGCTAAGGCGATGGAGGACGGGACGGACTCGCATGACTTCACGCATGACCTCGAATTTCACGTTTTGAAGAATCGTCTCGGAGAGATCGGACAGGCGACTCTCTTCGTCGATATGCCGGCGAGCGTCGTCAGGAACGGCGCCGGCCTCCGTAGCAGCGAAGACTAAGGGAAAGCATCATGACAGACACGAAGCCAGCGATCGGCGGCGAGCATCTCGAGAGCGCGATCGCGCGGATCAAAGCGTTCGCGGAGAAGGAGGCGGCCGCCGGGAATCTCCTCGGCCTCACTTACGAGGAGACGGTCGCTCTCGCCTCCCATCTCGATTTACTGAAGGCCGAGGGAATGGTCCCTCCCTCGATCGAGGAGCGCCTTCAGCGGATCGAGGAGATCCTCGCGCTCGCGTTCCCGGACCGGATCGTCCTCGGCGACGGGATCGTCCGGCTCTTCTCCGGGAACGTCGGGAAGGCGATCGAGATCGTCGACGAGAGGAATCCCGTCGGGACGCCGTCGAAGGTCGAGGAGGCGATCGCGGCGAACCTTAAGACGATCGAGGTCCAGATCCCGGAGGAGGAGCCGGCGCCTAAGCGGATCGAATGGACGAAGCCGCTCCGGACGATCGACGGGCGGCCGGCGCGGGTCTCTAGCATCTTCGAACTTAACCGGCTCGTTCGCGTCAGGATCGATGGTCAGGTTTACGAATACGGGATCGACAGCGGGAAGCCGCTCGATCTCGGGCCGACGATCGAGAACGTCCCGGAGGAGGTCTAGTCATGGTTGCTTGGCGGCATCTCAGCGAGCGCGAGAAGCAGATCCTAAAGCTCGCGGCCGACGGCGCCGGCTCAAAGGAGACCGGCTCGATCCTCGGCATTACTGACGCGACGGTGAAGGTCCATCGGAAGAGCCTCTATCGGAAGATGGGAGCTAAGAACGCTCCTCACGCCGTCGCGATCGCCTTCCGGAAGGGATGGTTCGACGAGGAGAAGGCCGCCGGTTAATCCCGGCGGCGCCTCCGAATTTCCGGGACGGTTAGTCGCACAACGGCCGGAGCCTCCTCCTCGAGCCTCAAGGATTCGAGGACGCGAGGCTCCTTCCCTTTCAGGGTCCGAAGGATTTCCAGGGCCGTTAAGGGATCCGTATAGACTTGAGCGGTACGCATTGAAGGACTCCCGGAGGGCTAGTTAAGCCTGTCTTAAGCGTAATCCTTGACATAGCGGAAATGTTTCATATGTTGCTGCCCATGGCGCAAAAGGGTTAAAAAAGGCTCAGATATGAGAAAATGTCTTGAGAATTTCACTTTTGCGGGATTACCTTTCAAACGTCGGGGCTAAAAAACCGAACGTCGAAATCAGGGGGTCGAAAATGGTTATGATGCAGATGGCAAGTGAAAGCGCGGCGCGAACCATAAATCGGGGGGCGTCCTCAGTATCAAAGAAGTTAAACACCATGAACGCGGCAAAGAAGACCAAAGACAAATCCGACGCCAGTTCGACGACGACAAAGGAAACGCGACCATACAAGGAAGGTCGTCGTTTCCGGCCGGTTAGCGAGAGGATGGCGAAGCCTGTCTCTCCTCGGATGATGAAAGTCCTCGAGCTAATGGCAAAACCTACGGCGGTTTGCCTAGTCATTTACGAGCAAGATTCCCAAAACAGTTCGGCGGCCGTTATCGACGCCGACGGCGGTCAAGAGGAAGTTAGATGGGACGCCGTCCATTCCTGCCGGCTCCGCGGCTTCCTGGATTGGATGAAGGGTCCGGAGATGGGGAACGTCGCTTCCGTCCTCTATTCGATCAATAAGGACGGCCGCGAGGCGCTCCGGACCGGCCGCGGCTGATCCCTTCCTTACGCTACAGTAACGAAAAAAATAGGCCGCTCCTCGGTTGCAGGGGCGGCCTTTTAGTTTGCGGATCTGCCTTACAGACGCCGGGATAACGTCCGGCTTGGCCGTTCGGTTCGAAATTCGGGAATTCGAATCGGAGATTCAGGCTTGAAGATTCGAAATCATGAGCGCAGAAATGGAAAAGGCCGGAGCGACTGGCATCGCTTCCGGCCTATGACGTCCCTTTGTGCTGAAAGGAGGCGCCTTCCATGGCGTCGAATATTCCCGTTTCTCCTCCCAAAATCAAGCCTCGCGGTGAAGCCGCTTGGTATCCTCGCCGGCCTCGAGCCTTCTTTAACGGTTGCCTCGGAATGAGCTTCGAGGAACGAGCCGCTTATTCGACGCTCCTCGATCTGATCTATGAACACGGCGGTCCGATCTATTACGATCTCGGACATATCGCCTCGCACATGGGGACCGGCTTCCCGACGCGGAAGGCAGCGGCATTGATCCGACGGCTCGAGGAACTCGGCAAAATCTACCGAACAGACGACGGCCTCGTCGGCAATCGGGAGGCAGATCAGGCGCTCCAAGAGGCGGCCGAAAAACGGGCTAAGGCGGCCTCCGATGGAGCCAAGGGAGGCCGTCCGTCCGGACCTAAGTCGGAGCTAAGTCGAGAAGAAGTCGAGAAGAAGTCCCCGAAAACAGACGGAGAAGATTCCGACATTGTCTCGACTTCCTCCGAAGATAGCGGGGCCGAGATCAATAATCTCAGTGACTTACAGAAAGGGTTCCCTTTCGTGGCCGAAAACCCAAAGAGAGAAGAAGAGAATAGAAAAGAATCTAAGAAAGAACGACAGGATCGAATCTCAGAAGAATGGTTCCCGAGGTTCTGGCAGAGTTGCGCCAAGCGTCCGGGCGACAGCAGAAAGAACGCCGAGAAGGCTTTCCGGAAAGCGATCGGAGACGGTCACGATCCGGCGACGATCGTCGAGGGCGCGGTCCGATATAAGCGCCGGAAGGGGCATGAGCCGGAGTTCATTAAGGGCGCCGCGGCATGGCTCAACGGCGAGTATTGGATGGGCGAGTTTCCCGAAGGTCTCCCGAAGGCGATCGCTTCGGACGGTTCGCCTCAGATCTTCCAAGGGCCGAATCCGGCCGAGATCCTACAGAAGACGCCGGCGGATTGGGAGAAGATCCAGAAGGTCGCGCGGGGCTTGCTGGTCTGGGATTGTGCGAAGTATGGGCCTCCTCCGTGGGAGAAGGGATGCTTGATTCCTGAAGGCTCGCGGACCTTGGAGCGGCCGCCGGGAGGAATGAGAGTCATCAATCGAATTTCGGAAATTGACGACGGACAAATTTAGCGGCACGAATCGGACTACAGCGGCGTTTCCCTTCCGGTGCATCCATCGGGACGGGTCTCCGGTCTAGCGTTCCGTCCCGGACTTCGATCGAGGGTTTTCATCATGGCAGACGAAAAGACGACGAATCAGGAGAACGAGACGAAGGCGACGGACGCCGGCGTTCCGGAATCCGAGAAGCTCTTCAAGCCGCTTCAGACGACGGAAGGCACTCCGACGGAGGATCGCGCCGGCCGTCCTGTCATCGTCAACCTTCCGTATGGTTCGGAGCCTGTCTCGACTGGTGACGACAAAGGCGAGACGGTCACGACGACGGGCGGCAACGCCGAGGGCGTCGAGATCCAGGGAACGGACGAGACGCAGCGTCCGAAGACGGCGAAGAAGTCTTCCTCGTCGAGCAAGTAATTTTCCGCTCCTCGCCGGAGCCGGAAGAAGGGGGGCCGTCATCCCTGATCCGAGAGGATCTAAAGGCGGCGAAATAAACGGAGGGGGCCGATCCCCCATGACAGGCGCGGCCGCGGCGCCGAAAACTCCGGAGCCTCTCGGCAAGTGGTCGAGATCAAAGGCGAAGGAGACAGCGGCGAAATCTCCCGGTCCGGTGGTCGTGTCCCGGATCGCAGATCGAGCGGCCGGTCTCCTCATGGGGCCGGCCGTTTCGCTTAGGGCAGGAGGACAGACCTCCTCAAAGCGAAAGGCGCGACGATGGAAGCTCCGAAGCATCTCCCGACGATCCAGACCGAAGCGAACAAGAGCCGCGAGCCGGCCGATTCCTTCCTCCGGCGGACGACGTCCCTCTCCTCTCCGAATATCCGAAATTCGTCTCCGGTCATCCGGCCGACGTTCGGCTCTATGGCGGAAACCCTCGTAAAAGCGAACAATTTCAAGGCTTAGAGCCTCCCTCCTGACGCTTCGTTTCGATCGTTGAAGCGTCAGGTTTGAAACTCCGAATAGAAATTTGAAATTTCGGAGTTGACGGTCGGACATTTTGTCCGCTAGTGTCAGGTCATCGCAGACACGACAGCAGCGAGACACGACAGATGAACAAGATCGCCGAACTTGCCTCCCTCATGGGCGTTTCTGAAGCCGACGTTCGCGGCTTCGTCGCCGGCCTCTCCGTCTGGATCGAGAAGGGCTTCACCTTCGAAGAGGCGATCGAGAAGAACCTCGCGGTTATGACGGGTCTCGCGAACAACGCGGTCGAGATCTCGAAGCGGAAAGAGATCGCCGTCGAGGCTTTCTTCCCTGCCTAACGGGAGCCTCTCGGCTCCCTCCCTCTCCCTCCGAATTTCGGATTGCCTCCCATGACTCCGCTTCCCGTAAAGATCCTGACCGTCCTCGCCGGCGCCGTTTGCTCGGCTCTCGTCGGCTGGCAAGTCGCCATCGCCGCTCTCTTCCTCGCTCGTCCGCTCGTTTGAGGCTCGCACCATGACAGGCGATCAATTCCGCGAAGCGATCGAGGCTCTCGGCCTCTCGCCTTCCGAGGCGGCGAAGTTCCTCGGCGTGAACTCCCGGACGCTCCGCCGGTGGCAGACCGGACAGGAGATCCCAAAGTCCGTCGTCCTCCTCCTCCGGACGATGCTCCGGCTCAACCTTTCCGTCTCGGAGATCGAATCCTATGCCGCGTGACAACAAACTAGGGCCGGCTCCCGGCATCATCGGCCGCCGGTGCGAGAAGACGGCCGCGATCCTCCGGATCCGATCGTCGCTCGAGGCGAAGGGATATCGGATCTTTGACGTCTCTCCGGACGGCGTCGAAGCGAGAAGGGGACTAGGGCGCCCGATTTGGGTTCCTCGGGTCGGGAGCGGCTCCGATGCGTGAACGCTCCCTTCTCGAGAACCTCCGGAACGACGTCGCGACAGTCGAGAGCGTCCTCCGGAAGATCAACCTCTTCGCGGAAACGGGTCTTCTCCTCGAGGATCCGGCCGAGAAGGATCGTTCCCTCCGCGCTATCGGCGAGGCCGTCCGCGGGTTAGTTTCCCGGAACGTCGAACCGGAAACTTCGAAATTCGAAGGCGTCGAATCATGATCCCGAATGTCTCCGATCTCTATCTCGTCCTCTCCGGCGGCTTCCTGGCTCTCGCGGTCGGATGGGTTCTCGCCGCGGCCTTCATCTCCGGAGAGATGCTTCGAGGCCGCCGGAATGGCTATCAGCCGCAGAAGGGCGGCTTCCGTCCGGCTCCGCCTCGCTCCGGTTCTGCCGTTCGGAGGATCCGTCATGGCTGAAGGCTTTTCTCTCGGCGGAGGCGTCGTCGTCACGGTCGACGCTCGCGATCTGATCGACGAGGCTCGCGTCTTCCAGCAACTCGGCGACGGCGACCTCGTCAATATGGCGCTCTCGAGGGCGCTTAATTGGACGATGGACCGGACTTATACTCAGGTCGCGCGGGGTCTCGCGAAACAAACCGGCCTCGCCTATAGCGCGGTCCCGAAGTCCCTCGAGAAGCGTTACGCCTCGGCCGGCAATCTCGAAGCTCAGATCGTCGGGACGGGAAAGTTTCACAGCCTCGCCGACTTCGGTCCGACGCAGCGGAAGAAGGGCGTCTCCGCGAAGCCTTGGAACGTCCGCCGGACCTTTCCCGGAACGTTCATGGGGCCGAACGGACAGGTCTATAAGCGCCTCGGCCGCTCTCGCCTCCCGATCGAAAAGCTCTGGGGTCCGTCGATCCCTCGCGAGATGACGCGCGGCAATGTCGCGTCCACCTTCCAGGCCGTTGTGCGAGAGCGCCTCCCGGCTCGCGTCGAGCATGAGGTCGGATTCATTCTTCGGAAATTGGGAGGCTAAGGCGATGCACAGAAGCAAGCTCGGACTAATCGGCATGATGGGGATCGGCGCGATGATGGCGGCCGCGGCTATGGCGCCGGGGATCGATATCGGCTCGGCTCCGGCGGGATCTGGCAAGCGATCGCAGCGCGGGAAACGCCTCCCTGTCGAGGAGACGCCTCGTCTCAGCCGTGGCGAGCGCGAGGGCCGGAAGTCCGCTCGCCTCAAGGCGAAGAGCCGAGGCGCCGGCCGCCTATGATCCTCCTCGGAGATATCGCCGGCGCGATCGTCCGCCGGCTCGCAGATCAGAGAGGCGAAGCGATGCAATACGAGATCACGGTTCCAGGCTTCGAGCCCGTCCTCCGCGAAGCTCCGACGGCGAAGGCGGCGAAATACTCCGCCTTTAAGGCACTCCGGGCGGCCGGATATCGCGTCTCCTATCCCGAATTCATGAAGACGGCGAAGGCCGCTCATTACTTCCAGACTCCGCCTAGCAAGAGGAAGGCGCCGGCGAGCGCCTAAGCACCATGACAGACACGACACATGATCCCGGCGGGAAGGTTCGCCTCTCGCTCCCTTGCGGCGTCTCCGGCGCCGGCGGCTTCAGCGATTGCGGCCGGTATCGTCAAACACTGATCCGCGAGATCGGGCAGATCGGCGACGCTCGCGGTCCCTTCGTCCTCTTCGTCGGGATGAATCCTTCGACGGCGGACGCGACGGTCGACGATCCGACAGTCCGGCGGGAATGGGGCTTCGCGCGGCGCCTCGGCTTCTCCCGGTACGTCAAAGCTAACGTGATGGACTATCGCGCGACGGATCCGAAGGATCTCCTCGCTCCGGGCGTCGAGCCTCGATCGGCTGAAAACCTGCCGGAGATCGTCCGGCTCGCGAAGATGGCCGGCCTCGTCGTGATGGCGTTCGGCGCTCTCCCGAAGCCGCTCCGGCATTACGCGAACGAGACGGTCTCCGCGCTCCGCGAGGCCGGCGTCGCGCTCCATTGCCTCGGCTACACGGCCGACGGCTCCCCTCGGCATCCTCTCTATTTGCGCTCGGACGCTCCGCTCCTCCCGTTCCCGCGGGAAGGCGACAGTCCGGCGCG
The DNA here is from genome assembly GCF_024519725.1 of Microvirga sp. Mcv34. Lineage (GTDB taxonomy): Bacteria > Pseudomonadota > Alphaproteobacteria > Rhizobiales > Beijerinckiaceae > Microvirga. Next base: position 164,454 of record NZ_JALJRK010000003.1, on the reverse strand, counting down.
GTGGCTCTTCCTCTAAGGCGGCGATCATGACGACAGACACAGAACAGCCGGAATACGTCCTGAAGGCCGGCGCCTATTTCCTCTCGCGCAACCTGAAAACCTGGAGCGTCGGGATCTCCAACGCCGGCCGGATGACGCGGGAGCAAGCGGAGGCGATCCGCGAGACCTTCATCTCTCATACGGACGTCGATCTTCATCATGAGTCCGAGTTCCTCCCGAAGAAAGAGGAGCGGCCGGCCTATGTCATCCGGCACGGCGGCTACTTCTACCGGCGGAACGCTCAAGGATATTGCTCGAACATTATCGAGGCCGGCCGGTGGACGAAGGCGGAGGCCGAGAAGCATCGGAACGACGATCCGCTTCATACGGTGACGATCCATCACGAAAGCGAGTTCGCGGTCGAGCAGGGCGAAGCGATTCCGCTCCTTCAGCCGCGGACCGTCCCGGACGCCTCCCCGCTCGCGGCTTGGATAATCGGTCCGATGGTCGTCGAGGACAGAGGAGAGGGCTTCGCCTTTCGCCTCGCCGGCGCTCCGGAGTGTCCGACGCTCTTCGATATCAACCGGGACGAGGCGAAGGCGCTCCTCCGCTTCCTCGAACGCAGGATCTAGGCAGATGGCAAAGATTATCCCGAACGGCGCCGACACATATCAGGAGCGGGTCCTCCTCTGGCTCCTGGCTTGCTTCGGCGAGGAGATCGCGAACGACAAGATCGAGCGTAATCATCGCTTCTTCGAGGAGGCGACGGAGGCGGTCCAGGCGGCCGGCATGACGCGGAGCGAGTGTCATCAGCTAGTCGATTACGTCTTCGATCGGCCGGTCGGCGAGCTTTTCCAGGAAGTCGGAGGCGTGATGAACACTCTCGCCGCTCTCTGTCTCGCTCACGGAATCCAGATGAACGCGGCCGCGGAGACGGAACTCGCTCGCGTTTGGACGAAGGTCGAGAAGATCCGCGCGAAACAAGCGGCGAAGCCGAAATTCGGTCCGCTTCCCGGTCCCTCTCAGGAGTAAGGGCGATGGCAGACACGACACGCCTAACCGGATCCGCGCTCGCGGATCATCTCGAAACGCTCCGGGCGAAGGCGTCTCCCGGACCGTGGGAGACGGACACGATCGACGGCGACGGCTTCAAATCGTCCGCGATCTATGCCGGCAACTATTCGACGGCGCCGGTCATCCTCGACACGCTCAACAGCGACGCGGCAGAACTCGAGGAGGACTTCGACGAGATCGAAGGGACCGGCGCCGTCTTCGATCGCGCCGGGATGAATAACGTCGGCTTCGTCGCCGCGATCGAGAATAACTTCGAGGCGATCCTCTCCGCTCTCCGGGCGATGGATGAACTCCGGGCCGAGATCGCGAAGATCGGCGAGAAGCTCGTCCCTCGGCGGCCGGATCCCGATCCTCTGGAGATCTTCGAGCGCGTCCTCGCGATCGCGGACAAGCTCCCGGCTCGTCTCCCGGACGATACCCCTCTTTACGACGTCTTCCCTCGGAAATGGCCGATCCTCGGCGACCTCCGCGACCTCGTTCGATCGGTCCAGGACGAGCGCCTCCGCGCTCACATCAAATCCCAGATCGCGAAAATCCCTTCCCGCTCCTGACACGAAAGGCGCAATCATGCCGGCACGAAAGCAAGCCTATTCCCCTAATCCGGAGGAGATCGAGATCCTCCGCTCCCTCGCTAATCCCTCGAAGATCTCCGGGGCCGACAAGCTCCCGAAGTCGCCGACACGCGATCGCCTCGTCCGTCATGGGCTGATCGAGAGCGAGAAGCTCCCTCCCATGTCCGGCGCGATCGGCGGAGGCGCTCAGAAGGCTTGGAAGCTCACAGCCTACGGCCGACAGATCCTCGCGCAACATGGAAAGGCCGCAGCATGAACCGGACACGATTCGAGGACCGGCCGGCGAGCGCGACAGTCCGGAAAATCGTCGGGCCGACGATCATCCTTCACAGCGGAGCATATTTCGACCTCCTCGATCCGGAGAACTCCGCCTTCACGATCGAGGATATCGCTCACGGCTTGTCCAATACATGCCGTTTCGCGGGGCAATGCTCGCACTTCTACAGCGTCGCTCAACATTCGGTTTATGCCTCTCAGATCGTCCCGGAGGAACACGCCTTCGCCGCTCTCATGCACGACGCAGCGGAGGCGTTTATCGGCGACGTAACGAAGCCGCTTAAGGATCTCCTCCCGGAGTATCGGGAGATAGAGGAGCGGGTCGAGGCCGCGATCTTCAAACGGTTCGGCATCGTGGCGCCGCTCGATCCTTCCGTTAAGGAGGCGGATCTCGTCCTCCTGGCTACGGAGCAGCGTCAGCTTTTGAACAATCGCGACACATGGGGAACGGTGGAAGGCCGGAAGGCGCTCGATCGGAAGCTTCCCTATTGGGACAGCGATTACGCGAAGGCTCGATTCCTCTTCCGCTTCGAGGAACTCGGCGGGAGGGCCGCAGCATGACGAAGATTTACAAGAGCGACGCGCTTCGCTCCGTTCACCTTATGGCGGAAGGTCTCCATAAGGCCGGCACTCTCAGCGACGAGAAGATGAAGGAATTCGACGAGCAATGTCTCGCGAAGATCCGTCCGGCCGTCTCCTATGCGGCGGTTCAGATCAACGCCGGCCGCTCCGGACCTTGGATCATCCCGAACACGGTTCGACGCACTCGCCGGGAAGTCCGGAGCCTCGTCGGCGATCAATACGCCTTCCAGGGGCAGACGACGGCCGAGGGATGGGCGTTCGCGCGGAAGTCCGGGATCCGGATCGTCCCGGTCATCATCGAAGCGATCATCGTCGAGGAGCCGAGATCATGAGCGATAAACCGATCCTCTTCTCCGCTCCCATGATCCGCGCTCTCCTCGAGGGCAGGAAGACGCAGACGCGGCGGATCCTGAAGATCCGCTCGATCGAGGGAAAGCTCGTCCCGGTCTATCCGCCGGAGGAACTCGTCTCGCTCGAGGACGGCGACGATATCGCTCGCGGCGAGGTCCATTATCTGTCGACGGGCGCTCTCTCCGGTCCGTATCGGATCCCCTTCGCCGTCGGCGATCGCCTATGGGTTCGGGAGGCGTGGCGGGTCGGAAACGGACATGAGGAGACGTCGCCGCGCGATCTCCCTCCTCGTTCGATGACGGTCCTATTCGGCGCCGGCGGCTCGATCGCTAATCAGGACTTCCGCGGCGATTGGCGGCCGGACGATTGGCCGGCTCCTGACGCCGTTCCGGATTGGGCCGGGAGGCTCCGTCCCGGAATCCATATGCCGCGATGGGCCTCGCGCCTTACTCTGATCGTGACGGAGGTTCGCGTCGAGCGGCTTCAGGATATCTCGAACGACGACGCGATCGCGGAGGGAATCCAGAAAATTGGCTCCTATGCCGATTGCGACAGCGATCCTCGGATCGATCCGCTCGCCTCTGCCTATGCGCAGGACGTTTTCGGCGTCGATAAGTCCGAGATCCGGACCGAAGATGATCTCTACGAGGCCGCGATCGCGCCGAGGCTCGCCTTCGCGAAGCTCTGGCGCTCCATCAACGGCGCCGACAGTTGGAAGGGGGATCCGTGGGTCGTGGTGGTCGGCTTTGAAGTCGTGAAGGCGAATATCGACACAATCGAGAGGGCGCCGGCATGAACGACAACGTCCTAACCTTCCCGAACGCGAGGAAGTCGCCGGAGCCGGTCCGCCTCCTCGTCACGATCGCCGGCGAGACAGTCCTCGAGACCGTCGAGAACTCCGATAACGTCCTCCTTGGCTTCGACGACGATCAACTCGACAGAGTCGCGCGAGCCGTCATGAAGGCCGGTCTCCTCCTGACGAAGCTCCGAGAGATGGCGGGGCGATCATGAGCCGGCGGAAGACGCTTATCGATCGGATGCTCGAGAAGATGGGCCTCGAGGTCGATCCCGACGCTCTGACAGGGAAGGAACTCCTCGAAGGGCTGAAGGTCGGCGCCGACGCCGGCCTCTCCGTCTCCGTCCAGGCGCGGGAGGCGAAGAAGATCGTCGATTATGTCGAGAGCCTCGAAGCGGATCTCGATCGGGCTAAGAATTCGAGGACGGCATGAGCAAAGAAGCAGAAGAGCAAAACGCGGCGTTCATGAGGGCGCTCGCCGACGGGATCGACGAGGCAATGAACGGGACAGAGGGTCCGAAGCGCCTCGGCTTCGCGCTCCTCGTCTATCCGTTCGGGAAGCCGGATAAGACGCAAATCAACTATGTCGGCAACGGCAAGCGCGGCGAGGTTCTCGTCGCTCTGAAGGAACTCGTCGCGAGATGGGAAGGCCGGCTTCAGGAAACGGACACGAAGCAATGACAGACACGACAGCAATAGAGCGCGGGAAGAACGTCCGCGAGCGGATCCGGGCTGAATTCGAAAAAGACGATCGTTGGGAGATGACGATTTATCCGACGGACCTCGCCTCCCTCCTCGCCTATATCGAGAGCCTCGAGGCGCGGCAGATCCCGGAGAGCCTCGTCGCTCTGGCGCAAGAGGCAACGTCCGGGCCTTTGGAGGTTTCGGAGAGCGCCTCTTCCTTCGGCGTCTATACGCGAGCGTTCAGGAACGGGAAGCGGCGCCTCGTCGCGACCTTCGCCAAGCCTCACGATGACGCCTTCCCGAACGCTCGCCTCGTCGCCGCGACGTTCAATCTCTTTTCGGGTCCGGTCGGCCGTCCGGAGGAGGCGCCGAAGTCTCCGTTCGTCGAGGCCGTCCTCCGGGATAGCGCGATCGCGAAGCTCGTCGAGATATGCGACGCGGTGACATTGGATATCGGCCGCACATCGGCGGCAGAGGCGCGGGAGTTCCGACAGGCCGTCGACGCCGTTCGGAAGGAGATCAAAGGGAAGGCGCCGGAGCCTGTCCAGGCCGAGGAGACGCCGGAGCGGAAGGCGATCCTCCTTCTCGCCGCGGCCGTCCGACAGATCATCACGAACTATCCTGGAGCGAAGGCGAAGACGCTCCCGATCGTCGAGGAGGTCGAGGCAATCCTCGACGGGAAGGGCAAGCCATGAGCGCAGACGCGAAGAAGATCGCCGAACATATCCGGAGCCGGATCGCGAAGAGCGGCCTCGCCTCCCCTTCGATCAACATCACGCGCGACGGATGGGCGTTGATCCTGTCCCTCCTCGACGGCGTCCAGGCGCTCACAGATAACGAAGCCGGCCTATTGCGGGAGATCATCCCTCATCCTGAAGCCGTCGTTCGCCCGGAATTCCTCGAGGTCGCTCGATTTCTCGTCGGACGCGGCCTCCTCGTCGAAGGCGAGTCGAATGGATGGGGAACGCGGTTCGAGGTTACAGACGCCGGACGGAAGGCGCTCGAGGAGCGCGGCTCATGAGGCGCCTTCCTCCGATCCTCGCCTTCGGCGCCGGTGTCGTCTTCGCCGGCAAGTTCGAGGACGCATATAACGCCGGCGTCGGCTCTTGGCCTTCCGTCTGGGTCGTCGCGGCCGTCTTGGCGCTCTTCATCGCGCTTGATCTCGCGGAGAGGCAGGAATGAAGGCGATCGTTTGCGGCGGCCGCCGGTATCGGGATAGGGCGCGGCTCTATCAAGTCTTAGACGCAGCGGTCGAGCGCCTCGGCCTCTCCTTCATCATTCAAGGCGTGTCGGACGGCGCCGATCTCCTCGCCTTCGATTGGGCGCAGGAGCGCGGGATCCGATGCGGCTCCTTCCCGGCAGATTGGGAGACGCACGGCCGGAAGGCCGGACCGATCAGAAACCAAGAGATGATCGACGAAGGGAAGCCAGACGCGGTCATCGCCTTTCCCGGTGGCAAGGGCACGAAGGATATGATCGAGCGCGGCAGGGCCGCGGGGATTCGGGTGATCCTCATAGATCAGGAGAGCAGGGACAATGATTGAATCGGAGTGGTGTCAAATGAAACCTACCGGGAGGATCCGGTTCGTCGGGGGAGGGTCGGATAGAAATGTGCCGATCCTTGAGGTCGAATTCGAAATGCATCCCGAAAGCCCGCAATCTCAGGCGTGGCTGGATTGGTGGCCAGCGAGCATGGTCGACCTAACCCGTCCCGAACTCCAATGGCTGACGGAGCCGCGCTAATGCCTCGTCTCGTCCCGATCTATGTTCCGGAGCCGACAGTCGCCGAAAAGCGGTGTTGCGCTTGCGGCATCACGAAGCCGGCGGTCGCCTTTTGGCCGAAGAAGGATAGGCTCGACGGGCTTTATTCATCCTGTCGTGAGTGCGCGGCCGTTGCTAGAGCGGGAAAGCATACACACCGCAAGAAGAGGCCGACGACAGAGGAGAAGAGGGCCGAACGCGAGCGCGCGGCGCGACGCGCTGGCAAGCGGTATAGACCTCGCGACGCCTATTTCATGTGGGTGAAGGAGTGCGCGAAGCAGGCTAGGGAGGAGCGTAGGCAGCTAATGGAGAGGGCGAAAGCTAAGGAGCGAGAGGCAAAGCCGTGGCTCGAGCCGGGAATTAGCCATAGCGAGTCAAGACGGCGGCGATATCAGAACGATCCGGCCTTCAATCTTAGGGAGAGAGTACGAAACCAATTCCGAAAGAAGCGACGATCTCGGAACATTCAATACACACTTCGGAAGATCATAACGACTGACAGGAAGAGCCCGACTCTCGAGACATTCCTCGGGTACTCAGCGTCGCGACTGAAGCAGCACATCGAGCGGCAGTTCGAGCCGGGAATGAATTGGGAGCGGTTCGTCGCGGGAGAGATCCATATCGACCATATCGTTCCTGTCTCGGCTTTTGATCTCGAAGACGAAGACGATATTCGCGCAGCGTGGGCGCTGACCAACCTCCGTCCGATGTGGGCGGGAGCGAACATGAGGAAGGGCGCTCGAAGGGAGACGCTCCTATGAGGCAGGGTCATGCGGCGTTGCGCGATTGCAATAGTGATGCAGCCGCGCCACACCCCCCCCTATAAGGATCGGTATGGAGGGGGCCGCCATGCGGGGGCGCTGCCTCCCGAAATCTCGCTCAATTTTTGAAGTTCCAAGGGCCGTTACGTTAGAAAAAGGCGAGCAAAATCAACGGTTCTCGGAAAAGCGTTGAAATTCGGCCGTTTTCAGGGAGCGAAAGCCTTCGAAATTCGGTTCTCAAAAATGGAATTTAGGACGATAGTTTGCACCATGACACGACACGATATCAGCATCCCGGCTCCGCGACGGAATCCAGCGTATGAGGCGAAACTCCTCCGGCTCCTCCGCGGCATTTATGAGAATTTCGGGCCTTGGGTTTCTCTCGTCGACGGCGACCTCCGGGTCGAATGGCCGAAAGACCTACGCTCCTGGACCATGCCGGAGGCGCGGCTCGATCATCACTATCGGACCGCTCTCCGGGACCGCGGATATATCGACGAGTGGAACGAGGGCGGGACGACGTTCGGCGCTCGGACGGCGAACTACCGGATCACGGTCGACGGGCTGATCGCGATCGGAGCCTATCCGATGGAATTGATAGGGCAGACACATGACAACCAAGCCGAAGAAAACAGCGGCGAAGAGCGGAAAGAAGCCAAGCAGAAAACGGGCTTCGTCAAAGCCGAAGACCTCTATCCCTCTTTCTAAGACGACGCCGACGCGCGGCCGATCGCTCGACGAGGAGCGGGTTATCGTCTCGACGAACGAGCTTTGCGAGCTTCTGGATTGCGATCCAATGTCCCTGACGCGCTACGTCGAGAAGGGGATCGCGATCAGGATCGGCCGCGGCCGGTTCGACTTCCGACAGACGATCCGGAACGTCTCGCGGCATCTCCGGGAGCAAGCGGCCGGCCGGCAGGGCGGGAACGGGATCGACGCCGTAACGGAGAAGGCTCTCCTTACACGGTCACAACGCGAACTCGCCGATCTGAAGCGGAGGCAACTCGAAGGAACGTTGATCCCGGTCGAGAACCTCCGTCGGGCATGGGGCCGGATCGTCCGAGGCGTGAAGCAAAACGTCCTCGCTATTCCAGGACAGGCACGATTCGAGCTTCCGCATTTGACGCCGTTCGACGCGGAAGTCCTCGAGCGCCTTTGCCGCGATGCTCTGGAGAACGCGAGGGCGACAGACACTCCGCCGGCCGTCGGGTCCGCGGATCAGGACGAAGACACGATCGACGAAGACACGACAGAGGAAGAAGCAGCATGATTCAGCTTACCAAGACAGGCCGCGGGTTCGTTATTGGCGAGTTCTCGGACCTCTATAATCAGCCGGCCTCGATCCAGGAGAGCAGCCTCGCCGACGAGGATTGTATATGGCTCGGGTCCGAGGCCGGCCGGATGCACCTAACGCGAGGGATGGTCTCGGAGCTTCTCCCGCTCCTGGCTCACTTCGTCGAGAACGGCGATCTCCGGCTCCCGGAGACCGAACCGGCGCCGGTCCCGGAGATCGGCCGCGCGGTCTGGATTGATTACACGAACTATCGAAAGGAGCGCGGGATCCGGACGATCGTCCCTCTCCGGCTCGAATACCGGGAGAGCGAATATCACAAGGCGGACGGCGAGCAATGGATCCTCGTCGGATGGGATCCCGCGAAAGAGGCGGAGCGCGACTTCGCGATGAAAGACGTCCATTCCTGGGAGCCGACGGCATGACAAAGCTTCACAAAACGCCGGAGGAATGGGCGAAGGTGAACTCCGCGGACGTCGCCCTCGGGAGCCAAGCACAGGCGCGGAACGTTCTCGAGATGGCGCTTCAGGATATCCAGACGCTCGCCGGCTCGATCGAGTATCTCGAGCGGATCAAGGCGCTCCGGGATGGCTACAAAGGCGGGAACGACGAGAGAGCCGAGGGCCGGAAAGCCGGATATAAGGTTTGCGGCGATCTGGCAGAGACCGGCCTCCGCGCTCTGGCACAACGGGAGGCCGGCCGATGAACCTCCGAGACGATCAGAGAGTCGAGATCGCTCTCCCGGCGAGGCTGATCTTCGGCGTCGCGGTCTGTAATTGCTTCGGGCCGGATCCGGAGGCGCCGGATCAGGAGGAGGCGAAGCGGGAGGTCGCGGAGAGGACGGAGCGGCTCGTCCGGCTCCTTCAGAGGGCGAACGTCGAGCCGTTCGAGGATCTTCACGATAAGGGGCGCCGGAAGGTGGCGGCGCGGATCGATCGGGTCGCGGAGGCCGTCGCGGCGGACTTCGATCAACAGCCGGCGGTCTCGATCGCGCTCTCCCTCTTCTACTTCCTTCAAGATCTCCTCGATCGGGGCGTCCTGGAGCTTAACGAGGGATCCTCCTTCGCGGAGGCGATGACGGAGATCTTTATCCCGGCGATGGAAGGCGGCCTTCGGGCGGCCGCGACGCTCCCAGATGACGAGGAGCGGATCGATCGCGCGGCTCAGAGACGGGCCGCGAAGCTCCTCAAGCGGCTTCAGGGCATGGGATATTATCGCTACGCGGCGCCGGTGGCGGCCGCCGCCGTACACTTTCGGTAGGCGCCTGCAAAGGATCGTTTGATGGCGTCTTTTAAGGCCAAAAGAGGTATAACATGACAGATTTGGCGGAGCGAATAGAGGCAGAATACATGGCTTGGTTCCAGCGCCTTCAATCCCTCACGGACCATGAGCTTGATCCCGATAAATGGGTCAGTCGCTGGTATGACAATTACAACCCGGCCGCTGCCCTTGAGGCAGGGCCAGAAGAAGACGAGGAGTAATAGCGATGGCAAACCACTGCATTGATTGTGACTACTGCGGCGAGGACATGAGGGGCACGACCATGCGCATGTGCAAGAGCCATGAGGAGGCAAAGGATTGCTACCTCTACCAGAGGGCTTTTGTAGAGGCGGAACGAGCGGCGCTGACGGAACCTTCAACAACATTCGCTTTTGATGCGGCGACAGGCAAGCCGGTTGCGCCTACCAGGATTATATCTACCGGCAGCCCTCCGCACGCCCCTGCCAGGATCGAAGACGTGCATCGTCGCTCGTCTCAGTATGCGGCAGCGCTTGGCGAACTGAAACAAAAGATCCGCACGCCGTTCGTATCCACCCTCTCGCATGAAGAAGCGTTGGAGCGGCTGCGCCAGATCAACCTACTGAGCTACTGAAGGCCAGGACATGAGCATGTTGGATGCCTACCGAGACCGCATCAGAGAACTTGAAGCCGAGAATAGGCGATTGACGAAAGAGCGGGACGAGTTCCGAAGTCTCTACGCCCACCTTTCAGTCTACAACACGACGTTGACCCAAGCCCTCAAGTGGTATGCTGGCGACGGTTCCACCTATGATGGGATCGATATCGGGCAGCGAGCCCGCTCCGCTCTCCATCAGCCCAACAAGGAGGAGAGCCGATGAAGCGCGTAATCTGGCTCAAAACGGAGCGTGGCTACGTGAAGTCCTGTCTGAACGATGACGGACCTGCGGGATTGATCTGGGCGAGGCGCTACAAGGCGGAAGATCCCGACAAGCACCCATACCTGATACTCGGCTACCGATTGCGCAGCCGCTCCACCCTCACCCACACCAAGGGAAAATAATCGGAACCTTGTCAGAAGGCCGCTTATGCGAAAACGGAGGAATGAATGCTCAAGAAACCTGATGACTGGCCCCGCCTTGTGTGGCGCTCCGATTGGCTCATCTGGTTCCGGCCCCGTCGCGCCAAAGCCATGCGCCGCCTAGCGATGCGGTGGAGACGGCAGGACAATGTTGAATGGGTCTGTACCTGACTTCTTGTCAGAATTGCCCTTATGCGCGGGGGCGTTAACCAAAGAAAAGCCGCTCCGAGGGGTCGAGTCTCGGAGCGGCTTAGGACAAGGAGGAAACGCCTAGATCTGACGCCAATCAGAACCGGACGATCAATCGATAACACGATCGGACGGACTGACAATGAGTTTCGAATTTCGGCGAGCGGACTTCACGAAGGCGGAGAACGCGCTCGTCCTCTCCCTCTTCGACGAGCTTAAGCCTCCGAAGAAGGTCACGCTTTCGCAATGGGCGGAGGAGAACTTCGTCCTCCCGGAAGGGTCCAGCGCGAAGCCGGGAAAGTTTCGCCTCTGGCCTTATCAATATGAGATGCTCGACGTCATGGGCGATCCGACGATCGAGCGCGTCTCGATTATCAAGTCGGCTCGTATCGGATTCACGAAGGGTCTAATCTCCGCGATCGCGGCGACGGCGGCCGTCGATCCATGCTCGATCATCCTCCTCGTTCCGACAGATGACGACGCTCGCGGTTATGCCGTCGACGAGATCGATCCCTCCTTCGAGGCGTCGCCGGCGCTCCGCGGTCTGATCCGGTCCGGCCGGCTCGACGGCAGGAACACGCTAACGCGGCGGAGCTTCCTCGGAGGCGGATCCCTGAAGATCCTCTCGGCTCGATCGCCTCGCAACCTCCGCCGGCACGACGCGAAGAAGCTCTTCGTCGACGAGGCCGACGGTATGGAGCTAACCGCGGAAGGCGATCCGATCCTCCTCGCCGAGAAGCGAACGCTCGCCCATCCGGACCGGAAGATCGTCGTCGGCAGCACTCCCACGTTGGAAGGCGTCTCCGTCGTCGACAAGCTTTATTCGGAGAGCGATCAACGGGTCTTCGAGGTTCCCTGTCCGAGTTGCGGGACGTTCACGGAAATTCTTTGGCCTATGATCCGATGGCCGGACGGCGATCCGGAGAAGGCCGCCTTCCTCTGTCCCCATTGCGAGGAGTTGATCGACGAGCGCCATAAGCCGGCGATGGTCTATAAGGGCCGATGGCGGAAGACGCGGCCGGAGGTCAAGGGGCACGCCGGATTCCGGATCAACACTCTCGTTTCTCTCCTGGCTAATGCCTCATGGGCGAAGCTCGCGGCCGAGTTCCTGAAGGCGAAGAAGTCCGGGCCGGCGGATCTCCAGGTCTTCGCGAATACGATCGAGGGCCGCGTCTGGAAGACGTCGCTTAACTCGATCGACGCCTCCGGCCTCGCCTCCCGCGTCGAATCTTTCGGCGTCACGACGGATCCGGACACTAAGCGTTCCCGGATACCGGCGGAGGTCGTCCTTATCACTTGCGGCGCGGACGTCCAGGACGACAGAATCGAGGCGACGCTCTTCGGATGGACGGTCGACGGCCGGCGCTTTGTCCTGGCTCATTTCATCATCGACGGAAACACGCTCGATGACGGCACTTGGCAGGAATTCGACGCCTTCCTTAAGACGACTTGGACTCATCCGAACGGATGGAAGATCGGGATCGACGGGACGGCGATCGACTCCGGCGGCCGCGAAGGGCGGACGCAGAAGGTTTACGACTTCTGTCAACCGCGGCTCTATCGCCGAATTTACGCGATCAAAGGCGACGCCGGTCCCAAGCCGGTATGGCGGAAGGCTCAGAAAGTGAAGGGCGGGAGCCGTCTCTTCATAATCGGCGTGGATCAAGTTAAGACCGATATTATCGAGAGTTTGGCGCTCGATCCAATTTCCGAGGATGGGAAACAAAATTCCAATGCGATCCGCCTCTCCGAAGATCTCCCGGATGATTGGTTCGATCAGGTCACAGGCGAGAAGCGAGCGATCCGTTACGTCCGGAATCGCGCGATCATTGAGTTTCAGCCTCGGAAACGCGGACAGCGCGTCGAAGCTCTCGATTGCGCCGTCTATGCCGTGGCGGTTCGACAGGCGCCGGCGCTCCGATCGATCGACCTCGAGGAGCGGTCGCGGAGGGTTCCGGAGCCTGTCTCGGGAGAGGCGAAGCCGGCGCCTCAGAAGCGTTCCGAAGATTGGGCGGCCGCGTTCAATGGTCAATGAGCGTCGCCGTCGGAGGGTTGAAAGATGGGTTTAATCGCGAAGATCTTCTCCGGCGGACAGGAGACGGCGCTCGTCTCAAAGCCGAGGGCGTCCTCCTCCTTCCTCCGCGGAGGCGATAGTCCGTTCGTCTGGGGATGGCAGACGCCGGCGCTCCGGGAGCCTCAAGACGACGTCGTCGAGGCGTGGGAAGAGGCCGCCTCGAAGGCGATCGACAGCCTTCATAATTCCGGATGGCTCGCCGGCGGCGTCGAGCAAGCGGTCGCGATCATCAACGGGGATTCGCTCCGGCTCAACTATCGGCCGGATCCTCGCGCTCTGGGGATGGAGCCGAGGGCCGCGAAGCTTTGGGCGCGGGACGTCGAGCGGCGCTTCGATGCTTGGGCGGCGAATCCCTATTCTTGCGACGCTTACGGGAAACAGCCGCTCGGACAGCAAGTCGCCGGTGCTCTGAAGCATTGGTTCGGGACCGGCGAGATCCTGGCGACCTTCCCGACGAAGCGCCGGCCGTCGAACACTCACACGACGAAGGTCATGATCCATCCCGCGGCGCGGCTCCTGAATAACTCGAACTCGATCGAGAACGTCGTTCAGGGCGTGAAGATGGACGCGCTCGGCGCTCCTATCGCGTATCGCTTCCGGCCGAAGCCGAACGGCAACTTTACGGCGCTCGGCTATGTCGAGGTTCCGGCTCGCGATCGATGGGGCCGCCGGATCGTCCTTCACGTTTTCGACGGGCATCCCTCACAGGTCCGCGGGATGACGCCTCTCGCGCCGGCGCTTCAGGTCGTCCGGCAGTTTGACCAACTGTCGAACGCGACCTTAACGGCCGCTCTGATTCAAGCGATCTTCGCCGCGACGATCGAGAGCGACGCTCCGACGGAGCAAGTCCTCGAGGCGCTTCAGTCGGGAGAAGAGGCAGAAGAGAACGCGGCGCCTCCCTCCCCTTGGGCGTCCTTCATGAGTAAACGCCTCGGATGGTATAAGTCGACGAAGGTCGATCTCGGGAAGTTCGGGAAGCTCGTCCACCTATTTCCAGGCGAGAAACTCAACTTTCATCGCTCGGAGCATCCGAATTCTACTTACGGAGACTTCGTCAAGATCCTTCTCCGCGAGATCGCGCGTTGCCTCGGCATCACTTACGAGCAACTAACCGGCGATTACTCGAACGCGACTTATTCGAGCCTTCAGGCGGCAGGCGCCGACTCCTATGCGATCGCGCTCTATCGCCGGAAGATGCTCGCCGCTCCGATCTATCAAGCGGCCTTCGAGGCATGGCTCGAGGAGGATATCGAGCAGGGGCGGACCGTCCTTCCGGGCGGGATCGATCAGTTTTACGAGGAGCGCGACGGCATCACTCGCGCGGATTGGCGCGGACCTCCGAAGCCTGTCGCCGACGATCTGAAGAGGGCCAAGGCGAACGAGATCGACCTCCGGAATCGCGTCATCACGCGCGAGATTTGGGCGGCCGAGAAGGGTCACGACGTCGAGGATATCGACGAACAGACGGCGGACGAGATCGAAGCGGCCGAGGAGGTCGGAGCGGCCGATCCTCGCCTCCTTCCGGCTCCCGGCTCTCCCGGCGGCGCTCCGGCCGAAACTCCGGACGAAGATCCCGAAGCTCCGAAAGAGGAGGATTGACGATGGCAGACGGCGCGAGTCCCGGAGTGGTCCCGGACCTTACAGATCCATGCGAACGCTACAAATTTCTTAACGACGCCTACCTCCGATCGATCTCCGGCGGACAGGAGGAGTTAGTCCGATACAGGTCGAACGAGGTCGAGCGCGAATTGCGATTTTCAAAAATCGACAATTCAAGGTTATTAGTCGAAATGCGTCAGGCCGAACGGGAATGTCAGATCAAAAACGGCATTGAACCGACGCGGCGACGGATGGCGATCCAGGCGGGATCCAGGAGATATTGAGACTATGAGAGGCTCTCTCGTTCATATCGCGGACCTCGTCCTTAACCGGCCGCTCCTCGTCACGCCTCAGAAGGCCGCGGTTATCTCTCAAGTCCTGTCCGGCCGGATCGGGGTCGACGGCCTCGTCCTCGGCGCCGGCGTCGACGCTCAGTCCGTCGAGGCCGCTCTCTCCTCGATCGGGAAGCCGGCTCCGGGCGCCTCCCGGTTCGCCGGCGAGATGGTCCGGATGGAAGGACAGGATCGGCCGGCGCCTTATCAGATGACGAGGAACGGCGCCGCGGTCATCACGACGACAGGCTCCCTTGTGAACCGGGGCGCATGGGTCGGAGCAAGCTCCGGCCTTACCTCATATGAGGGGATCTCCTATCAGCTAAAGACGGCCGCGAACGATTCTCGCGTGAAGGCGATCCTCCTCGATCTGGAGACTCCCGGCGGACAGGCCGTCGGCGCCTTCGAACTCGGCGCTCTCGTCCGGAAGGTCGCGAGCGTCAAACCTGTTTACGCGATCGTCAACGGGATGGCGGCCTCGGCCGGTTATGCTCTGGCATCCGGCGCGACGAAGATCATCACGACGCCTTCCGGCGTCTCCGGCTCGATCGGCGTCGTCCTCCTTCACGCCGATATGTCGAAGAAGCTCGAGAAGGAAGGTATTACTCCGACTCTGATCTTCGCCGGCGCTCACAAAGTCGACGGAAATTCCCTCGAGCCGCTCTCCTCCGAAGTAAAGGCGGAGCTTCAGGCCGAAGTCGATACGATTTACGACAAGTTCGTCCGCCTCGTTTACGAGAACCGCGGATCGAAGATCTCCCTTAAGGCTATCCGCGAGACGGAAGGCCGAACCTATATCGGCGAGGATGCGGTTAAGGCCGGTCTCGCCGACAGCGTCGGGACGTTCGACGACGTTCTCGCCGCTCTATCAGCCGGACGCAGCGTCGGAAGATCGTCGCGAATGAAGTCTGGCACTCAGATGGGAGCCGAGGTCGGAGCCGCTTCCGACCTCGATTGCTTCGACATCATGGCGACAATGGGTAATCCGACGAAAGGGATTCTAATGGCTGGGGAAGAGACAAAATTCAAAAAGGGCGATCGTGTGCGGGTAAAAGGGAAACCGCACATGAAGGGTCAGAAGTCCGGCACGATCGAGGAAGTCTCTGACGAGACGCCGTATGCGATCAAGTTCGCCGGATCCACCATGGTCCACAAATGGTATGTCGATAGCGAACTCGAGCTAGACGACGGGAAGGACGACGATAGCAACGACGGAAACGACTCCGACAAAGACAGCGGAGATCATGGAGGTATGAATATGTCTAATGAATCCAATGAAACGGCAAAATCCGAAGGGGTCGCGGCCGGCACCAAGGCGGCGAACGATCGCTTTGCATCGATCCTGGCTGACGATCGCGTAAAGGGCAAGGAGCGGATCGCTCTCGATCTCGCCGTTAAGTCGCCTTCTATGTCGGCCGATGACGTCGCCTCCTTCGTTGCCGGCATCCCGGCGCCGGTCGTGGCCTCGAGCGTCCCTCCGATCGCGCAGCGCGGCGCCGATGCGGCTCTCGACGAGATCGAGACGAACGCCTCTTCGGGCGGGAACTCGCCGAAGGCGGATAACGACGCGGCCTCCTGGGGCGCCGTGATCGACCGCGTCCTTCCCGCGAACCGCTAACCGGCGGATTCCCTCTCTCTAGTCAAAGGATTTCCATCCAATGCCTACCGAACTCGATCTTCCGATCGCTACCGAATACGCCGGTTTCCTCGTCTCCGAGGCGCACGGCTACCGCTCCCGCGACGTCCTGACCATTCCGGCCGGCGCCGGCAAGTTCGAAGCCGGTCACGTTTTCGGACAGGCCGCGAACGGACAGGCGGCCGCGTACAACAACGCCGGGACCGGCGGCGCCGAGACGGCGAAGGCCATTCTCCTTCAGGCCGTCGACGCTTCGACGAAGGCCGTAAAGGCGACCTTCATCGTTCGAGACGCCGAGGTTCAGCGGTCTATGCTCCGCTTCTCCGGTTCTCCCGCAGACGCCGACAAGCTCGCCGCTTATGCGGACTTGGCCGGCTCCCACATCGTCATGCGCTAATCGACTCCGCGCTCTCAGAAGGGTTAGCTTAAATGCTTCTCGATATCTTCAATAACCGTCTCTTCCGCGGGGTCTCTCTGTCCTCGGCGATGCAGCGGATCCCATATCATCCGATGATGCTCGGACAGATGAATCTCTTCAACGTCCAGCGTCGCCGGACCCGTCAAGTCGCCGTGAAGGTGACGGAGGGCCGCGTCGATCTGATCCCGATCTCGCCGATCGGCGCCGCTCCCAAGCAACTTGAGAAGAAGCCGGGGAAGATGCGGATCTTCGAGGCTCATCGTCTCGCCGAAGGTTCGACGATCTACGCCGAAGAGGTTCAAGGGATCATCAACATCGGCGACGAGACGGTCCGGCTCGCTTCGATGCAAGAGGAAGTCGTCGCTCGCGGACAGCGGATCCGAGACGATATGGAATTGACGCATGAACATATGCGTCTCGGCGCCGTCTTCGGTAAGGTGATGGACGCCGACGGGACAACCGTTATCGATGATTGGTTCGAGAATTGGGGCATCGAGGAGCCGGCGCCGATCGATATGGGCCTCGACGATCCGAATACGGATCTCCGGGCGAAGCATCAGACGCTTATTGACACGATGCGCCGCAACTCCCGCGGTGGATGGCGTCCCGGCGCTCGCGTTCACGCGCTCGCCGCTCCGGACTACTTCGATAAGCTCCTCGGGCATCCGTACACGCGCGAAGCGATCAAGAACTCGACTCGCGTCCTGGAGCTTCTCGAGCAGAATCCGGAGACGGTCGATATCTTCGGCGTCGTCTATCATCGCTATTTCGGCAGCGATACCGGCGAGCTTGAGGTTCCGGCCGGACAGGCTCGCTTCTTCCCTGTCGGGACGGACGCCTTCGAAGTGAACTATGCTCCGGCCGAGTTCGCTCCCTTCGTCAATCAGCCGGGACAGGACATTTACGCTCTCACGATCCCGGATCGCGATCGTCAGGCATTTGTGACGGTGGAGGGCTATTGCTATCCGCTTTATGTCTGCCGTCGTCCGGAGATGCTTCTCCGCGGCCAGATCTAAGGAGCGCCGACAGGTGTCACGCTTTGACGAGGCGGATAAGAGGGCATCGGCGGCCGTCGATCGGGTCTTCGGATCTGGTCGGACGGTCCGGTTAATCCCGATGAAGCCTCCCTCCGGCTCGTCATACACTGAAGGAGGGGGATCCCGGACGGATCCCTCTCGTTCCGTTTTAGAGGATCTCGTCGGCGTCCTTACGCTTCGTCCGACGATCGGCAGGGCCGACGGCGCTCGTCAGGGTGGCGACTTCGTCGGAATGTTTGCATCGGCCGAAGCCGTTATGTCGTTCGATAAGTCGCAGTTTCCGGCGGGGCATCTCCCGCGGCGCGGCGATCGGATCGAGCTTTCCGCTCCCGTTGAGGGATTCCAGTTTTTCGAGGCCGGCCGTCCCGAGTCCGATGGGAGCGCGAGGATCGTCGTCCCATTGATCTCGGTAAAGTCATGAGCCTTTCGATCGACGTTCTCCGTCTTATCACTGTCCGCGCGATCAAGGGCCGAACGCTCGTCGGCGATCGCGTCCTCGATTCCGCTAACCTGTCGGCGGATCTCGCCGTCGAGGGAGACGACGGGGGCGTCGTTACGGTTTACACGAACGAGGCGAGCCTCGCGCTCGACGGAAACTCCCTGACCTCGTTCGAGGGGAACGTCGACCTCGTTATCGAGATCTCGATCGCCGGCCGCGTCGCGGTCCGCTATGAGAACGACAACGGCGAGACGGTCGAGGAGGTCGAGACTGTCATCCGGCCGACGGACGAGGGTCTCGAGCTATCGGTCGGCATCATCGCGCGGCAGATTACGAACGCGCTCCTCGATCCGGAAAGCCCATGGGCGGACCTCTGGCGGACGTTTGCGCCGAAGAGGGACCGGATCAGGATCCGGCGCGGTGAAAGCGGACAGGGGGCGCCGCGCTTCGCCTCCCGTCAAATCGTGATGACGGTCGACGTCCTGTCCGATCCTCCTCCCGGCGTGAACCTTGACGCCTCCTCCGAATGGGTCGCGTGGAAGCGGTTCGTCGATCTGGCGGCCGAGGACGATGATCTCTCCGGGCCGGCGAAGATGATCCGCGGCATTATCGAGAACGGTCCCGTCCCGAATACATGGGAAGAGGCGCTTCACGCGATGGGAGCATCCGGCGACGCGGCCGCTTCGCTCGGGATCGCGAACGTCATCATCCCGCGGCCGGAGGACGAGCGGCGCCTCGAGAAACTCACGCTTAAGGGCGACAGGATGACAGGGCCGATCGATATCGGTCCGCTCCCTCCGGAGGTCGAATAATGGCCGGAGAACTCGCGGAGCTTGTTCACGAACTCGAGGATCTGAAGCGAGCCTTCGCGAACTTCGCGCGGAAGGGGACGGTTCATGAGGTCAAAGGCAACCGGATAAAGCTTCGCCTCGGCGGGACGGACGACGAGCCTTTCCTCTCTCCCTGGATTCCGTGGACGGCGCCGGCGGGGCAGTTCAAACACCGACAGCCTCCCTCGAAGGGGCAGCAAATGTCTATGATTTCGCCGGTCGGCGACTTCGGACAGGCGTTCGCGGTCCCGCTCTCCTTCTCGAAGAAGGACGGCTTCGAGGCTCCGGACGACAGCCTCGATACAGACGTTCTCACGGTCGGAAACGTGAAGATCCGGACGAAGGACGATCTCGTCGAGACGACGGTCGGCGATACGAAGGTCGTCCAGAACGGCGCCGCGGTTACAGTCTCGCGCGGCGAGTTGAGTTTCACGCTCACGAAAGACGGGTTAACGGTCAATGCGCCGACAGTCTTCGCGGAGCCGGTCCAGTTTATGAAGGGCTTCGCCGCGAAGGGCGTCGGAGGCAGGACTCAGACGATCGACGGCGACGTTTGGGTTAACGGCGACGTCCGCTCAAAGGGGAACGTCGTCGCAGAGGGCTATATCGGCCGGGGTGAAGCCGGCGACAGATAAGGAGTCGAAGATGGCAGCGAAAACCTACTACGTGACGGAGAAGGCCGGCCGCTATGTCGCCGGGAAGAAGCTCGGGACGGATCAAAAGACGATCAAGCTCACGGAGCCGGAAGCTCGTTACGAGCTTGACCTCGGAACGCTCTCCGAGACCGATCCGGCCGCGGTCCAGGCCGAGACCGAAAACGGCTTGAAGCCTGTCGCGGAGACTGTCTCCGAGTCCTCTTCGAAGACGTCGAAGAAGAGCGCCTAATCGATGGCGGACGGCTTCAGCTTCGCCGACGCGGCCGGGATCCCAAAGATCCCGGCGACGGCCGTCCGCGTCGGCGTCGATCGGCGGACCGGGAAGATCCTTCAGGGTTGGGACCATGTCGAGCAATCGATCGCCTCGATCCTGTCGACGCGGTTCCATGAGCGGATTCTCCGGGAATGGGTTGGATCGTTCGTCCCTCACAT
This sequence comes from Microvirga sp. Mcv34, assembly GCF_024519725.1. GTDB lineage: Bacteria > Pseudomonadota > Alphaproteobacteria > Rhizobiales > Beijerinckiaceae > Microvirga. Next base: position 144,365 of record NZ_JALJRK010000003.1, on the reverse strand, counting down.
GCTCGGCGAGAGCGCGACGCCGGAGGTTATCTCTCGTCACTTTTGGGCGATCGCGACGGCCGTCTCGCTCTTCGAGCCTTGCTATCGGATAACGCGGGTCCGGCTCCGCAACCCGGAGGCTCTCGACAGCGAAGAAGCGATCGAGGCGGCCGTCGATCGGCTCCGCTCCGGTCATCTTCAATACTGGCTCGAAGGCGTTTACATGCCGCGCGGTCATCTCGGCGACTTCACGCCGGAGGGGCGCCGCTCCGTCGGCCTTATCGATCGCGGCGGCGGGATCTGGGATCGAGCGTCGGCTTAGGCTCTCCGACGCTCGGCTCGTCTGCTTTGAAATTCGATCTTTCGCGGTTATCGGTTGGAAACCGGACACGCCTCGAAAGTCGCAAAATTGAGCTATTCGCCGACAGTTATCGACCTCTCTCGGATCCCGGCGCCGAACGCAATCGAGCCGCTTAATCCGGAAACCCTCATCGCAGCCTTTAAGGCGCGGTTCGTCGCGGTCTGGGATCAGTATCGGGCCAAGGATCCGACGCTCCCGGCTTACGACGTCGCGTCCCTGGAGTTCGATCCCGTCGTCGTCGCCGGCGAGGCGTTCTCCTATTTCCGTCTCCTCGATCGAGCGCGGGTCAATGCCGCGGTGAAGGGCGTCCTCGCTCCCTTCGCGAAGGGGACGGACCTCGATAACATCGTCGCCGGCGCGAACCTCGAGCGTCTGATCGTCGTCCCGGCGAACCCGGTGACAGGCGCCGCGGCCGTTTACGAGACCGACGCGCAACTCCTGAATCGCTATCTCCTCTCCTTCGACAAGCCGTCCGCCGGCTCCGCGGCCGCCTATCTGTCGCGAGCCTTCGCAGCATGGCCGGGGATGCACGACGCGGCCGTTATCGGTCGCGCGGTTCACGGCCGGCGCGGGGACGTCGATCTCGTCGTTATCGGTCCAGGCGGCCGCCTCGCGACCTCGGCCGAGATCTCAGCGGTCCGCGCGGCCGTCGATAACGATCACGCGAAGCCGGAAGCGACCTCCGTCGTCGTCATCAATGCGCGTCGGGCCGAATACGCGCTCGACTTCGAGATCGAGGTCGGCACAGGGCCGGACGCCTCGATCGTCGCAGACGAGGCCGCGGCGCGGATCCTCGCCGTCACGGCGGAGCGGACCGCGATCGGGGCCGGAGTCCCGGCAAGCCTGACGATCGGCGCGGCCTATGGGCCGAACGTCCTCGTCGCTCGCGATCTGGGAGGCTTCGCCGGCATCCCGGCGGATCCCTACACGATCCCGGTTTGCACTTCGATTTCCGTTCGGCCGGTGGTTCGCACATGAGCGAACTCGAGGAACTCCTCCCGCAAAACGCCTTAGAGTTCGAGAGGGCGCTCGCCGTCGCATTGACGGACGATCTCCCGGTCCCTCTTCGCGAGATCATGGATCCGGACAGGACGCCGGCGGCCTTCCTGCCGTTCCTGGCGGCTCATAAAAGCGTCGATCTATGGTTCTCCGATTGGCCGGAGGAGCGTAAGCGCCGGATGCTCCGGGAAGCGATCCGCTTCGCTCGGATGAAGGGAACGCGAGCCGGCGCTCTTCTGGCTCTCTCCTATGTCGACGCGACGCTCCTCGACGCGATCTCCTATCCGGCGCCGATGATCTTCGGGAAGGCCGTCCTCGGCCGGACGCCGATCGGTCATCCTCCGTTCCTGGCTCGCTTCCTCGTTAAAGTCCCGACGGTAAAGCCTCCGCGCTCCTTCGTCATGGGGCGATCGGCGATCGGAACGGCGAGGCTCAAGACGCCGTCGGACGAGCCTTTCCGTCGCGTCCGGGAGGCGATCCGGGCCGCCAAGGCGCCGGAGACCGAATATCGCCTCGACTTCGCTCACAAGCGGTCTCTTCAACTGTCAGACGGGCCGGCGCTCGTCGACGCCGTCCGTCTCGGGGCTTACGTCCCGCGCAATAAACTTTGAGGGTCAACAATGAAGACGAAACTCTTTGCAGAAGCGGAGATCGCGCAGCCGGCCGACTTTGACGATATCGGCGCTTATGCTCGACAGGGCGTCGACGACGTCGTCGGCGGCGCGATCGGATATCCGAGTCATTGGTCCGGATATACGGTCGAGAAGGTCGACGCGGCGACGGTCCGCGTCTCTCCTGGAGTCCTCTTCGACGACGAGATCGTTTATTCATCGGACGCGGCGACGGTCGTCTCGCTTCAGGTTCATATTCCCGCGATCACGGATAACCGGCGCTGGATCGGTCTCGTCGTCCAGGGGCAGGAGGCGACGCGCTCTCAGAACCGACAGGTCGAGACGGACTCGGAGACGGGCGAGACGGTGAACATCGCCGTTCCGAAGGTCGAGGACCGCTTCGTTAACATCATCCTCGCTCCGGGCGCGGTGGAGCTTTCGACCGATCCGACGAAGCCGGAGATTCCGGCGGATAACTCTTGCATTGCCTTCGTCCTCCTCGGGAATACCGGGATCGTCGAGATCGTTCCGGGCGAGGCGTGGCGAGCAAAGACGCTCTATGAGGTCGAAGGCAGGGTTACGGCGCTCGAAGTCTCCCTCGCCGGCGCCTTCGTCCGCGTCGCGACGCTCGAGACGGACCTCTCGAACCTTGCCGCGCACGTGAACAGCCTCGTCATTCCTCGGCCGGAAATCGTTCGAGAGATGCGCCGGGATATCGCGGCGATGCGTCGGCAGCTTCAAGTCCCGGAGGGCGCTCGCTCCGATTGGTACGATCCCGCGCTCGTCATGGATCAATGGGATAGCAACCATTCGGCATGGCTCGCGCGGATCAAAGAGGGAATTCAATTCCCCTTCGCGTCCTACAAGGAAGGGCGGCTCGAGCTTGTGAACGAGGATAATCCGCTCGTTCGCTTCTCCGGGCGTCGGATGCTCCCGGCTTACTCGGAAGTGAAGCGGATCTTCAATGAGGGTAGCGGCGAGACGAGGAATATCTCTCAGCTAACGCACACCGTCATCACGGCGATTCAAAAGAGCGTTCCGAGAAGCCGGATCTCCTTCGGTCCGACGATCAACATTTGCGAGAACGCGGCCGAATGGAGTCGTTACGCTCCGGCTCTTCATGCTCAATCCTCCTTCCAGAAGGACGGCGAGCTTTGGGTCTCGGACGGCATCGTCGCGAACTTCGACTTTGTCGATCATCGGGTCTTCGCCGTCCGGCAAGTGAAGGTCGAAACGTACTACGATTATTATTGGGAATATCAGCCGCAACAGATCGGCGTTAACGGCTCCGTCTTCGGGCAGACCTTCAACAACGCGAATCCGATGATCGCGACCTCGATCGAACTCGACTTCTCCGTCGTGGCGCCGGACGGCGAGGTTCATCTCTTCGTGTGCGAGGTCGACGAGACAGGCGTTCCGCTTTACGACTCGGTCCTCGCGACGTCCGTCCTCACGCCGGCGCAACTTAAGCTCAATTGGAACAAGTTCCCGATTCCTCCGACTTACTTCCAGCCGGGGAAGCGGTTCGCGTGGTTCACGGTTACGACGGGCAATCATCAGCTTCGCGGGACCGGGAACAATAATTTCTCCGGCGGGACGTCCTTCCTCTCGACGGACGGGGCGTGGAGCCAAGGCGATCTGAAGTTCGACTTTAATTTCCGGATCAACGCCGCTCGCTTTGCGAACTCTCGATCCGTTATCGACTTCCGTCCGATGACGCTCGAAAACGGAATGACGCAATTCTCGCTCCTGTATCCAAACTGGACGCCGGAGGGGACGGCGCTCGAATGGGAGATACGGCCGCAGGGCGCGGCGGAATGGTCGAAGCTGAAGCCGGCGGACACTCTCGGCGGGAATCCTCTCGTCGGGCTTCCTCCTCATGTCGAGATCCGGGCCGTCATCCTGGCGACGCCGGACCTCGCGCCGATGATCGAGCTTTCCGCAAATGCGGTCTATCAGGCCGGCCGGATCCGCAACACTTGGAGAGCGGTCTCGAAGCGGATCGAGTTCGGCCTCTCGACGACACAGGTCCAGACGGTCGACGTCCTCGACGACTTCGATCCGGCCGTTCATACCTATGAGCCGCGGATCATGGTCGCAGACGGTCCGGCGCTCATCTCTCCGACGACTTCGACGACGACGATCGACAAGGATAAGCCGTCCCGGCGGACGATCCTGTCGACCTTTACCGTCCCGGCGGGAACGACGGCGGCGCGTTGGGCCGGTGGCGGCTCGACGTCTAACGTCGTGAACAATTACTTCGCGCAGAACGCGGCGCTCTTCGCGCTCTAAGGAGGATCGGCAATGGCAACGCAACAGACGCAGACGCCGGCATTTGACGAGGGTACGGCTTACAACGTGAAGCTTAAGGAGCCTGTCTTCTATAGGAAGGCGAAGCTCCTCCCTCTCCCGGTCCATACGATGACGGGCGCCGCTCTTAACGAGATCGTCGCGGAATACGGCGCCGACGTCATCGACTCGGCAACTCCGCAGGAAGGGTAAACAATGGCGGTCGATACGACTCCCGTCCCTCTTCCGGATCCGGACGAGGATTACAGGTCCAATAGTCGGACGAAGCTCGATCCGGTGACTTGGGATTTCGTTATGGGATCGATCGGCGCTCGCCTCCGGTCGATCGAGGCGCAGCGAGTCGAGGTCGACGAGGTTATCTCCGCGCTCCGTAATACCGGCCTCGAGCGCCTCGACGCCTCGCTCGTCCCTCTGATCGAGGAGAAGCAAGCGGTCCTAGATCAACTCGAGGCCGAGGTCCGACAGGCTCAACAGGATATTGCGGATATCCTCCTCGGCGTCGTCCCGGCGAACATCGTCACGGAGGACGCGAACCGCGTCTTCGTCACGCCGGCACAGAAGGAAGTGATCCCGGTAAAGGTCGACGCTTCGAACTCGAAGGTCTCCTATAACGTCCTCCTGGATGCAGCGGCCGGCGCCGCGCGATGGATCCGCTTCCTCGTCGGCGGGGTCCGGCGTTGGGGCATCGGAAAGGACGAGAACAATGATCTCCGGCTCGAACGCTACGCGGCGAACGGAGACCTCGTCGACGCTCCTCTCCGGATCGAAGACGAGGACGGGATCGTCGTCTTCGAGAAGACGCCGAAGGTCGGAGCCGAAGCCGTCGCGATGACGGACGAGACGTCGATCCTCGTCCCGGTCGGAACAACCGGACAGCGTCCGCAATCGCCGACGGAAGGCGCGATCCGGAACAATTCGACGACGGGGAAACTCGAACGTTATTGGGGCGGGGTCTGGAAAGACGCCGGCGGCGGACCGTCGCTCGGAGAGGACAGCATTATCCGCACGAACGCGAAGGTTATCGCGTCGAACATCACGTTTACGGGCAACGAAAACGGAATGTCCGCGGGGCCGATCGAGATCGCTAACGGCGTGACGGTCGATATCGCTCCCGGCTCAAGTTGGAGCATCGTCTAATGAGCGAACTCAAAGCGGATCTTCTCCGCTCCCGCACCAATCCAGACCGGCCGCCGGCGGTCCAGAAGGCCGATTTCGTGAAAGGGTTCGCGCTTATCGTCCACGTGGCGCAACCGGCAATTCTCGGAAATGCGACACTCAATGTCTCGTCGCTCGTCGATACCGGCGTCGGCGCCGCGACACTAAACTTTACCTCTACGTTCTCTGTCTCTCCGGTCGCGTCCGCCGTCTCGGCCGGACTTACGGGCGTTTCGGCGAACAACACAGGCTCGCAATCCTTCGTTAACAACTTCGTCACGACGTCGAACGCGGCAATCGACAACTATTCGCAGCTTCATTTTTGCGGACCCTTGGCATGAGCACGGTTAGAGCTTCAACGATCGCAGATCGCGCAACCGGAAAGAGCCTCGGCGTCGAGCGCGTCGTCGAGGGGGCGGCTAAGGCGTGGGGATCGCTCAACGGCGGGGCGACGCCTGCGGCCATGCTCGCTAACGCCTCGTTTAACATCTCGTCCGTCACCGACGCGGCAGTCGGGCAATATATCGCTCACTATGCGGCGCCCATGGTAGCGACAGCGCCGGTCACGATCGGAAGCACGGTCGGCAATCCCGAGGCGGCAGGGTTCGATGCTACGGGGGCGACGTTGCGAACGCGCGACAACACAAACACGCTCGTCGACGCCTTCATTAATCTTTCCTCTAACGGGAGGCTCGCATGAGTACGCTTAGGGCTCAGAATATCGGCCCTCCCGGCGCGGGGGCGACGACGGACGTCGTTAAAGGCGCGGTGAAGGCATGGGGAACGATCAACACAACGACGACTCCCGCGTCATTCCGGACTAGCTTCGGCGCTTCGAGCCTTACGGACGTAGGCGTCGGAAGTTTCCGGCCAAACTTTTCCGCCCCTATGCAAGCGGCCGAGTACGCCGTTAACGCAAATATCGGGAGCGCAGCCGGGGGAACGGCCGCCGGAAGCTCGTCATCTGCCAATTACTGCGATTTGAATTGTGTCAATACGACATGGACGATCGCCGACGTTACCGGATTTCTTAGTTTCTCCGTTAAGGGCATTCTCGCATGACGCCGGATTTCACGAACGTTCATCTCTGGGATCGTCTCGCATGGGCGGCCGCGAACCTGGATCCGGTCCAGACGGAGTTCAGGGTCGTCTATGATCCGCCTCTCGGCGACGGCGCTCCGGCTCCGGCCGCGATCCTCGTCCCGGATCCGAATTGGATGGCGGCCGCGCTCGCCGGCGGGATCCTGCCTCCGGTCGAAATGTATCATCGGGAGGAGCGCGACGCGGCCGGAAACTTCATCGGGCCGGCCGACTATTGGATCGCTTACGAGGCGCTTCCTCCCATGACAGAGGAGGAGGCGATCGAATACCTCATTAAGAAGGATATCCCGCGCGAGGTCTGGGACACGCCGGAGGGAAGAAACTCTTCGTCGTTCGCGATCTGTCGGGTCGATCAACTCCCGAAGACTAGGGAATACAGAAACGCATGGCGCCTAGCAGCATAGTGAAGCAACCTCCGGCGGAGGTTCTCGCGGCGATCCTCGCCAAGATGGAATGGGACGGCCGAGAGGTCGTTTGGAAGGTGACGCAGGGGCGTTGCATCGCCGGGAAGCCTGTCGGCACTCTAGAGCCTCTCGGCTACCGCAAAGGGGAAACTCTCGGCTTCCGATGGAGGGTCCATCAGGTCGCGTTCTTCCTTCACTTCGGGCGATGGCCGGAGGCGATCGTCGATCATAAGGACGGCGACACGACGAACAATCGCGAGGACAATCTCCGCGAGGCGGACGATTACGGCAACGCGAGGAACGCGAGAAGCTATTCGAACTCGACAGGGTTCAAAGGCGTCTCTCGCCTCTCTGAGAAGCGCAAGTTAAAACGTCCATTCAAGGCCGAAATCATGGCGGACGGGAAGCGTCACTCTCTGGGATGCTTCGAGACGGCAGAACTAGCAGGGGCCGCCTATCGGGAGGCGGCGAAGAAGCATCACGGCGAATTCGCCGCATTTTAAGAGGTTCTCAAGATGGCAGACGTCCAGACCTATATCAGCACTCCTCAAGGGGATATCGAATCCGGCCGCGTGAAGGGCGGCCTCCCGGATCGCGCCTTCCGCGATGCGTGGAAGCTCGAGGGACAGGTCGTCTCTCTCGACGTCGCTCTTATGAAGCCGATCGCCTCGGCTCGCGTTAAGGCTTGGCGCGATGCTCAGATCTCGGCGCCGATCGAGGTCGGAGGCGTCACCTATGCCGCGGACGAGAAGTCGATTGATCTCGTCGATCGCGCGACGCAACTCGCCGGACGGATGGAGAAGGCCGGACAGACCTTCGAAACGGAATGGAGCGACGTCAACGGAAACGGTGTCCCGATGGGATCCGACGAGATCAACGCTCTCGGGATCGCGATCGGCGTCCGAACCGGACAGATGCACGTTCTCGCGCGACAGAAGGTCCAGGCGATCGAGGCCGCGACCTCGGCCGACGAGATCGTCGCGATCCTGGCGGAGATCGACGCTTAAGCGTCCCTTCCCTCCCCTCCCTCCGAAGGCTCGGCGCTCCGGCTCCGGGCCTTTCTTTTTGCCTCTCTGGCTCTCGGCTTACGCGATCCGAATTTCCGGGTTAACGGTCGGACTGTCGGCTCCGCTCGAAGGCGCGCGGACGCGATTAAGCTCGGCGACGATCATCGCGCCAAAGTTAGAGGGTTAATTCATGGCAGATCCTACCTTCGGCCTAGTCACGCGGACGGTTGATAACGATCCGCGTCCGGTCATCTCGGCGGACCTCTCGACGATCGGCCTCGTCGGTCCGGCGACGGATGCGGATCCCGCGGTCTTCCCGCTCGATACGCCGGTCAAGATCTATTCGAACGATCGCGCGAAACTGAAGGCGCTCGGCGAATCCGAGTATCTCGCCGACGCGGTCCGCGGGATCAACGATCAGCTTGGGGCGCTCCAGGTCGCGGCCGAGATCGTCATCGTCCGGACGGCCTCTCCGACGGGCGCCGATGCGGCCGCGAAGCTCGCGAGCGCGATCGCCGGGATCGTCGGCTCCTCGACGGACGGAACGGGCCTTTGGGCGCTTATCGACGCGCCGGAGATGGTGTCGGCGACGCCTCGGATCATCGTCGCTCCGGGCTACACGGCGCAACTCGGCGCCGGTGGCGAGGCGAACGCCGTCGTCGCCGCTCTGCCTCCCGTCCTGAATCAGCTTCTCGCCCATGCCGTCGTGGAGAGCGCCGGCACGGATCAGGCTTCGGACGAGGCGTGGCGCGAGACGCTCTCCTCCTCGCGTCTGATCCCGGTCGTCGGCGGGGTCAAGGTGATGGATCCTGTCTCCGGGACCGTCGTCGTCCGTCCCTTCGCTCCTCGCGTTGCCGGCCTTCTGGCTCGCCGCGATCATGAGAAGGGCGCTCCGTTCCATAGCGCAGCCAATCAACAGGTTTACGGCATCGTCGGACCGGCTCGTCCGATCCGCTTCAACCTGACCTCGGACGCGAACGAGGGGCAATCTCTCCTCTCGGCGAACATGGGGATCCTCGTCCGCGGCGAGATCGGCTCCGACTTCGCGATCTCCTCCGGCGGCTTCGTCTTCATCGGGACGGATAACGCCGGCGAGGACGAGTTGTGGCGGTTCTACAATCAGACGCGCGGCCGCGACTTCATCCATATCTCGCTTATGAGGGCGCTTCGCTACTACCTCGGCCGCTTCAACCTGACGGGACAGACGATCGAGTCCATCGTGAATACGATGAAGTTCTTCCTCCGCGACCTCAAGGCCGATCAACATATCCTCGGATATAAGGTCGGCTTCCAGAAGGATCAGAACTCGGCCGAGGAGATCCGCCTCGGTCATCTGACGATCTCGTTCGCGGCCGAGGAGCCGGCCGTCCTCCGCAAGATCACGACGGAATCGAGCCGCTATCGCGAAGCGGTTAACGAGATGGTGGCGAATCTTGAGCAGCAGTTGAATCTAGCGGCTTAAGGAGGGCGGCATGTCTAGCGCGTATGTCTATGCCGTCCTCGTCGACGGGATAGTCCGCTACATAGGCAAAGGGACAGGCCGGCGGGTCTTTGACCATGCTCGCAAGGCTCGGAGCCTCGCTAGACGTCGGGCGGCCGGAGAGACCGTCCGCTCGACGCTCTTCTATAACAAGCTCGCCGCGGCGTGGCGCGATGGCGCCGAGATCGAAGAGGTCATCCTTCGGGACAGACTCTCCGATCAGGAGGCTTTTAAGATCGAGGCGGAGGAGATCGCTTCTCGCTCGGGATTGTGGAATCAGCATCCCGGCGGCGAAGGGGCGAACTCCTCCTTCTCTAAGGCGCTCTGGCAGGATCCGGACTATCGTCGAAAAATGACGTCCGTCCTTAACGCTCCTGAAGTCCGGGGGCGGACGAATAAGGCGATCTCCGAAGCTATGCGCGAGCGAGCCAAGGAGCCGGCCGTCCGCGAGCGTCTAAGCAGGGTCCAACGCGCCTCATGGGCCGACGAAGGCAATAGGGCGAAGCGCGTCGCGCGGTTCTTCGAAATCAGGTTCGATCCGAACGGTCCGAAAGGGAGGATCCTATCCGCTCTCGAAGAAGGAGCCTTAACACTCGACGAACTCGACGCACGGCTCCCGGAAATTGGACGGGCGAACCTAATCAAGACGCTTCACAAGCTGAAGGGGCAAAGTCGGGTTACAAAGACAGGCGGCAAGTTCGACGGCCGCTTTCACCTATCGAACGTCGTCCGTCTTGCTGGATAGACGAAAGGAGTTCAGAGAATGTCTAATCTTTACGTGATGGAAGCGGCCAATCTTTTCTGTGGAGACCACGATCCGTCCAAGAGCTTGCATCTCCAGTTGCAAGACCTTCGCCTCCCGACGCTCGAAGAGATTTACGCCGATCACGCTCCAGGCGGCGGGATCGTCGACGTCGAGGTCGCGGTCGGCGTCTCCCGTCTCGAGGCCGGCTTCAAGCTCGCCGGATGGAACGAGGACACGATCTCCGGCTTCGGCATCGCGACGCAGCAACGAAACATTTTCACGGCCTATGGAGCGATCCGGAACAAGCGGACGGGCGCTCTCCTGGAAGGTCGCGCGGTGTTTCAGGCTCGTATCGGCCGGATCGAGCCGGACGCCTTCCGTCGTGGCGAACTCATGGGCCACGATCACAGCCTCCGCGAGATCTATCATTACGAGTTGCACATGGGCGGGAAGGAGTTGTTCCGTTGGGACTTCTTCGAAAATTCCCGCTATCAAAACGGCGTCAATCTCAACGCCGATATTAACTCGATCCTCCGGATCCCGCAGGCTTAAGGCGAAAATCTCATGAGCGACACGACAGGAAAGAAGACGAAGCCGCGCGGGAAGGTGACAAAGCTCCGCGCGGCTTTGACGTTCAACGGCGAGACGCGGAAGGCGATCGTCTTCCGGCCGTTCACGATCGGCGATCTCGTCCGATGGAAGGCCGGCGAGTTCTCGTCGATCTTCAACCTCATGGAAGAGGTTTCCGGATGGTCGCGCGATCAGATCGAAGCGATCGAATTCCCGGACGCGGCCGCGGTTATCGAGAACTTCATGATTCATCTTCCGGAGGAGATCCGGAACGACGTCCAGGACGGGATTATCCCGGTTTCCTCGACGCCGACTCCTCCGCAGCCGGGGCCGGACAACGGCTCATTAGAGACGGAGGCGTCGGAGCATGGCGGCGGATATGGAAGCGAGACTTCGCCTAACGGCGAGGGATCAGACGGGCGGAGCGTTCTCGAGCGTAGCGAAGCGCCTTAACGCGCTCGAACGACAGGCTCGACAGACACAAGCCTCGACGCGATCCGCGGCCGCCGGTGCATCCCGCGCGGCCGCTTCTTCTGGATCGATGCTCGTCGGCGCTAGCGGCCGCGCGATGGCTCAGATCGGCGGCGTTGTCGGCGCGGCCGCGCTCATGCGGAAGAGCTTCGTCGAGTTCGCGACCTTCGATCGCCGGATGACGCGGATCGGCATCACGGCCGACGCGAGCGCGGAAGAGATTAAGAAGATCTCCTCGGAGCTTCACGGCCTCGCGCAAGAGACGGCGACGCCGATCGACGGCGTCGTTTCGGGCCTCGAGGCTCTCGTCTCGGCCGGCCGCTCCCTCCCGGATGCGATGGCGTTCCTCCCTGCCGTCGTTCGCACGGCCGCGGCTTCCGGCTCGGAGGTCTCAGACATTGCGAAGACGGCCGAGGCCGTTGGGACGAACTTCAAGATCTCCGGTCAGGAGATGCAAACGGCCTTCGATATCATGGCGAAGGGCGGCAAAGAGGGGCAATTCGAGCTAAACGATATGGCTCGATATCTCCCGTCTCTGGCAGCGGCCGCCGGCGCCGTCGGCATCAAAGGGACACAGGGACTCGCGCAATTCGTCTCTATGCTTCAGGTCGTCCGGAAAGGGACCGGCACGGCGGAAGAGGCGGCCGCCTCTATGAACAATATCTTCACGAAGATGGAGAGCGAGGAGACGACGAAGAAGTTCTCGAAATTCGGGATCGATCTCCGCAAGGAGATGGCGAAGGCGCGGAAGGACGGAAAGAACCTGATCGAGACCTTCGAGGATCTGGCTTGGAAGGCGACGAAGGGCGATCTCTCGAAACTCCCGCAACTGATCGGCGATATGGAGTTCTCGCGCGGCGTCCGGGCGCTCCTGACCTATCGCGGCGAATGGCAGAAGATGGCGAAGGACGTCGGCAACGCGGCCGGCACGGTGGCGGAGGACGCGAAGCGCGTCACGGCGGACGCTCAATCCTCCGTCGATCGCCTCGGGAACTCCTGGACGCGATCGCTTCAGGGGATGGGGCGCTTCCTGGATTCGATCGGGACGTCGACGGCGCTCGACAACATCGGGCGCGGAGCGGAACGCGCGGCCGACGGCTTCGACAAGCTCGCCGACTCCGTAAACCGCGGGACCGTCGTCGAGGATTGGCTCTCCGGCATGGAACGCATGGAGAAGGTTATCCAGGAGACGGAGCGGCTCCGGAAGGAGAAGGAGGCCGCGGATAAGGCGGCGGCGGACTCGGCCGAGATGGGGCGGCTCCAGGAGCAACGGGCATCGGCCGAGGCGATCTCTCAAAGCACATTCGGAGACAATCGCCTTACGGCCGGGACAGACGCTCAGATCCGTTCGCGACAGGCCGTCGCGGCAGCGGAACGGGCGCGGAACGATCCGGACTTCGCTCTCGATCTCGAAGTCGAGCGGCGCCGGCGTCTCCTCTCGGCCGACGTTGAGAACGCGAGAGGAAATCTCGGCGGATCCTGGCTTCCTTGGGGCAAGTCTGGAGACGAGGCCGCGGCAGATCTATCGAGGGCCGAGGCGGCGCTCGCGGAGTTCGACCAACTGGCGGAAGCCGTCCGCGGGGCGCGAGCCGCTCTCCAGGGTCTCGGACAGCAAGCGGGAGAGATCTCCGGCCTCGGCATCAATCGAGCGGCGACGGCGTATCGTCCCGATCAGTTGGCGCCGGTCCTCAACGGTCTGAATAGCTTCCGGCTCTCCCGGAGCGGCATCCCTCCCGGCGCCGAGGATCGCTTCGCGACGCCGGTCGCACATCCGGAGCCTCCGGTCCGGCCGTCCGTCGATACCTCGCAACTCGACGCGACGAAGACGAAGGCCGTCGAGGCGGAGACGGCGATCGGCGCTCTCAATATGACGGTGGCGCCGAACGTCGAGGCCGGCGCGATCTCGTCGGCGATCGAACAGGCGCGGACTCTGAAGGCGATCCTCGACAGCATCGGGCCGGCGGCTCGATCGGCTGGCGACGCGGTCAAGGGGGCGAAGGATGCGGCCTCCGTTCCGGGGAAACAAAGCTCCGTCCGGACGGTCGACAAGGCGATTCAACAGGCGCGGCGGAATGGCTACGCCGACACATTCCAGGTGACGTAATATGGCACTTATCAATATCGGTCCCCTCGCCGTCCGGGTTCAACCGTTCAACGTCCATCGCTACGAGGAAGACGGGAATACAGCCTTCGCGCGGAAGGCGATCGTCGGCGCGGCGAATGACCTCGAGCATACCGGCGAGAATGAAAATATCTGGCGATTGGCCGGGAAGATCTTCCCTCAGAGGATCGGCGGTCTCTCGGAGCTTGAAGCCTTCGAGGCGCTCCGCGTCTCCGGCGTCCCGCAACTCGTCACAAGGGGCGACGGCGCCGTCCGGGGATGGTACGCGATTACAAGCATCAATAAGACGAGCGAGCGGCTCGCGGAGGACGGCGTCGGCCGGATTATCGAGTTCACGGCGACGCTCGAGCGGACGAAGGCGCCGAACGCGGAAGGCTATTTCGCCGCGATGATGGGAGTCCTCGCATGACAGACTTTAAGCCGATCCGGATCGAGGGCGAAGGGATCACGCTCTCTAAGCTCGTTTGGCGACTCTATCGCCGGCCGGCGCCGGAGATCATCGCTCAGACGCTCGACGCGAATCCCCATCTCTCCGCCGGCGAGCGGGATCCGTTCCTCGCCGTCGGGACGCTCGTTAATGTCGTCTGGGATCAGGAAGTCGCGAAGGGCCGATCGGTCCGGAAGGTCGTCCGCCTCTTCGGTGTCTCATAATGGGCGGTGCACAAACCGGCCTTTTCCTCCCGTTTTTTGCCTCTAAGCCTTTGATAAACAAAAGGGTTGAGGCGGTGCACAAGGGGGCATTTTAATGTCTCGTTCCTTCTGGCAAGTCTCGATCAACGGGCAGGATATGACCTCCGCGTTCGATCCCTATCTTATCTCGGTTCGGATCTCGGACGGTCCGGGAATCGAGTCTGATACTTGCGAGATCGAACTCGACGACGCCGACGCTCAGATCCTCCTACCCATGGAAGAGGACGAGATCGAGATCGTCCTCGGATGGGAGGGCGAGGGAGGCGTCGGCGTCTTTACCGGCAAGGTGACGAACGTTCGCTTCCGCGAGAGCAAGGCGGAGGGAATGATCCTCGCGATTACGGGATCCGCGGCCGATCAATCGGGGAAGGCGAAGGAGCCGGTCTCGAAGGATTGGCAGGAGGACGAAGAGGGACAGGGGAAGAAGTTCTCGGAGGTCGTCGAGGCCGCCGGGAAGAAGGCCGGCTTCTCCGTCAAGGTCTCGAAGGATCTCGAGGATATCAAGCGGCCTTATTGGGCGATGACGGGCGAGAGCTTCCTTCATTGGTCCAGGCGCACGGCTCGCGAGATCGGCGCGACGGTGAAGATCTCCGGGAAGAATGTCTCGTTTACGAAGCGCAACGCCGGCAAGAGCGCAGCGGCCGACGATGGCGGCATAAATCCGGACCTCCCGACGATCTATGTCCGGCGCGGCGACAACTATATCGATTGCGACGTCGAGCCGATCATCCGGCGGCCGGCCTTCTCCGAGTTCGAGGTCTCTTATTGGGATCCGGACGAGGCGGAATGGAAGACAGAGAGCGTCGAGGCCGGCGAGGCAGGGGGCGCGAAGTCCGGCGACGCGAAGCTCCGGCTCCGCAACACGCGAGCGACGAAGGCGGAGGCGAAGGCGGCCGCGGAATCCCAGAAGGCCGAGAGCGAGCGGAAGAAGGGATCCGGGAGCGTCTCGATTAACGGCAACGCCGAAGCGATGGCAGAGGGGGCTTGCATCCTGGACGGGATCCGTCCGGGCGTGGACGGCGAATATCGGATCGATACCGCGGAACAGCTTTATTCCAAGTCCGAGGGATGGATCACTCGACTCACGATCGCGCGGCCGGGAGAGAAGGTCGGCTCGGATAAGCGCGGCGATAGCGAGAAGAAGGGCGCCGAGGACGCCGGGACGTCGACTCCGGCGCCGGATCCGAACCTCGTCGACATCATCGCGGATTGATCCTCCGCCGGATTTCGGCGCCGAGGTTCCGAAATTCGGATTCCGGGTTATCGGTGGAGCGTCTCCTAAGAGAAGGCGCCCATCATGAGAGAAAATACAGATACGGCGATCGGCCTCGTCTTCGGACATGAAGGCGGGTACGTCAACGCGAAGACAGACGCCGGCGGTCCGACGAAGTACGGCATCACGGCGAAGACGCTCGGAGCCTCGCGGAAACTCGGACGGGCGGCGACGGCCGCGGAGGTCCAGAAGCTTACGCTCCGGGAGGCGGAAGAGATCCTCCGCGCTCAGTATCTCGCGCCGATCAAGTTCGACGATCTTCCCTCCGGCCTCGATTACGCGGTCTTTGACTTCGCGGTGAACTCCGGTCCGGCACAGGCCGCAAAGACCTTGCAACGCCTCGTCGGAGCCGGCGCGGATGGCATTATCGGGAATAAGACGATCGCCGCGATCCGGGAGCGTTGCCTCTCCGACGCCGGCCTCGAGAAACTGATCGTCGATTATATCGACGCTCGGATGGACTATCTCCGCGGTCTGAAGGGAAGCAAAGGCTTCAGCGCGAACGGCCGCGGGTGGACGATCCGCGTCACTGGCAAGGATCCCAAGGGGCAATGGAAGGCGCAGCCGGGAGTTATCGGTCACGCGCTCACGATGGCGAAGAAGCCGGCCGAGGAGCGAAAGCGTCTCCTCTCCCTCGCTCAAACGATCGTCGAGGTTCCGACGGAGGAGATCTTCATCCAGGCTCGCGCCTCGGCCGCTCCTTCGATGACGGGCCTCTCCTCGACGAAACAGGGCGTCGCGATCATTACGGCGCTTCTCGGCCTTCTGGTGACGATCATCTCCGCGCTCGCGACGGCGCTCGAACCGTTCGCGAATATCTCGCCGACGACGCAAAAGGTCTTCGTCTTCCTCACGGCCGCGGGGCCGATCGTCTCCGGCGCCGCGGTGGCGTGGAACGCTCTCCTCGAGAAGTGGCGAATCCTCTCAGGGGCGCCGATCTAATCGCAATCTAGGAAACCTAAGCGGAGGCGCGGCTTTAACGTAGCGTCGCCTCCGCGGTTTCCGGGTTATAGCGCAGAGATCCGGAGCGGGGGCGATCATGGATCCGACACAGGCAGCGAAGAGTCTTCTCGACTTCCATCCCGTTTGGGGTTCGATCACGGTCCTTTTGTCGATCGCCGTTGTCGTTCTCTTCCGGGCGCTTCTGTCGGCTCATGCGGAACGGGTGAAGGAGCTTCGAGAGGTTCTTCAGATCGTTTCATCGTTTAACGCGGCTTCCGCAGCGAACTTGAGCGGGTTAGAACAAACGAACGTTTCGAACGAGGGCTTACGGCGAGCGATGGAAGAACAAGCCAAGGCGACAGAACTCCTCGCGGCGAAGGTCGAGTTTGCTTTCCAGCTTCAAGACAAGTTCGGTAACGGGCGCTCCCATTCCTCGAGCCGGGAGACGAGGTCATGAGCCTCGGAATCGCAATGCCATTCTTCGGACGCTCGGACGACAAGGCGCTTCGCGATCAGATCAGCGCAGAGGTTGAAAACGCGAAGTCGATCCTCGGACGGATGAAAACAGCCGCTCTCGATCACGCCGAGAAGGCGGACGAGGTTTATCAGACGACGCTAGGCGTCATTGAGAGAATGGAGCGGCTTCAAGATGACAGGCTTCCGCGGCCTCATTCGTAATCGGATCATCTGGGCGGCGACGGCCGCCTTCGGCGTTTATTGGATCCTCGCGGCGATCATCCCTAATGACGAATGGCTCGCCTTTCTTCGATCGCTTCTTCTGATCGTCTCGCTCGCCGTCGCGATCGCCTATTCCCGTCCGGTCCTCTTCGCTCTGGCTCATCATCAATATGATCGCGTGATTCATCTTACGCTCGGGATCACGCTCGGATGGATCGCGACGCTCCTCTCGAGCCTTTGGGGGCTGATCTGGCGGATCTCCGGTCAACCGGCTTGGATGCTAAATAACGATATCGTCGGCGCCTTCTTCTGGCTCCAGTTCCTCGCGGCCGTTCTCCATCTCACCGCGCCGGGAGCGGTCGACGGGAAGGTTCCGACTCGATCCTGGCTCCTCGTCGGAGTGACGATCGCCGGCGGCCTCGGAATGGCGATCTATCTCGCCGGGAAGAGCGCGGATCTCCGGCTCGTTATCGACGCGATCGAGCCGTTCATCCCGCATTGACGGCAGAAGGAATCGGGAGTTAGCGTCCTCCTACCGGCTTGGTTTCCTCCCTCGGCGGTTCATTGCGGCTCCTCTTGGCGGACGGCTCGGATCTCAGGATCCGGGCCGTTTGCCGTTTAGGAACCGGACGCGGATATTTCCGTCCGTCGCTTCGAGGCTCGAGATCTCGGCTCCGGACCGCATGAGAATCCAGATCGCGAGGGCTTGGGCGCACTCGGCGGACAGGATCTCGGCCACATGGCCGCCTTGGATCTCGAAGAGGAAGGCGTCGCCTTGAAGGGGCATGGCGACGAGGTCGTCGCAGCGGAAGGAAGAATCGTCCGCGATCAATTTCGCCGGTTCCCGTCCCATCGCTTCCCCCTCCGTCGCCGAAGGGGAAAGCAACTCGGAATTAAGGCGAAGCTATGCCGACTCGTTCGCGCTCGTCGGGGCCGGGATCATCGAAAGAATGATCTGGCAATTCCGGATCGCCGCTTCCCGGCTGATTTCCCTCGTCCCTTTCCGGAATTCATCGATCATGTTTTCGACATGCCTCCGGAGAGGCTCGAGGAGTTTCACGGCGTCGATAGCCTCCGTGTCCTCCTCCGGCAGATAGCGCGGCGGCAGCGAAGCGGCTCCGGTTCCCGCGACGATCCCCTTCACGACGCCGGCGTAAATGGAATCGAGTTCCCGGATCGCGGCTTCGAGCCGAATTTCGTCGGCCTCGTCTTGAGCGTTGGTGGAGAGGAGAGCGATTTCGGCCACAAGGCGGCCGTAGCTAAAAGTTTGGGGCATTGTCGTGTCTGCCTTTTCGTTTTTGGACGGGGGAGTCCGCGCGATCCCGGCGCGGCTCGGTAAAACATAGTTAGCGAATCATTAACGGCGATGAACAAACGCAAGGGTTCGCTATCGACTTTCGTCGAGCGACAGGACATGAGTCAGGGTGACGCGGTCTAAGGGCGCGGTTTGTCCCTTGCCTCGATGGACCGCAAAAGCTCCCGATGGCGCTCCTCCTCGCGGCTCCGGCGCTTCGAATCCCGGACAAGGAATATCGAAACAATAAGTCCGACGATCCAAATCCCGATTCCGGCGATCGGCGCGACCTTCAGGAAGACGAAGGCGGCGACGACGCAGAGGAGGACGCCGATCACGACGGCGAGGAGGCTCAGGCCGATTATTCCGACGATGACAGGGAGCGCCGCGGCGATGACGGCGGCGAGGAAGGCGAGGAAGGATCCGAGGTCCGGCTCGTTCATCCGGCGTCCTCCTCGCTCTCAGGCGCCGCGGGAGGCGGGTCCAGGCGTTCGAGAACCTCGGCGGCCGATATCTTGAACTCGCACATTATACGGAGGACGAGGGCGGCCTCTGGGGATGGTCCGGCCGATCTCCATCGGCGTTCCGTCCGGTCCGTAACGCCGAAAAACCGGGAGGTCTCTCCTCCCGGCTTAAGGCCGACTTGCGCGAGCGCAGCTTCATATTCTTCGGGTGTCATTGCGCGTTCTCCATTATCTCGGCGCTCCTTTGGACAGCTTGTGAAGGGTGAAGAAGCCGGCGATCAGGACGCCGGCGAAGAGGACGATCGCGATCCGGCTTCCCGCGAAGGCCGGGATCCCTGTCAGGATCGCGGCGATCGTGAAGCCGAAGGCGACGAGGAAGTTCAGGAGGAGAGTAGGCATCACTTCGGATCCTTCATGATGGCTCGCCGCTTCCGATCGAGCTTGTCGGCGATCCTGGCGATCGTCTCCGCCTCGTCGCCAAAGTCGATCTCGTAATTTCCGAGCGATCGGACGCGCCGCGCGGCCTCGCGAAGCTCCCTCGATACGGACAGGAGAACATGAGCCTCTGTCGAATGAGCGGCGGCCGCTCTGGCGAGATCATCCGGCATCGGCGACCATCTCGAAGAAATAGCGGGGGCCGCCTCCGAGAAGGCTCTCCTCGATCCGGATCACGCGGACGAGGCGGGTCGCCTTATCCGGGAAGCCGATCGCGATCAGGGATCCGACGGTGATCGGGCCGACAAAGGGAGCATAAGACGGGATGACGAGGCTCCCCTTCTCTCGATCGATCCATCCGTCGTCGAAGTGAACGGCCGCGACGTCATGGCGGGAGCGGAGATCCTCCGTCCAGCGGCGGACGGCCTCGGCGTAAACCTCCCCTTCCCGGATCATGCGTTCCGCGAAGGCGACGCCGGCGGAGGCAGTAGCGCGGATCATCCTATCGGTCTCCCTTGCGACGGATCGTCTTCACGACTTCGGAGGAGGCTTCGCAGCGTCCGCCGGAGGAGTTGAGGATCTCGATCAGGTTAGCTTTTGTGAGAGGGACGATCTCGACGAGGGAGATCTCGACGGCGTCCGTTTGCTCGTCTCCATTCAGGACAGCGCGAGCGCCGCGCTCAGCTTCCCTCATGGAGCCGAAATATTCGGTCCCTTGGCTCTCGCCGAGATCATTCCAGATCCGATAGAGCTTCATCGTCCCGGCTCCTTACTGATCGATAGCAGCATCGTAAGCGACGAACTTCCGGCCGGTCCCGATTGTGAAGGACAGATGAAACGGAGCATCCGGAGCCGGCGGAGGGATCTCGATATCGACGGCGATCAGGCCGACAGTCTCGGCGAAGCGGATCGCCGCGTCTCGCTCGTTCTCGGCGTGGATGGTGACAGGCGAGGAGCCGAAGGAGTTCGGCCGGATCGTGAACGTCTTCTTCATGGGGTCGTGTCCCTCTGTTGATCGAGGGAGACTAGCGGACAAAATTTCCGGGCGTCAACAGAAAAAGCGGACGAAATGTCCGATTACGCCGCGAGGCGCCTTTCCCGGAACGTCCCGACGAAGATCCGGCCTTTTCCGGATTGCGAACCCGATGTGTTCTCGTCGTCGGACAGGAACGTCGCCGCGGAGACGCGGCGCCAGAGGCTTTCGCGTTCATCGGCGAGCGCCTCGATGGCGTCGAGGTCAGGTTCGAGGCGCAGGGTTTCGCCGAAGCCGGGGGCGAGCCAGTGCGCCAGCGATTCCGCCGTGCGCTTCACGAGCGGGATCACCGTCTGGCGATAGAAGGCGCGGTTGGCTTCGGCGTAATTCGCGTGGGTGCTGTCGCCGGGAAGGCCGAGCAGCAGGGGCGGCACGCCGAAGGCGAGCGCGATCTCGCGGGCGGCGGCCGCTTTCGCTTCGACGAAATCCATGTCCTTCGGCGAGAGCGAGAGCGGCCGCCAGTCGAGGCCGCCCTCGAGGAGCAGCGGGCGGCCCGCATTGCCGGCGCCCTGATAATTGGTTTCGAGCTCGCTCTTCAGCCGGTCGAACTGCGCGTCGGTGAGCGTCGCGCCGCCGACGACGAGCGCACCGGAGGGACGCGCCGCGTTGTCGAGAAGCGCCTTGTTCCACGCGCCCGCCGCATTGTGGATGTCGAGCGCGGTCGCGGCCGCTTCCATGGGCGAGAGGCCGTAATGGTCGTCCGCCGGATGGAACAGGGTCAGATGCAGGATCGGCTGCACGTTGTCGTCGTCGCGGATGGCGAAGCGCACGGTTTGCGTGCCGACCGCGTATTCGTAAGCGCCCGGCCAGCCGTCCGCGTCGGGCACCACGCGCATCCGGTCGGGCCGCAGGGCGTAGAGCTCGTGCGGCGCACCGTCGAGGCTTACCGCCTCCACATAGGCATTGCCGGACACCATGAGGTGGCCGTAGAGGCTCTCCAGAAAGCGCTGTCCGGTCTCGCGCGCATTCGGCCGCGAGAGCAGATCGAGAAGCGGATGCGCCGACAGCTCCCGGTCGTCGCTCTTGAGCACCAGCGGCAGCGACGCCGCCGCCTCGCTCACGAGCCGCACGGCGCGATGCACGATGGCGTTCTTCTGGAAGCCCTCGCGGGACAAAGCCGCATAGTCGCGCGGCGTCCACACGGCGCGCCCGGCGACATAGAGCGCGACGGCGCTTTGCGCGCGCGAAGCCTTGGCTTCGGGCGGCGAGCGAAATCGCCTGGACCATCCCTTCAACATGCAATCTCCTTGAATAACAACAATTTGCCGTCTCTATTGACGGCACGGGCCCCGGCGACTACGTTTCGATACTTTGTAACATAAACATCGCCGGAATAGGCCATGCAGCGCACATTCATTCTGAGCGGAAGGCTGCTCTTGGCCGCCTTTCTCCTGCTGCCCAGCATCAGCAAGTTCAACCAGAACAATGACGCCATGTGGACTCTGAAGGACATGGGCGTCCCCTATGCCTGGCTCGTCGCTCCCGGAGCCACTCTCGTGGAACTCGTCCTGGGATTTTGCATCGCCATCGGACTCCAATGGCGCTTCGCGATCCCCGCCATCGTGCTCTTCAGCCTCCTGAACGGAACGGTCTATCGAGACCTCCTGCTTCGCGACGAGGCGCTTCTCCAGAGCAAGGCGGCGATCTCATCCTGGCTCACCACGACGGCGGAAAGATTGCGGAATGTGAGCGCCATCAGACTCTGATCGTCGCGAAGAAGCCGTCTGACTCACGAGGCCGGTGATGACGTAGAGGATGCCGTCCGACACGCCGCTGACGCTCTCTGCCTTCGCGCGTTTCAGAATGGCGACAACTTCCGCATGGGTTGCCGAAGAAGCGGGCAATTTTTGCAGGGTTGTCATTGGACGGTCACAGACCATGAGGTAGTCTTCAGATGTTGCGGGGCATCCAGCGACATTCACGCGCCAGCCAGGTTGGTCCCCCCACTTGGCTGGCGCGACCATCAGTTTCTCGAGCTCTGTCGTCCCTTCTCCTATTCGGGACGACATGAGGCAGATGGCGGGGCGGAGCGGCACGGATGGGCTGCCATCCGCCCCGGCCTCCAGGCGAATGATCGCCCGCCCCTTACCCTCGAACGGTTCCGTGTGCGATGCTTGGGACATCGGGCTCTAAAGAGGTGTTCCCTTCCGGGAGAGCTGCTCCAAAGACTCACTCCATCAGGAGACGTTGAGGATTGCGTGAAACCCCATAGCTTATGCACCGTGGCTCCGTTTTTTGCCCCTACGGGAGTCACGGCGCCCCGGCTGGAGACTTGCGTGAACGTAGTGCTTCGGCTGGGGCGTTTTTCAAGCCTCGTCATGACACGCTGAACGCGATCTGAGGTCCCATGCCGGTGATCGCGCTTCTTCGAGGCGCGCCCGTCACAACACCCGCACCCGTGGCTCGCGCTTCTCCCGCAGCATCAGGTCGGTGAGCGCCCACACGAGGGCGTCCATACGGTCGGGAGATCGGCCTGAGGTGAGACCGCCAGGGCCGAAGTCACACAGCTCGTCTTCCAGTTCCGGCAGCGCCCCCACGTGACGAACGCGGGCCTGCGCGTAGAGCACAGAGACCGGCTCGGCGCGCAGGTACTTGCCGCGCGTCGCGCGCACGCCGATCACGGGCACGGAAGGATCGACCTCACGGATCACGCCGGTCGCCATCTCGCCGCCCTGGTTCGTCTCGACGACGAGCGCGTCGGCCTCCAAGCGCCGGTAGAGCGCCACGGCCTTCGCGGCCCATTCCGGCGGCTTCAGGTGCGCGGCGGTCGCATCCTCCATGACATATGCGATGCCGTCCTCGTCCACGCCCGCTGCAACGATCCCGCAGGCATCGGCGCGCTTCGACGAGGAGGCCGGCGGGTCGACGGCCACGACGATGCGCGCGAGCGGCGGCGCGGACGCGACGCGGTTCGCTTCGATCACGTCGCGGGTCCACAGGGCGTCCGGACGATCCTCGATGATGTCTCCGTCGAGTTCCTGCCGGCCAAGACGCGTGCCTGCATAGCGGCGCATGACCGTATCGAGAAAGACAGGCGCCAGGTTCTCTGCATTGTCGGACGTGCGCACCCGCGACACCGCCACTGTGGGATCGGCGAGGAAGCGCTTGATGAGCGGGATCGGCCGCGGTGTGGTCGTCACCATCTGGCGCGGATGCGCTCCAAGGCGAAGGCCGAATTGCAGCATGTCCCAGGTCTCCTCCACGTGCCTCCACTTGGCGAGCTCGTCGGCCCAGGCGGCGTCGAATTGCGGGCCGCGCAGGGAATCCGGATCCTCCGCCGAGAACACATGCGCGACCGCGCCGTTCGCCCATTCGAGCTTGCGCAGGGACGGCGACCAGGCGGGACGTTCATGGCGCCCATGGATGGAGAGAATGCCCGCAGGCCCCTCCACCATCACGTTGCGCGCATCGGAAAAAGTTTCGCCGATCAGCGCGATACGCCGCGACGATTGATGGGCGAAGTCGGGTTGCGCAAGCGCGATGCCGCGCACCCACTCGGCGCCGGTGCGGGTCTTGCCCGCCCCTCGCCCACCGAGGATGAGCCAGGTCGTCCAGGGATCGTGCTTGCGCGCAAGGCCGGGCAGCCGCTGCTCGGGCCGGCAGCGGATCGGCCAATGGCGCAGCACCTGTTCGAAATCGTGTTCAGACCAGGATGCCGTCGCGTCCGCGAGCCTCCTCTTCCGCGATAACCCGGTCAAGATGGTGAGCAAGTTCGTCGCGCAGCTCGTGGAGGCTGCGTCGTGGTTTATCGTGATGCTCGCTGTCATCGAGCGGTGAGCCTTCCTGTTCGAGCAGGGCCCGGGCAGACGCCAGCGTCTTGGCATAGGAGGCGAGCCGTCGGGCCGTCTTGTCGTGATCCTTGGCGCGTCCGGTGCGCTGTTCGTCCATAAGCGCGTCGATCTGAACCCGGGTCGCCTGGGCGAGAGCCCGCGCGGCATCGTTGACTGATGCCGCGGCGGCCTTGTGAAGGCCCGCGACGCCGCCCTCGTTCTTGCCGGCCTTGCTTAAGGCGTTTTCGTTGAGCGCAACCTGGCGAGACGGCCAGCCCCAGCGCTGGCGCATCCGCACGAAGCCGCTGGCGCTGAGGCCGAGAAATTTCTGGATGTCCGGGAGATTCTTGCCCGGCTCGCGGGCATAGATCTCCCAGGCCTGCTGCCTCTGTTCGTCGGTGACTTCGATTCTCTTGGGCATGGAATGAGCCAATAAAAAACCGCCCAGGCGGAGGCGCTGGGCGGTGGAGGGACACCGGAAACCGTGAAGCGGGGGCTGCATTCACACTTCGTCAGTGTTCACGTTTTGTACTCTAAGACCGTAACGCTGTCAAGGTTATTGTGTATCACTAACGGACATTGTTGCAGGGCAAGGGTTTGCGCCGCCATGCCCATCTCGTAAGATCGCTTTGTCCACAACCGTCAGACCGACTCGGCTTCACTGGAGCGAATCCGTTCTCATCCGAAAGACGTTTCTGGAAAGTTCTCCTAGTCGACGCAACATCGGATGTTGTTGCGTCCATGCGCGATCAAAATCAGAACATACGATAAATCAATCAAAAACATCCGACGCACTCTCACAGTCTCTACCATCGGGCATCAAAATACTGATCAGATGCCTGAAACGCTCGTTACTCGGCTTTATTTCAAGCTTCACCTCGGAACGGGATCGCAAGCGAAGCTATACATGAACGCTTGCCCCGCGACTCACGGAAAGCTCACATCGACCGTGATCATCTCGTGATCCGAAATGGCCCTGCCCTGCTCGTCCCGCGCTGGCACGATCTGCGGATTTGCCGCCGAGAGCCCGCGCACCACCAGCCAGTCGAGTTTTCCGAACGGCGGCTCGTGCTTGCTGGTCGGACCTGGGTTTTGGGTCGGCAGCGCGAGATTCGCGTGTCGCCATGTAAATCCGGCGTCGCGCAGGTCGGCGAACAAGGGCTCGTCGCGCTCCGGCGCCTCGAGCAGGCGGCGCCGCTCATCCTCTCCGCGCGGCAGAGCCTTGGTGTTGAAGTCCCCGCCGATAATGCAGGGCGCGTTCCGTGCGACGGAATCGAGGGCGCGCAGAAGCGCCTGGATCTGCGCTTGGCGATCCGCCGGATCGGTCTTGCTTTCGAGGTGGGTGGAGACGATCCAGAGCGGCGAAGGTGCCCCGGCGACTCGCGCGGCCAGCGCCATCCGCCCGCCGATTCGCCGCTGCGCGCCGTCGATGCCGAAAAACCAGAGGCCGTTCTCCTCGAGCGGAATCAGATGCGGGGCCTCGACGGCCAGCCCGCTCACGATGGCGTTGCCGTGGAGACCGCAGACATTCCGCTCGCCCGGATGGGCGCGCATCTCCTGTCGATCACCGAGATCGAGTTCCACGAACTCGACGCCGTAGAGATAGCCCTCTCCCGTTCCGGTGATGAGATCGCGGATGTTGTGCACGTTGCCGGACCGAGCCATGCCGAGATCGACTTCGCTGAACAATGCGATATCGGCACCCGCTCGGCTCATCATACGGCGAACCGACGGTCGATCCTTCATGCGTTCCGCATTGAGGGCCGCAATTCTCAACGAGCCGGGCCAAGGAAGCGGGTGCGCCGGCGGCTCCTGTTCCATGGCCCGAAAGGCCGGAATGCGCGCCAGGAAGGCGTCTTGGTCGCCCTCGCGCTTCAGCGCGGCCTTTCGCGCATCCCCCAGGATCGAGGCCTCGGGAGCATCGAGTTTTCGGACGATCCGACGAATGATCGGGCGCATGGAACGAACGACTCGAAAATAGTTTATCGAAGATCGGGATTTAGGGCATTTTTCCCTTGCCGTTACGGCAGGTCTCGGGAATCTTTCGCCCGGCCTTAGGAACTTATTGGGACCTAGGCCGTTATGTGTGCGCATCAAGCTTTGCAGGGGAGAAGGCCCATGATCTTTTGGGCTGCTGTTTCCGCGCTCGTCATGGGCGCTTTCGCTTATATGGGCGACCCCTCTTCGATTCTGGTGAGCGTGGCCGAGATCGGCGGCGTGATCGCTCTGTTCATGCTGATCTGCGCCGCGGAAGCCTTCAGCATTCCGAAGAACCCAAACTTCGACAAAGGCCAGGCCCAGCCGGAATCCTGATTCCGCGCGGACCGGGCAAATTTGAGGTCGCGATCGGAACCGGCGAAGCACCCGGTTGAACCGAATGGCCACCTGTTTATTGAAATGTAGAAACGTTGCGTTAATCTCGGTTTCGTGATTATGTTTCATGAATGAACATGCTCGGCACCGTATTGGCCTCACCCGTGGATCTGGAGCAGCTCACCGGCGACTTCGCCGCCTCTGTCTCCGAGCAATTCAAGGGCGCCCCAGACAGCGCCCTGCAAGAGGCCCTCGCCCATACCATCGAAACGAAGGTCCAAGCTCAGCTCTCGGTGGTCCTGGAAGGCATCGGAGACGCGTTCTACGCCCTCGATGACCAATGGCGCTTCAGCTATATCAACCGCGCGGCGGAAAGTTATTTCGGCGAGCCTCGCCATTCCATGCTGCACCAGGTGATCTGGGATGTGTTCCCCCAATCCGGCGGCACCGAGCTGAGGCGGCGCTACGAAGAGGTACTCGCGTCCGGACAGCCTCACGTGTTCGAGGCCGAAGCCGTGGGCCGCCCGGGGCACTACCTGGAATTTCGCGTCTTTCCCTTCAAGAGCGGCCTCGGCGTCAGCTTCCGCGACCGGACGGAGCGCCACTGCGCCGAGGAAGAAATGCGCGAGCGCCAGGCGCAGATCAGCGCTCTAGCCGACAATCTCCCGCTCGGCATGGTTTATCAGATGGATAACGGCGTCGGCTTTGAGGGCCGTCGCTTCATCTACGTCTCGGCCAGTTGCGAGCGGTTGAACGGCATCCCCGCGGACAAGGTCCCGGGCGATCAAAGTCTTCTCTTCAATCTCATCCTCCCGGAGTTCCGCGAGTCCGTCCATCGGGCGCAGCTGGAAGCGCATGCCCAACTCAAACCCCTCGACATCGAGTTCGCCATTCGCCACGCCAAGACCGGTGAGATCCGCTGGCAGCGCATCGTCGATGCGCCGCGCCGGCTGCCGAACGGCAAGATCGTCTGGGATGGAATTCAGATCGACATCACCGAGCAGAAGCGTTCCGAAGAGCATCAGCGTCTGCTGCTCAACGAGTTGAATCATCGGGTGAAGAACACGCTCGCAACGGTCCAATCCCTTGCGGCGCAAAGCTTCCGCGGCGCTGCGACCCAAAGTCTTCAGCCTCTGCCGTCCGCCTGCGCCACCTTCGAGGCGCGACTGTTCGCCCTCGCCCGCGCTCATGACGTGCTGACGCGGGAGAAGTGGGAGGGAGCCGAATTCTCGGACGTCCTAACGGAGGCATGCGCGCCTTACCGGACCGACGAGGCGGAGTGCAGCCGCGTCGAAACCGAAGGCCCGGCTCTTCGCATTTCGCCCCCGATGGCTCTCAGCTTCTCCATGATCCTGCACGAGCTTTTCACCAACGCCCTGAAGTACGGCGCCCTGAGCACCGCATCGGGCGTCGTCCGTATCTCCTGGTCAATCCTTGCCGGTCCGAGCGGTCCGCGCCTGTCGCTGCGCTGGGCGGAGCGTGGCGGTCCGCCGGTCACACCTCCGACCCGCAAGGGTTTTGGATCGCGGCTGATTCAGGATGGTCTGGCCCGGGAGCTGAACGGCACGGTCAGCTTGGACTACGAGCCCGACGGGGTCGTCTGCACAATCGACGTGCCGCTTTCTTGAGCACGAGCGAGGACGTTTTCACAAGGGGCATAGATCATTAGTCGATAGAGCCGTCAGGCTTCTTGCGAACGCAACCTAATTTAGTGTCAATAGGCGCAAGTGACGAAGGTCACGATCCAGAGAGGAAAAAAAGCAATGAAACGTCGTCAGTTTATGCAGGCCGCAGCGGTTGGAGCCGCCGCGACCGCCGTGGCCGCTCCGGCCATCGCCCAGTCCATGCCCGAGTTGAAGTGGCGTCTGCAATCGGGCTTCCCCAAGTCCCTGGACACCATCTACGGCGGCGCCGAAGTGATCGCGAAGTTCGTCTCCGAGGCGACGGACGGCAAGTTCCAGATCCAGCCCTTCGCTGCTGGTGAAATTGTCGGCCAGCCTCAGATCGCCGATGCGGTCGGCAACGGCACGATCGAGATGGGCCACACCTGCTCCTACTATTATTTCGGCAAGGATCCGACCTTCGCTCTCGGCACGGCGGCTCCGTTCGGCCTCAATGCCCGCCAGATGAACGCCTGGCTCTATCAGGGCGGCGGCAACGACCTGCTGAACGAGTTCTACGCCAAGCACAACATGTACGGCATGCCGGCCGGCAACACCGGCGTGCAGATGGGTGGCTGGTACCGTAAGGAGATCAAGACCGTCGAGGACCTGAAGGGCCTGAAGATCCGTATCGCCGGCATCGCCGGCCTGGTGATGCAGAAGCTCGGCGCCGTGCCGCAGCAGATCCCCGGTGGCGACATCTATCCGTCGCTCGAGCGCGGCACCATCGACGCCGCTGAGTGGGTTGGCCCCTACGACGACGAGAAGCTCGGCTTCTCGAAAGTCGCCCCGTACTACTATTATCCGGGCTTCTGGGAGGGCGGTCCCGCGATCCACCTCTTTATCAACCAGGCCAAGTGGAAAGAACTCCCCAAGTCGTATCAGGCAATCCTGACCACGGCCGCCGGCTATGCCAACAATGACATGCTGGCCAAGTACGACGCCCGGAACCCGGCCGCCCTGCGCCGCCTGCTCGGATCGGGCACGCAGCTGCGTCCGTTCTCGCAGGAGATCCTCGAAGCCGCCTACAAGGCCACCAACGAGGTCTTCGATGAGGTCTCGGCCAAGAACGCCGATTTCAAGAAGATCATCGACGCGGTCAAGGCGTTCCGGAACGAAGAATATCTCTGGTTCCAAGTGGCCGAATACGCCTACGACACCTTTATGATCCGCGCCCGCGCCCGCGGCTGATCTTCACCAAAGACAATCCTGAAAAGGGCGACCTTCCAGTCGCCCTTTTTTGTTGCCCGCGCGATCCCCACATGAAGTCGTTCACGTCGAGGCATCGTTCTTGACGGCTTCAACTCTACGGCAAGAATTCCCTTCCCTTCAGAGGCACTTCCTGGACGATGCGCTGGACTTTGCGGATCAGCTTTCTCATCCTTCTGGCCTGGGCCATCTTCATGGTCTCGCCTTTCGTTGCGCTCTACGACCTGGCCAAGGCCGTTGAAGCCAGGGACATGGACCGGATCACGGAGCGCGTGAACTTCAACGCACTTCGCGCCTCCCTGGCCCGACAGATCCTGGGCCAATTTCTCAAGACGCAGGATCTCGGCGGCTTGGACCCGCAGACGGCCGCACAGGCCGGAACTGCAACGCTCAACCCCGTTCTCGAGGAACTCATCACACCGCACGCCCTCCTCGATCTCCTCGACGACGGGCAGTTGCAGCGTTACGAGGCAGCGACGGGCGGCAGCGGAATATTCACCCCTCTGGGCCTCGATGCAGCGTCCATCGAGAAAGCTTGGCGGACATTCGTCCTGTCTGAGTCGCAAGGTTTTCGCTCGATTACCATCCCGGTCCCGGTGGATGAGCCGAAGAACCGGCAGTTCAAGATGACGCTTCGCCTGAGCAACACCACGTGGCGACTGACCGGGATCGATCTTCCAGAGACATTAAGAAAAGAATTGACCAAGCGTGCGGCCGCCGCCACAAAGTAATAATCCGCATCTTCTCTCTGTTTCCGGAACCTGAAGCATAACGCCGGCGTTCTTCATCGGAATATTACCGATGCAGGAATGAGTTATGCGTAGTATTGCTTTCATTGCCGCAACCGCTTCTCTTTTCGTTGTGCCCCACATCGCTTCGGCACAGGAGGGCACGGCTGCGGGCGTCGCGACAGGAGCCGTCACCGGCGCCATCGTCGGCGGACCTGTGGGCGCGGTCGTCGGGGCCGGGGTCGGCGGCATCGCGGGCGGCCTCGCCGAGCAGAACGCCAGGGCACAAACCAGCCCGCATGTCGTCGTTGTTCCGGATGCGGCGACGACTGGGTCCATCAGGCAGCGGACCTGCACGGTGGATACCCGCGGCAATCAGGCCTGCACGGAGGTCATCCGGTAAAGATCGAAGCCGTACAAGCACCGAAAAGCCCGCCTGATGGTTCAGGCGGGCTTTTCGTTACGCGGGACTCAAACGCAAATTCCGGCACATGCCTTCCAGGCGGCAAAGTATTGATGATGTTCATCAGTGGACGAACAACCACCCCACCGTGGCAAGCGGAAATACAGTGCCAAGAATAAAACAGATGACTTGTGAGGTCATTTCCATTCCCTCCATGTCACAATAACCTTGGATACCGAAATACGTTCCGCAAAAATGACCAATTCCTTAAAATCGATGCTGCTCAATTTGAGAATACGGTTTTTGTATTAACCTAGTTATACATCACCGTACGCGATGGGAACCGAGCTCGGCCGCCTTGATTGTCACAAGGTCAAAGGTGAGGCGTAAACGATGGATGATCAGAACCGTTCCGTGCGGGGATTTATGGGAGATGCGGAGTTCGTCCGAAAAACTCTCATCGTGCTCGGCATAGGCGTGTTAGCCCTCCTGCTGTGGAAGCTGTCGGACGTTCTCCTTCTCGCCTTCGGTTCCGTTCTCGTGGCGCTCCTGCTGCACGCGGCCTCGGATGCGCTCGTGCATTATCTCAAGGTTCCTGAACGCTGGAGCCTGACCGTCGCCGCCCTCGTCATCTTCGCAGTGTTCC
Organism: Microvirga sp. Mcv34; assembly: GCF_024519725.1. GTDB lineage: Bacteria > Pseudomonadota > Alphaproteobacteria > Rhizobiales > Beijerinckiaceae > Microvirga. The sequence goes on along the minus strand of NZ_JALJRK010000003.1, from coordinate 113,511 downwards.
TCGCCATCATCGCGTTGTTCGGAACGCAGGTAAGGTCTCAATTCTCGAACGTGGTTGAGCAACTTCCCCTAGCCATCGACAACTTCGCCAAGCAGCTCGGCCTCGGCGCCGTCAGCGATGACCTGTCCGAAATCATGAGCAACGCACCCGTCGGCGGCATGGCGGCGCGCCTTGCGGGGATCGGCGGCGCGATTCTCAATGGGCTTGCCGATTTCGCCCTGGTGGTGCTCGCAGGCCTCTACATCGCGGCCGCACCACGTCTCTACAAGCAAGGCTTCGTCAAACTCTTTCCCATGCGCCATCATGCCCGCGTGGAGAGTTCGCTGGAGGCGTCGGGGCAGGCGCTGAAGCTGTGGCTCACGGCCCAGCTGATTGCGATGTCCTGCGTGGCAATCCTCTCGACCATCGCCTTCTGGCTGATCGGCCTGCCCTCGGCCATCGCGCTCGGCCTCATTGCTGGCTTGGCCGATTTCATTCCCTTCCTCGGCCCGATCCTCGGGGCACTGCCCGCCGTCCTGATCGCCTTCGGCGTGAGCGGAGAGACGGCGCTCTGGACGGTGCTCGCGGTCATTGCTATCCAGCAGGTTGAAGGCAACATCATCTTTCCGCTCGTGGCGCGCAGCGTCATCAGCATCCCGCCGGCGCTGGCGTTGTTCGCCATCCTGATCGGCAGCGCCCTGTTCGGCGCCTTCGGCCTGATCTTCGGCTTCCCGCTCGCGGTGGTGGCCTATGTGCTCGTCAAGAAGCTCTACGTGCGTGAGACCCTCGGGGAGCACACGGAGGTCCCTGGCGAATCCGGCAGCGATCCAAAGAAAGAGGCGAGCCCATGACCTCCGGACTAGCCCAGGAGTCGAGCTCTCGTCCTGCGGCACGGATCTAAAGGCTTAGGTGGATTTACGTCAGGCTCGAACGGATCTGAAATGATGCGCCGCCCAGGGAGCCCGCCATGAAGGCATATACGCTCTGTACGATTACGCTGCTCGGATGCCTTCCAGGCATCCCCGCCATGGCGCAGCAGCTTCCCCGGTTCAATGTCGAGGCAACCTGCAAGGAGGCTCAGCCTCTCACCCCGCAGGATACGAACCCCTACGAGAGCTGTATGAGGGACGAGACGGCAGCCGAACGCCAGCTTCGAGACATCTGGAGCAGCACGGCCGAAGGCCTGCGCACGACCTGTGCGCGGGAGGCGCAGATCGGCGGGACGCCGAGCTATGTCGACATGCTCACCTGCCTGCAGGTCGCGCAGGGCACGACCCCGACGGTGACGCCACGCCGGAAACCCGCGCAATAGGCATTAGAAAGAAGCACCAGGCCCATGATTGGCGCGACCATTCCGCCCGGAACGTCAGGATTTCGGTTTCGGGATGGGATGCGAGTGACGCGGCTTAGGCTCTTCAACCAGGCGGAAATGCACGGGCGGCGACCTCCAATCGGCCGGCAGTTGGAGCGGAACGGTACAGGTGGTCAGCAGACTCCTTCCCTCACCGTTCCGGACCTCGAACACAAATCCCGGCCGCGCCATTTGTGCGCAGTTCTGCCATTGGTCGAAATCGACCCAATCGCTCATCGGCGTCACCTCATGAGACTTCATCAGAGATAAAAGTCGGCGGACGTCAATGTCGAGATACCCGCAATGTTGATGCGAAAGTCAGCGATCTTGTCGCCGTTCACGTCCCCCGCCAGCACACCTCCGCTGAAGTTCAGCTGGGCGGCATGGCCCGAGAAACCCGCACCGCCGATGAACGAGAACGCCTGATCGCCGCGGACCGTCGTGCTGGCATCGATACTGCGCAGATCGATATGGTCCGTGCCGTGCACGAAGTCCATGATCGTGTCGCGGGCGCTCGAGGCGGAGTCCTTGACGGATTTGAAATCGAAGATGTCCGCGCCGCTGCCGCCGGAAAGCGTATCGGCTCCGAAGCCACCATTCAGCAGGTCCGCCCCATCCAGCCCGGACAGCTTGTCCGCCCCCGCGCCGCCTGTGAGCTGGTTTGCGCCCTGATTGCCGGTGATCGAATCGTTTCCTGAGCCGCCGACCGCGTTCTCGATGAGGGATCGAGTGTCACCCTGGTAGAGCAAGGCATTGGCAACGTTGCCGACTGCGACCTTCGAACCGTCCCAGCTCAGCTTCGCAAGCTGAGTGCTGGAGGTCTTGGTCCATTCGCCCGGGCGCAGGTCAACCTTCAGATTGGTCGTATAGTTGGAGAGATTATACGTGTCGTTGCCGCCGCCGTCCCAGATCGTCAGGAAGACCCTGTTATCGCCGGGGGTCCCCTGGGCCACGCCGTTGATGCTCATCTCGCCCGTGGTCGGGCTCCAGGAATAGGTCGAGTTGCCGCTGTTCGTGGCATAATTCGCCCCATACATGTGCTGGACGGCTGCAATGTCATACATCATCAGGGACTGGGCGAAGCCCCAAGTCTCATTGGTGTAACCGGACGTCGTCGAGCCTCCGATGTAGGAGCGGTAGCTCATGACCGTGTATTCCAGGGAATCCCGGTCCTGCGGCATGATGTTGCCTTCATGCGAATGTTCGAGCCCGATCGCATGTCCGAGTTCGTGCAGGAAAACCATATAGGCATAATTGCCCTTCGCAGGACTGGCGAAGTACGCATTGGAAAGATTGAACCATACGTCCCCACCCTCTGCTGCCGTCGAGGGGAGGTAAGCCCATGCGGTGGGCGTCGCATCCGACATGGCCAAGCGCACATCGGCGTGCTGGGTTGCCGTTTCAGCCACTTCCGTGAAGGTCAAATTCGCAACGGAGGCATAGGCCTTCAGCGCGTTGCGGGCGGTTGTCTGCTGAATCGAGCCGAGGCTTGCGAAATTCGTCGTGTTCTCCCCTGAACCGTACGAACTCCCGTAGATGGATCCGCTCATCGGGAAACTATAAGTTACGCTGTTCGCAGCCCATTTGTAATCACCGAGAACGCCATCGATATACGCATTGCCAGTCAGGCTATAAGTAGCAATCGCAGACATAAAACACCCTATTCGGAAAATATTCTGAAGAAATGAAATCAGAACCGCTCTAAGTCCGATGAGGGTTGCCGGGCGGGAGTGGCACTGGCAACTACTCCAGAAGGGGTATTTGGTCGCCAAGTTCGCGGATATTGCTGCACGAACGCTGCGATCAGGCAGCGTCTTTCCATGTTTTCCCTAGGAGGGCCGACGGCGTCAGGAGTGATCGCCATGTCGCAATCTGCGACGCTTTGCCCTCGAACCTTCAGTCCCGACGGGTACTGGGATCCTCCATGGGCCAGTTGGTGATCCGCTCCAGGAGTTCGGCGACGGTGAAATCCTCTTCCGGGCCAGCGACCCGGTCGCGGACGGAGATTCCGGCCGCATGGACCGTCTCCGGATCGCCGGAGACGAGCGGGTGCCACCAATAGAGGTCCTGCCCCTCGGCCAGGAGCCGATAGGCGCAGGTATTCGGCAGCCAGGAAAGGCTCCGCACGGCCTGGGGCGTGAGGCGCACGCAATCGGCCACCTTGGCCTGGCGGTTCGGGTAGTCTCGGCAGCGGCAGGTCTGGTCGTTCAGGAGGGTGCAGCCTACGTCCGTGTACATCACCTCGGCCGTGTCCTCGTCCTCGAGCTTGACGAGGCAGCAGCGGCCGCAGCCGTCGCACAGGCTCTCCCACTCGTCCATGGTCATGGCTTCGAGCGGCGTCACGCGCCAGAAGGGTTGCTCCTCCGGCTGAGGGTGAAAGAGGGGTGCGGCATTTGGCATGTGGGCGCTTTGACGTCTCTTTGAGGCGGTTTGAGGGAAGGTGCTAAGCCGCACACTGGGCAGCTTATCCTTCGGAAGAGGTAAATCTCTGTGAACCTACAAACAAGGTTCTGAGTTATATATATCGGCATCGCCACGCTTCGGTATTGCCGGTAGGACATTCGAACATCATAAAATAGGCAGGTCAGGCCCCGACCTGTTCGAGGACCGTCGTGAGTCAGAAGCCCCCAATTCCTCTTATGACGCGGATCAAGCGCGGCGCGCTGTGGTTCGACGCGTGGCTCAACTCGACGCTGTACCAGAGCGGGCGCGGGCTGGGCAGCGCGTGGGGCTGGTACTCGGAGAAGATGAGGTGTCTGCGGTTTCGTGGGTCCCTTCGCGGCATCCTCGACCTGACCAGCGAGGCGACGACCCTCGGCGCCGCAGGGGGCATCGTGATGCTGGCGCTCGCGCTGCCGGCCTTCCGGGAGACAGAGGATGACTGGCTGAAGACCCAGGATCTCGCCGTCACCTTCCTCGACCGCTACGGCCAGGAGGTCGGGCGGCGCGGCCTCCACCTGGACGATTCCTACAAGCTCGAGGATTTTCCCGACTACATGATCAAGGCAGCGCTGGCGACGGAAGACCGACGCTTCTACGATCACTGGGGTATCGATCCGATCGGCACCCTGCGTGCGCTCGTCGTGAACACCCAGGGCGGTGGCGTCGTGCAGGGCGGCTCCTCCATCACCCAGCAGTTGGCCAAGAACCTCTTCCTCACCAACGAGCGCTCCCTGGAGCGCAAGATCAAGGAAGCTTTCCTGGCGGTCTGGCTCGAATTCCACCTGACCAAGGACGAAATCCTCAAACATTATCTCGACCGGGCCTATATGGGCGGCGGCGCCCACGGCGTCGTGGCGGCGGCGGATTACTATTTCGGCAAGCCGGCCAAGGAGTTGACCCTGGCGGAATCCGCCATGCTGGCCGGCCTGTTCAAGGCCCCGACCAAATATGCCCCGCACGTGAACCTGCCGGCGGCCCGCGCCCGGGCGAACGAGGTCCTGCGTAACATGGTCGAGGCCGGCTTCCTGACGGAAGGACAGATCCAGACGGCCCGGCGCAATCCGGCGACCCCGGTCAACCGCCAGCGCGAGACAACCCCGGACTTCTATCTCGATTGGGCCTTCGAACAGGTGAAGGCGCTCGCGGCCGAGAAGAAGTTCGGTCACGAGCGGGTGCTGATCGTGAAGACGCCGCTCGACACAGCGCTCCAGCGGCATACGGAAGAGACCCTGGAGAACATGCTGCGCCAGCACGGCCGTCAGTACAGGGCGGGCCAGGGCGCCATCGTCGTCATGGACGTGGACGGCGCGGTCCGCACCATCGTCGGCGGGCGCGATTACGGCCAGAGCCAGTTCAACCGCGCCACGGCGGGGCTGCGCCAGCCGGGCTCGTCCTTCAAGCCGTTCGTGTATGCCGCCGCCCTGACCACCAACCCGAAGCTGCGGCCCAACTCGACGGTCGTCGACCGGCCGATCTGCCTCGGCAACTGGTGTCCGCAGAACTACGGCCGCTCCTTCGCAGGCGCCATGCCGCTCGTCTCCGCCCTCGCCCGCTCCATCAACTCGATCCCGGTCCAGATGTCCGTCGAGATCGGCAAGGGCAACGCCAAGGCCGGCCGCGCCGTCATCGTCGATACGGCCAAGCGCATGGGCCTCACCCACCCGCTGACCGATTCGAGCTCGCTGCCGATCGGCGCCGCCGAGGTCACGCCCATCGATATGGCGGCTTCGTACGCGGTCTTCGCCAATGGCGGCTACCGAGCCGACCCCTATGCCGCCTGGGAGGTCCGCAACTCGTCGGGCGAGGTCATCTACCGGCACGACCGGGACACGCCGCCCAAGCAGGTGCTCGACACTCGGGTCGTCAACGACATGAACTTCATGCTCAACAAGGTGGTCGAGGAAGGCACCGGCAAGCGCGCCGCACTCGAAGGCATCCCGGCCGCCGGAAAAACCGGGACCACCAACGGCTATAAGGATGCCTGGTTCGTTGGCTATACGGGCAATCTCGTCGCGAGCGTCTGGTACGGCAATGACGATTCCCGCCCCATGAACGAGATGACCGGCGGCACGCTTCCGGCGATGACATGGCACGAGGTAATGGGCCTCGCCCATCAGAACCTCGAGATCCGTCCCATCCCCGGAGCAAGCCCGGCCAATGCGTTCCGGGTCGCCTCCTCGAAGGGTCAGTCGGCCGACCAGGCCCAGACCCCCGCCCAGTCTTTCCTGGCCGGTACGCTCTCCCGCAAGTCCTACGAGGTCCTTGGCGGTATCGGCACCCTGTTCCAGTCGGTCGACCGTTCGGTGACGACGGGTAAGGCTCCGGAAACCACCGGCGGCTCCGCTGCGGTGGATGTCCGTCGCCGGGTCGCGATGCCCTAACGAATGCACATAGAGGCTCCCTTGACGAACGCCCCGGCGGCCGCTTCGATGCGCGCCTCAACGACCGCTTTATCGCCTGCCACCGTGAGACGCGTCCCCACAATCCTCTTCATCGTCTATGCGCTGCTTCTGGCGCTGGGACTCGGCTTGGGGTCCGCCTACTGGGCCATCAACGGCGAGCCGCCCTTCGGCAGCCTGAGGCTCGGACCTTGGCAGGCTTGGCCCAAGCTCGGCTCGCCCGAGGCGGATCCTTATATGCGTGCGATCCTCGCCCGGCGTGGCGACGTTCCGTTGGCGACGGGCGAAGGACTGGGCTTCACCGCCCAGACCGACAGCGAAGGCCGACCACTCGATTCCGCCTGTACCTACACGATCGGCGCGGTTGCCCCTACCGCTCGTCTCTGGACGCTGACCCTTTACGACGGCGACGGGCGCCTGCCTGTCACGGAGCTTGGGCGCAGGAACTTCACCTCGGCTGAAGTGCTCCGGGATGCCCAGGATCGCTTCACCATCGCCCTGTCCCGTACGCTGCAGCCGGGCAACTGGATTCAGCTTCCCGCCGCGGGCCCCTTCGCGGTATCCCTTCGTCTCTACGACCCTCCCGGGGCCGCCGGCGCCAATCTCGAACAGGTCGACTTTCCTGTCATCCAGCGTCTGGGGTGCGGCGCATGAGAGGCTTTTCCCGTTTCCTGGTCGCCACCTTCTGCGGCATCGTGATTGCGGCGGGGGTTCACATCGTGGCGATCCTCGCCAGTCCCTACCTTGCGGACCAGGATGCCTTCGCGAAGGTTCAGACGACCCTGACCGCCGAAAAGGCTCAGATCATCAGCAAGCCGGGCGGCGAGAACACCTGGCTTCCACGACCGGACCCGGCCATCGCCGTGGCGACCTGCGTCTTCGATCTGCGGAATGGCCCCATGCGCGTCGCGGCTCAGACCGGCTCCCTCCCTCTGTCCTTCTCGTTTCACAAGGAGTCGGGCGGCGTCTATTTTGCGGTCACGGACCGTGCTGCCGTTCGGGGTGAGCTCGAGATCGTCACTCTGACAGCCCGCCAGCTCGACGAGGCCCGTGCCGCCGAGGACGAGAACGATCCCTCGCGGGACGTGAGGATCGTCTCTCCCGAGCAGCAGGGCTTCGTCATCGTGCGTGTCGCCGCTCCCAGCGCCAGCCTGCGGCCCCAGGCGGAGGAGGCAGCGAAATCCGTCTCCTGCACGGCCGAGCAGGATCCCTGATCATCATGCCCTGGCGCCCTATGACCGCTGAGGACTTGGACGAAGTCCAGGTTCTGGCGGATACGATCCACGTCGATCACCCGGAAGATCGCGAAGTGCTCGCCGAGCGCCGACGACTTTATCCGCAGGGCTGCCTCATGATGATCGAGGACGGGCGCGCGATCGGCTATGCCCTCACCCATCCCTGGCGCCTGGGAGAACCGCCGCCCCTGAACGAGCCGCTGGGCAAGCTCCCCGAGGCGCCCACCACCTACTACATCCATGACGTCGCCCTGCTCCCGACCGCACGCGGCAAGGGCTATGCGGCGCAGGCCGCGAACAGACTAATCGAACATGCCCGCGCCGCAGGCTTCGACAATCTGTCGCTCGTCGCCGTCAACAGGTCTCAGGCATTCTGGGAAAGGATCGGCTTTCGGGTTCTGACCCGATCGGGCCTGGAAGCGAAGCTCACGAGCTACGGGCCGGACGCGGTGCTCATGGTGCAGGATCTGGCAAGCCCGAACCGCGACGCCTAACGGCGTCTCATCGTCATGAAATCAGAATGAAAATCAGGAGCGGCGACGGCCAGGGCTGTTGGACGCCAGCGGGCGGGACGGTCCCGGATTGGGTGAGGGCCTCTCATAGCGGACGCCTGTGAACAACAGGATCTCGCCCCGAGGCTCATCGGCCGCCAGGATCGGGCGCTGCGGACGCTCCGTACTATCCGGAAATGCGATCACCACTCCCGGCGATCTGGTCCAGATGTCTCGCATGTCGCCCTCCTCTATCGTGCCACTTCTGCCTCTACGCCTGACTCACAAAAAGAGATCTATGGTTAACAGTTCGTTGCCGCCACGGTGAGCGCATCAGAAAAACGCGCGCCCTGACAAGAAAACAACACTCGCTGCCGCGCTTCAGTTCCTCCTGTGAAACCCTTAATTCCCGGGATGTTCAAGGCTGTTAAAGGTGCGCTAAGGAGCGCCTCCTAACCTAAGGTCAATTGCGATGAAGCGAGTGCGAGCATGGCGTCGTCTGCACATCCGGACCTTTGGTCGGACCTGTCGGCTTTCGGATCGTCGGACGGCTCGTCCGAAGCGCGCGCCGCTCTCCTAAAAGTGAACGCGGAGATGTTCGTCGCGGCGGCGGCGCGAGACCGCGAAAGCATCGAAACCTTCGAGACCCTCGTTCTCGGTTTTTTGCCGAAGATCGACGCCACGACCCGTCGCGACCTCGCCCGCATTCTGGCGCCCTGCCCGGACACCCCCGCATCGATCCTGGAGCATCTGGCGCGGCATTCACCCGATGCCGTGCACGTCGCGCCTCATCACGCCGTGCCGCCATCTCTCGGCGAGAGGCAGCTTGCCACGCCGGAAGGCCGCCTCGCCCTCGCGGGGCAGCCGGACCTCGATCCGACGATGATCCATAGGCTCCTGGTTCTGAGGGAAAGCGCCGTCGAGGACGGGCTTGCGGCCAATCCGACTCTTCTTCCCGACACGGCGCCTTTCGCGGAACTGTTGCGGCGGTCGCGTGCGCGTCCGGCCCTTGCCACCATTCTTCTGGAGCGCGCCGACCTTCCAACCGCCGCTCAGGCGTCTCTTTACCTCTCCGCGTCCAGCGAGCGTCGCGAGGCCATCCGGGAGCGTATCGCCGCCTCCCTGGCCCATCGGCGCGTGAGCCTGTCCTTCACGCTGACCGAGCAGGACGTGGCCGACCTTTCGGCTGCGGCTCTCAAGGGCGACGATCACAGGCTGGAAACGAACCTGACGGCCCTGTTCGGTTTTCCGACCTCCACGGAATGGCGCCTCCTCGAACTCGGGCGTCACCGTCTTCTGGCTCTCGCGCTGAGCGTCCTGGGCGTGCCGCGGAGCGATGCGATCAGGATCTTTCTCAACTTGCACCCGGCCTTGTCCTATCCGCTTTCCGCCATCAGGACATTGCTGCGGGAAATGCGGGACGTTCCGGCACCTGTCGCGCTCACACTGGTCGAATGCATCCTGGATGTCAGGACCCTCTCCGGTGAGGCGTTGGCTTAAAGCATCGTGCGGAAAAGTGGATCCGGTTTTCCGCTCGGAACGATGCTTTCGTCCGCGAGGAAGAATCGCCGTCCCACCTCCAGACCCGGCTTCGGGGTGGATGTGGGCACCGCCGGATTTCTGCTAGAGTGTCGGGGTGTGATCTAACTGGAGGGTCGGATGTTCCTGCAGGTCATCGAGGAAGAGAACGCCACCGGCAAAGTCGCAGAGATCTACGAGAAGCAGAGAGCGCAACTCGGGTTTGTCATGGAAGCCGCGAAATGCTTCACGGCTCGACCGGACCTGTTGCCGATCTACACGGAGTTTTCAGACCGCATCCGCGCAGGCTTCTCCCTCGGCCTCCGGGAGTGGCGCCTGATCACGCTGATCGCCGCGAAGCACATTCCCTCGACCTATTGCTCTCACGTGTATAGCAAGCAACTCGCCGACGATCTCGGCTCTAAGGAAGCCGTGCTCGCCGTTCAGCGGGATTTCCGAACCGCCGGCCTGTCTGACAGGGACATCGCGATGCTGACTTACGCCGAAAAGGTCGTCCGAAATGCCTCGCAGATTACCCAGGGTGATATCGAACGTCTGAGGCAGGTTGATTTTTCGGACCAGCAGATCTGCGACATTGCCCTTTGCGCATCCTTCCGATGCTTCGTGAGCCGCTTCTTCGACGCCATGGGCGCTGGAACCGAGGCCGCGTTTGTCGACGAGAATTCCGAGTTCCAATCGGCGATGAGTGTTGGTCGGCCACTCTGAGCCATCAACGCCAGGAAAGCCGCGTCTGTTCGGAAGATCGACGAGCGACTCAGTCCTCGGATGCGAGGTCGAGGAAGTGGCGCCCTGCCCGATCGTCGACCTCGACGAGCCACAGATCCGAGTCGAAGCGCAGCTCGCGCGTCATCCGCTCCTCCACGTCGAGGGGCATGACGTCCTTCAGGATCGGTGAGAAGAGCCGCTCGCCGCTCTCGTCGAGAAAGAGCTGCGGCGCGGGACCATAGAGGCTCGCGGTGCCGTCGAGCCGATCCACCTTGACGAAGACCGCGCCGGCTTCGGCGGCGCCGCGTTTGCGCAGGGCGGCATCGACACCCTCGACCGAGCAGCGGCGAAGGTAGGCGGACACCCAGAAGTCGGAGCGAAGGCGGGACATTATGGGACCGCGATGCCGGATGCGGCGGAGAGTTCGCGGATCGTCCGCGCGTTCAATTCGCCCGTCACGGGCAGACGCCGGTCCTGCTCGAACCGTTCGATGGCCTGCCGTGTCCCCGAACCCATCATCCCGTCGACCTTCACGCTGTAGCCCAGCCGCGCAAGCGCGCGCTGGCCGGCAAGGACCGTATCAGCCTGGTCCGAGCGGCCCACATTGGCGGGCGGCACCGGCACCGGGCCGCCCATGCGGATCATGTCGGCGATCGGATCGCGGCTGGCGCTCCGCGTGGGCGGATTCGCCGGCGCGGGGGCGGCGGCGCTGGGCAATGTCGGGCGGGCCATCGGCACGGCGGCCGGAACGGGCTGACCTCCGTTGCGGATCATGTCTGCGATCGGATTACGCGCCGGGGTCTTGGGCGTGGCGACGGAGGGGGCTGCCGCCTCAGCGACTGGATGAGGGACGGCTTCATGGGGGAGCGGGGCCGCGGCCAAGTCCCCGACTGGTTGGGCGCCGGGACGCGCGGGCGGCAGAGGCTGGCGCACCTCGGCCTCGGCCTTGGGTTCGGGCGCGAAGACGACCTCCCGCGTGTTGAAGAGCGGCGCCGGATGGCGGCTGCTTTGCAGCGCCAGCGCGTTCCAGGCGATCACGCCGCCGCATCCGGTCAGGAACAGGGCCGCGAGGATCTGGCGCGGATGGCTGAAGACGAACGACACTGCCCTTTCGCCGACGCCCGGCTTGCGCGGCGGCCTGGCGGCGCGCTTCTGCGTCGTCCGCGCCGGCGCCTTCCGGCGTACGACGGCCGGCAGGTCGAGATCGTCATCGGGATGGTCGACAAAAGCTTCACGCAAGGGAGTCGTTTCCGTCTTCGAAGGATGATGTCGTTGTGGTCCGCCCAGGCTGCAAGACAAGACGGCAGCTCACCGCTTCTTGTCCTTCTGAGGGCAAAGCCTGACAGACCGGGTTTAAGCGAAACCTAATTGCCCCGGTTCAGGCGGAGAAACGGCCCGTCGAAAGCGGCACGCGCGCCCCACAGCGTACAATGTTCCAAAATTTATCCTTTCCTTTCAGGTGCTTAATACAGGAAAGCGAAATAAAGGTTTCGTTCATCCTGTTTCCATTTTTCTCCAGCAGGTCCTACGCGGGGTATGCCGGATACGTTATGGTGCTGCATCGTCCCTCGGTTTGAGCCGCCCGCAGCCTCATGTTTTCGATTCTCCGTTTCATCCTCATTGTCGGCACCATTTTCTACTTCTCGCCGGTACGCCAGCAGGGCGAGGGAACGGCGGCCGTCGAGGCCCTGCTTACCCCGAAGAAGACCGAGCCGGCGACGGGCCATGCCCTCGATGCGGATCACTCGGGTCATCTCGAATCCATCTGGAAAGCGCTGCCCGAAAGCGCCAAGCAGGCCGTCGTCGACAAGGTTCTCAGCACGTCCGGCCTCCCGGTTTCCGACTCCACGAGGCCTTCAGACACCCTGCGGCCCGAGGACCGGGAACCGGCTGCGTCCAGGCCGCGCACATAAATCCGGCTCGGTCCGTCGCCAAACCCCGCGGCGATGGCTATATGACGGGCAGACAACCCGGATTTGCCATGCTGCCGACAATCGACGAAATCGTTTCCAATTTCGAACTGCTCGACGAATGGGAAGAGCGTTACCGCTACATCATCGAGCTCGGCCGCCTGATGGAGCCCCTGCCGCAAGAGGCCTATAGCGACGCCAACAAGGTTCAGGGCTGCGCGAGCCAAGTCTGGCTCCAGACAGAGCTGACGTCCACGAACGGCGAGCCTGTCCTGCATCTGCGTGGCGACAGCGATGCCCATATCGTGCGCGGCCTCGTGGCGCTCCTGATCTCACTCTATAACGGCAAGACACCTTCGGAAGCCCTTTCCACCGACGCCCTCGCGCTGTTCAAGGAACTCGGCCTGTCCGAGCATCTGACGCCGCAACGGTCGAACGGCGTCAGATCCATGGTCGAACGCATCCGCCGGGATGCCCAGGCGGCTATCGCGACGCCTTAAAGCTTTCCACCCTCGATCACCACCGCCTGCCACGTCCGGATTCCGCGCGACGCGGCCGGCCCCCGAGCCGAGGCTTCGATGCCGTAGTGTTCGGCGAGCCGCACCAGGGCGAGACGCACCACGATCTTGGCGGAGCGCGCGGGCCATTGCCGCTCGCGCTCGATCTGCTCAAGACCTTTCAGAAAGCCGCAGAGGTCGAGAAGCAGGTCGCTGAAATCGCCTCCGATGGCGTCGAAGGCGGTCCGCAGCCGCTGGCGGGCGGCGACCATCCGGTCCGTCGCCTCACCCGGCGAAGCCGGCCCTCCGCTCCTCGGCATCCCATCCCAGCGGGCGGTCACCCCGGGCAGAAGACCGGCGACCATGATGTCGGTTCGCAGTCGCTCGCCGGCCTGATAGGACGCCTCGTCGATCATGGGTTCGCCGTCGCGGCCCTTGCGGCGGCGCAGCCAGTCGAGCGGGCTCTCCTCTGAATCCACGCGAACCCGGGTCGCGCCCGTTTCCGTCTCGACCGTAGCCAACTCCGTTTCGCGGTGCTGGTGAAAGAACGCCATATCCGGTTCGGGCGCCGAGGCGCGACGCAGATACGCTTCACCTGCCTTCGTCAGCCTCAAGCCCTTCCGGCCCGAAGGAGTCTGCTCCCAGCGCGTGAGATCCTGGCGCACGAGAGTGTCCGCCACCGCCGAGGCGAAGCGCCCTGCCCCTACGGAAATTTCAGACCGGCGCCTGTGGACAAGTACACTCTCCGGATCCGTCGGATCGATGATCGCCGACACGTCCGGCTGAGCCAGCGTCGAGAGAAGCCGCCGAGCCTCCTTGGTCAGGGAATCGGCTCCTGCCGCGGCAGCCGCGATGTCCGTCTTCCGGCTTCCACTGCGTCTACGCCTCTCCGAACGAGACTTCTTGGAGCCTGAAATCCTTTGTGCGGCAATACTCCGATGAACCGCATCGCCGTCGCTAATGTTCATGTTTTGTTCCTATAAATAAAGTAAGGAAGGGGTCCCCCTTCCGTCCTCGATAGTGGGGCCATATTCCTAGTTGTCAACGAGGATTCAAAACTGTTGATAAGACTGAGGATAACTCGGACGAAGTCGATTTCATCCGCAGAACCGCCGCAATGGGCCTCTGCATTCGACAGTGCCGACGCTACTGACGATCCCTCGGCTGGTCCCGAACGACGAGTGCTGTCTTCGGATGCCCGTGCTGCGACCTCAGCAAGGTCGATCCTCATCGTTGTGAGAAGTCTGTCCCACTCGACCAAGCGCAGGCGCCTGTCCTTGAAACCCGGGCCGTGGCGCGGCCAGGGCAAGACGAACGGTGAAACGGTGCGGTCCCGCCCACCCCGTTTCGCTCCTCCTGATCGAGCTTCGGCCGGCGAGCGGAACACCTGTCCTGAAAAGCAAAAAGCCGCCCCGGAGGGCGGCTGTATCGACCAGAAGGCCGATCTTAGCTGCTGCTGCGCGAGGAACGGCGCTTACGGCGCTGCTGGCCGAGGCCCATTTCCTTAGCGAGCTCCGAGCGAGCCTTGGCGTAGTTGGGAGCCACCATCGGGTAGTCGACGGGCAAAGCCCACTTCTCGCGATACTGCTCGGGCGTCATGTTGTACTGCGTACGAAGATGGCGCTTCAAAGACTTGAACTTCTTACCGTCTTCCAGGCAGACGATGTAATCCGGCGTGACGGACTTCTTCACGGGGATAGCCGGCTTCGGAGCTTCCATAGGAGCTTCCACGGTGCCGCCCCCGACACGCAGAAGAGCCGAATGGACGTCATTGATTAGCGTCGGCAGGTCGCCCGAAGGAACAGAATTATTGCTGACGTAAGCAGAGACGATATCCGCAGCCAGCTCAATGTAGTTCGAAGCAGCGATGTTGTCGCTCATTTTGATTTTCTTCCTTTCCGGCTCTTTAGAATCGCTCAAAAAAGCATTTCAACCTACGTTTGAGCATTCTCGTCTGAAGCAATGCTTGCTTCTTGCTTGAGCCGCGCCCTACTTGCACAGAAATCGTGCTCGTTTTTCCCAAGTATGGCAAATTGAGCCGCATTGCAAGATGTGCAAAAGGAAAACTTTGGAAAACTTCGTATCAACTATCACTATGCAATAAACCTACCCTGAACAGTTGGTGCCATTGACCAGAGGTTAAGGCGTTCATCACGTAAATTTCATCGCTCTGATCCGAAGAAGTAACTAAGAAGGCATTTTTTCTGCGGGTTCGGTGCCCATTCGCCCCCATCCGGACCCGACATGGGAAATCCTCGTTATCTGTGCATAATCTCGCTTCTTGATCATCCACCCGGACAGTTTCATGAATATTCAACGCCTTCCTGTTGCTCATTTGCCTGCCGCTCCCTCGGTTCCTGCCAAATCTCATGTGTTCGAGGTGCACGGGATTCGGGTTCAGGACGATTATGCGTGGCTGAAGGCCGAGAACTGGAAGGACGTCCTCAAGGATCCGTCCGTTCTCGATCCCGCCATCCGGGCCGTCCTCGAACAGGAGAATACGTACGCTGCGGCGGCCTTCTCCGGAACAGAAGAGTTCCAGGCTAGTCTCGTGGCCGAGATGCGCGGTCGCATCAAGGAGGATGATTCCTCAGTTCCCGAGCCGGACGGGCCTTTCGCCTACTTCACCCGCTACCGGGAGGGCGGCCAGCATCCGCTCGTGTGCCGGCAGCCCCGTGACGGCGGGCCGGAATCGATCATGCTCGACGGCGACAAGGAAGCGGAAGGTCGCCCCTTCTTCGATCTCGGAGGCGCAGATCATTCTCCCGATCACCGTCTTTTGGCCTGGGGCGCGGACATCAAGGGATCGGAATACTTCACGATCCGCGTTCGGGATCTCAACAGCGGCGCGGATCTGCCGGACGAGGTCCCGCAGACATCCGGCGGCGCCGTCTGGCTCAACGATTCCTCCGGCTTCTATTATGTCGAACTCGACGAGAACCACCGCCCGGTGCGCGTCAAACGCCATCTGGTCGGGTCGAGCATCGACGATGATCAGGTCGTCTATGAAGAAAAGGACCCCGGCTTCTTCGTGAAGCTTGGTATCACGCAGTCGAATGCGTTTGTTCTCATCGAAGCGAGCGACCACGAAACCTCCGAAATCTGGCTGCTTGACCGAACGGATGCCTCGGCATCGCCGCGGATCGTCGAGGCGCGCACGCCTCAGCTGAAATACGAAGTGGAGCATCACGGCGACAGCCTGATCATCCTCACCAATGCGGACGGCTCCGAGGACTTCAAGATCGTCACGGCACCCGTCGCCACGCCGGGTCGCGCCCAATGGAAGGATCTCGTTCCCTACAGGCCCGGGACGATGATCCTTTCGGCCGTGGCGCTCGCCCGCTACCTTGTCAGACTTGAACGGGAGAACGCGAATCCGCGCATCGTATTGCGCGAATTCGCCACCGGACGGGAAGAGACTGTGGCGTTCGAGGAGGAGGCGTATTCGCTCGGCTTCTCGGCCGGATACGAATTCGACACCGACATCATCCGCTACCATTACTCGTCGATGACCACTCCGAGCGAGGTGATCGACTATCATCTGGTCACCGGAGAGCGCACGCTGCGCAAGCGGCAGGAAGTGCCGAGCGGGCATAACCCGGCCGATTACGTGACGCGGCGTCTGTTCGCCACGGCTCCAGACGGCGAACAGGTGCCGATCTCGCTCGTGCATCGGCGCGAGGTCGTGCTCGACGGCTCAGCCCCGTGCCTGCTTTACGGATACGGTTCCTACGGCATGTCCATGCCGGCGAACTTCCGAACCGGCATCCTGTCCCTCGTCGATCGCGGCTTCGTCTATGCGATCGCGCATATCCGCGGCGGCACCGAAAAGGGCTGGCGCTGGTACATGGACGGCAAGCGCGAGAAGAAGACCAATACGTTCACGGATTTCGTCGCCTGCGGCGAGGCCCTCATCCAGGCAGGTTATACGTCCCGTGGGCGGATCGTGGCCCATGGCGGCAGCGCGGGCGGCATGCTCATGGGCGCGGTCGCCAACCTGGCGCCGAACCTTTTCGCAGGCATCATGGCCGAGGTGCCCTTCGTCGACGTCCTCAACACCATGCTCGACAGCGAATTGCCCCTCACCCCACCCGAGTGGCCAGAATGGGGAAACCCGGCGGCAGACGAATCCGCGTTCCGGACGATCCTGTCCTACTCGCCCTACGACAACGTGAAGCCGCAAGCCTACCCGGCGATCCTGGCACTCGCCGGCCTCACCGATCCGCGCGTGACCTATTGGGAGCCGGCGAAGTGGGTCGCGAAGCTGCGATCGACCATGACGGGCGGCGGGCCGGTCATTCTCAAGCTCAACATGGAGGCGGGCCATGCCGGCGCGGCGGGCCGCTTCGACCGGCTTGAGGAAGTCGCTCTCGCCTATACCTTTGCCATTCGTTGCCTCGAAGGCTTTCAGAACTGACGGGATGCGCTATTTTAAAACATAGCATCGCGAGAGATGCCGCCTAGCAAGCCGCAGACCTTACAGAGAGGCCGAGAGTTCAATGCGATGACCAAACGCGGCAGTTTACTGGTCGACGACGAAATCGCCCCTCAGGAAGGTGGCGATGAGCGCATCGCAGAGCTGGAAGCTCGCCTGGCTCAGGCGGAGGCGGCCCTGCACACCAGCAATTTCAAGCTGAGGATCGCGCTCGACGTCGCCCGGCTCGGCGCATGGGAACGTAACCTGAAGACCGACGAGATCATCGGCACGGCGGCCTTCAAGGAGTATCTCGGGCTCGCGCCGGAGGCCACGCTTACCTATGCCGATCTGCAGGCCATGTTCCACCCGTCGGATCTCGATCGCATCAACCAAGCGATTGCCTATGCGCTCCGCACCAAGACGGACTTCAACATCGAGTATCGGGTCCTGAGGCCCGATGGAAGCATCGGCCATGTCCACATGCGTGGTGGCATCATCTACGAGGACGGCCAACCTGCCCGCTTCGCCGGTGTTCTGCAGGATATCAGGGAGCGGCAGAAAATCAGGGAAGAGATGGGCCAGGCCCAGCGCCGCCAGGAATTTCTCCTCAAGCTCAACGATCAGCTCAGCAATTTCGACGATCCTCACCGGGTCATGGAGGTTGCGGCTCGCAACGTGAGCAACTTCCTGAAAGTGGATACGGCGGGCTATGGGGAGGTCTACGAGGATCGCGGCGTCATCATCGTCGAACGGGAGTGGTCGCGAGGTCTCATCAGCAACGAGGGAAAGGTCGAGAAGATCGACCAGCATGCTAGCCCGGTCATCGAAGCGTTGAAGCGGGGGCAGCCCGCCATCATCAATGATGTCAGGACCGATCCCCGCCTCGGCGACCCGGCCGCCCAAGCGTTCTATAACACCATCAACGTGCGCTCGGGCTTCGCCATCCCCATCCACAAGCATGGGCGTTTCATCGCTGAGTTCTACGTGTATTCCTCGAGCCCGAGGGACTGGACGAGCGACGAGATTTCCCTTGTCGAAGACGTGGCCGAGCGCACTTGGCTGGCCATCGAAAAGATCCGCGCCGAGACGAAGCTTCGCGAAACGGAAGCACTCTTCAAGCTTATCGCGGAGTCCCTCCCCGCTCTCGTGTGGATCATCAAGCCCAATCTGGAATTGACCTATACGAATGAAAGGTGGGTCACTTACTCGGGTCTTCCGCCTCAGGATGCGCTGGGTCTCAGCTGGACGGCTGCCATTCATCCGGACGACTGGGCCAAGATGACCGAAGAGATAAAGCCCGTCATAGCCGGCGAAACCACTTACACGACGGAGGCGCGCTATCGTTCAGCGGACGGGGAGTATCGCTGGCACATCATTCGTGCTGCCCCGGTGCGCAATGCCGCCACGGGAGAATTCAAGGGATGGGTGGGCACAAGCGTCGATATCCATGACCTGAAGATGACGGAAGAGGCGTTGCGCACGAGCGAAGAACGCCTGTCACTCGCCCAGAGTGCCGCCGGCATCGGCGTCTTCGACTGGCATGTTCCGTCGGACACCATCACCTGGACGGTGGAACAGGAGCGTCTTTTCGGAATGGAGCCTGGATCATTCAAGGGATCCTCGTCCGACTGGGCGGAGCGTATCATCCCCGAAGACCGGGAATACGCAATTCAGGCTATTGCCGATGCGCTGGCCCGCCATGACAAGGATATCGACTTCATCTTCCGGATCCAGCGTCCAGACGGGATCCGTACGATGCAGACCATTGCATTGTTCTTCTATCAGGCGGATGGATCGCCACTCCGCATGGTCGGGGTCGACATCGACATCACACACTACAAGGAAGCGGAGAACCGTCAGAACCTTCTGATCCGGGAGCTGCACCACAGGGTCAAGAATACTCTCGCCACCGTGCAGGCGATCGTCGGATCCACCGCCCGCACGGCGTCGAGCATCGACGAGTTCTACCAGGGCTTCGTCGGCCGCATCGTCTCCCTGGCGCGCACGCACAACCTGCTCACCGAGGATCTATGGCAGAAGGCCGACCTCGAAGTATTGGTCCAGACGGAGCTCGGGCCGTACGAGGACGAGGCGAGGAATCGCATCACCATCATGGGGCCTCACCTCGAGCTGCCCTCGGAAGCAGCCGTTCCGATCGGCATGGCGATTCACGAGCTGACCACGAACGCGGCCAAGCATGGAGCATTGTCTACCTTCGGCGGCCAAGTCGAGGTTCGCTGGGAGATCTTGGGCGACGAACGTCCGATGCTGCATTTCTCCTGGGAGGAGCATGGAGGGCCGCACGTGAGCGCGCCCGGGCGCCAAGGCTTCGGCACGCGCCTGCTGCAGCGTGTCCTGTCCACCCAGCTGCAGGCTGAGGTTTCCATGGAATTTCCCCAGGAGGGGCTGCGCTTCTCGATGCGCATGCCGATTCCGAACGATCCCCCTCCCTTCAATCCGGATGGTTGAGTTCCATGCTGCTCGACGCGAAACGCTCCCACCTCGTCGTCATCGACCTGCAAGCCCGCCTCATGCCTGCCATTCACGAGGGCGAGGCCGTCCTCCGGAATGTGCGCATCCTGCTGGAGGCGGCCAAACGGCTCGGTATCCCCGTCACGGTGACGGAGCAATATCCCAAGGGACTGGGTCCGACCGTGCCGCCGGTGCAGGAGGCCTTGCCGCCGGAAGCGGCCACTCTGGCCAAGACCGCCTTCTCGGCCGCTCGCGACCCGATGATCGCGGAACGGATCGCAACCCTGCGCGGGGGCGGACGGAACCAGCTCGTGATCTGCGGAACCGAAGCGCATATCTGCGTGCTGCAGAGCGCCCTGGAGTTCAAGACGTCCGGCCTCGACGTCTTCGTGGTGGCGGATGCGGTGTCGAGCCGGTCGAGCCACAGCGTCAACGCCGCCTGCGCGCGGCTGCTTCACGCGGGCTGCCAGTGGGTGACCACGGAGATGGCCGCTTTCGAGTGGATGGGCGAAGCGGCGACGGATGACTTCCGCGCCCTGGCTCCCTTGTTCAGGTAGAGGACGGCGAGCCGCCCTCGCCTCCCGCTGCGATGAACGCCTTCAGCTCGTCCAGGGACTGGAAGCGGAACACGCCGCTCGGGGTCTGGGCTTCGATCGAGCCGTCCGAGAACATCACGTATTTGTTGTCGCCGGAATTGTAGGTGCCGACCACTACGGGAGGATGGGAGGCGTCGGGAGCCGCCTCGAGCTCCTCTTCGCCTTCCCTTTCGGCATCAGGGGCAACCTCAGGTTCGGGCTCGGGCTCCGGCTCACTCTCCGTAAGGGACTCGGCCGCGAGTTCACGAGCTTCGTCACGTTCGTCGTGATCTTGCCTCGCGGGCGCGGGTTCAGGAGCGTCCTGATTACGGTGATAGAGATCGGAGACATCGATGACGCGCGGTTCTTCTTCCTCGTCGCGCACCCGATCCGCCAGAAGGAAATCGGGCACCTTCATGTCCGGCTCGTCTTCATCGTGGATCGGTGCAGGCGATGGAGCCGGCCTGGGCGGAAACGGCACGACCGGCTCGGCAACCTGCGGCTGCTCCGGCCATGCGGCGACATTCACGTCTTCCTCAGCCGGCTCCCGGCGATCCTCGCCCTCGAAGAGCGGAAGGGTCGCTTGCAGTTCATCGACGCGCTCCCCCTCCTCTGGGGCTGAGTCGGCCGCATGGCCCGCCATGGCTCCGCCGGAGAGCGCCGCCAGGGAGGGCTCCTTCAAGGATTTAGGTGTTTCGAGAACGGCATCTTCGTCGAAACCGGCCTGCAGCCGCAACAACCGCTTCTCGATCTTTGCCAGCTTGGCCACAACGGCGGTGATGCCGAGCAGGAGCGCGCCGCTCGCGGCTGTGACGCTTCCGGCAATCACCATCGTCCAGCCACGCTCGACGAGAACGATGTCCCATCCGAATAAAGCCGCGAAAAGCCCACCAACGATCATCGCAAAAGCGAGGGCCAGAAGAGCGATGATCATGCAGTCTCCATCATACGCAAACCGAAGATAACCAAGGCAAAGCTATGCCTCTATAGGCAAAAGACAACCGCCTGTGAAGCTTAGGCAGAAAAAAGTCGCGAGCTTGGCCGTTGCTCTTGGAGGGGTGGCGCTTTAACTAAAGCCCGAGGCGCATCGTGCGGAAAAGTTGCCACGGTTTCCGCTGACGCGGCCCCCTGGGTCCGCATCGGGCGATGCGCAGTCAAACGAAGGGCATCGGATCAACCCCGGAAGTGGTCCTCACTTTTGGGTCCGGTGCCCCGGGTCGCTCAATCCAAAGGAGACGCCGATGTCGTTCACCCTGCCCGAACTGCCTTATGCCTATGATGCCCTGCAGCCTTACATGTCGAAGGAAACGCTCGAGTTTCATCACGACAAGCACCATGCTGCTTACGTCAACACCGGCAACAACCTGCTGAAAGGCACGGAATTCGAGGGCAAAAGCGTCGAGGAGGTCGTGAAAGGCTCCTACGGCAAGAACCAGGCCCTCTTCAACAATGCCGGTCAGCATTACAACCACATCCACTTCTGGCTCTGGATGAAGCCCAATGGCGGCGGCGCCCTCCCGGGCAAGCTCGAGAAGAAGATCATCGAGGACATCGGCTCGGTCGACAAGATGAAGGAAGACTTCGTCCAGGCCGGCGTCGGCCAGTTCGGCTCCGGCTGGGCCTGGCTTGCGGTCAAGGACGGCAAGGTCACCGTCATGAAGACCCCGAATGGCGAAAACCCGCTCGTGCATGGCGCCCAGCCGATCCTCGGCTGCGACGTGTGGGAGCACTCCTACTACATCGATTACCGCAACCGCCGTCCCGACTACCTCAAGGCCTTCCTCGACAATCTCGTGAACTGGGAGCACGTCGAGGAAATGTACGAGAGCGCGACCAAGTAAGCTGAGTAACGATACGTCGAACGGGCCTCTTCGGAGGCCCGTTTCATGTTGCCCCAATGGAGACCAAGCCGTGATCGACTTCCTGTATCGCACCATTCTGATCGGGATCGGCGCAACGGTCGTTTTCGACCTGTGGGGGCTGTTCCTGAAGCACGCATTCGGGCTTCCGGGAGCGAACTGGGGCCTGGTCGGCCGCTGGTTCTGCCATCTGGCCGGCGGCACGGTCTATCACGAGGACATCGCCAAGGCCCGTCCGTTTGCCCACGAAAAGTCCGTGGGCTGGATCGGGCATTACGCCGTCGGCATCCTCTTTGCGGCGATCCTGCTGGCTGTCACGCCCCCTGGCTGGGTCCAGCAACCGACCCTGGGACCTGCCCTCATCGTCGGCCTGGTGACAGTCAGCGCAGGCTGGTTCCTGCTTCAGCCCGGCATGGGCGCCGGCTTCGCCGCATCGAAACGGCCCAATGCCGGCCAGATCAGAGCTCTCAACATCGCCGGGCACGTCGTGTTCGGACTGGGCCTCTACGCGAGTGCCTTTCTCGTCCGGTAAGGCTCTCAGGTGGCCTCGAACCTCGGTGCGAGCCTCAAGCCCCGCTGCTCCAGCAATTCGCCAAAAGCGTCTGATTTCAGATAGTCCAGCTCCGCCACCCGGCTTTCCAGCGCAGGATCGAGCGATCGCAGCTCGTCGTCCACATAGCCCGGATGGCACATGACGAGAGGGTGGGTCCCGAGGCTCGAAAAGGCCTCCTCGAAAACCCTGGCGGCCGGAACCGAGAGGTCGAGCGGGGCGAATCCTGAAAAGCCCTTGTTGGTCCGGAAGCCCTCCTCATGGGCCCTGCTGGCGAACCCCCGAGCCAGGGATTTCACGATCAGCGCCTTGTTGCGCCCGATGGGGCGGCGCAGGATCGCCGTGGCCCTGTCCGAGGGATCACGCAGCCAGACGCGGCTCGCATAGCCCCGCGCCTTCAGGGCCGCGATCAGGGCCGGCCGGATCACAGGCAGCACGTGGACATGCTGGTGCCCGTCCACGAAGGCCGGAGCCGCCCCGAAGACCTCCTCGAAGGCATCGATCTGACGGGCGATTTCCCGGGCGATTTCGACGGCGGGCCATTGCCGTTTCAGGGCTTTCGGAAGCAATTCCTTCAATGTTGGAAATCGTCCCGAGGGGGCGAGAACCGGCATGGCCCCCAGAGGCGAACCTGTCGTGAGGTTGAGATGCAGCCCCACAGCCATCCGATCGCGAACGCCCCCCAGGCTTTCCGCCGCCCGGCGCCAGCCCGGCATGTTGGTCATGGCACCGGTTGCGGACAGACGTCCCATTCCGGCCAGTTCCACGATGCCCCGGCTGACCCCGTCGGCGATGCCGAAGTCGTCGGCGCAAAGTATGACGGAACGGAAGGAGCTCATGAAGGACCTTAAAATCAGCTTTGCCGCACCCTAATCCTCTTGAGGAAAGACGCAAACTCGGCTCTTGATGCAGCCCGATCATCAAGGGTTTTCTCAGTGGCGTCGCCTCAGCTCAGTGTCATCATCCCCGTGCACAACGAGGGCGCGAACATCGCGCCCCTGTGCGAGCGCCTGCTTCCCATCCTCAACCGGATCACGTCGGTCTGGGAGGTGGTTTTCGTCGATGACGGCAGCCCGGACGATACCCTCGACAGAATCAGGGAGGTCAGCCGGGCCGAGCCGCGTGTCGGCGCCGTCTCCTTCAGCCGCAACTTCGGCAAGGAAATCGCCATCGCGGCCGGGCTCGACCATGCGCAGGGCGACGCGGTGGTGATCATGGACGCGGATCTGCAGCACCCTCCGGAGATGATCGAGACCTTCGTCGAGCGTTGGCGGGAAGGCTATATGATGGTCTACGGCCAGCGTACGGACCGGTCCGACGAGACCCGGGTCAAGCGCGGCTTCGCCCACCTGTTCTACCAGCTCTTCGCCCGCTTCGGCGAAATCGCCCTGCCCGAGGGCGCAGGCGATTTCCGCCTGATCGACCGCAAGGGCGTGGAAGTGCTGCGGACGCTCGGCGAGAAGGCTCGGTTCTCCAAGGGCCTTTATGCCTGGATCGGCTTCAAGGCGACCGGCGTGCCCTTCGTGGTGGAGGAGCGCCGCTTCGGCACCTCGAAATGGAGCTTCAGGAAGCTCTTCCGCTTCGCCTTCGACGGCATCGCAGCCTTCTCGACGGTGCCCCTGCGGATCTGGACCTATATCGGCTTCCTGATCTCGATCCTGTCGATCGCCACCGCGGTGTTCTTCATGATCCGTACGCTCCTGTTCGGCACCGATCTGCCCGGCTTCCCGAGCCTGATCGTCTCGATCATGTTCTTCTCCGGCATTCAGCTCATGTCGCTCGGCATCGTGGGCGAATATGTCGGCCGCATCTTCGCCGAGGTGAAGCGCCGGCCGCTTTACGTGGTGGCGGAGCGGATCGGCGGCGCGGCGGAGGTTTCGAGCAGCATCGTTCCGGAAACCTATCCCCTGCGCCGGGCCTGACGGCGATGCTCCGCAAGATCCTCTCCGTCGGCGGCTGGACGCTGGTCTCGCGCCTGACCGGCTTCATCCGCGACGTCGTGCTGGCCGCCGTGATGGGCGTCGGCCCCATCGCCGATGCGTTCTTCGTGGCCTTCCGCATCCCAAACCATTTCCGGGCCATCTTCGGCGAAGGCGCGTTCAACAACGCGTTCCTGCCGGCCTATGCACAGGTTCTCGAAACGGAAGGCGAGCAATCCGCCCGTTCCTTCGCGAGCCGCATCACGACCCTGATGCTCGTCGTGCAGCTCGCGCTCCTCGCCGTCGCCTTCGCGGCCATGCCCTGGGTCGTGACCCTGCTCGCCCCCGGCTTTTCGGACGAGCCGGCGAAGTTCGACCTTGCGGTGACGCTGACGCGGATCACGTTCCCGTACCTGCTCTTCATCACCATCGTGACGATCTATTCGGGCATCCTCAACGCCCATGACCGGTTCTGGGCGGCCGCGGCGGCTCCGATCCTGCTCAACGTCGCCATGATCGTCGCCTTAGGCGTCGTCTTCCTGTTCCCCAATGCCGGCTATGCGGCCGCCTGGGGCGTGACTCTGTCGGGCGCGCTGCAGCTCATCCTGGTCTGGTGGGATGCCCGAAAGATCGAGTCCAGTCCCGGACTGGAACGTCCCCGCATCGACACTCCGATGAAGACCTTCTTCAAGGCCCTTGGACCGGCCGTGATCGGGTCCGCCGGCGTCCAGCTCGCCATCTTCGCCGACACGATCATCGCGTCCTTCCTGCCGACGGGCGCAGTGTCGTCCCTCTATTATGCGGACAGGCTCTATCAGCTGCCCCTAGGCGTCATCGGCATCGCGGCCGGCACCGTGCTGCTGCCCGAGATGAGCCGCCGCATCGCGGCCGGCGACGAGGCCGGTGCCTATGCGGCCCAGAACCGGACGGTGGGCCTGACGCTCGCGCTCGCGGCCCCCTTCCTGGTGGCCTTCATGGTCATGCCTGAACTCATCATGTCGGCCCTGTTCCAGCGCGGCGCCTTCGATGCAGAGGCGGCCGCGCGGGCCGGCGCCGTCCTGGCGGCTTACGGTCTCGGCCTCCCCGCGGCCGTGCTGATCCGCTCCGCCGTGTCGAGCTTCTACGCCCGCTCTGACACCGCCACGCCGCTGATTGCGTCTCTGACGGCCGTCGGGGTCAACGTCATCGTCAAGATCATGCTCATGCAGACCTACGGCGTCATCGGCCTGGCCCTGGGCACCGCCATCGGCGTCTGGGTCAATCTGGGGCTGCTCTTCATCCTGGCCTATCGCCGCGGCTGGACAGCTCCGAGCGCGACGCTGGGCCGGACCTGCCTTGCCATCGGGGCGGCCGCTCTCCTCCTCACCATCTTCGCCTGGTTCGCCCCGGGACCTATCGCGGCCTGGACGCACCGGCTCCCGGCCTGGCGGACCGAAGCCCTCCTCGCTGTGCTCGGCGCCACCGGGGCCGTGATCTATGGCGGCGTCCTGCTGGCTGGCCTCAAGGTGCTGGGTATCAGGCTGTCCAGACGCTGATACCCCGGCTTGATCGGGAACCTTTTCACGTAGGCTCCATCCAATCAGATGCGCCGGGACTTACCTGGCCCTGAGAGGATGAGACTATGAAGATGCGCTTCGCTGCCGCTGCGATTGGAATTGCTGCACTCGCCATGCCGGCCTTGGCCGCCGATCAGGTCGAGAAAGCTCCCCCATCGGGAGCCTACAAGAAGGTAAGCGAGCTCGTGAAACTGCCCGATTTCCTGCCCGGACTCGGTCAGCTCTATGTCGACCCGAAGACCCTGCCGGCAGGCCCGTTCCTCGCATACGATCATGAGGGCCGGCTGGTCAGCACGGTCTATATGCTCCCGATCGAGGACCTCTCCAACAAGGACAAGCGCTTCGACGATCTCGCATCCCCTGGCGGAAAGGTCGACCACGTCGATGTCTACTTCAATGCAGGGCATCCAGGCGTCGAGAAGCCCCATGTGCATGTGGTCCTGTGGCATGTGCCGAAGGCCGACGAAACTCGGGTTGCGGGCAAATGATGCCGTCGCGACGGCATATCCTGCGGATCGGCGGCGGCCTTCTCGCCGGTCACGCATTCCCTCGCCTGCCCTTGGCCGGCGAGCCGGTCGAGATCAGGATGCAGGGCAATGCGGACGGTTCGCAGGTATGGTTCGATCCGGTCGGACTTCACGTTGAGCCCGATCAAGCGATCCGCTGGGTCAATCACGACCCTGGGAACTCGCATACGACAACCGCATATCATCCGAAGAATTTCGATCACCCACTCCGCATTCCTGAGCGTGCCGACCCATGGAACTCGGATTACCTACTGCCAAACGAAACCTTTTCGGTCACGCTCGAGGTGGAAGGAGTGTACGATTTCTTCTGTATTCCGCACGAGCATGCCGGAATGGTCGGACGGATCATCGTGGGAAGCCCAGGTCGCCCTCCTCCGAGCACCTCTGCCGCGCAGGCGCTCCCCGAGGTCGTCCTGCAGACATTCCCCTCGATTGACGAGATCATGCATCGGGGGGTCGTTCGCAGAACTTGAGTACCCCTCGTCGCGTAGGACTCGTTGAAACGCCCATTCATCTAACGGCCCGAGTCGGGAGACTGACCATGAAACCGGAAACCGCCGCAACGATACAGCTCGATGGCCTGGACGACCGGGCCTTGGTCGAGCGGGCCCGGAGGCAGGATGGGGCGGCTCTCCGCCTGATCATGGAGCGCCACAACCGCCAGCTCTATCACGTTGCACGCAGCGTCCTTCGTGACGACGCGGAGGCCGAGGATGTGGTGCAGGAAGCCTATCTTCGCGCCTTTACCCATCTGGAGGGTTTCCGCAGTGAGGCGCGCCTCGCAACATGGCTCACTCGGATTGCGCTGAATGAAGCGCTGGAACGTCTCCGAAAGCGGCGTCCCTCGGTCGACCTGCAACAGATCGACACGATCAACGAACAAGGGGAGGCCCGCGTGATCTACCTACCCTCAGCGCGCCAGGACGGGGATCCCGAGGCCGCGGCGGCCCGAGCCGAAATCCGGCGTTCGCTCGAACGGGCGATCGACGGACTACCGGACCCGTTCCGCATCGTCTTTGTTCTGCGGGATATCGAGGAGATGAGCATCGAAGCGACAGCAGGTCAGCTTGGGCTGCGTCCCGAGACAGTGAAGACGCGTCTTCACCGGGCCCGACGCCTCCTCCGGCAGAGCCTTCATGAAACGCTCTCGGCGGCCCTTACTGATGCGTTCCCCTTCGCGGGTACCCGCTGTGCACGGATCACGCAGACTGTTCTGGAGCGGCTAACCGACATGAAGTCGTAGCGTTTCTTCGATAGCCGCCAGGATCTTCAAGCCGTCCAGACGCTGACGGGCGCGAAGGTGAAGAGCTCCCGCTCCGCCGCGATGCCCCGCAGCCGATGACGACCGAGCGAGCGCACGGGCACCGGGCTCGCGGATGCGACGCTGTCGGACAGGATCACGGAGCAGTCGAGGTCGCTGCAGAGCGCCTCCATGCGGCCGACCTCGTTGACGGCGGGGCCGATCACCGTGAAATCGAGGCGCCCGGCCGCCCCGATATTGCCGTAGAACACGTCGCCACAATGGAGCGCGACATCCAGGCTGAGCGGTGTCTCGCCGACAAGGCGCCGGTTGGTCTCGGCATTACGTTCGAGCGCCGCCTGCGCGGCCCGAATAGCCGCCGCGCAGGCCTCCTCGCGGGAGCGTTCCTCCGTAATGGGAAAAGCCGCGAGGACACCGTCGCCCATGAACTTGAGAACCTCGCCGCCCTGCTCGGCCACCGGATCCGCCATGGCTTCCAGATGTCGGTCGAGCCGGGCAATCAAATCGATTCCGGCCGTGTCTGCCAGGGCCGTGAAGCCGCGCAGGTCCGCGAAGAGGAGCGCCGCCGTGATGGTGGTGCCAAACCCGCGCCGGATCTCGCCACTCAGGACCCGCCGGCCGGCGGAGAGCCCGACATAGGTGTCCAGCATCCCCACCGTGAGGTCGAAGAGCGTCATGCGATAGGCCGCGAGTCCCAGCAGGGGCAGAAGCGCGTCGATCCGCTCGATCTCCTCCGACCGAAAGCCTTCGGGGCGATCGCTGGCGAAGGAGATACCGATTCCCTGCAGGTCCGGGGCGCTGGCGTTGTCGAAACTGAAAAGGCGGGCAAGATAGTCGGTCCCACCTTCGCGGCGTATATCCTCGAACACGTCGAACTGGCGCGCATCCGGATCGTCGACCAGCCAATGGCAGCTGGTCTGCCCGGTCTGCATCATAAAGTTGAAGGGACTCTGCTGGAACGCATGGGCATTGCGCTCATGCGAGACGCCCTCGACGAGCAAACCGGCCGAGCGGGTCCAGACATGGGTATAGACTCGGATCGTCGGATTGACCGTCGGCATCGCGAGGTAGACGCGGACCAGCGGCATCCCTTCGGCCGCCAGGCGCTCGGCCAAGCCTGCGATGAGGGAGCCGACATCCGCTCCGCGCAGGCCCTGTTCGATGATCCAGTCTTGGAGATTCGCCATGGCGGCGAGTCTAGAGGTGATTCCACTGACGTGGAATCACCTCTCTTGTTTGTTTGACCGCATTTTCTGACGGTGAATCGAATCCACTTCATCGAAAAATGCTCTAGCATTCCGTTCGAGAATGTCTTCAGGCCCTGAACACCCTCGTCACCGGCCGGCATGGCGCGCGGCGCCGGCCGTTCCGGCGATCTCCGTCAGCAGCTTGCGGCGGGCGGCGACCGCGAAAGGACGCGTCTCGTCGGCGATCTCGACGAAGGAGCCGGGGCCGCCGATGACGCTCTGGCCGTAATAATCTTCCAGCGACATCCCGCCGGGTCCGCCCGGGCGGCCGCTGCCGGGTCGGCGGATCGCCAATGCGTTGATGGTGAAGCCTTTCGCGAGAGCGTCCGCCCTCGCCTGCTCCAGGGACCGGCCGTTCATGTTCGGACCGTCGCCCGACACGTCGATGACCTTGCGTGTGCCTTCATGGGCGTTGGTTTCGACGAGACGGACGGAGAAATCGATGGCGTTGGAGATGGAGTTGTAGCCATAGGCGCCCCGAGGCGCGCTCGTGAGCCTATCGGCGAAAACCTTCGCGCTCGCCGCATCGCGGATCACGTGCCAGTCGACGATGAGCACCTGGGAGCTCGGCCCGCCCCATTCCATGAAGGCCACGGCGATGGCTCCGAGGGGCCCGTCCTTGATGCCGTTGAGCACATCGGGGCTCGTGAGGGCTTCGGCCCAGCCCTGCCGCTGGAGACGCAGTTCGTCATCGTCGATGGAGCCCGATCCGTCGGCGGCGAAGACCAGCTCCAGGTCGACGGCTTCGGCCCATGCCGGGGCGTTCAGGAGAGAAAGTGCGACAAGGCCAGTCAGAACGGATCGCATCGAGGACTCCGGCGTTGAACGCGATGCTGGAGCCATTTAGGGCGTTCCGCAGCCGAGAAGGCAGTCGCGACGATCACAAGTTTGTTGAGGTCGTCGCGACATTCCGATTCGGAGATCCTATCCGCCACGTCAAGGCCGGGAGGTGATGACGTGGTGGAGCGGATAGCGCGGACGTGGATCACTTCGCCTTCAGCAGGTCCGCCACGTCGAGCAGAACGAATTCGTTGTCGTCCTGCTTGTTGGGCTCGCGGCTCGAGGAGAAGGGCAGATTGTTGTCGTTGCCGACGACGATGTGACGCTCATCGACCACATCCACGTTCTCGATGGTGAAGAACGGGAAGGTCAGCACCGTGTCGTTGAGAGGCTTTCTCGCCTTCTTGTTCGGGTCGGCGATCTGCATGAGATCGATATAGCCGATCTTACGGACCGGGTTGCCCACATTGGCGTCCGACAGCTCGACCTTCACGATGCGCTTGAACTTGGCGGGATCCTGGAAGCAGTCGGGACGCTTCTCGCCGGACGCACAGGCTTTGTCGGCGGTGCCCTCGCCGTTGTCGCGCTCGATGACGAGGCCCGTGGTGCCGTCGATCATGTTGAAGTCGCCGATGGCAAGGCCGTTCTGGTCGAGAACGTATTTCCAGTGGCGGCCGGTCCACTTCTCGCCCGCCACGTCGAATTCGAGGATGCGCAGGTATTCGCGCCCGTCGACGGTCTCCCACTGCTTCTTCTCGGCGTCCCAGACGGGACCTTCGAGAAGCGCGTAGAGGAACTTGCCGTCCTTGGAGGCGGCCATACCCTCATAGCCCTTGGAGCGGCGCACGTTGAAATTGACGGTCCCGTTGGGAGCCGGCGGCGTCGTTACGGCATAATGATCGGGCGAGCGGGCGGGCTTGCCGTCGACGACCGTCTCGAAGACGGCCTCGACCTTGCCCGAAAGGTCGGTCTTGATCAGGTAGGGTCCGAACTCCTCACCGATCCAGAGCTTGTCGCCGATGAGCTGGAAGCTCTCGAGGTCGAAATCGGATCCGGTCAGATAGCGCTTCTCGGTCGCCTCGTTGGAGATGCGGAACGGGACCTTCTTGTCCGGATCGTGCAGGAACACCGTCTCCAGGCGCTCGGCCGAGCCATTGGTCCAGTCGATGCGGTACCGGTTGAGATAGAGCATCGAATCGGGCGAGGTGGCCTTGGACCCGAACCCGTTGTCGGTGATCACCCAGAAGGTGCCGTCGCCCACGGACTTGATGCCGGAATGGCCCTGGAGCGGCTGTCCTTTGAACGGCAGCGTCACGCTGGTCGGACGATCGCCCGAGGTGCCCTCGACGGTGCCGAGAGCGTCGATGCGCTTGCCGGTCGTGAACTTGCCCGAAACCTTCAGGTCAGCCGGCGCATCCGCGGGAGCATCGACGAAGCTCAGGGCGGGCAGAACGGCATGGCCTGCAAGAACGGCGGGGAATTGCTGCTGTGCCAGGGCGCTTGTGCCGAGCAGCACGGTCAGAGGCAGCGCCGCGAGAAGACGGAGGGACATGGTGTAAACCTCGTTTGCTTGTTCAAGCGAGGTTGCTCTTGCAGGAGCCCCATGTCCCTCCGTTAACAGATCGGCGACAGGTCTAGCTCAGGTACGCGTCAAAGCGTCAGGCGGCCTTGAGGATGCCTTTGTCGTGGGCGAAAGCCCAGTAGAGCTCACGCGCCAGGCGGTAGAACGGGCCGGGCTGGAGGTCGCGGCCGTCGATGCGCAGCACCGGCATCACCTTGGAATAGTTGCCGGAGATGAAGATCTCGTCCGCCGTGGCGAAGTCCTCGTAGCGCAGCGTTCCCTCGACCACGGTCGTGCCGTCGTCGCGCAGGAGCTGGATCACTCGCTGGCGCGTGATCCCGTTAAGGAACGTCCCGTTCGGATACGGCGTGTAGACCACGCCGTCCTTGGCCATGAACACGTTGGACGTGCCGGTCTCGGCCACGTTGCCCAGGGCGTCGCAGACGAGCGCGTTGTCGAAGCCCTTCTCCTTCGCCTCGCGGATCACGCGGGCATTGTTGGGGTAGAGCGCCCCCGCCTTCGCGTCGGTCGGCATGGATTCGAGCGTCGGGCGGCGGAAGCTCGACTTCATGACGGAAAGGCCGCCCGGCACCGGCATCGGCGCCTCGAAGAGCGAGAGGCAGAACTGGGTCGATTCCGGATCCGGCGCGATGGTCGCCAGACCCTCGGCCTCGCCCCAGTACATGGGCTTCACGTAGAGCGCGGTCCCCGGCGCGAACTTCTTCACGCCCTCGCGGACGAGATCGATCATGGCCTGGGATTCCATGGTGGGCTTCAGCCCGATCGTCGGTGCCGAGCGGTTCACGCGCTCGCAATGCCGGTCGAGATCCGGCGCGACGCCCTCGAACACGCGTGCGCCGTCGAACACGGAGGAGCCGAGCCAGGAGACGTGGGAGCGCGGCCCGATCAGGGGCGGGTTGCCCTCATGCCATGCGCCGTCGAACCAGTTCCAGGTCTTCGAATACCAAGCCACTTTCTCAATCCTTTGGGTCAGAATGACTGCCGTATCGAATCCCTTGCGGACCGAACCGTCAATCGTCCCTTCGGCCATTGGCCCATAAAGACTTGTGATCGATTCCATGAGGAGGGCTGATCATTGGCCGGATTGCCATCGCGCATCACCGATGCGACTCTTGGCGCATGTCCTCGACGATCATCCCAGCCCGGGCCAAAGCCGTCATCTTCGATGCCTACGGAACATTGTTCGACGTCCACTCGGCCGTTGCCCGCCATATGGCCGAGATCGGGCCGGACGCTGCACGCTTCTCGGAGGTCTGGCGGTCCAAGCAGCTCGAATATTCCTGGGTGTTGTCGCTCGCAGGCCGTTACGAGACATTCTGGGTTTTGACCACGAAAGCGCTCGACTACGCTTTCGCCCGGTTTCCAGACGTGGATCCTTCGATCCGACCGCTCCTGCTGGAAGCGTATCGCAGCCTGGATGCCTATCCGGAAGTGCGGGAGACTTTGCGCGCTCTACGTAAGAAGGGCCGACAAACGGGCATCCTGTCGAATGGCGATCCGGGCATGCTTAACGCCGCCGTGGAATCAGCAGGCCTTGCCGACGATCTCGACGCGATCTTGTCCGTCGATGCGGCGCAGGTCTTCAAGACGAGCCCGAGTACCTACGAGCTTGTTCTTCGCGCCCTGTCCGTCACTGCCGACGAAGTCGTCTTCGTGTCCTCGAACCGTTGGGACATCGCAGGAGCCGCCGCCTTGGGCTTGACGCCCGTGTGGGTGAATCGGCTCGGCTTACCGGATGAATACCTGGAGCTTGCCCCGAGCGCGGTGATCGGGTCGGTGAGCGAGCTTGCTTAGAACGCTGATCCGCGACGCCTTCACCTCTCCCCGGTGGGGAGAGGTCGAGCGTAGCGAGGGTGAGGGGGAGAGCGCTCTCCGGAGAGGACACTAACCCCTCACCCGCGCCTGAAGACGCGACCTCTCCCTCTGGGAGAGGTGAGCCTGCGCCACGTTCTGCGACCTAGACATGAACCCGCCGATCGAGTTCGGCCAAGATCGTCTCCATGACACCCTGAAGATTGTCGTAGATGTCAGAATTCGAAATGCGAACGACTTGAAAACCGTAGGCTTCCAAACATCGAGAGCGCTCTTGATCTTTCCGTCCCTCTTCTTCGGTCGAATGGGTCGCTCCATCCACTTCGATGACGAGTTTCGCATCCAGACAGACGAAATCGACCGTGAACCGTTCGATCGGATGCTGACGCCTGAATTTCCAGCGCGCCAGCTTTCTGTTCCTCAAAGCCTGCCAGATCAGGGCCTCGGCGCTTGTTTGCCGCCGACGAAGATGCCGCGCCCTCTGTATGAACCGCTGCATCTACATCGGCCTCGCAAGCTGCCTTACTTCGCCAGAGCCGCCAGGATCCGCGCCCAGGAGCGGGTGCCTTTGTGGAAGCTCTTGAGGTCGTATTTCTCGTTCGGCGAGTGGATGCGGTCGTCATCGAGGCCGAAGCCGACGAAGAGAGTGTCGAGGCCCAGCGTGCGCTTGAAATCGCCGCCGACCGGGATCGAACCGCCCATGCCGATGACGATGGGATCCTTCTTCCATTCGTCGTGCAGGGCCGATTTCGCCGCCGTGATCGCCGGGAAATCGTGCGGAAGCGCCAGGGCGCGGGAGCCCTTGTGTTTGATGAACTCCACCGAGCAATCGGCCGGGATGCGCTCGCGCACGAAGGCCTGGAAGCTCTCGGAGATCTTCGCCGGATCCTGATCGCCCACGAGGCGGAAGGACACCTTGCAGCGCGCCTCGGACGCGATCACCGTCTTGGTGCCCTCGCCCGTATAACCGCCGATGATGCCGTTCACGTCGCAGGTGGGCCGCGACTGGATCTGCTCGATCAGCATGCGCCCCTTCTCGCCGGCCGAGTGCTTCAGCCCGACCTGACCGAGGAACTCCTCCTCGGTGAGATTGAGGCCCTTCCACTGCTCCAGAAGCTGCGTCGGCGTTTCCGACACGCCCTCGTAGAAATCCGGGATCGTGATGCGGCCGTTGTCGTCGTGGATCGCCGCGATGATCTTCGACAGCACATGGATCGGGTTGCGCGCCGCGCCGCCGAAGGTGCCGGAATGCAGGTCGCGGTCCGCGCAGCGCACGATCACTTCCTCATAGACCATGCCGCGCAGGGAGGACGTGATGGCGGGCGTCTCCTGATCCCACATGCCGGTGTCGCAGACGAGGGCCACGTCGGCCTTCAGCTCGGCCTTGTTGGCCTCGATGAACTCGGGCAGGAACTTGGAGCCGTCCTCTTCCGCCCCTTCGACGAGGAATGTGATGGTGATCGGCAGCGAGCCCGTCACGGCCTTCCAGGCGCGGCAGGCCTCCACGAAGGTCAGCACCTGACCCTTGTCGTCGGAGGAGCCGCGAGCGCTGATGGCCTTGCGCCCGTCCGGCAGCGTGATGATGCGGGGCTCGAAGGGAGGCCGCTCCCACAGCTCGAGTGGATCGACCGGCTGCACGTCGTAATGGCCGTAGAAGAGCACGTGCAGCTTCGCGTCGCCGCCGGCATGGCCGAGCACCACCGGATGCCCGCCCGTCTCGCGTAAGGAAGCCTCGACGCCGATGCCCTTCAGCTCGTCCACCAGCCATTGCCCGGCGGTGCGGCAATGATCCTTGTAGGCCGGATCGGTGGAGATGGAGGGAACCTTCAACCACTGGAACAACCGTTCCAGGGAGGCGTCGAGATCCGAATCGATCTTGGAGAGAACTTGGTCGAGCTGGGACATGGGGAACATCTGCCTTGTGAAAGGGTCGTCCCAAGACGTACCCTCATCGCTCCGGTCATCGCAAGCATGAGCTTTCGCCTCAGGGGTTGGAGGTCAACAGCTTCGTCATGTAGACGCGGCGGAAACCCTTATCTTCGGCGCGATGGGTCTCCACAAATCCGAGCCGCTCATAGAGACGAATGTTCTCGCGCATAGCCTCGTTCGTATAGAGCCGGATGGCTCTGAACCCACGCTCACGGGCCTGTTCTTCCGCAAAGGCGATCAGGGCACGCCCATAGCCGCGTCCATGCCGATCTGGATGGACGGCCACATTGTCGAGCAGCATGGCCCCGTCGTCCCGCGTGAGAACGAGGATTCCGGCCACCTCGTTCTCGACGACGAGCACATGGACGCAGCCCTTCGCGATGAGTGCGGCATAGTCGTCCAGCATCGGACCGGGCCTTTGCCCGATGAGCGGGATGTACGGCGAGTAGGCGGCCTGAACGATCGCTTCGACGGCGGCGAGATCGTCAGGTCGTGCCCGGCGGATATTCTGCATCGTCGATGCCAAGCGAGCGGCCGGCCAGCGCTACCGCTTCAACAGCCCGCCCAGGGTGCCGCGCACGATGGCGCGGCCGATGGAGCTTCCCTGGCGGCCGCCGATGGACTTGCCGATCTCGGCCGCGAGGCTTCCGACCGTCTGGTTGACCACCGTGCGCGTGACCTCGCGGGTCACCCGCTGCGTCATGGTCATGGAGCCCTTGCGCTGGCCCGACGTTCCGAAGAGGCCGCCGAGCATGTCCAGGATGCCCCCTCCTCCTTCCGCCGCCTTGGCATCGGCCGCGGCCTGCTCGGCCCGCTTGGCGAGCATCTCGTAGGCGGATTCCGGGTCGACCGGCTGGTCGTATTTTCCCCGTAACGGACTCGAGGCCATGATCTGCTGGCGTTCGGTCAGCTCGATCGGCCCGACCTGCGCCATGGGCGGGGCGATCAGGGTGCGCTCCACCATGGACGGAACGCCCTTCCCTTCGAGGGTCGAGACCAGGGCTTCGCCGACGCCGAGTTCGGTGATGGCCTTCTCCGTGTCGAAGGCCGGGTTCTGGCGGAAGGTCTGTGCCGCCACGCGCACCGCCTTCTGCTCGCGCGGGGTATAGGCACGCAGGGCATGCTGCACCCGGTTGCCGAGCTGAGCGAGAACGCTCTCCGGCACGTCGACCGGGTTCTGCGTGATGAAATAGACGCCGACCCCTTTCGACCGGATCAGCCGCACGACCCGCTCCACCGTCTCGACGAGCACCTTCGGGGCGTCGTTGAAGAGAAGGTGCGCCTCGTCGAAGAAGAACACGAGCTTGGGCTGGTCGAGATCGCCCACCTCCGGCAGCTCCTCGAACAATTCGGACATGAGCCAGAGAAGGAATGTGGCGTAGAGGCGCGGATTGCTCATCAGCTTGTCGGCCGCCAGGATGTTGACGACCCCGCGCCCGTCGCGATCCGTGCGCATCAGGTCCTTGATGTCGAGGGCCGGCTCACCGAGGAACTCGTCGCCCTGCTGGTTCTCCAGGACGAGGAGCTGGCGCAGGATCGTCCCGATGGTGGCCTTCGACACATTGCCGTAGGTGGTGGTGAGCTCGCCCGCATTGTCGGAGATGAGCTGCAGCAGCGCGCGCAGATCCTTCAGGTCGAGCAGCAGCAATCCCTGCTCGTCGGCGATCCGGAACGCGATGTTGAGCACGCCCTCCTGGGTGTCGTTGAGATCGAGGAGGCGGGAGAGGAGCAGCGGTCCCATCTCGGAGATCGTGGCCCGCACGCGATGCCCCTGCTCGCCGAACAGGTCCCAGAACACGACCGGGAACTTGTCCGGCACGTACTCGACGCCGATCTCCTTGGCGCGCCTGACCAGGGGCTCCTTGCCGTTACCGGGAGCGGCCATGCCGGAGAGATCACCCTTGATATCGGCGGCGAAGACCGGGACGCCCGCATTGGAGAAACCCTCCGCCAGCACCTGCAGCGAGACGGTCTTGCCCGTGCCCGTAGCGCCGGTCACCAGGCCATGGCGGTTGGCGAGCCTCAGATCCAGATATTCCGGCTTGGTGCTTTTCCCGATGAAGATCTTTCCGTCTTCGAGCATCATGTTTCTCCCAACTCGCTCGAAGGATCTTAGATGTCCTGTGGCGAGTTTCCACTGTCGGGTTCCTTGATTTAATAGTTTAGATATGAACTATCAGGCCCATTCCAGTATTCAGGAGAATCAGATGGAAGAACTCATCGCCCGCATCACGCAGAAGACCGGCCTCGATCAGGCGACCGCCCACAAGGCCATCGGGCTTATCCTGGGTTATCTCCAGAAGGAGGGACCGCAGACCGAGGTCAACCAGCTGATCGAAGCGCTGCCAGGAGCCCAGGAAGCCATCGAGCAATCCAAGACCGGCGCGAGCGGAGGCCTCATGGGCATGGTCGGCTCCATGGGCGGCGGCGTGATGGCGCTGGGCGGCCAGCTCATGGGCATCGGCGTCTCCATGGGCCAGATGCAGCCCCTCGGCAAGGAGCTCTTCGCCTATGGCCGCGAGAAGGCCGGCGAAGACACGATGGGCACCATCATGGGCTCGATTCCCGGCCTGTCGCAGTTCGTCTGAACCGTCTTGCTCCATGCCCGGCCTCGTGCCGGGCATTCACGTCTTGGCGACGGTGCGGCTCCGAAGACGTGGGTGGCCGGCACAAGGCCGGCCATGACGGCGCGGGTGTGGTGCTGATCCGTTCATGTCAAAGAGCCAGCACCTGTGGGCCCGCAGCTTGCGCTGCGAGCCTGCAGGGTCGAGGGTGGCGTGTCGGGCAGCCCGGCTCGCTGTGTGTAGGTTTGTTGGAAGAGCCGAACTGCTCGTCCCGCACGGTACTTTTAGGCGTTTAGACTTGGACCAGCACATGGCTGCCAAGGGCCTCCGGCCACAGGGGTGCGAGACCTGCGACAGGACCGTTCCCCGCCCCGTTCTTGCGACGCCTCGCGAGCGCGCCCCTCGTCAGGCGGGGATGGGTAATGATATAGCTAAGGTTAATCCTGCTGTCAAGAACAAAGTAAGAACATCGCATCGACCTCTCCACCCAGAGCCCTCATCTTGAGGAGCCGCGTAGCGGCGTATCGAAGGAGGCTCCAGTGATCTCTGGAAGCGCCCTCGTCCTTCGAGACGGTCACTGGCGTGACCTCCTCAGGATGAGGGCTGTGGTGTGGCCCGCAGATGGAAATCGCCGGCACAAGGACGGCCATGACGGCGGAGGAAGAAGAGTTGCAGAGGAACGACCGCACACCCACGCAATGCCGCCCTTTGGGGCATTCCCACTCTCGCCCCGTCCCGGTATTGTCCGGCGCAACCGATGAGCCCTCCTTCGGATGAGGACACCTATGGACGATCTCTCTCTCGCGGCCGATTTTCCGCAAGCCACCCGCGAGCAATGGCTGAAGCGGGTCGAGGGCGTGCTGAAGGGCGCGGACTTCGGGAAGAAGCTCGTCGCCCGCAGCCATGACGGGATCGATATCCAGCCGCTCTATCCCAAGGCAGAGGGATCCGCCCCCGTCGCGCGCGAGCAGGCGGGCCGCTGGCGGATCTCGCAGCGCCTGGACCATCCCGATCCCGAGAAGGCCAACGACCTCGCCCTCCTCGATCTCGAAGGCGGCGCCGACGCCCTGACGCTGGTGATCCACAAGGCCCCCGCCGCGCGCGGCTTCGGCGTGCGGATCGGCTCCCTCGACGATCTCGATCGGGCACTGTCGGGCGTGATGCTGGACCTCATCCATCTGCGAGTCGATGCGGGCGGGCATGGCCGCCAGATGGCCGCGCTGGTCCTCGCCCTGGCGGCGCGGCGGGGGCACAAGCTCGCCGATCTCTCTCTCGATCTCGGCCTCGATCCCGTCGGCGCCATGGCCGCGCAGGGGAAGATGTCCGCCTCCTGGAGCACCATGGCCGGGCGGATGGGCGACACCCTCGGCCACCTGACGGAGCAAGGCTTTGCCGGCCGCGCCTTCCTGGCGGACGGTCGCGTCTATCACGAGGCCGGAGCCAGCGAGGCGCAGGAACTCGCCGCCGTGCTGGCGACGGGCGTCGGTTACCTGCGTGCCCTGGAGACGCAGGGGCACATGCTCGAAGCCGCCCGGCGGGCGCTCTCCTTTCTTCTCGTGGCCGATGCGGACGAGTTCCTCACCGTGGCGAAGCTGCGGGCCCTGCGGCGCCTCTGGGCGCGGGTGGAGCAGGCCTGCGGTCTCGACCCGAAGCCCATTCGCCTCCATGCGGAAACCGCCTGGCGCATGACCTCAAGGCGCGATCCTTGGGTGAACATGCTGCGCACGACCGTGGCGGCCTTCTCGGCCGGAATCGGCGGCGCGGATTCGGTCACGGTTCTGCCGTTCACGGCGGCGCTTGGCCTGCCCGACGCCTTCGCCCGCCGGGTCGCTCGCAACACGCAACTTATCCTGCTCGACGAATCGAACCTTTCCCGCGTGGCCGATCCGGCTGCGGGCGCGGGCGGATTCGAGGCGCTCACCGATGCCCTGTGCGACAAGGCCTGGGGGCTGTTCCAGGAGATCGAGCGCGAGGGCGGCATTCTGGAGAGCCTCAAGGGCGACAAGCTCCAGGCCCGTATCGCCGCCGTCCGAACGCAGCGGGAGAAAGCCGTCGCCACCCGCCGGGAGCCGATCACCGGCACGAGCGAGTTCCCGAACATCCATGAGGCGCAGGTCACCGTGCTGATGCCGGCTTCGGAGGAGCCCTCCTCTCCCAAGGGCGAAGACAAAGCGGCGGGAGAGCAGGTCGCGCCTGCGGAAACCTCCTTCTCGGCCCTGGTCCGGATGGCCGGACAGGGGGCGACCCTGCTCCAATTGGTCGGCACGGCGTCCGGCCCCTCGCCTGTCGCGATCGCGCCCCTGCCCTCGACCCGGATAGCCGAGCCCTTCGAGCGCCTGCGCGACCGGGCGGACGCGCATCTCGCCAAGACGGGGGAGCGGCCGAAGATCTTCCTCGCCAATCTTGGGCCGATCGCGGCCTTCACGGCCCGCGCCACCTTCGCGAAGAACTTCTTCGAGGCGGGCGGCATCGAAGCGGTCACGAACGACGGATTTTCGGACAACGACGCGCTTCGGAAGGCCTATCTCGACAGCAAGGCCAGGCTGGCCTGCATCTGCTCCACCGATGAAATCTACGAGAAGCACGCGGAAGGTGCCGCCCAGGCTCTCGGTTTGGCGGGATCGCCCCTCATCGCCCTCGCGGGACGACCGGGCGAACGGGAGGAGCCGCTGACCCGGGCCGGGATCACGACCTTCATCTTTGCCGGATGCGACGCGCTGGCGATCCTGAACCGGGCGCTCGACGAGGCCTGCTCGTAAGTCTAAAGCATCGAACGCAAAAGCGGGCGCCGGTTTCGCGTGGAAAGATGCGACAAAACAAAAACTTAGCGCATCGGACGCGAGTTCGAATGCACGTCCGATGCGCTAGGCGGCTCACGGAAAGCTGAGGCGCCGCGCAGGAACCGGCCCCGGAGACCTCCCGTTGGTTCAGCCTGTTTCACGGTATTCCGGAGCCTTCCATGCGTGTGATGTCCTGTCTCGGGGCGGCGGCCCTGACAGCTCTCGTCCTGTCTCCCCCGGCCCATGCACAGCAGTCCAACCGTTTCGATGGCCGCTGGAGCGTCGAGGTCGTCACGGAGAACGGCTCCTGCGACCGGGCCTACCGCTACGCCGTGATCGTCGAGAACGGGCGCGCCCGCTATGGCGGCCCGGAGAACTTCGACGTGAACGGCCAGGTCGGCCGGAACGGCGCCGTCTCCGCCAGCATCTCCCGCGGCAAGGACCGGGCCGACGTCACCGGAGGCCTGTCCGGCAGCACCGGTCGCGGCACATGGTCGACCTCGGGCGGCCGGGCCTGCTCGGGCTACTGGAACGCGGAGAAGCGGGGATGACGTCAGAGCGTGTCATTCCCGGCCGGAGCGCAGCGGAGGGGAAGGGAATCCACGATCGGGCGCAACGCCATGGATCCCCTTCCCGGCCTGCGGCCGCCGGGGATGACACTCACCACGTTACGGCCGACGATGACGCAACGGCAGGCCAGACCCACCTTCTCCGACCATGCGCCGATAGCATCCCGGTTCCGGATGCCCTAAAATGATGCGGTTCACATTGTTTCACCCGTCAAGGCCATGACCAGCATCCCGGACTTTTCGAGCGTCGCCTTCACTGACGCTCTCCTGGCATCCTCCTCTCGGGGGAGCGCCGAGCCCTGGCTCACGCCGGAGGGTATCGCGGTCAGGGCCGCCTATGGCCCCGAGGATCGCGCCGGCCTCGACTTCCTCGACACCTGGCCGGGCCTCGCACCGTTCCTGCGCGGTCCGTACCCGACCATGTACGTCAACCAGCCCTGGACCGTGCGCCAATATGCGGGTTTCTCCACGGCCGAGGATTCCAACGCCTTCTACCGCCGCAACCTCGCGGCCGGCCAGAAGGGCCTGTCGGTTGCCTTCGATCTCGCCACCCATCGCGGCTACGATTCCGACCATCCGCGCGTTTCGGGCGACGTGGGCATGGCGGGGGTCGCCATCGATTCGATCTACGACATGCGCACGCTGTTCGCCGGCATTCCGCTCGACCAGATGAGCGTGTCGATGACCATGAACGGCGCGGTGCTGCCGATCCTCGCGCTCTACATCGTGGCCGCCGAGGAACAGGGCGTGCCGCCGGAGAAGCTCTCCGGCACGATCCAGAACGACATCCTGAAAGAGTTCATGGTGCGCAACACCTACATCTACCCGCCCAAGGGGTCGATGCGCATCATCTCGGATATCTTCGGCTACACCTCGCAGCACATGCCGAAGTTCAACTCGATCTCGATCTCCGGCTATCACATGCAGGAAGCCGGCGCGACGCAGGACCTGGAGCTCGCCTACACGCTCGCCGACGGGGTCGAGTACATCCGCGCCGGGATCGCCGCGGGTCTGACCATCGACCAGTTCGCGCCGCGCCTGTCCTTCTTCTGGGCGGTCGGCATGAACTTCTTCATGGAAGTCGCCAAGATGCGCGCCGCGCGCCTCCTCTGGGCGAAGCTCGTGAAGGGCTTCAACCCGCAGAGCGAGAAGTCCCTGCCGCTGCGCACGCACTCGCAGACATCCGGCTGGTCGCTCACCGCGCAGGACGTGTTCAACAACGTCACGCGCACCTGCATCGAGGCGATGGCGGCGACACAAGGGCATACGCAGTCGCTCCACACCAACGCGCTGGACGAAGCCTTGGCGCTGCCGACGGACTTCTCGGCGCGCATCGCCCGCAACACGCAGCTGTTCCTGCAGCAGGAAAGCGGTACCACGCGCATCATCGACCCCTGGGGCGGCTCCTATTATGTCGAGCGCCTGACCTACGAGTTGGCACAGAAGGCCTGGAGCCACATCCAGGAGGTGGAAGCCTTGGGCGGCATGGCGAAAGCCATCGAGGCGGGCATCCCGAAGCTGAAGATCGAGGAGGCGGCGGCCCGCACGCAGGCGCGCATCGATTCCGGCCATCAGAAGATCGTCGGCGTGAACGCCTTCCGCACCACGGACGAGGCCGCCATCGACATTCTGAAGGTGGACAACGCCGCCGTGCGCGCGAGCCAGATCGAGAAGCTCAGGCGCCTGAAGGCCGAGCGCAACCAGGCCGACGTGGATGCGGCACTGGCCGCCCTGTCGCAGGCGGCGGCGGGCGAAGGCAACCTGCTCGATCTCGCCGTGAAGGCCGCCCGCGCCAAGGCGACGGTAGGCGAGATTTCTGACGCGCTGGAGAAGGTCTGGGGCCGTCACCGGGCCGAGATCAAGGCGATCTCGGGCGTGTACAAACGGGAGGTCGGCATGGCGTCGCCAGCCGTGGAGAAGGTCCGCACCCTGGTCGAGCAATTCGAGCACGACGACGGCCGGCGCCCGCGCATCCTCGTCGCCAAGATGGGCCAGGACGGGCACGACCGCGGCCAGAAGGTGATCGCCTCGGCATTCGCCGACCTCGGCTTCGACGTGGATATCGGCCCCCTCTTCGCGACACCCGCCGAAGCAGCCCGCCAGGCGATCGAGAACGACGTGCACATCATCGGCGTGTCGTCGCTCGCCGCAGGTCACCTCACGCTCGTGCCCGAGCTGAAGGCCGAACTCGCCAAGTTCGGCCGCGACGACATCATGATCGTGGTCGGCGGCGTGATCCCGCCGCAGGATTTCGATGCGCTGTACCAAGCCGGCGCCTCGGCGATCTTCCCGCCGGGCACTGTGATCGCCGACGCGGCCGTCGACTTGATCGGAGATCTGAACAAGCGGCTCGGTTACGGACCCAAGCAGGCGGCGGAGTAGATCCGCCGCCCAATCCTGCCGGTCAGAAGCAGCGCATGAACGATGAGCCTTCGTGGGGGCCTCTCAGGGGAGGATCTCCATGGAGCGCGTGCAGGACAAGGTCGCCATCGTCACCGGAGCGGCGCTCGGCATCGGCCAGGCCACGGCGCATCTTCTGGCACGGGAGGGCGCCAAAGTCGTCCTCACCGACATCAAGGACCAGCACGGCGAGGCCGTCGCGCAGAGCATCCGGGAGGCGAGCGGAGAGGCGATCTACCTTCATCACGACGTGGCGCAGGAACCCGCCTGGGAGAGCGTCATCGGGGAGACTCTGTCCCGCTTCGGCCGCCTCGACGTGCTGGTCAACAATGCCGGGGTGGCCGATGCCTGCCCGCCCGACGAGGAAACGCTCGACCATTGGCGCTGGCTGATGAGCATCAACATGGAAGGCGTCTTTCTCGGCACGAAGCATGCGATCCGGGCCATGAAGGAAAAGCAGCCGCCCGGCGGATCGATCATCAACCTGTCGTCCATCGCCGGCATGGTCGGCGTTCCCGATCTCGGCGCCTATTGCACCTCGAAGGGCGGCGTGCGCCTCTACACGAAATCCGTCGCGCTCTATTGCGCCAGCAACGGCCTCAACATCCGCGTCAACTCCGTTCATCCCGGCTATATCTGGACCCCGATGGTCGAGCATTATCTGGGCCAGCACGGCGACGTGGAGGAAGGGCGCAAGGCCGCAGGAAGCCTCCATCCGCTCGGCCATGTGGGAGAGCCCGACGACATCGCCTACGGGGTGCTCTATCTCGCCTCGGACGAGTCGAAGTTCATGACGGGCGCCGAACTCGTCATCGACGGCGGCTACACCACGCAGTAGCGCGTTCTACGACCGCTCGATGGCCCGTTTGATCACCTGCTGCACTTCCTTGTTCGTCAGGAAGATATCGTGGTTGATGATGCCGCTGCCGAATTCCGAGGCGTCAGCCACGCGCACGCCAAGCGCTTCCAGACGCTCGCGGTCGGCCGCTCCGGCCCGGATGATGCCGCCGGCCAGACGGCTCGAGACGGCGAGCGCCCGGTCGTTGGTGGAGCTGATGACGGTGATCTTCTTCGCGTCCGGTCCAAGACGTTCGAGGCCCCGGGCGAAAAGGTCGATGTCGATGTCGGGAGCGGCCAGCACCACGGCGCCGATGCGGTCCATGGCGCTCTCGCCGCCGGACGCCCGCAGCATCCGCAAGGTCTCCAGCGTGAGCAGCGTACCCATGCTGTGGGCGACGATGTGGATGCGTCCGCCGCTCGGCGTCTTGGCGATGGCGGTGAGCAGGTCCTCCAGGGCATCGCGGGACCACATGGCGCTTTCGCGATCGGCCACGTAGCTGAAGGTGGACGCTGCGGAAGGCCAGGTGAACAGGCCCGTCACCCCGGCGAACTTGATCCCCTCGGACAGATCGATGGTCGATGTCGCGGCCGTCTCGAAGCTCTCGCGATAGCCATGGATGTAGAGCAGCAGATTGTGCCCGAAGGCCGCCTGGGCGAAGGTCTGGGCCGCGTTGCTATGATCCACGCCATCGACCTTGGCGATGCTCCAGCCGCTGCCGCCGATCAGGGAATCCGAAGGCGGCTTCAGGCGCGCTTCCGCGA
Organism: Microvirga sp. Mcv34; assembly: GCF_024519725.1. Classification (GTDB taxonomy): domain Bacteria; phylum Pseudomonadota; class Alphaproteobacteria; order Rhizobiales; family Beijerinckiaceae; genus Microvirga. The sequence goes on along the minus strand of NZ_JALJRK010000003.1, from coordinate 68,562 downwards.
AGACCAAGTCCGGGGACCGCTCGCTACTGAACCAGGGCTTCTTGGGCGGATCGCCCACGGGAAGACGCGTGGTCGCGACCAGGAGCTTCGGATCTCGCGCGAGCCCCACCTGCGACGAGACCGGGCTGGTGAGCGCCGAATCCTCTCCGAGGCAGCCAGACAGGGCGAGGCTTGCGAGGCACACGAGGGCAAGGCGGGAGACGGGAAAAAGCATAGGGCCGGATTTCAAGAGACAATGAGGGCAGTGCTGTTTTGTCCCTGAACATGGCGCGCACAAGGCAGACGACCGACGAAGACGCATCCGAACGGAAATATGGTAACCCAATGGTGAACGGGGGTGTCGCCTCGTCGCCTTGATGCTCCGCTGAAGGATCCATACCTTCGCCCGATGCTTGCCTTCCTCTCCCGTGTTCTCCTTCTCATCGTCGGCCTGTTTCTCCTGCCCCTGGGGGCCCATGCGCTCTGGTGGGCGCTGCGCGACGATGTCGCGCCGAGCTGGCGCGCCGCCGATTGGTCGAGCGCGAAGCTCCTGCCCGCCGCGTCCGAAGCGCCCCAGGCCATCGTGGCGGTCTACGCGGCCCGGGTCGGCCGCTGGCGCGGCATCTTCGCCCACCACACGTGGATCGTCGTGAAGGAGGCCGGAGCCGGCACCTATACTCGCTACGACAAGGTCGGCTGGGGCAGCCCGGTCCGCACCAACGGATGGGCGCCGGACGGGCGCTGGTTCGGCAATGCGCCGCATCCGGTGGTCGTCATCGAGGGCAAGGCGGCGGAACGGCTGATCCCGCAGGTGCGGCAGGCGGTGGCGAGCTACCCCTACCAGACCTTCGGCGCCTACAATGCCTGGCCGGGCCCGAACTCGAACACCTTCGTGGCGCACGTGATGCGCTCGGTTCCCGAACTCGACGCCGCTCTGCCGCCCACGGCCCTGGGCAAGGACTGGCAGCCCTGGCGTGACATCGTCGGCCTGACCCCGAGCCGGACCGGGATCCAGGTCTCCCTCGGCGGCTATGCGGGCCTTGCCCTCGGCTGGGTCGAGGGTGTCGAGATCGACTTCATGGGCCTCGTTGCCGGCGTCGACCTGCGCCGACCCGCCATCAAGATTCCTGCCTGGGGACGAATCGGCATGGACCCGATCACATGGTGAACGAATGAGGCCAATACTTTAGGTCGTAGCATTAAGGTTGGTGGAGAGTTTCGATGCTGCCGTGGCATAAGATAGCATTTCACTCCAAGGCCACAAGGCCCGGTCTGCCGTCGCGGGTCCAAGCATTTGAACAGCTTGCCAGAGTGTCTCTTCCTGAGGACTACCGCCAGTTTTTGCTCGATATCAATGGCGGACGTCCGTGCCGATCCACGGATGCGGGCTCGCGGGAATACGCATTGATCGATATTGACTGGCAAGGAAGACCTCCAGCCGTTTCGCATGATGTCGCGATCGTGGACTACTTGTTGTCAGTAGAGAGCTGGGAGAATGTTTATGAAGAATCGAAAGGCAGCAGCCTAACGCTTGAGGGGTGCTATCGTGTTTTCGTTCTGGAGGAACCGCGCATACCTTCAGACTTCATCCCCATTGGTAGAGATCCTGGAGGAAGCCTCTTCCTGATTTGCACAGGTAATCCGCAACCAAGCTCCGTCTGGTTCTGGGCTCGCGACTGGTTCAGCTGGGAGCTGAAAGACCAAGATCCATTTCACAACATGGGCTTCGTAGCGCCTCGATTCGTCGATTTCATCGAAAGAATAAAGTTCTCGACGATAGACTGAATGATGCTGATATGTGGGAAAAATACCAGCGCATACCTAAGCATCGGCTATTGCATCCCACTCTCAACGTCGGCAGAAAAGTCAGATGACGGAGGCATTCAAGCGCCGGAGTAGCACGATCTCGGCCGACGCGATCCTCTCCGGCGACCGGGCCTCCCTGGCGCGCGCCATCACGCTCATGGAATCGCGCCGCAAGGATCATCGCGAGGCGGCGCGCGCGCTGCTTCAGGAGCTGATGCCCCGCACGGGCCAGGCGGTGCGGATCGGCATCACGGGGGTTCCCGGGGTCGGCAAGTCCACGACCATCGACACGCTGGGCTCCATGCTCACCGGGAAGGGGCACAAGGTCGCCGTGCTGGCGGTCGATCCCTCGTCCACCCGAACGGGCGGCGCGATCCTCGGAGATAAGACCCGAATGGCCCGTCTCTCGGCCGATCCCAACGCGTTCATCCGTCCCTCCCCGTCCTCCGGGACGCTGGGCGGCGTGGCGGCCAAGACGCGAGAGACGATGCTGCTCTGCGAGGCGGCCGGCTTCGACGTCATCCTGGTGGAGACCGTCGGCGTCGGGCAGTCGGAAACGGCCGTCGCGGACCTGACCGATTTCTTCCTCGTCCTCATGCTGCCGGGCGCCGGCGACGAACTGCAGGGGATCAAGAAGGGCATTCTCGAACTCGCCGACCTGATCGCCGTCAACAAGGCGGACGATGCGGGCGCGAAGGCGAAGGCCGCCGCCGCCGAGTACAAGGCCGCCATTCACATCCTGACGCCCGCCTCCCCCACCTGGACGGCCCCCGTCCTCACGGTCTCGGGGCTCACCGGCCAGGGACTGGACGAGCTCTGGGCGAAGGTTCTCGATCATCGCAGGCGCCTGGAGGCCACCGGAGAACTCGCGGCCAAGCGCCGGGCGCAGGACACGAAATGGATGTGGGCCCTCGTTCACGAGCGCCTCTATGAGCGCCTGCACCACGATCCCGCCCTGCGCGAGCGCGTGCCCGCCATCGAGAAGGCCATCGCGGACGGCTCCCTGTCGCCCACGGCCGGAGCCGGGGAGATCGTGAAGCTGTTGGGGATCTGAAGCATCGGACGCAAAAACGGGAACCGGCTCTGCGTGTAGAGATGCGTCCAACTCGAAAGTCAGAGCACCGGAGGTGAAGCCGAAGCCGTGGGGCGCGGTCAGGCCCCGCCCCTGACCTCCGGTGAGACCTTGATCTGACCGACTTCGGTGCCGTTCCAGTTCCTGAGCACTGGCTGGGCCAGCGTCTCGACGGCCTTGCGCTCGTCGGCGCTCAAGGGGAGGAAGCGCAGGACGAGCGCGGCCATCATGGCCTCAGCCGCGCGGCCATGGCCATCCTCGACCTTCAGGGCCACGCCATAGCCGAGTTCCGGGAACGAGGCGCAATAGACCCCTTCCGCCCCGACCTTGACGAAGGCGCGTTCGCCGAGAAGCTCCATGAGCTTGGTGTCGAAGCGGCCGGACCCAGCCACCATGAAGGGATGGCGCGCCACGGCCTTGCGGATCCGGGCCGCAGCGGCCTTGCCGTCGCCCGGCAGGCCCGTCCCGGCGCCGAACCGGGCGAAGCCGAAGGCCAGCGACGGAAGCGGAATCGCATAGGTGGGGATCGAGCAGCCGTCGATGCCGCTCTTCTCGACCGTATGGCAGGCGCCGGTGATCTCCTCCAGGGCCTCGCGCACGCTGCGCTGCACGGGATGATCCGCCAGCCCATAGCCCTTTGGGCTCTGGCCCTGGCCGCAGGCGAGGCAGACGAAGCCCGCATGCTTGCCCGAGCAGTTGTTGTGCAGGGCGCTCGGGCTGGCCCCCGAGGCAGCCAGAGCGCGATTGGCGGCCTCGCCCATGGGCCAGTGCACGCCGCATTCGAGGCAGCCGACATCCTGACCGGCCTTGGCCAGCATGGCCTTGGCGGTCGCCGCATGCTCCGGCTCGCCCGAATGGGACGCGCAGGCGAGCGCGATCTCCTCGTCGGTCAGGCCGTATTTGTCCGCGATGCCGCTTTCGACCAGCGGCATCGCCTGGAGCGCCTTGACGGCGGAGCGCGGAAAAACGCGCCGGTCCACATCCCCGATCGACAGGATCATGCCTCCCTCGGCGTCGACCACGGAGACGCTGCCCCGGTGGCGCGACTCGACGAGATGTCCGCGGGTGACCTCGACAAGAAATGGATTGTGCATCAATGCCCCATTTGAAAAGCGGCGGTGTTGTGGAGGCACTCGGTCCAGAAGTCAAAGGGGGTATTGTTGCAATAGTGGGAATACTGCCTCGAAATCGTTAGGTGCCGTGGGTTGCTGCAGGGCCCCTGCCACTCTAAACCCAAGGTCCGAACAAACTGGGAGTTCTCGATGCGTGTCGCGATGATCGGAGCAGGCTATGTCGGCCTGGTGTCCGGTGCTTGCTTTGCGGATTTTGGCCACGAGGTCTGCTGCGTCGACAAGGATCCGTCCAAGATCGAGGCCCTCAACCGGGGCGAGATCCCCATCTTCGAGCCGGGCCTGGCCGAACTGGTCGCCAAGAACGTGCGCGAGGAGCGCCTGACCTTTACCACCGACCTGTCTCAGGCTGTGCGCAACGCCGAGGCCGTTTTCATCGCGGTCGGCACCCCGTCCCGCCGCGGCGATGGTCATGCCGACCTGTCCTATGTCTACCAGGCCGCCCGCGACATCGCCGCCGCCATGGACGGCTACACCGTCATCGTGACCAAATCGACCGTGCCGGTCGGCACCGGCGACGAGGTCGAGCGCATCGTCAGAGAGACCCGGCCGGATGCGAATTTCGCCGTGGTGTCCAACCCGGAATTCCTGCGCGAAGGCGCGGCCATTGCCGATTTCAAGCGGCCTGACCGCATCGTGGTCGGCACCGAGGACGAGCGCGCCAAGGGCGTGATGAATGAGCTCTACCGCCCGCTCTACCTCAACCAGTCTCCCCTGCTCGTCATGTCCCGGCGCACGGCGGAGTTGACGAAATATGCGGCCAACGCCTTCCTGGCGACCAAGATCACCTTCATCAACGAGATCGCCGACCTGTGCGAGCATGTGGGCGCCAACGTCCAGGACGTGGCCCGCGGCATCGGGCTCGACAACCGCATTGGGGCGAAGTTCCTGCATGCCGGCCCGGGCTATGGCGGCTCATGTTTCCCAAAGGACACGCTGGCCCTGATCAAGACGGCGCAGGACTACGAGGCGCCGATGCGCATCGTCGAGACGGTGGCGGCGGTCAACAGCCAGCGCAAGCGCGCCATGGGCCGCAAGGTGATCGCCGCCTGCGGCGGCTCCGTGCGCGGCAAGACGGTGGCGGTGCTCGGCCTGACCTTCAAGCCGAACACCGATGACATGCGTGACGCGCCCTCCATCGACGTGATCACCGCCCTGCAGGATGCGGGAGCGCAGGTACGGGCCTACGATCCGGAAGGCATGTCGGCCGCCAGGGCGGTCCTGACGGACGTGCAATATGCCCGGGACGCCTATGATTGCGCCCGCGGGGCGGATGCACTCGTTCTGGTGACCGAATGGGACGCGTTCCGGGCCCTCGATCTCACCCGCCTGAAGGCCACCCTGGCGGCTCCCGTGGTCGTGGACCTGCGCAACGTCTACCGCCCGGAGGAGATGCGCCGCCACGGCTTCACCTATGTCAGCGTCGGACGGGAATGACACTCCACAGGACCGGTCCCGGAGGTTCTCACCGGCCCGGTCCCGTGCCATATGTCTCGGACTGAGACATTCCAGACGACGCCCCGGAGCCTCCCATGCAGACCTTCTTCGTCGAGATCAAATGCAAGCTCGGCAAGACCTACGCCGTCGCGAACGCGCTTGCCGACCGGGAGATCGCCTCCGAGATCTACTCGACGGCCGGCAATTACGACATCCTCGCCAAGTTCCACGTGGATGACGGGGTCGATATCGGCCATTTCATCGCAGAGAACGTGCAGGTCATCCCCGAGATCGCCGACACGCATACGATCATCACGTTCAAGGCTTTCTAGAGCATCGGACGATTACACGGACGCATATCCGGCGGCCTTGAGGTAGTTCCAGCATTCGTCTGGCGCAAACAAATTGCAGATGTCGCCGAGGGCTCGCCAGAGCGCGTCGAACGTTCGGGCCTCAGCCTTGCGCAAGTGCGCCTTGAGCTTGGCGAAGGCCTGTTCAATGGGATTAAGATCGGGCGAATAAGCCGGCAGGAACAGGAACCAAGCCCCTCGCTGTTTCAGACACTGGGCGGCCTTCTCGCTCTTGTGAACCGCCAGATTATCGAGGATCACCACGTCGCCTGTGTGCAGGGTCGGCGCGAGCTGCGTCTCGATGTAAGCCTCGAACGCCAAGCGGGTGATCGGACCATCAATCACCCACGGGGCGATCAGCTTGCTGCACCTCAGCCCTGCGATGAACGTGTGGGTCTTCCAGTGGCCAAAGGGCGCGCTCATACGCAACCGCTGGCCGCGGCGAGAGCGTCCGCGCAGGCGGGTCATCTTGGTGTTGACGAAAGTCTCATCGAGAAACACCAATCGGTGCGGCTCCTGGCGCATGCGAGGCTGACGGTGGCCTCTCCAGACCCGACGCTCATCCCGCACGTCGGCGCGTGCGCACTCTGCCGCCATCAGGGATTTTTTTATATGAGAAGCCACGCCGGCACAGGAAGCGCGAGAGCATCGCGGGGGCTGCCACAATCCCGTGTTCCGCCCGCAAGCGAGCGGCCAGTTCGGGCATGGTGATGGCGGGTTTGGCCTCGACGGCCTGGATCAGGAAGCTCTCATAAGGCACCAGCTTGCCGCTTCCCGGCGGGCGGCCCTGACGGGCTGGCGCGAGTGAGCCGGACTGCCGCTTCCGCTGCATCAGCTTGATGGCGCAGCTGTCACTGACCCCGAAGTGGCGGGCCGCCGCCCGGCAGGGATGGCCCGCCTCGACAAAGGCCGCAATCCGCACGCGCAGATCCAAGGAGAAGCTCTGGGTCATGATCCACCTCCTGCTCTCAGAAGGGAATCACATTTCAGCCCAGGCCGAAACCTCTTGAATCTACCTTTCAGTCCGAGGCTCTAGGGCAGGCCAGACCGCCCCTTTGGCGGCCGCCCACCAATCTTGTCAGACCCTCTTATCCGGTCCCTCAGGTGCTCCCAAGCACAGCGCGGCCTTTCCGATCGGGATAACATCGGATTCCTTCAGGGAGGAATGGATGTCATCTCAGCTGGACTGGCGCAGGGTTTACGACTTCTGGTTCCCGGCAGACCTTGCGGACTCCGGCATTGCGGCTCACTGGCAAATGGTGGCCTGGTGGCTGCATGGCGGAGCGCAAGCGGAACTGCGCCCCTTCGCTCCCCTTGTTCACGCGGCCAGGTCCGGCCGGCTCGACCATTGGTGTGCCACGTCGCCCGGGCGGCTGTCCCTGATCATCGTTCTGGACCGGTTCCCGCGCGGCTTGTTCGCGGGGACGCCGGAAGCGTATTCCTCCGACCCGGATGCCTTGCGGATGGCCGAGGAGGGATTCGGAAACGGGCATTACGATGCCCTGACGTCCCCGTATGAAAAGTTCTTCTACCTCCTGCCCCTCGTCCACGCGGAGGGACCGGATCATGTCGGGCGGATGAGGCGCGTCGTCGCCATCGCCGAGCGGGCCGTCGACGAAGCCCCGAAGGATCTCAAGCCGGTCTGGCGGTTTTCCCTCGATCAGGCTCGGGCCCGGTTCGACATCATCTCCCGGTTCGGCCGCTTCCCGCATCGGAATCCGGTTCTCGGGCGCGCCTCCACGCCGCAGGAGCTTACCTATTTGGCCAAGGACGATTTCATCCACACCCGCTCGCTGCCCATCTCGGCATCATCGGCGATCAGCGCGATCGGGTGACGGGCTGCTGGGCCGCCCTTACTGCACGAGAGCGGTCGCCTCGGAGGTCCGCTCCTCGCTCTGGCGGGAGATCTCGGCCAGATAGGGGCCGATGCCCTCGTAGCGGTCGAGGCGGCGGACGATCTTCGAATCGATCTTGTTGTAGAGCTCGGCCACGCTCACCGGACGGCGCTTGCGGCCCTTGCCTTCCATGAACAGCCCGGCATTGGCCTTCGCGGCTTTCGGGAAGAGCTTGGAGGCTTTCATGTTCGGGTCCTGGTCGAGAACTTCGAGGAACCGGACGGCGCTGGAAGCGCCCAGGAAGTGAGCGAGGTAGAGTTCCGCCTCCGCCAGCTCCCGCTCGCCCTGGGCCTGGAGGGCGCGCTCCACGTCCTTGATCAGCTCACCGGCCATGAGGGCGGAGAAGTACGGGTCGGTGCGCAGGTTCATGATCCAGGCGCGGTCCTTGTCGCCGACGACCGGGTCGCCGTCCACGGTCCTGATGGCCTCAGCGGCAGCCGCGAAGCCGTAATCGGCGGCATGGAGCTGCACGATTTCGAGCCAGGTGCGGTCGATGAACTGGAACAGCCCTTGCGCGGACGAGGTCGGCGCCTTGGCTTCCGGCGAGAGGCTCGATTCCACGTCGGCCAGGGTCATCATGTAGACCGGATCGACCCCGGTCACGTGGGCGGCCTTGAGGATGGAATGCACGAGCCAGCGGGGAACGTTGCGCCCGTTGAAGGGGATCAGCTCATCCGGATCGCCAGCGGCCTCGTCCTGCATCTCGTGGGGCGCCGGCTTCGCGGCATGGGGCTTCCTGAAGGTGAATGCGCCGTCGAGAATGGCCTTGAAGAGGCTCGGATCCTTCATCAGCTTCGGGGTGAAATCCATCGATGCCGTGATGAGGGAGCCGGTGGTAACCGGTTGCGGAACCGAGGCCGCAACCGGCCTTGCCATGAGAGCGCTTGGTAGGGTCGCCACGGCCGCCGGTCCGGCGGAGAACCCCTGAAGCCCCAGGATCATGCCCGCGGTCAAGGTCAGCTGAAGGAAACGGCGGCGACGTCCGGGCTTGCACACATCCGCAACAGGCTGCGGAACTGCGCACAGCAGCGTTCTCGCGTTACTCATCATCACTTATCCCGCAACAGCCCGACCTGATGATTGGGCCTTCCCTTGTGTCATTCTGGGACAAGGGTTGACGGGTAGATGTGACGAGAATCGGTCAGCTTGGCCATTCGCGGTAGGATTTTGCTAACCTTAAGCAGGGTTTTCCCCGAAAAATCTCAAGGCCTGCCTGGAAATTCAGGATGAGGATTGTGCGACAAGCTGCGCATTCGTCCGCTCGAGGCGCTTCGCCAGCTCCCGCATGATCGCCAGGGACATCTGGGGAAACTGGGCGAGAAGCTCGAGAAAGACCCTCTTGTCGATTCGCAGAGCCGTCGTCGGTTCGGCCGCCATGATCGTGGCGGAGCGTGGCGTGTCCGAGAGAATGCCCATCTCGCCGACGAGGGCGTTGCTCCCCAGCTCCGCCACCTGGATGTCTCCGCCCGGCGTGTTCAGGAGAACGTTCGCCCGCCCGTCGAGGATCACATAGGCGGCGTCGGACGGGTCCCCCTGCGAGAAGAAGCGCTGCCCACCGGAAAACTGCACCCGCTCGCTCGTGAAGGCGAGCAGCTTCAGGCGGGCTGGATCCACATCCCGAAACATCGGCACCTGCCGCAAGGACTGAACCTCTGTTTCAAGGGTCATGCCACCTCTCCTGCTACTCTCTGGGCGGCGTCCGGCTCGGGTCTGGCGGACCTGAGAGCCGGAGCGGCCGTCTTTTCTGTAATGATTTGTCCGTCACGGAAGCGCAACTGAACATCGAAAGTGCCTGCCTGTCGATCATTGGGAAGGACCATGAACAGGCTTTGTTGGTCGAGAAGCTCCAGCAGCAGTTCGAGCATCTGCTGGCTGCGCGCCTCGTCGAAGGGAGCGAACGCCCCGTCGATGACGAGAATGTCCGGTCGCTTCACGAGGCAGCGCACCAGATTGACGCTCGCCCGCTCCTGCGGCGACAGGAGCCTCCCGGCCGTTCCGACCTGATAATCGAGGCCGATCCGCTCGATGTCCTCCAGCAGGTCGAGTTCCCGCACCACGGTCGCGACCGCTTCGGTGACCCGGACGCGGGCATTGGCGACCTGGTAGCTGACGCGCCCGAACAGGAGGTTGTCCCGCAGCGGCGCAGCCGCGCAGAAATGCTCGGGATCGTAGAACTCCACCCCCTCGGAGGCGGATTTCGCCAGAACCTCCCGGACCCGGCCGCGCGCCTCCACGATCCGGGCCATGAGCCGGTCGTCGAGGAGGCCGAGGCGGTGCCGGGCCTCGATATAGGCGAGCGGCAGGGCCAGAAGCCGGGTGCGATCCTCCCGCTTCAGGTTGCCCTCCCCCCGCGCGTGCCGGCGCAGGATGGCGGCGAATTCGGACAGTTCCTCGGCGCCGATGAAGGAGAACTGCTCGAACAGCGAATGCCCGGGAGGCAGCCCCTCGAAGATCTCGGTCATGGTCTCGGCGATCTGCAGGCCCATGCGGACGAGATCGTCGGTCAGCCCGGCCCGGTCGATGGCGCTGCGGAACTGGCCGTTCTCCGCCAGATTGCGCCCCTTGAACTCGTCCGAGATCGGCACCCCGAAGAGAAGGTTCTCGGCGATGGTGGCCTGGCTGTTGTAGCGCTCCGGATCGAAGGGTTCGACCAGGTCGGCCATGCCGTTCGACTGGAACGTCTCGCGCAGGCGGTGCCGGGCTTCGACCACGCGCTCGGCGAGCGCCATGTGGCGCTCGGGATCGATCCGCCCGGCCAGGCCGAACAGGTAGATCGTGTCGCCCATTCCGATCCTGTCCAGAAGATCGAGGAGGATGCGGTCGAGATCGTTCTCATCCCGTGCGCCGATCCGTTCGTAATCCACCCATTGGTCGGCGATGCTCTCGATGGGGTTTCCCGTTCGGATCGCCTCGGCGATCCGGCGGTCCATCTCCCGCTTCTCCTCCTCGATCCTCCCGAGGGGCTTCGAGCGGAGGCCGTAGATCAGGTTGTCGCGGATGCTGCCGGGGAAGAGAATCGGATCTACGCCCGCATAGGCGATCCGGCGCCCGACCACGGAAACGGGGAGCTGCATCAGATCGCGCTCGCCGATGCGGATCCGGCCGCTGAACTCCGAGGTCCGCCGGGCGATGATGCGCGCGAGCATGCCGGCCGCGGCCCCGCCATTGGAAATCAGGGCGATGCTCGCGGGCAGGTCGACCGTGAAGGCGCCGCCCTCGATGATCATGTCGCCATGGATACCGGCGACGCGGATGTCCTCGGCCATCAGAGGACCCGTCAGGGGCACGTCCTCCTCGGCCGCCTCGCGGGGCTCGTGCAGGGGTGCGAGCCGCTCCTCGGCGAAATGCTGGGTGACCTGGTCGTATTTCACCTGGACGTCGAGACGCTGCTGGTCCCAGTCGATGAGCTCCTTCAAGGGCGGCGGCAGTTCACGATAAGCCCCGATGACGGCCACGAGCTGGCCGATGTCGAGGGTGCCTCGAAGGGCGAAATAGCCGCCGATGGCGTAGAAGAAGAACGGCGTCAGCTGCGCCAGGAAGTTGTTGAGCGATTTGACGAAGAACTTCCGGTTATAGATCTTGAGCCGGACCGAGAAGAGATTGAACAGCCGGTGGCCGATCTCGGCCCGTTCCCAGTTATAGGCGTTGTGAACGTGAACGACCTCGATGCCGTCCTGCACCTCGGCGATGCGACCCGCCAGCTGACGTGATTCCAGCTGCCGCTGCTTCCCCAGACGGAGCAGCTCCCGCCGCAGCCGCGGGATGATGGTGAACTGAACGGCGATGACCGCCAGGGCGATCAGACCGAGCCAGACGTTCTGGATCATGATGAAGACGAGGGCCGTGATGGCCTGCATCCCCAGGAAAATCGGCGTGATGAAGGCATCCCCGATGAAGCCGCCGATGGGTTCGACCTCATCCTTGATGATCGTCGCCGTCTCGGAGGATTTCACGGTGCGCAGGGCATCGGGGGTGAACCGGAGCACCATGGAAAACAGATCGAAGCGCATGCGCCGCAGCATGCGCTCGCCCAGGATGCCCTTCGCGACGTTGATCCAGTACTTGAACGCCCCGTTGACCACGACGAAGAACAGGAAAAGCGTCGAGAGGCCGAAGAGAAGCCCCAGCCTGCCCACCTGGAAGCCCTCGAAGATCTCCAGGGTGCCGCCGCCCAGCCATTTGGGCCATTGATAACTCAAATGGAGAAAAGGCGCGGTGGCATTTCCGTCCCTGAAAGCCTCGCCCTGGATAGCCTGGTTCACGATCTGGCGAGGCAGATCGAGAGACATGAAATAAAATGGAAGGGACGCGAGCACGACCGCGCAAACGATCAGCTGATCGCGCCTTGAATGTGTCCAAATGTACCTAAAGAGGCTCTTTTCCATTGCCGTAAGGTCACCACTTCTATACGCCTGGATGAACCTCTTTCCGATCTCGGGCAACGCCTTATTTGATCGTTAGGGACCTTAGAAGGTAGAGAGGGCGGATCGGTCGTCAATCGGCCCGGCCGCCTGACCGAAGGGGCAGCCGCATGGCAGACCTGGCAATGGATTTCGATCAGGACGCAGGTTCTGTCGCGGCGCAAGCCGAGCGTAGCCGCGGAACGCGGGTCCTGATCTACAGCCATGACACCTTTGGCCTCGGGCATCTGCGCCGTTCGAGGGCGATCGCGAACGCCATCGTGCAGGATCGGCCCGACACCTCGATCGTCATCATCTCGGGATCGCCCGTCATCGGCAATTTCGAGTTCGACAGCGGCGTCGATTACATCCGCATTCCGGGGGTGACGAAGCTGCCGGACGGGGATTACCGCAGTCTCAACCTCAATATCGAACTGGACGAGGCCGTGGGCCTGCGTCAGGCCCTCATCCTCCAGGCAGCCAAGGCCTTCCGGCCGGACGTGTTCATCGTCGACAAGGAGCCCACGGGCTTCCGCGGCGAGGTCGTGCCGGCGCTCGATTACCTCAAGGCCGCCGGCTGCCGCCTCGTGCTCGGCATTCGCGACGTGATGGACGAGCCTGCCCTTCTGGTGCCCGAGTGGGAGCGCAAGGGCGCCAAGGATGCCCTGATCCGCTATTATGACGAGATCTGGGTCTATGGCCTGAAGGACATCTATGAGCCTCTCAAGGCGCTCGACCTGCCCGCCTATGTGGAAGAGCGCATCACCTATACCGGCTACCTGCGTCGGGACGTGCCGCCGACGCCGTCCCTGACCAAATATCCCAAGATCACCAAGCAGCCCTTCGTCCTGGTGACCACGGGCGGAGGCGGCGACGGCGACGACCTGATCGACTGGGTGATCTCGGCCTATGAGTCTGACGCGGCGCTGGAACAGCCGGCCCTCATCCTGTTCGGTCCCTTCATCGACCGGGACAAGCGCCGTTCCTTCGTGGAGCGCATCGCCCGGCAGCCGAAGCTCGACGTGATGTCCTTCGACAACAAGATCGAATGGCTCATGAAGAAGGCCGATGCCATCGTGGCCATGGGCGGGTACAACACCTTCTGCGAGGCCCTGTCCTTCGACAAGCGCACGCTCATCGTCCCGCGCACGAAGCCCCGCCTCGAGCAATATATCCGCGCCGTCGAGGGCGAGCGTCTCGGGCTGGTGAGTATGCTGAGCGACTACAAGGAGCCGCGCACACCCGAGCGCATGGCCGCCGCCCTGCGCGCCCTGTCGTCCCAGCCCCGGCCGTCGGAAGTGATCGTTCCCGGCCTTCTCGACGGCCTCGATCGGGTGCAGGATCGGCTGAAGGCGCTCACGGCCTCCCGGGCGCCGTTCGCCACCGCGTATCATCAGGCGGCCGAGTAACCGTACACATGCTTCCTTCCAAGACAGCCCGACGCATCGCCGTCGTCGTGAAAGGCTACCCACGCCTCTCCGAAACCTTTATCGCCCAGGAAATCCTCGCCCTCGAGCAGCGCGGCCTCCCGCTCGAGATCTGGTCTCTCCGGCATCCGACGGAACGGGCCGTGCATCCCATGCACAAGGCGATCAAGGCGCGGGTCGCCTATCTCCCGGAATACCTTTACGAGGAACCCCTGCGCGTCCTGCGCGGCGCCTTCTGGAGCCTGGGCCAGAAAGGCTTCGTGCCGACGATCCGCGCTTTCCGGCGCGACCTGAAGCGTGATTTCACCGCGAATCGCGTACGCCGCCTCGGCCAGGCCTTCGTGATGGCGCGCGAGATGCCCGAGGACGTGCGGCACCTGCACGTTCATTATCTCCACACGCCCGCATCCGTGGTCCGCTACGCGGCCCTGCTCACGGGCCGGAGCTGGACCTTCTCGGCCCATGCCAAGGACATCTGGACGACGCCCGATTGGGAAAAGCGCGAGAAGATAGGGGAATCGCTCTGGGGCGTGACCTGCACGGCGCAGGGAGCAGGAAACCTTCGCTCCCTGTCGCGGCCCGATAAGGTGTCGCTGGTTTATCACGGCCTCGATCTCTCCCGCTTTCCGGCGCCGCCCGAAAGCCGCCCCGCACGGGACGGCTCGGACCCGCTCGATCCGGTCAGGATCGTGTCGGTCGGGCGGGCCGTGGCGAAGAAGGGTTTCGGCGACCTGATCCAGGCGCTTGCCGCCCTGCCCCAGGACCTCCACTGGCGCTTCGCCCATGTGGGCGGCGGCGAACTGCTCAACACCTTGAATAAGCAGGCTCAGGAGGCCGGCATCGCCGACAAGGTGGCGTTTCTCGGCTCCAAGGCGCAGCCCGATATCGTCGCGCTCCTGCGCGAGGCGGACCTCTTCGTCCTGCCGTCCAAGGAAGCGAAATCGGGCGACCGTGACGGCCTTCCCAACGTCATCATGGAAGCGGCGAGCCAAGGGCTCGCCATCGTCGCGACGGACTTCGCCGGCATCCCGGAATTCATCCGCAACGACGTGGAAGGCGTGCTCGTGCCGCCGGCCGATTGGGCGGCCCTGTCCAACGCGCTCAACCTCCTGGCCCGCGACCCGGCGCAGCGAGAAGCGCTCGGCGCCGCCGCTTTCGCGCGCCTGCGGCGGGACTTCTCCATGGAAGGCGGGATCGACGTGCTGGAGGATCGTCTCCGGGCCGTGACGGACAACGCCAGGACAGAACCGGAGCGCGTGTGACGAATTCGAGGCCAGTCGCGTTCTATGCCCCCTTGAAGAGCCCGAACCATCCTCTCCCGTCGGGCGACCGCACCATGGCCCGACTGCTGATGAAGGCGCTCGACCGGGCCGGCTTCTCGCCTCGTCTCGCGAGCGAAGTGCGAACCCTCGACAAGGTAGGCGACAGGCAGCGCCAGGAAGACGTCCGACGGCAATCGCTCGATGAAGCCGAAAGCCTCGTCGCGCATTACAGGGCGCTGCCCGAGGCGGACCGCCCCTGCCTGTGGTTCACCTACCACGTTTATTACAAGGCGCCGGACTGGATCGGCCCGCACGTCGCCGGGGCGCTCGGCATCCCCTATGCCATTGCGGAAGGATCGCGCGCATCCAAGCGCGCCCACGGCCCATGGGCTCTCGGGCATGAAGGCGCGCAGGCGGCGCTCGACCGGGCCGATGTGATCTTCGGCATGACGGCCCATGACCGGGAGGCCTTGGAGGCCGCGAGGCCATCGCACCAGATTCTCGTGGACCTGCCGCCGTTCCTGGATCTGGCCGAATGGCCCCTGTCGAACACCCGCCCTCCGCGGGCGCTGGAACCGCGCCTGCTCACGGTGGCCATGATGCGGGAAGGCGACAAGCTCGCCTCCTATCGCATTCTCGCGGCCGCCCTCGAGCGGCTCCCGCACCTGCCCTGGACCCTCGATATCGTCGGAGACGGCGAAGCGCGGGACGAGATCGCGCGGCTGTTCTCCCCCATGCAAAACCGGGTGCGGTTCCACGGACAGGTCGAGAGCAAGGCCGATCTGGCAGCCTTCTATCGAGCGGCCGATCTCTTCGTCTGGCCCGCCGTCAACGAGGCCTACGGGATGGTGCTGCTGGAGGCACAGGCCCTCGGCTGCGCGGTGGTTGCGGGCGCCTATGGCGGCGTCGCAAGCGTAGTGCGGGACGGTGCGACCGGATTGTTGACGCCACCCGGCGATGTCACGGCTTTCGCCGAGGCCATGAGCGGCCTCCTGCAGGACCGTGAAAGGCTTGAGACCTTCGGAGCCGACGCATCCCGTTTCGTCGAACAGGAACGCGACCTCGGTCACGCCGCATTGCGCTTGCGCAATGCGCTGCAAGTACTGACGGGGTAGAGTGCAAAAATGAGTTTACGCGTTCTGATCGCCGTCACACATCTTCTGGGAGCGGGCCATCTCACCAGGGCCTCCGCTCTGGCGCGGGCTTTTGCGCGGAAGGGACATGCGACGACGCTCGTCTCGGGCGGCACCCCTGCCCGCGCGGCCGTCCCGGAGAGCGTCACCTTCGTTCAGCTGCCGCCCGTGCGGACCGTCGGTACGGATTTCAAGACGCTGCTCGGCGAGGATCTCGCGCCCGTCGACCAGGCCTATTTCGACAAGCGCCGCGCCCTCCTGCTCGAAACCCTGGAAGCCGCCCGGCCTGACATCCTGATCACCGAGCTTTTTCCGTTCGGCCGCCGTGTCCTGGCGGATGAATTCTCCGCTCTGCTCGATGCGGCGCGCCACATGAGCCCGCGTCCGCTGGTTCTGTCCTCGATCCGGGACATTCTGGTCCCCTCCTCCAAGGCGTCGCGCCTCGCGGAAACCCATGAGCGCGTGCTGCGCGATTACGATGCCGTCCTCGTCCATGGCGATCCAACGCTCGCGCCGTTGGAGGCGTCGTGGCCGGTGGACGAACGGATCAGGCCCCTCATTCGCTATACGGGCTACGTGGACGAGAACGAAACTCCCATGCCGGCGGTTCACCGGCATGGGATCATCGTCTCCGGCGGGTCGAGCGCGGCGGGCCTGCCTCTCTACCGCGCGTCCCTCGCGGCCGCGCGGACCATCGCGGATCGGCCCTGGCGCATCCTCGTCGGCAGGGGTGTGGCGGAAGCGGAGTTCCTGGACCTTCAGGCGAGTGCGCCGGCTCACGTCACCGTTGAGCGGGCGCGGCCTGATTTCCGGGCTCTTCTCTCCGGAGCGGAACTTTCCGTGAGCCAAGCCGGGTACAACACGGTCGTCGATCTCCTGCGCTGCGGCGTACCCTCGATACTCGTCCCGTTCGAAGCGGGCCACGAAACCGAGCAGCGTCTGCGCGCGGAGCGCCTGGCCGCGCTGGGCCTCGCCGAGATGGTGCCCGAGGCGGAGCTTTCGGTGCAGAGCCTGGAGGGTGCCGTCCGGCGCGGATTGGCGCGCCCACCCTCCCCGGCTCCAGCCATCGCCCTGGACGGAGCCGTGCGAACCGTCGCCGCAGTCGAAAACCTCGTGTCGTCCGCCCCGGCGCTCCACCGGAAAATCGATTGGTCGCCCCTCGACCGGGCGCTGGACCAAGCCATGGATCAGGGCGTCCCCATCCGTTTCTGGTGGCGCGACGACGATGCGGTGGCCGATACGCCCGCCCTCGACCGGCTTCTCGGCCTCGCCCGCCGCTACGCCGCAGGGATCGGCCTCGCGGCCATTCCGAGCGGCATCGAGGCCTCGCTCGCCAGGCGGCTGGCGGAAGAGCCGAAGGTCTTCGCTCTCGTGCATGGCTGGAGCCATGCCGACCATGCGTCCGCCGGTGAGAAGAGGGCCGAATTCGGTCCTCACCGTCCCCTGGAGCACATGGCGACGGAAGCGGAGCGGGCACTGCACGTGGCGCGGGAGAGCCTCGGACCGAGGCTCCTGCCGGTCTTCGTGCCGCCCTGGAACCGGATCTCCCGCGATCTCGTCCCGCGCCTGTCGGAGCTGGGCTTTCGGAGTTTGTCCACGTTCACCGACAGGACGAGCGTCCAGCCCGTGCCGGGCCTCGTTCAGGTCAACACCCATGTGGATCCGATCGACTGGCACGGCACCCGGAGCCTCGCCGACCCGGCCCTGATCGTGGCCGCTCTTGCCGGAGCAGTCGAGCGGCGGGTCGCCGGCAAAGCGGACGCCCAGGAACCGATCGGGTTCCTGACGCATCATCTCGTTCATGACGACGTCATCTGGGCGTTATGCGAAAGGCTTATCGCCCGCCTTGCCGCGCGGGGCATAGGTTTTCTGTGCCCCGATGCGTGTTTCACGTTGGAAACAAGATCACAATTGAGATCTAATGGGATCTGATGCGTTATGCTCATAAGTTCCTGGAGGAGCATATGGAAGCGCCACTCCTGTCGGTTCGCCAGCTGACAGTTGACTTCAACACCGATGCCGGAAATTTCCGGGCCGTCGATGGGCTGACGTTCGACATCCCGAAAGGCAAGACAGTGGCGCTCGTCGGCGAGTCCGGATCGGGCAAATCGGTGACGGCACAAGCCATCCTCCAGATCCTGTCGAAGAAGGCCCGCATCACCGGCGGCTCCATCGTGTTCAACGATCCTGCGAATGGCGCCGCCATCGACATCGCCGCCCTGCAGCCGGAAAGCGACGCCATGCATGCCCTGCGCGGCGGGCGCATCGCCATGATCTTCCAGGAGCCGATGACGTCCCTGTCGCCGCTCCACACCATCGGCAACCAGATCTCCGAGGCGCTGATGATCCACTCGGACGTGGATCAGGCTGCGGCGAACCAGCGGACTATGGAGGTGCTGGCCCGGGTCGGCTTCCCCGATCCGAAGCGGGCTCTGAAGAGCTACCCGTTCGAGCTCTCCGGGGGCCTGCGCCAGCGCGCCATGATCGCCATGGCGCTCATCACGCGCCCTGTCCTCCTGATCGCCGACGAGCCCACGACGGCTCTCGACGTGACCACGCAGGCGCAGATCCTGGACCTGATCAAGGAGCTTCAGGGCGAGACCGGCATGTCGGTCCTGCTCATCACGCACGACCTGGGCGTCGTCGCCAACGTGGCCGACGAGGTGGTAGTGATGTATCGCGGGAGAGTCATGGAGGCCGGCTCCCGCGAGAACATCTTCCGCAACGCGCAACACCCCTATCTTCAGGCGCTCATGCGCGCCGTTCCGCGCTTCGCCATGGCGGAGAACGAGCGCCTGACGCCGATCCGCGAAGTCACGAGCGCGACGCTCACGTCGGCCGCGGCCCCGGAGCGGATTCAGCCGAAGGGGCCGATCCTGAAGGCCGAGCACCTCACGAAATGCTTCACGCTCCGGTCGGGCTGGTTCTCAGGCAACACCCAGGAGATCCGCGCGGTCAGCGAGGTCGACCTGTCGCTTCCCATCGGCAAGACCCTGGGCCTCGTGGGCGAATCCGGATGCGGCAAGACCACCGTGTCCAAGATGATCATGCGCGCGCTCACGCCGAATTCGGGCCGGGTGCTGTTCGACGACGGCACGGGGCCGAAGGACGTGCACAAGCTGGAAGGCGATGCGCTGACCACCTATCGCCGCTCGGTGCAGTTCATCTTCCAGGACCCGTTCTCGTCCCTCAACCCGCGCATGACGGTGTATGAGCTTCTGACCGAGCCCCTGCGCATCTACAACATCGGCACCTCTGACGAGCGCTATGCACGGGTGAAGCAGCTCCTCGACATGGTGGGGCTCGATCACCGCGCGCTGAGGCGCTATCCGCATTCCTTCTCCGGCGGGCAGCGCCAGCGCCTCGGCATCGCGCGGGCGCTCGCGCTCGAGCCGCGCGTGCTGCTCTGCGACGAACCGGTTTCCGCCTTGGACGTGTCCGTGCAGGCACAGGTCCTCAACCTGCTCAAGGACCTGCAATCGGCTCTCGGATTGTCCTATCTCTTCGTGTCCCACAATCTCGCGGTCGTGGACTACATCGCCGATACGATCGCGGTCATGTGCCGGGGCTACATCGTCGAGGAGGCGCCGAAATCCTCCCTCTTCCGCAACCCGGTCCACCCCTACACGCAGGCCCTGCTCGCCGCCGTGCCGGATCCGGACATCGACCGGCCGCTGGACTTCGCCAAGCTGCGGAGCGGCCGCTTCTCGCAGCCGTCGGAATGGCCCGAGCCTTTCCGCATCGCGCCCGGAGAATTCGGCGTGATGAAAGAGATCGAACCAGGCCACAAGGTTCGCGTGGGGCACCTGACAGCCCGGGAGGCTGCGTGATGCTGCTCAAAGCCAGAACACAGAAGCTCGCCCTTGCCGTCGCGCTCGGATTGCTCGCGCTACCCGCCATGGGACAGGATTTCAAGGACGCCCCGTTCCTTGCCGAACAGGTGAAGGACAAGAAGCTGCCGCCTCTGGCGGAACGGCTCCCGAAATCCCCGATCGTGGTCAATTCCGCCGGCCAGTACGGCGGTGACGTCGTAACCCTGGTGCCGCGGCCTCGCGACATCCGCTACATCTCGACCTTCGCCTATACCCGCCTCGTCGGCTACGACCAGGATCTCCAGCTTCAGCCGGATCTCCTGGAGAAGTACGAGAACGAGGACGATCGGGTCTTCACGTTCACACTCCGTGAAGGGCACCGCTGGTCGGACGGCTCTCCGTTCACGGCGGAGGATTTCCGCTATTACTGGGAGGACGTGGCCCAGAACCAGGACCTCTCGCCGGCCGGGCCGCCGGAATTCATGATGGTGGACGGCAAGCCCCCGCGCTTCGAGGTCCTCGACGAGCGGACGGTGCGCTACACCTGGGACAAGCCCAATCCGCGCTTCCTGCCGCAACTGGCGGGCCCGCTCGATCCCGGCATCTACCGGGCTTCCGCCTATCTTAAGCAGTTCCACGCCAAATACGCCGACAAGGCCGCTCTCGACGAGAAGGCGAAGCAGCAGAAGCTGAAATCCTGGGCGGCCCTGCACAACCGCATGGACGACATGAAGGAGCAGACCAACCCGGCTCTGCCCACCCTCATGGCCTGGCGCGTGATGAATGCGGCCCCGGCCAACCGCTTCATCTTCGAGCGCAATCCCTACTACCACCGTGTCGACAGCCAGGGGCAGCAGCTGCCTTACGTGGACCGGCTCATCATGGACGTGTCGGCCCCCGGCCTCTTTGCCGCCAAGGCCAATGCGGGCGAGGTCGACCTCCTGTTCCGCGGCCTGTCCATGAGCGACATCCCGGTCCTGAAGGAAGGCGAGAAGGCGAAAGGCTACAAGACCCTGCTCTGGCCCTATGCCCGGGGCACCGAGCTTGCGCTCTATCCCAACCTGAACACGGTGGATCCGGTCTGGCGCCAGCTGAACCGGGACGTCCGCTTCCGCCGCGCCCTTTCGCTCGGCATCGACCGCAAGACTCTGAACAATGCGCTGCTCTTCGGGCTCGGCACCGAGGGCAACAACACCATCGTGTCGGAAAGCCCGCTGTTCAAGGAGGAGCTGCGCACGATGAATGCCGGTTACGATCCGGCCGAGGCCTCGCGCCTCCTCGACGAGATCGGCCTGACGAAGCGCAACGGCGCCGGCATTCGCCTGCTCCCCGACGGGCGCGAGCTGGAAATCATCGTCGAGACCGACGGCGAGAGCAGCCTCGTGGTCGACGGCCTGACCCTGATCGGCGAATTCTGGCGCGAGATCGGCGTGAGGCTCTTCGTGAAGCCGCAGGACCGCACGGTGCTGCGCAACCGCTCCTATGCCGGGCTGACGGTCATGGTGGCCGCGCCCGGCCTCGACAACGCGATTCCCACGGCCATCATGCCGCCGACGGAGCTCGCCCCCATGCGCCAGGACAATTACACCTGGCCGAAATGGGGGCAGCACGTAGAGACCAAGGGCAAGAACGGCGAGCAGGTCGACATTCCCGAAGCCCAGCGCCTGCTCGAGCTCTATGAGACCTGGATGAGCACCGGAAATCGGGAGGTTCAGCGGAACGTCTGGAGCGAGATGCTGCGCAATCATGCGGAGAACCAATGGGCCATCGGCACCATCTCCGGCGCGCTGCAACCCATCGTCGTCCGCAACGGTCTCGAGGGGCTACCGGCCAAGGAGCTCTACAGCTGGGAGCCGACGGCCATGCTGGGCATCTATCGCCTGGATGAAATCCACTGGAACAAAGCCGCCCGCAAAGAGGCCCGTCGATGATCCGTTTCCTGTTGCGTCGCTTCGTCACCATGGCGGTGACCCTGCTGATCATTTCGGCCTTGGTCTTTTTCATCATCAAGCTGCCGCCGGGCGACTTCCTGAGCAACCAGATCGCCGAGCTGAGGGCGCAGGGGGAATCCGCCTCCATCGCGAAAGCGGAATTCCTCATCAAGCAATATGGGCTCGATAAGCCCGCCTGGCAGCAATACCTGGTCTGGATCGGCGTGATGCCCGGGCCGAATGGCTTTTCGGGCCTTTTGCAGGGCGATTGGGGCTGGTCCTTCGAATACGACAAGCCGGTGGTGGACGTGATCGGCGACGCCCTGTGGCTGACCCTTCTCGTCAACCTCGCGGTCGTGATCTTCATCCACGTGGTGTCGATTCCCATCGCGATCTATTCGGCGACGCGGCAATATTCCGTCGGCGACTATCTCGCTACCTTCATCGGCTATATCGGGCTTGCGACCCCGAGCTTCCTGCTCGCGCTGATCATGCTCTATTACATGAACCGCTGGTTCGGCATTTCCATCGGCGGGCTCTACGACGCGCAATATGCGGGCGAGCCCTGGACCTGGGCGAAGACGCAGTCCCTGCTCTCGCATCTGGTGGTGCCGACCGTCGTGATCGGCCTCGGCGGAACGGCGGCCATGATCCGGCGCATGCGCGCGAACCTGCTCGACGAACTCGGCAAGCAATACTACGTGACCGCGAAGGCGAAGGGCCTCGATCCCACGAGAGCCCTCCTGAAATATCCCTTCCGCATGTCGCTCAACCCCTTCATCGCCGATATCGGCAACCTGCTGCCGCATCTGGTCTCCGGGTCCGTCCTGGTCTCCCTGGTCCTGAGCCTTCCGACCGTCGGCCCGATCCTGCTGAGCGCGCTCAAGAGCCAGGATCAGTTCCTCGCCGGCTTCATCCTGATGTTCGTCGCCTTGCTGACGGTCGTCGGCATGCTGATCTCCGACCTTCTGCTGGCCTGGCTCGATCCGCGGATCCGGATGGGAGGCGGACGATGAACACGGCTCTTCCCTCCAAGCACCATTACGTCGATCCCGCCCCCTTCGATCCGGGCAAGACTGAACCGGTCGGCGCCGAAAGCGAGAGCTTCTACCGGGCCTCGTCCTGGCAGCTGATGTGGTGGAAGTTCCGCCGCCACAAGGTGGCGGTGGCGGCCGCCTTCGTGCTGCTCGCCTTCTATCTCCTCGTGCCCTTCGTGGAGATCGTCGCCCCCTACAACCAGACCAAGCGCCACGGCGACTTCCTCTACGCGCCGCCGCAGGCCGTCCACCTGATGCATGAAGGTCGGTTTGTCGGACCTCATACCTATTCTTACAATTACAGCTTCGACCTGGAGAGCTTCCGGCGCGTCTACACGCCCGACAAATCGAAGCCGCAGCCCATCCGCTTCCTGTGCCGGGGCGATGCCTACCAGTTCTGGGGCCTATGGGAGATGAACTTCCATCTGGTCTGCCCGCCGGAAGGCGGCACGATGTTCCTGCTCGGCACCGACCGGCTCGGGCGCGACCTGCTCTCGCGCATCATCTACGGCGCGCGAATCTCGCTCACCATCGGCATCGTCGGCATCGCCGTCTCGTTCGCGCTCGGCCTCTTCTTCGGCGGGCTCGCCGGGTATCTCGGCGGCTGGGTCGATCACGTGATCCAGCGCATGATCGAGATCCTGCGTTCCCTGCCGGAACTGCCCCTGTGGCTGGCGCTCTCCGCCGCGCTGCCGGCGAACTGGAGCCCGATCCTGGTGTTCTTCGGCATCACCATCATCCTCGGCCTGCTCGACTGGCCGGGGCTCGCGCGCGCCGTGCGCTCCAAGCTGCTGTCGCTGCGCGAGGAGGATTTCGTGAAGGCCGCGGAGCTGATGGGCGCCTCCAAGCAGCGGATCATCGCACGCCACCTCATCCCGAACTTCATGAGCCACCTGATCGCCTCGGCGACGCTTTCGATCCCGTCCATGATCCTCGGCGAGACCGCCCTCTCGTTCCTCGGCCTGGGCCTGCGCCCGCCCGTGACGAGCTGGGGAGTGCTGCTCAACGAGGCGCAGAACCTCGCGGCCGTGCAGCTCCACCCCTGGCTGCTCTTCCCGATGGTGCCCGTGGTGATCGTGGTGCTGGCCTTCAACTTCATGGGCGACGGGCTGCGCGACGCGGCGGACCCGTATCATTAGGATCGGACAGAGTGGTATCTTTGCTTCGCCTCGGCAGTGGGCACTACTCGCTGGAGTTTCGTTCTGAGGATGCGCCTTTCATCCAGGCCGCTATCCGTGAGTTGTTCGGTGAACCTCGGCAACTGAACGAGTACGCCGTCTCTGCAACTGTCACCATCGGCAATGCCGATTTTACTTATTATTACGAGTGGGATGATCCCTGCCTGATTTCCAGTTCATCCGAGGGAGATGCGGTCCTGACCGCAATCGCTCAAAGGCTCAGTCAAAATGACTAAGAGGATCTGATGGACAGGTGAGCTGTTGCCCTGCTGAATGGCGGCACGTGAGACTCTTCTGCTCATACCCTTCCATCGACATAGAGGCGTTCGTGACCGATTACCGGATTGATGCTTCCCCGGAGACCATTCACTGGGGCTATTTCGACGCAAATCTGAAGCCGCTGCTGACGATCGATTCCGGCGACACGGTCACGATCTCGACCGTGTCGGGCGGTCCGGAGGCGATGCCGAAGGCCCCCTTCGTGATTCCACAGGCCCTGCCGGACATTCATGCGGCTCACACGCCGAAACTGCCGGGCCACATCTGCACCGGCCCGGTCGCGGTGCGGGCAGCCAAGGCCGGTCATGTTCTCGAAGTCCGCATCAAGGACATCGCGCTGCATTACGATTGGGGCTTCACCTATTCAGCCCCACAGAAAGGTGCCCTCCCGGACGATTTCGACGAGATACACGCCATGACCATCCCGCTCGACCGCGAGCGGATGACCGGCCGGTTGCCATGGGGCCTCGAGCTGCCCCTCCGGCCGTTCTTCGGCGTGATGGCGGTGGCGCCTCCCGCCGCCTGGGGCAGCTTGAGCACCCTGCCGCCGCGCCGCAACGGCGGCAATCTCGACAACAAGGAACTCGTGGCCGGCACAACTCTCTACCTGCCGATCCATCACGACGGCGCCCTGTTCTCGGTCGGCGACGGGCATGGCGTCCAGGGCGACGGCGAGGTCTGCGTCACGGCGATCGAGACCGGCCTGATCGGCACCTTCGAGCTGCACCTGCGCGAGGACATGCATCTCACCTGGCCCATGGCCGAGACGCCGACCCATGTGATGACCATGGCGTTCGATCCGGATCTCGACGATTGCGTCGTCATCGCGCTGCGCGACATGATCGACCTGATCGTCGCCCGCACCGGCATCACCAAGGCGGAAGCCTATGCCCTGTGCAGCCTCGCGGCCGACCTGCGCATCACCCAGGTGGTCAACGGCAACAAGGGCGTCCATGTGATGCTGGACAAGAGCCTTCTTCAGAAAGCCCAGCGCTAAAGCATCCAACGCAAAAGTGGGAACCGATTTTGCGTGAAAAGATGCGCAAACCTGAAAGTTTAAACCATCGGACGTGACTTCGATTTACGTCCGGTGGTTTAAATGGTCTCGTCCGGCGGCGGCTCGTCTCCGAAGACGGAGCGGCCGCCGTAGGAATGCGATGTGGCGCGCTCCCGCGCAATATGCTCCTCCACCGTGGGGCCGATGGCGTGGCGCTCGAGCTCACGGGCCTGATCATCCAGGCGCTTGAGCGCGAAGAGCTCCTCCTGCTGCCCGAGCTTCGCCTTCTGGACGGCCGATTTCAGCACGCGGATGGTCTCGTCGTAGACCCGCACCGGCACCGGATAGGGATGCCGGTCCTTGCCGCCATGGGCGAAGGAGAAGCGGGCGGGGTCGCTGAAGCGGCAAGGCGTGCCGTGGACGACCTCCGCCACCATGGCGAGCGCCTGCACGGTCCGCGGGCCGACTCCGGGCGTCATCAGCAGGTCCGGGAAATCCGCCGGTCCCCGGTCGGCGGCCGCCGCGAGGGTCCCGTGCAGCCGCCGCAGCACCACGTCCTTGGCGCGAACGTCGTGATGCTCCGGCATGACGAGGTGCGGCAGCAGAGGCTGCGCGCTGGGCGCAGGAGCGGCCTCGGCCTCACGCTCTTCCAGAGCCAGGAACTTGCGGGCGATGTTGTCGGGTCCGAGATTATCCAGGATGGCGATCTGCGCCTTCCGGGAGGCTTCCGCCCGCCGGTCGGTAAGGTTGACGATGGTGCCTTGCCCTTTGCCGTCGATGGCGGCATGCGGCTCGTCGACGAAGCTTTCGAGATCCTCCGACAGCCAGTGATAGCGGCGGGCCTGACGGCTCACGTCGTTCATCCCCTGCTGGACCACCGCCCACTTGCCGTCATCCGTGACGATGAAACCGTGGAGATACAGGTCGAACCCGTCCTGGATCGCCGCGCTGTCGACCTTCGCCACCAGGCGGCTGGCATTGGCCAGGGCCGCACCGTCGAAGCCGACGCGGTCGCCGATGGCGATCAGCTCATGGGGCGTCTGCCGGGAGTGCTTTCCCCGTCCGCCGCAGACATGGATCCCGAGCTCCTTCGACAGGGGCGTCAGCCCGCGCTTCAGGGCCCCGATGACGCTGGTGGTGATCCCGGAGGAATGCCAGTCCATCCCCATCACGGCCCCGAACGACTGGAACCAGAACGGATGGGCCAGCCGGCGCAGCAGCTCGGCGCGCCCGTAATGATGCACGATGGCCTCGCTCACCACGCCGCCGAGACGCGTCATCCGGTCGGCCAGCCATTTCGGCACGTGGCCGCTATGGAGCGGCAGGTCGGCGCTTCCGGCCCGTTTGGCCATCGGGTGACGTCTCCGTGGAGAGTGGGAGAAGGAGCAGTTGCTATGCCACGAAGAACTGCATGTTGACGAGACTGGCGCGGGAACTCTCCTCCCCCTTGTGGGGAGGGAATGCCGTTGCGGCTCCTCATGAAAAAGGCGCCCGAAGGCGCCTTTTCCGATCATTGTGCCTTAGCGGCGGCGGGGGCTCTTTTCGAGCCAGGCCACCTGGGCCCCGTCCCGGCGTCCGTCCTGACGGGCGGATGCGGGCTTTCCTTGCGCAGCCGGGCGCTGGCCCTGCGGGGTCCGCTGTGCCTGCGCGGGACGCTGTCCCTGGGCCGAGCGCGGGGCCTGGGCGGGCCGCTGCTGGTTGCCGGAGGCCGGCTGGCCGCCCTGCGGCTGGGCGTTGCCGCCCGGCTTGCCGCTGCGGCCGCGACGACGCTTGGGACCGCGATCCGCGTTCGGATCGGCACTGCGCGGCTGGCCGTGGCCCTGGTGCCCGCGGGCATGGGGAGCCGGACGACCGCGCTGCGGCTCGCGGCGCTCGGAGGTCTCGGAAGCGGCAGGAGCAGCGGGCAACCCTTCCGGGAGAGGCATGACCGGAACCTTGAGGCGGGTCAGCTTCTCGATGTCCTTCAGGTAGGCCTTTTCTTCGTCGTTGCAGAACGAGATCGCGAGGCCGGTTGCCCCGGCGCGGGCCGTGCGGCCGATGCGGTGGACGTAGGATTCCGGCACGTTCGGCAGGTCGTAGTTGATGACGTGGCTCACGCCTTCGACGTCGATGCCGCGCGCGGCGATATCCGTCGCCACGAGCACCCGGCAGGAACCGTCACGGAAGCCCGCCAGCGCACGCTCGCGCTGCGGCTGGGACTTGTTGCCGTGAATGGCGGCACCCGCGATGCCGGCCTTGTCGAGGCCGCGCACCACCTTGTCCGCCCCGTGCTTGGTGCGGGTGAAGACGAGGACGCGGTCGATGGACGGATCGCGCAGGAGCGTCTCGAGCAGAACCTGCTTGCGGCCGGTCTGCACGAAGATCACGCTCTGCTCGACGCGCTCGGCGGTCGTCGCCACCGGGGTGACGGCCACGTGGGCGGGATCGCGCAGGAAGGAATCCGCCAGCGTCGAGATCGTCTTCGGCATGGTGGCCGAGAAGAACAGGCTCTGGCGGTCCTTCGGCAGCAGGGTCACGATGCGCTTCAGCGCATGGATGAAGCCGAGGTCGAGCATCTGATCGGCCTCGTCGAGGACGAGAATCTCGATGTCACGCAGGGACAGGGCCCGGCGGTCCACGAGGTCGATCAGGCGGCCGGGCGTGGCGACGAGCACGTCGACGCCCTGAGCCAGCGCCTTCTCCTGGCGGGAGATGGTGACGCCGCCAAACACCACCTCGGTGGAAAGGCGCAGGTTGCGGCCATAAGCCTTGAAGCTGTCGGCGATCTGGCCGGACAGCTCACGGGTCGGGCTGAGCACGAGGACACGCGGGCTCTTCGGCTTGCGCGGCTTCGGGTTCGCGTCCAGGCGATGCAGGATCGGCAGCGCGAAGGCGGCCGTCTTGCCAGTGCCGGTCTGGGCGATGCCGCAGACGTCACGGCCTTCCATGGCATAGGGAATGGTCTGGGCCTGGATCGGCGTGGGCTTCTCGTAGCCTTCGGCAGACAGGGCCTTCAGGATCGGCTGGGCCAATCCGAAATCGGTGAAGAGTGTCAAAGTCGATGATCTTTCGAACGGATGCGGTGAGCCGCAAAGCAGGTTCGGCTTAAAGCAAAGGCGCTTCAGGGCTCTTGAGGCGAGAGCCCGCGTGATGGGGCCGTCGTATGGTTGAGCGATTGAAGAAGGGGACCGGGGTTTTCGCCGTTTCGCGAATATCCGTCACGCAGTCCCGCTCAAGCGTTCCGATTGCCGGACGCCGTCGCCTGATGTGCATATGGAGGTTTACGCCCAATCCGTCAACCTCTAGGGCTGACATGCGTATCCCGACAGGCATAAGAATAGACCCATGTCCGCCCCCACCCGCATGCCATGGGCCTTCGTTTCCGCTCTCTCGCTGAACGTGCTGATCTCCTACGGCACGATTTTCTACGCCTTCGCCCTGTTCGTCGATCCGATGGGCCAGGAGCTCGGCTGGGGCAAGTCGGAGATGATGGCCGCTTATTCCCTTGCGTTAGGAACCTCGGCCTTCTGCGCCGTGCCCGTGGGGCGGCTCATCGACCTCGGCTATGGCCGCGCGGTAATGACCGGCGGCTCCCTCCTCGCCGGGCTGCTCCTGGTGTTCTGGTCCTGGGTCGGGAGCTACGTCGCCTTCGTGCTGATCTGGATCGGCATGGGCATCACCATGAGCACGGTGTTCTACGAGCCGGGCTTCGCGGTCCTGACCCGCAGGCTCGGCTTCATGGCGCGCCGGGGGATCACCTTCATGACCCTGGTCGGCGGCTTCGCCAGCACGGTCTTCATTCCCCTCACCCATGTGCTGATCGAGCATCTGGGCTGGCGGAGCGCCCTCCTGGTCCTGGCCGGGTTCAACGTCTTCGTCTGCGCGGCCCTGCATGCGCTGATGATCCCACGCGCGCCGCCGAGGAAACCGCTCCATGCCGATGGCGGACAAAGTCATCCCCCTCCCGCCAATGCCCGATGGGTTCTCCGGCGTGCCTCCTTCTGGTGCTTCGTCGCCTCCTCGGTTCTGCAGGGGGTGATCGCCGCAGGCCTGCCGATCCACCTGATTCCGCTTCTCGTCGAGAAGGGATTTACGCTGGAGATGGCCGTGTTCGCCTTCTCCCTCATCGGGCCGGCCCAGGTCGCGGGCCGGTTCGGCATGGCGTTCGGGGAGCGCGCCTTCGGCATGAAGGGCCTCGGCATCATCGTGCTGACCTTAGGAGCCCTCGCCTTCGCCATCCTTCCCTTCACTCCGGCAGGCTTCTGGCTGGTCGTGGTCTTCGCCGTGCTGTTCGGGGCCTCGAACGGGATGATGACCATCGTGCGCGCCCTGCTCCCGTCCGAGCTGTTCGGCCGCGAGAGCTACGGCACGGTCCAGGGGATGATCGCCATGCCCGTTCGCCTCACCACGGCGGCCGCCCCGTTCATTTTCGGGGCGCTCTGGGCCTGGTGGGGCGGTTACACGGCCGTCATCGTCCTCTGCTTAGGGATGTCCCTCCTCGCGCTCGGCTTCTTCGTGCTTGTGCTTGTGTTTCAAAAGTCTCATGAAAAGCCGGAGAATTCACTTGCCTTAGGCGGCTAAAGAACTCATTTGCTGAGCATTAGAATGGCTTGGTTTTGAAGAAAGACGCGTTTCGTGACGACAGTGACTGATCTTCTGATTGTAGGCGGCGGCATCAACGGCGCGGGCATCGCGCGCGACGCGGTGGGACGGGGCCTTTCGGTCGTGCTCTGCGAGCAGGGCGATCTGGCTGGCTACACCTCCTCGGCCTCGACGAAGCTGATCCATGGCGGCCTGCGCTACCTGGAATATTACGAATTCCGGCTGGTGCGCGAGGCGCTCTTCGAACGCGAGCGCCTTCTTAACTCCGCACCGCACATCATCTGGCCCCTGCGCTTCATCCTGCCCCACGAGAAGGGCATCCGCCCGGCCTGGTTCGTGCGCCTCGGCCTGTTCATGTACGACCACCTCGCGCCGCGCAAGAAGCTGCCGGGAACGGAAGGGATCAAGCTCACCCGGCACCCGGCCGGCCAGGCCCTGAAGCCCGGTTTCGACACCGCCTTCGTCTATTCCGACTGCTGGGTCGAGGACAGCCGCATGGTGGCCCTCAACGCCATCGACGCTTTCGAGAAGGGCGCCGACATCCGGGTCCGCACCAAGCTCGTCTCCGCCCACCGGGACGGCGACACCTGGGTGGCCACCCTGCAGAACGTGACGACGGGAGAGACCCAGGAGATCCGGGCGAAGGTCATCGTCAATGCGGGCGGTCCTTTCGTGGCCGACGTGCTCAACGCCAAGCTCGGTCTCAACACCACCAAGAACGTGCGCCTCGTGAAGGGCAGCCACATCGTGGTGCCGAAACTCTTCGACACCAAGGAAGCCTTCATCCTCCAGAATACGGACAAGCGCATCGTCTTCGCGATCCCCTATCAGGAGAAGTTCACCCTGATCGGCACCACGGACATCCCGGTCGAGTCGGTGCCGGACAAGAAGGTCGAGATCAGCCAGGACGAGATCCAGTATCTCTGCAACGTCGTGAACCACTTCTTCAAGAAGCAGGTCACGCCCGCCGAAGTGGTCTGGACCTATTCCGGCGTGCGCCCGCTCTTCGACGACGGTTCGAGCAACGCCTCCGCGGTCACCCGCGACTACGTGTTCGACCTCGACGCCCCGCAGGGCCGGGCGCCGGTCCTGTCGATCTTCGGCGGCAAGATCACCACCTTCCGCAAGCTCGCCGAGCACGCGCTCGAGGAGCTGAAGCCCTTCTTCCCGAATATGAAGCCCGCCTGGACGGAAAACGCCAAGATGCCCGGCGGCGACATGCCGGACGCGGATTTCGACCGCTTCTTCGCCACCGTGCGCCAGCGTTGGCCCTTCCTGCCCGAGCACCTCGCTCATCGCCTGGCCCGCGCCTACGGCACCCGGATGGAGGAGCTCCTCGGCGCGGCGAAGTCCATGGCCGATCTCGGCGAGGATTTCGGCGCCGGCCTGACGGCCGCGGAAGTCGATTATCTCGTGCGCCGCGAATGGGCGCGCACGGCCGAGGACATCCTCTGGCGGCGCTCGAAACTCGGGCTGCATGTGCCGGTTGACGCTCCGGCCAAGATCGATACCTACTTGGCCAAGAAGAACGCCGCACCCGTCGCAGCGCAATGACATTGGGGAAGGACATGGCTCAGTACGTCGGCGCCATCGACCAGGGCACGACCAGTTCGCGCTTCATCGTGTTCGACAAGGCGGGAGCGATCGTCTCCGTCGGCCAGAAGGAACACGAGCAGATCTATCCCGCGGCCGGCCACGTGGAGCACGATCCGCTCGAGATCTGGCGGAACACCCAAGAGGTGATCCGCCAGGCGCTGGACAAGAAGGGCCTGAAGCCCCGGGACCTCGCGGCCATCGGCATCACTAACCAGCGGGAAACGACGCTGATCTGGGATCGCCGCACCGGCAAGCCGCTCCACAACGCCCTCGTCTGGCAGGACACCCGCGTCGATTCCATCGTGGAGGAATTCGCGCGGGACGGCGGCTACGACCGGCTCCGCCACAAGACGGGCCTGCCGCTGGCGAGCTATTTCTCCGGGCTCAAGTTGCGCTGGCTGCTCGACAACGTGCCGGGCGCCCGGGAGAAGGCCGCCGCCGGCGACGTGCTGTTCGGCAATATCGACACCTGGCTCGTCTGGAACCTGACGGGCGGCGTCGACGGGGGCTGCCACATCACCGATGTGACCAATGCCAGCCGCACGCAGCTCATGAATCTCAGGAGCCTGGAATGGGACGAGGAGATCCTGAGCCTCTTCGACATTCCGAGGGCCTGCCTGCCGCAGATCCGCTCCTCGAGCGAAGTCTATGGCGAAGCGACCGGTGGCCTCGCGGGCGTTCCCATCGCGGGCATTCTCGGCGACCAGCAGGCGGCCCTCGTGGGGCAGGCCTGCTTTCAGCAGGGCGAGGCCAAGAACACCTACGGCACCGGCTGCTTCATGCTCATGAACACCGGCGAGACCCCCTACCCTTCGAAATGCGGCCTACTCACTACCGTCGGCTACCGCTTCGGCCAGGGCAAGACCGTCTATGCCCTGGAGGGCTCCATCGCGATTGCCGGCGCCCTCGTGCAATGGCTGCGCGATAATCTGGGCCTGATCCAGAACAGCACCGAGATCGAGACCCTCGCCCGCGAGGTGGAGGACAATGGCGGCGTGACCATCGTGCCGGCCTTTTCGGGCCTCTACGCGCCGCACTGGAACGCCCATGCGCGGGGCCTGGTCGGCGGCCTCACCCGCTTCGCCAATAAGGGCCACATCGCCCGTGCGGCGCTCGAAGCCACGGCCTTCCAGACCCGTGAGGTGCTGGACGCGATGACCAAGGACACCGGGATCGCCGTCAAGGAGCTGCGCACCGACGGCGGCATGGTGGTGAACGAGCTCCTGATGCAGTTCCAGGCCGATATCCTGAACGTACCGGTGGTGCGCCCCAAGGTCATCGAAACCACCGCCCTGGGCGCCGCCTATGCGGCCGGTCTTGCCACGGGCTTCTGGAGCGGCACGGACGAGCTGGTGAGCAACTGGGCCGTCGATCGCCGCTGGACGCCGGACATGGCCCCGTCCCGCCGCGATCAGCTCAACGCCGTCTGGGACAAGGCCATCGCCCGCTCCCTCGACTGGGCGGAGTGACGACCGGGCGCCCCAAGGCGCCGTGAATAAATCGGCGCGTCCCGCAACCACGTCATGGCCGGCCTTGTGCGGGCCATCTCGATTTGTGAAGCGCTGTGCCTTTCCAATCGAAATCACCGGCACAAGGCCGGTGATGAAGTAAAGAGATGCGACCGAGCCGGCGCTAATATCGTGCATCGCGCCATCACGCGGCCGGCAGCGCCGCCCGGATCTTCGCGGCGAAGTCGGCCAGGATTTCGGGCTTTTCCATCTGGCCCGAATGGGGTTTCAGGGCCACGCCCTCGAACCGGGGGAGCACATGGAAGTGGATGTGGAAGACCACCTGTCCGCCAGCGCTCTCGTTGAATTGCTGGATCGTCAGGCCGTCGGCCGACAGGGCCTCCTTCGCAGCCTTCCCGACGATCTGGACTGCCTTCGCGAGTTCCGCCAGATCGTCAGGCTCGACATCGAGCAGGTTGCGGGCCTTGGCCTTCGGGATCACCAGGACATGCCCGTCCCCACGCGGCATCACGTCCATGAAGGCCAGGATGCGGTCCGTTTCGTAGACCTTATGGCACGGGAGCTCCCCGCGTAGGATCTTCGCGAACACGTTGTTGTCGTCGTAGGTCATCCCACCCTCTCTGGCTCAGAAATCAGTCCTTCGAGGCGCACATCGAGGGGCGCCTGGGACAAGCCTTTTATCGCGGTCGCGCAGGATAATCATCTCTCGAAATTCGCCCCGTCGTGGTCGAAATCCTCGACAGATGTCGCCGAGGATCAACTACATACCTTTGTGGACGATATATTCGCAAATAGAACACCGCAGGGCTGCGGGTATCGAGGTAAGTACCTTCCGGGTTCTTATTCCCACGGACAAGTTGTTGCCACGTTTAGTTCGCGGAAATTGCCAAGTCTAAGCCTAACAATTCATGGAAGCTGAATATTTTCTGAAAATTGTTGCAAAGGTTGACCCCAACCAACCGGAACCATCGAATCCCCTTGCGGTTGAAGAAGCACGGACACCCTTGATAAGGAGGCATAAATGGCAGGTGGTTCGACCTCGAAGCGTGGCTTCGCGTCGATGGATTCTGACCGGCAGCGTGAAATCGCAAGCAAAGGCGGCAAGAGCGTTCCAGCCGAGAAGCGTTCCTTCTCCCAGGATCGGGAACTCGCTTCGGAAGCCGGCCGCAAGGGCGGTCAGGCCTCGGGCAACACCCGCGGCAATCAGGAGTAATCTACTCCTGATCCACATCGGTTTAGGGGCCGCTTGTCGGCCCCTTTACTTTTGCAATTACCTTCGGAGAACTTGCGGCGCCTGAACCGGAAAGTGTTGTTTTCATAGGTTTGCGTTCCGACAGGGACAGGGCCGTCGCGGCCAGCATGATCCCCATGCCGACGGCTTCCGCCCATCCGAACGGTTCGCTCGCATAGGCGACGCCGACCGCCACCGCGATGACCGGGCTGACGAAGGCGTATAGTCCCGCCCGGAACGCCCCCCAGTCGCGCACGAGGCCCAGATAGATCCAGAAAGCGATCAGGGACCCTCCCACCACCAGGGTGGCCAAGCCGAAGATGGCCCGCCCGTCCGCAAGTCCGGCGAAGTGAGCCGGATCGTACCCTTCGACGACCAGAGAGACGGGCACGAGGGCGATCCCGCCGATCAGGCTCTGCCAGAAGGCGAGTACCAGGGGCGGCATGGACAGGGTCAATGGCCTGCTGATCACCGAGCCCCAGGCATAGGAAACCGTCCCGATGGCGACTGCGACAAGGCCAAGAACGGACGCCGCGCCGTCCTGAGCCGCACCCGTGCGGCCGGAGAACAAGAGGACGAGCCCCAGGATCCCGAGCCCGATCGCGGCGACGCGCCGCTGGGTGATCCGCTCCTGGCCGTAGAGCCGGCCTATGATGACCAGGAAAATGGGCATCAACGACAGGTTGACGATGGCCGACAGGCCGCTCGGCGCTCTCGCGACGCCCCAGAAGAGAAAACTGTAGCAACCCGTGGTGATCAGGAGAGAGGCAGCGGCAATGCGGCTGAATGGTTCGGCTCGCAACGCCAGCCCTTGCGCCATGGCGATCGCAAGAAAGCACGGCGCGGCCAGCAGGAAGCGCATGGCGGCGAGAAAGATCGGAGGCACGACCTCCGAAGCCACCTTCATGGGCAGCCACGTCAGTCCCCAGATGAGAGCCATCAGGGCGAAGGCTGCAATGCGACTCACGCTAAGGGTCCGACGATACGCATCCCATGTCCCTGGTTGAGAGGTGACGACGTTTTGTATCGTGACAGCAGGAAGAGCGGCTGAACAGCCGGGCCCATCAGGATTTCACAGGCAAGACATGCATTCCGATCCTGTCGGACCGCTATTTCCGGAAGTTGAACTCCGCCTTGTCCACCATCGATTCGATGAGCACTTCCTCGGAGGGGCCGTATCCCATCAACGCCCTGAATTCGGGCAGGCTCGGGCGCTCGAAGACGAGCGTCCCGAGATCCATCTGGCGAACGATTTCCCCAGCGAGGGACACCATGAAATCGCGCGAGGCGATATCCAGCAGCGCGGCAGCCTCCTGGGCAATCTCCGACGGGTCGCTGCGCGACGAGCCGATCAGCGTCAGCAGGCAGTATTCCTCCACGCTTCCATGCCGCGAGCCGACAGGACGATGCAGGAACGGCCTGCCCCGTTGCCTTGTCATCGAAAAGGCGAGCAGCAAGGCATCGGACACGATGGCCTTGGCGGTCTCGGGCCGCGTGAAGGCCGAGAGCCCCTGCTCCGGCCCGTCGAGAAGAGCCAGATCGTATTGATCCTCGAGACTGCTCAGCGACCGGAACACATCGATCACCGGAACCATGCTCGGATGGAGCAGGAAGGCGACCGATCCGGAAGCTGCAGAAGAGGAGAATGCGTCAACCATCAACACTAACCTTAGATGCGCGGGGTGCTTGCCGTCGGCACCACATGAGGCAGGGCGGGAACCAGCAGATGCCGCCGCAGCAGCAGGGGGCAGGTCACCTCGTCCTGCGCGTACATCGGAATGATGCCGCTGAGCATGGAGGCCACCGAGGGCCGATCCCTCGGAGGCGAACTCGATGTGAGCCGCGAAAACTCGTCCGGCAGCTCTTCCTGGCAGAGCACCGCGTCCAGTTCATTCGTCGCCGTCATTGTTGTTTCCTCCGCCGAGCGCGTCGTTCGGATTGGGCATCCGTCCGATCCCAGACAGGACCGATGTTCATGCGCTCGAAACGGCAACGTATGCGCCTATTCCCAGTTCCTCGTGCGGCAAAAAGTCGGGCCGATCCCGAACGATGGCGCATGAACATTTTCCGGAACCTTGGCGCATATCCGGCGTTTTGACTCCAACTGGTCCGAATGCCCCCTTGGACCGGCACCTTCAGGGCGCAGCTCATCCGGCTGCGCCTTTTGTTTTGGGCGCACCATCGCGCTACCCTTGCTCAAAGCTAAAAAGGCGCCTGGGTTTCCCCAGGCGCCGTTTTCGGGAGGACCCGGCGTTTCGCTTACTGCTTCGGAGCGGTGGTGTTGCCCGTCGCGCCACTCGTCCCGGCCGCACCGGTGGTGCCGGTGGTCGAGCGGTTGGCGTCGGCGTTGCCCTTCTTGTCGAAGGTCGGAGCAGCCTGGAGCTCGGCCTTCGTCATGCGAAGGACGACGCGCTCGGGCTGGTTCTGGTCGCTCGAGGACGCGGTTGCGGCCGTGTTGGTCGAAGCGGCGGAGCCGGTGCCGGTCGCGGCCGTGTTGCCGGTCGCAGTCGAGCCGGTGGCGCTCACGTTGTTGCCGTTGTTGCTGCTGTCCAGGGCCTGGGCCTGCTGGGCGCTCATGAATTCGAGCGAGTCGAACGGAACGGCGACATTCTTCTCACCGATGCCGAGGAAGCCACCCACGCCGACGACCGCAGCCATCACCTGGCCGTTGCGATCAAGGATCACGTCATTGACGTCGCCGATGGATTCATTGTTGGCGCTGACCACGCGCGTTCCGATCAGATCGGACGCCATGATCTGGTTGGCCTGCATCTGCGTCATGAACTGGCCGGCGGAGGCGCTGTTCTGGCCCATCGTGGTCGATTTGTTCTGGCCCATCGTGGTCGGGGACTGGCCTGAAGATTGACCCATGGTGGACGAGCCGGCCGAACCCGGCTGCATGGCCGACGAGCCGGTGCCGGTCGTGCCGGAACCCGTCGCGGCCGGACGGTCGGTCGGAGCCGACGGAGAGGTCGAGGTCTGCGCGAGGGCGGGTGCAGCCGCGAAAGCCGTCACGACGAGACAAGCTGCCATATGCTTCTTCAGCATTGTTTTATTCTCCTGATGTTGCATTGAGAATCGCGTTGTGCACCGAGGTGCTCTGGGGTGTAACGCACGTCTTTAATGACCGTTCCCAATATAATCGGTCGATCAAAAGAATGTTATCGAGCAGCTAAATTCAAATAATCAGAATGAATACTTGTTCACTCTCCAAGTCCACCCTCTTCAACGCTGCTCAATATAGAATTTCAGCAGCTAAGACGCCGATACTGGCAACTGGGTTGGAGGAAAGTTTGTTCCATGAGAGCAAGGATGGATAAACGAAGATCGGGCGAGTGCTCAAGCCGGTACGCTGCGCGGAGAAGAATGCGCTGAATCGGGCTCAAAGATTGCCGCGAACATGCGAAGGCTGGCATGCCCCTTCGCGCCGTGGCGGATCATGATGCGGGAATCAGGACAGCGATTGTTCCAGCAGCGCCAGGCAGAGGCTCGGCATCCGGTTGGAGCTTGCCTTGGCGAGGGGGCTGACATCGCCCAGGCAGCCGACGGGATTGCGGCTCTTGGGCTTCTGCTCCTGCGGGGTGTCGTTGCCCTCGCGACGGCGGACGGGATGCTGCGCCACGGAACCGCCCGTCTCGTCCTTCACGGTCAGCACGGGAAGCGCCGTGTCCCTGGCAAAGGTCGTGATCCCCGTGCGGGGATCAGACTTGTAGAGAACCTTTCCATTCTGGTCGCGCAGGATCACGGCCGCATTGGACACGCCGACCAGTTCCACAATGGAGACGGCGGTTTGCTCGCTTGCCGAGACTGGCGCGGCGATTCGATCTCCCTTCGCCAGCACACCCCCGGACAGGGCCAAGGCCTCGGATTGAACCAGAGGGGACATGTTGAAGGACGCGGGGGCGAAGCTTCCGGCCACGAAGAAAGCCCCAGCCAATCCGACTAAAGCCACAGGTGTGCGGAACATTCCTATCTCCCTGCTATCCCAGCTCAACAATTCGAAAAAATAACGCGACCATATCTTTGATGTTCCTGTCACCGATCGAAGGAGTGAAGAATAAAAAGGAGGGGAAAAGCTGGGAACCTTTGTTTTCGATAGGGCGTTCTTTAAGCACCGGCCTCCTGGTCCTCCCCGCATTCCCCTTGTGCATTGGCCGGCACCTTAGACGGGCTTTCAAGCCCGTCTTTTTTGTGCCCAATACAATCATCATAAAAGAAAAGCCCGGCCAGAGGCCGGGCTATTACTTGGTAATCCAGTGTGCCTTGGGATTAAGCCGTTGCGGCGCGGGGCTCGCGGCGGCGGGCGCTCTGCTGGAAGAACAGGGCTTGGCTGATGACGGCCGAGACGTTCGCGGGCTGGAACGGCTTGGCGATCAGGAAGGCCGGCTCGGGGCGCTCGCCGGTCAGGAAGCGCTCGGGATAAGCCGTGATGAAGATCACCGGGACCTCGAAAGCCTTGAGGAGGTCGTTGACCGCGTCGAGGCCGGAGCTGCCGTCCGCCAGCTGGATATCGGCCAGGATCAGGCCCGGCTGCTTGGCCGAGGCGAGCTTGACGGCTTCGGTGCGCGTGCGGGCGACGCCCGTCACGTTGTGGCCGAGGCCTTCGACCAGCGCTTCGAGATCCATGGCGATGAGCGGCTCGTCCTCGATGATGAGGATGTCCGTGGCCATATCGGCCGCCAGTTCCCGGCCCGCTTCGTCGACGAGATCACGAACGGTTTTCGTGTCCACGTCGAGGATCTGGCCGACCTCTTCCTCTCCGAAGCCTTCGAGGCAGGACAGGAGGAACGCCTGACGGGGAAGCGGGGTGATCTGTCCGAGACGGACCTCCGCCGGCAGATCGCGCTGGATCTGCTCGCTGCGTCCATTCACCGACAGAGAATTCCAGATGCGCGTGAAGACCTGGAAGAGCTCCACCTTGACGTTCCCGGAAGGACCGATGGTCTCGGGCTCGCTGACGAGGGTCTCCAGGGTGGCGGCCACATAGGCGTCTCCAGCCATCTGGCTGCCTGTGAGAGCGCGTGCGTAGCGGCGAAGATATGGTAAGTGCTGGACGACAAGCTGCGCTGTCGACATTCGCTTCCCCTTAACTGTGCTTTTGACTCGTTGTACCGACGGTCCATTCAACGTGGCAAAGCTGCGAAAGTTCCATGGATGGAACCGGGTGCAGCAACCAGCGTTATTGCTCGAAAACTAATATATGGATATTGCCAAGGTTGGCCATCCCTCTGAAAGATAGAGGGCGGCAAGGGGACGAAGATGACGGTTGATAAGGGGAACAAGCTTGCGCGGACTACCTTGGAGGCGTCCGTGAACGATAAGCTTGCAACCGATCCCAAGCTCGATAGCGGCAGTCAAAAACGCATCGGCGACCAGCTCCGCGCCATGTACGACGAACTCATGCAGCAGCCCGTTCCCGATCGTTTCAGGGATCTGCTCGAGCAGCTGGACAAGAAGAACGGGGCGAAGGAAGGGTCTCAATGACCCCGGAACCCGATCCGGAGCTTCGGGAAGCACTTCTCGCGGCGGTTCCCAGCCTCCGCGCCTTCGCCATATCGCTCTCGGGTCAGGTCGACAGGGCGGACGACCTCGTTCAGGACACCCTCCTCCGGGCTCTGGCCAATCTGCACCGGTTCGAACCGGGCACGAACCTGAACGCCTGGCTGTTCACGATCCTGCGCAATCTCTTCCATTCCGAATACCGCAAGCGGCGGCGCGAGGTGGAGGATCCGGACGGGTCTTATGCGGGGCGCCTGAAGGTGCAGCCGGATCAGGGCTCGCACCTGGACTTCGAGGACTTCCGCAGCGCGCTCGCCAAGCTGCCGTCCGATCAAAGGGAAGCGCTGCTCCTCGTCGGGGCGTCCGGCTTTTCCTATGAGGAAGCGGCACATATCTGCGGCTGTGCGGTCGGCACCATCAAGAGCCGTGTGAACCGCGCCCGCTTCCGTCTCGCCTCCCTGCTCAACGTCGAGGACATCGAGGATCTGGGGCCGGACAGCATGACCCGCGCCGCCCTGCAGGGCTGAACATCCCCCCTCGCCCATTCTCAGCATCACACCCCACAAAAGAGAACGCCGCCCTTGCGAGGCGGCGTCCTGATCCTGGATGCCTTGTGGGCATCACATGGGGCTTCGTCCGCGCAG
This sequence comes from Microvirga sp. Mcv34, assembly GCF_024519725.1. Taxonomy (GTDB): domain Bacteria; phylum Pseudomonadota; class Alphaproteobacteria; order Rhizobiales; family Beijerinckiaceae; genus Microvirga. The sequence goes on along the minus strand of NZ_JALJRK010000003.1, from coordinate 28,417 downwards.
CAGGCCGATCACGGCCGAGATGGCGAAGAGGACGATCGCAACGAAGAAGATCAGCTTCGCGATCTCGACGGCCGTGCCGGCGATGCCGCCGAAGCCGAAGAGAGCCGCAACGAGAGCGATAATCAGGAAAGTGACTGCCCAACCGAGCATGGTGTTACCTCGCTAAATGATGATCGACGTCAAGCCGATTATGTTCAAACAACGCCAAGCGCGACTGTAGGGTTCCACGCCTTCAAAAGGATCCACTGCGTTCATGGGCCATTCAAAAGTAATCTTGCAGGCTTTTATTCGCATGGAACTCGCCTTACGCCCGTACGTTTTCCAGATCACTTGGGAGAGATGGTCAATGACTCGTTCAGTTGCCCTTCGCGCATTTTGTATCTTTGCCGTTGTTACTGCCCTTGCGGCGATTACTGGCATGGCTTCTCAGGTCGTAATCGCAGAAGTACTTTTCCTCATTGCCGGTTCGCTTGCAGCGCTCATGCTTTTTGTCGCATGGACCACGCCCGAGCCCAGTCTCGTGCCGGTTCGCGTGCGCCGCAGGCGCTGATCGAACGCAATCGCATTTGTGGAAAGGGCGGCTCAGCGAGCCGCCCTTTTCGTTTTACGCCTCCGTCGGATCGCCGCCGTTCGGATGCAGGACCGTGCCGGTGATGTATGAGGAATCCTCGCACGCCAGAAAGAGGTAGCACGGCGCCACCTCGTTCGGCTGACCCGGGCGCTTCATCGGCGTGTTGGCTCCGAACTGCTTCACCTTCTCGACCGGGAAGGTCGACGGAATGAGAGGCGTCCAGATCGGCCCCGGCGCCACGCCGTTGACGCGGATGCCGTCGCCCGCGAGCTTCTGCGCCAGGGATCGCGTAAAGGCCACGATCGCCCCCTTGGTGGCGCTGTAATCGAGCAGCTCGGAACTGCCGCGATAAGCGGTGACCGACGTGGTGTTGATGATCGCAGAGCCCTTCTTGAGGTGCGGCATGGCGGCCTGCACCATGTAGAAATAGCCGAAGATGTTGGTGCGGAAGGTGCGGTCGATCTGGTCGGGCGTGATCTCGGCGATGTCCTTCTTCGGGTGCTGCTCGGCGGCGTTGTTCACGAGCACGTCGAGCTTGCCGAAGCGCTGCACGACCTGATCGACGGCGGAGCGACAGACACTCGGATCGCCGACATCGCCGGCGATGGTCAGGCATGAGCGCCCTTCCCGCTCGATCAGGCGCTTCGTCTCCTGCGCATCCTCGCCCTCGTTCAGATACAGAATGCCGATGTCCGCGCCTTCGCGGGCGAAGAGAACGGCCGCGGCGCGCCCGATGCCGCTGTCGCCGCCGGTGATGAGGGCGACCTTCCCGCTCAGACGGCCGCTGCCGGGATAGCGGGGTTCGTAATCGGGCCGGGGATTCATTTCGGTCTCGTGACCGGGCTGCTGGTCCTGGACCTGAGGAGGCATCGTCTGCTGCTGTTCGGAGCTCATGACGTCATTCCGTTCGCGATGAGAGGGAAAAGAATGCGTGACCTCGTGCGGCCGAATGAAACAGACCATGCAAGACGAAGCCCGCGTTGAGGCTCAACGCGGGCTTCGGAAGCGTGTTCCTGATAAGGCTCGTTCTATTCGGCCGCTTGCGGGCGCTCGACAGGTCCGGGCGTCATGCGCAGGATGTGATAGAGAATGATGGCGCCGAAGGTCGCCGTGCCGATGCCGTCCAGGGTGAAGCCGCCGAGGTTCAGCTTGAAGTTGCCCGCGCCCAGGACCAGGGCGACCGCCACGGTGATGAGATTGCGCGGATTCGAGAAGTCGACCCTGTTCTCGACCCAGATCCGGCCCGCGGTGGCCGCGATGAGGCCGAACACCACGATGGACAGGCCGCCGAGCACGGGGCCCGGAATCGTCCCGATGAAGGCGCCGAACTTGGGCGACAGCCCGAGGAGCAGCGCGAACCCGGCAGCGATGATGAAGACCAACGTCGAGTAGATGCGGGTCACGGCCATCACACCCATGTTCTCGGCATAGGTCGTCATGCCCGTGCCGCCGGCGGCGCCGGAGAGCATGGTGGACAGGCCATCGCCCATGAAGGCGCGTCCGAGATAGGGATCGAGGTTGCGGCCCGTCATGGCCCCGATGGCCTTGATGTGCCCGAGGTTCTCCGCCACGAGGATGACCGCCACGGGGGCGATGAGGCTGATGGCCCGGACGTCGAAGACGGGGCTCTGGAAGGTAGGCAGGCCGAACCAGGCGGCCTGGCCGATTCGGGTGAAATCGATCGGCTGCCCGAGGCCCAGGATGTTGGCGCAGATGTAGTAGAGTAGGTAGCCGGCGGCGCCGCCGATCAGCACCGGCAGGCGACGCAGTGTCCCCGGAGCGTAAACGGCGACGAAGCCCACCGCCACGACGGTGGCGAGCGCGATCCAGCGGGCGAAATCGCTACCGGCCGCGTTGTCGGGCGTTACGCCCGAGGCGCTGTTGATCGCGATGGGAGCGAGCACGAGGCCGATAGCGGCCACGATGGCGCCCGTGACCACCGGCGGCATCAGCCGCTCGATCCAACGATGGCCTGCCATCTGCACGACGACGCCGATCAGGAAGTAGAGCGCGCCGGCCGCGATGATGCCGCCGAGCGCCAGCGGGATATTCGGGTTGGGACTTCCCACGCTCGCCCCGGTGGCGACGAGGACCGGGCCGATGAAGGCGAAGCTCGACCCGAGATAGCTCGGCACCCGGCCGCCGACGACGAAGAAGAAGATGAGCGTCGCCAGACCGGAGAACAGGATCGACACGTTGGGGTCGAAACCCATCAGGATCGGCGCGAGCACCGTCGAGCCGAACATGGCGACGACGTGCTGCAGGCCCACGACGACCATCTGGCCGGTCGGAAGGCGCTCATCCGGCATGATGACGCCTTCCGTTTTCAGGCTCCATCGTGGCAGGAAACTATCGGTCATGGATCATCCCCCAAGGTCATACGAGTTATCGGGGCACCGTAGACCCAGGGTTACCGGAATGGCTAGGTGGGGTAAGGACTTATTAACCGCCGCGAGGGCCCGGATTCTGGACAAGTGCCCGTTTGGCCGCCACATCATTCCCTTTGGCGACGAATGAGGATGACGATGCGGAAAGATCATGATGTGCCGGCAGGCACGGTGCACAGCCTCTGGCTCGACAGCGCAAGCCTCCGGAACAACCTCCTCAGGGATCCGTCCCGCCGCCGGATCGACGTCTACGTGCCCGCGGGCCATGACGGCCGGGACCTGCCTCTCCTCGTCGATCTCGTCGGCTACACGGCGGGCGGCCCCGCCCATACCAACTGGAAGAACTACGGCGAAAACGTCCCCGAACGCCTCGACCGCCTGATCGGCACGGGCGCCATGCCACCGGTCGTCGTGGCCTTTCCCGATTGCTTCACGCGCCTTGGCGGCAATCAATATGTGGACAGCGCGGCCATGGGCCCCTGGGAAACCTTCCTCATCCAGGAGATGCTGCCCTTCGTCGAGGAGCGCTTCGGCTGCGGTGGGAACGGACACCGGGGCGTGTTCGGCAAGAGTTCGGGCGGTTACGGCGCCATGGTCCATGCCCTGCGGCACGGCGGCTCGGTCTGGTCGGCGGCGGCCTCTCATTCCGGCGATGTAGGCTTCGAATACCTTTACCACCTCGGCGAGTTCGCCGGGGCGCTGCGTCACCTCGCCGGCCACGACATGTCCATCGAGACTTTCCTGCGCAAGTTCGAGGCTGGCCCCAAGGCGAAGGACAAGGACTGGCATACCTTGATGGTGCTCGCCCAGGCGGCGAGCTTCGATCCCGATCCGAGCCAGTTTTACGGCGTGCGCCTGCCGGTGGATCTGCAGACCTGCGAGATCATCGAGGAGCGCTGGTCCAACTGGCTGCGCTGGGACCCGCTCCGCATGGTCGACCAGCCCGAATGCCAGGAGAACCTGCGCAAGCTGAAGACCTTCTACATCGATTGCGGCGACATCGACCAATACAACATGGTCTACGGCTCGCGGATCATGCACCGAAAGCTCGAAGCCGCCGGCATTCGCCACACCTACGAGGAATTCCACGACGACCATTCGTCGGTCGATTACCGCATGGATATTAGTCTGCCGCTTCTCGCGAAGGCGCTGGCCTGAGGGACAGCATCACGCCCCACCCGGCTCGTCCTCGGTGGGCAATTCGCAATGGTTGTGGATGTGGGTCGCGGCGAGCGCCGCATGACCCATGCCGACCACGATCTGGTCGAGGCCGCGGACGATGTCGCCGGCGGCGTAGAGGCCCTTCACGGTCGTCTGGCAATGGCTGTCGACCATGAGCGCGCCCGACTTGTCGTGCTCGGCGCCGAGCGAAATGGCGAGATCCGATCGGTATTTCAGCCCGAGCGCCGAATAGAGCACGTCGAAGCGATGCTCTTTGCCGCCCATATGCACGGCGGAGATCCGGTCTTTCTCCATGTCAAGGGACTCGACGGGGGTTTCCACGATCTTGACCTGATGCTCATCGAGCCGGGCCCGCTGCTCCGGGTTCAGCTCCAGCGGCTGCCCCAGGGTGAGAAGGGTCACGTCGCGGGAATAGGTGCGGGCGATGAAGACCGCCTCCCCGATCCCATGGGCCCCATAGGCGATGACGGCGATCTTCCGGTCCCGGGACTCGTAGCCATCACAGATCGGGCAGTAGCGGACGAGGCCGCGCTGGACGGCGTTCGGTACGTCGGGCAGGTCCGGCTCGATATCGACCGAGCCCGTGGCCAGCACCACGCGCCGGGCCGCGATCTGGCTCATGCCCCCGTCATTGTCCTCGACGACCGCGATGAAGCGATCAGGCTGCTTGCTCAACCCCGTGACCCGTCCAGCCCGGATCGCGTCTCCGTATTGCGCGAGATTGGCGCGGGCCCGGGCCAGGATATCCTTGCCGGAGATGCCTTCCGCGAAGACCGGGATGTTATGGCTTGTGGGAATCCAGGCCGCCCGGGGTGTGCCGCTGTCCACCACGAGGAACCGGCGCTTGAACCGCGCCAGATACAGCGCCGTCGTCAGCCCCGCAGGCCCCCCGCCCACGATCAGGCAATCCACAATATCACCGTTCGACCCCATCCCGGCACTTCCCTCCCGCTGGCTTCACAGGAGGCACAACACATGAGGGCGGGAAAAGATCGCGACCGCGAAGCCTGTCAGCGTCCGTAATCGTCCTCGATCCGGATGATGTCGTCCTCGCCGGTATAGCTGCCGACCTGGACCTCGATCATATCGAGGGGAATATGACCGGGATTGGCAAGGCGGTGCGTGGCCCCGATCGGGATGTAGATCGCCTGGTTCTCATGCACGAGCGAGACGCTGTCCCCGACTGTCACTTCCGCAACGCCATGCACGACGACCCAATGCTCCGCGCGATGATGGTGCTTCTGCAGCGAGAGGCGGCCACCTGGTTTGACCATGATGCGTTTGACCTGGAAGCGGGAGCCGCGGTCGATCCTCTGATACCATCCCCACGGACGGTAGACACGGATGTGATCACTGGCCTCGGACCGGCGACGGGCGCGCAGCGTGGCCACGAGCCCCTTCACGAGCTCCGAGCTCCTGCGCGAGGCCACCAGCACGGCATCGGGCTTGGCGACGACCACGACATCCTCCAACCCCACGACAGCCGTGAGGATGTCGTCGCTGTGAACGAGGCTGTTGCGGGACCCGACCACCTCCACATCGCCCCGGATGCAGTTTCCGTCCGCATCCCGGGGCGCGACATCCCAGAGAGCATCCCAGGTCCCGATATCCGACCAGGAAAAGGTCACCGGCAGGACCCCTGCCCGCTTCGTTCGCTCCATGACCGCGCGATCGATGGAGATTCGGAGCGCCCGCTTGAAGGCTTCCTCGTGGAGGCGGATGAAATCCAGGTCGATGGCGGCCTGCTCGAGTGCCTGCCGCGCGGCGGCAAGGATGGTCGGCGCGAGGCGTTCCAACTCCTCCAGCATCACATCGGCTCGGAAGATGAGGTTTCCGCTGTTCCAGAGGAATCCTTGCCCGACATACCGCTCCGCATTCGCCTGGTTGGGCTTCTCGACGAAGCGTCCGACCGTGAAGGCCGCGGTCCCCGCGATGGGTTCCCCAGGGCGAATATAGCCATAGCTCGTGGTCGCGCGCTGCGGCACCACGCCGAGGGTCATGATGTGCCCCTGCCGCGCCGGCTCCATAGCGGCTTCGCATGACGCCACGAAAGACCCGACATCGTCGATGACATGATCCGAGGCGACGATGAGGACGAGCGCCTCGGGATCACGCCGCGCCGCATAGCAGGCGGCGACCGCGACGGCGGCCGCGGAATCACGCTGGACGGGCTCCAGGACGATGTCCGCCTCAACCCCGATCTGCGCCAGTTGCTCCGCGGCGATGAACCGGGCCGCGCCGCTCATGATGACGGCCGGACGCGAGAAAATATCGGATGCCGCGACCCGTTGTGCGGTCATCTGAAACGTCGAATGAGACCCGAGAAGATCGATGAACGGCTTTGGCCTGCTCTCCCGCGAGGCAGGCCAGAGCCGCGTCCCCGAACCACCGCAGAGGATGACGGGGAAGATGCGATGGGTATGAGCTTCCAAGCAGGTTTCTCGTGCAACGGCGGGCGTTCATAAATTATATAACATATAAATGTCCCGTTTGGATTTAGCCAGTGTCATTGGCTATGATGTGAGATCTGAAGATGTTTATGCATCCCACGCGAGGGCCTGCAGGTGGCCGTTTCGAAGCCAACTTCCGATGCATCTGAGAAATGAACATGCCGCAATGGAGTGTTTGTACGACCCACGTGAGTCGAGCCGAATAATCCGCCCTATCCTCGGAGATGGTTTGCCTGATCGCGGAGTCGCAGTCGCCTTCGTCAGCCGCGAATGCACTGCCTGTATGTAGCCGGCCTACTACGATGACGAAGAACCTGACTAACTGGACGATTTCTCATTCGTCCCGAGAACCGTTGTCAATCGCATGGCCGCCTAGTGGATCGGGGTCACGGAGAGCCTACTCAGCCCCATGTCTAAATGCGGCTAGACGACGTGCTTCCGAGAGTTGTTTGATCAGACGCTTGCCATATTCCTCAACGGGACGTTCGATCACGCGATAGCTGATTTGAGCGACGACGGTAACCAAGCCAAGCACAATGGCCGACACGGCAGCGAACCGGAGCCATTGAGGAGCTTCGATAGCATATACGCTCTGCAGGAAGGGCCCGATTAGGACGATCATAGGGATATGCCAGAGATAGACGGAATAACTGACCCGTCCGTAATACGATAATATACGGGACGCCAGAACTCGAGGCTGGCACAACCCAGCCCCTAGCAGGATCAATGCATAGGCGATCGAGTCAACGTGGACTTGGTGAAGTATTCCCCACCCCTGCCCGCCTGAGACCTGCCACGCGAACAGCAGCATGCCTGCGATCAGAGCTCCGGAGCCGAAAGTTTTCGCCTGTTGGCTTCCCTTGAGCACTGCATAGACGTCGAACGCGATCAACCCCATCATGAAGGAGGGAAAAAAGCGGACTATCGAGCGGGTCTCAAACCGTTCCCACAGACGTACATTTGAGATCAGCGGCGAGAAATAGTTCGCAAAGATGTAGTACAGAACAATTCCCGCAAACATAATAAAGAGACGCGTCTTTATCCCTTTGGCGAAGAAGTACAAAAGCGGAAACATAGCGTAAAACATAACCTCCGTGCCTATGGCCCATCCTCCTGAAACGGCACTTCGGCTCCAGCTTGGAAAAAGATTAAAGAGGAATGAAATAGATCCTGCGATGAGCCCCCACTCAGGCGGCTTCCCTGACGTCAGGCAGTAATGGAGAGTCGAGTAGATGATTAACACATAGAATAGGGGCGCGATCCGGAAGAAGCGGCTGGCTGCGAAGCTCGTCAAAGGCATGCCTGTTGCGATGTGGCGTGGCATCGTCAGGCTCAAAGAGAATGCACTGATTGCGAAGAACAGCCACACCCCTGAATAACCAAACCCAATGAAGGGAGACATGGCAGGAGGGGGCGCCAAATTCGGCGTGAGCACACGATAAACGTGGAAGAGAAGCACGTACAGAGCCGCCATCCCACGAAGGTTATCGAGAAAATCAAGCCGGTCTCGTTGCATCTGCCGCCCTTGAGTTGTCGGATTCGATTACACGACAGTTAACGTGACGGCAATATTATCTCAGGGCTCCGTGCAATGGATGATAACGAAACCTGTAGGTTGTTGCCGAGTATATTCCTTGGTGGAGTTATATCCTGTTCGTCAGAGCACCGCCTGTGAATGTCTCGATTCGTTCATGCCCGGGCCTTCCAAACGCGGACACGGCTGAGCCGACATCATTGCTCGTCGCGCCTACAAGAGGAATTGGCACGCCTCCCGCTGCACTTTCCAAGTACACCAACAACTCCACAGGGCGATGCATTGGCTTGATCAGCCAGGGGCACCACTCGCGCAGGACGTCAGCCAGTGGGACCGATGCTCCCGGGCCGCTTGGCCGTGTACTGGTAAAAATCATCCTGAGCATCACGGCCACGTCTGGGCGCTGCTTATGAGCTAGTTGTGCTGTGGCATTGCGTATCCAATGAACCCGGCTTCACTGATGCGAGACATGAAGGACCCGAGCCGGTGCCCCCCGATCCATTGCGATCGTCGGCACTCACCTCGGTGCGCCCATGGGGAGGCTTGTCCTCGAGGGTGAGGTTCTGTAACGGATCACTTCACGATCTGGAACTTCCCATGCCCCATGCACAACGAAATGCACCCCTTGAGGCGCTGCGCGGCCTTGCCGCAATCATAGTCCTACTATGGCATACGATGCTGGGGTTTTTTCCGAGTAAATCAGGGATATTTGATGGGTTTGACCCAGATAAAGCCGCAGTGGGAAAGATGTGGTTTGGGCTTATCTATGGCACTCCGGCCGTCGTATTCTTTTTCGTATTATCGGGATACGTTCTGACGAGAGGATTTTTCCTCTCACAGAACCCTTTAACAATCCTTCGAGGCGCTGTAAAGCGCTGGCCGCGCTTGGCCGGCACCGTGACGGTCGCCACTCTCACATCATCCATCCTTTTTGCACTCGGACTCTATCACTACCAAGAAGCGGGTCGAATAACCGGTTCTCCTTGGCTCGCTACTTTTGCAACCGGGACTATGACCGCGTTCACTCCAAGTATGTGGGATGCCTTCACTCAGGTCAGCTATTTCACTTTTTTTCGAGGGGACGCTTACTACGACACAAGCCTCTGGACGATGCGATATGAGTTCATCGCTTTCGGTCTGGCGCTCCTTCTATCACCTATCCGTCGACCCCGCCCTGCGGTCGCCGCTGCCTTATTGGGCGTAGTCGCTATTCTCTGCCATTTCGCGTCACCGTACTATGTGGCGTTCCCTGTCGGGGTGTTGCTGGCGGCACTTATGCCGGAGAAGCGCTTGAACATGCCGACTTGGGGTGCTGTTGGCATGATTATCCTAGCGATTTATCTTTGGGGCTATACAGGTCGGGGGGTCGGTGCTTTTCTCCCTCTGAACATAATCCTGCCAAACATGCCAAGTCTCTGGCTAAACTATGTTTACATGTTCGGTGCTGTTCTGTTGATCGTTGCCGTTGAGTCATCTTTCGCGCTGCGGCAATTCTTATCAAAACGCTGGGCCCTGTTACTTGGTCAGTTGTCATTCCCGCTGTATCTGATTCATGTTCTAGTGTTGTGCTCAATTGGCAGCCTTACACTCGTACTAACGAATTCTATGATTAGGCCTCCGTACCCCAACATCATTGCCGCCGCCGTGACTGTCGCAGCGTCCATGATCTTCGCGCTTCCATTGGTATTGTTTGAGCGCTGGTGGGTGAGATTGGTCAATAGAGAAAGCAATAGGCTTCTGTCGCCTCACATGAGCAGCTATGACAAAGGGGCAACGACAACCTCACAGTAGGTCTCTCAGTAAAGCGTCAGAACTCATGTAGGATGCGCGTCACGACGGCGCGCACTCTACCGGGACTGCGATTGCAAGGTTCGAAAGTAGTCCGGTGGCAGCGATCAGGTTCTCCAGGGCGCCGAGTGTAGTCGGCAGATAATGCAGCATGGGACGGTCCGCCGCGCCTCGCAGCGCCACCTTTACCTCCTCATGCGTGCTGGCATTGCCCCACGCCACGTACATGGTCTTGTCAGGAGATTGATCGAGGAGAGCCTGGAGCAGATCCACGATCTCCCGAACGCGTTATCAGAATCGGGGCTGGTGTGACAAAGGTGGTCAGGCCCTCTCATTTGCTCCGGGCTGAACGTATCGAGGTGGTCAGCGCCCCCGGCTGCCCCTGCATCCTAACAAACAACAGAACTTCCAACGCTGTACTTGGGCGGGAGGCTCCGGCGGATGGTATCTTAGGGTTAAGGTATTGCGGTCCTGGTCGGTTAAACTTATTGATCTTCTAATCTTTAGTGGGCCGAGATTTAGGCCTCACAGCCACTGGCATTAGTCATGATCGAATCCTCCCCGAACGGAACTTTCCTTTTTGGAACTGAACCTCGGCGTGCAATTGCCTCCGAACAGTGGACACAATGCATATCCCCTGCGTCCTTTTGGTCAGTCTCGCACCTCATCGAGTCTGCCTGGCTGGAACACGCCCCGTTCGCGCTATGGCTGATTGACGCCCTCCGGCCAAGCGTATTGGTTGAACTGAACTCCCAGGATGGATTTTCCTATCTGACTTTTTGCCAGGCCGTGCGCGACCTTGGTTACGCCGCGACCTGTTATGCTGTCGGGGCTCGAAAGAGCGACCAAGGTTCGGGCCTGCCCCGCGAAGACGCGTTCGCTCGCTTAATGACGCTCAATCAGGAGAGCTATGCGAACTTCTCGCATGTGTTGGATGTCACGTCCGACACTCCCCTCCCGCACATTGTCGACGGCAGCATCGATCTGCTTCATATCGACGGCTGTCACAGCTATGAGCAAATAAAAGCCAAGTTTCAGAACTGGCAACCCAAGCTTTCCGCGCGCGGAGTGGTGCTGCTCCACAATATCAATGCCCGTGACGACAATTCCGGTGTCTGGCGCTTCTGGTCCGAACTGAGACCGCAATTTCCGTCGTTTGCGTTTGTTCACGGCCGTGGATTGGGTGTGCTGGCGGCTGGATCGGACGCGCCGGCTCCATTGCAAGCCTTATTTGCTGCGCGTGACGGCGACATCGACATCATTCGTGCGAGCTATGCCCAATTGGGCGGCGCCCTAAGGAAACAACTCGAGCTCGGGGAGTCCAAGAGCCGTCTCGTCGACGCTGTCGCGGAGCAACGCCGTTTGCGCTGCGACCTGGCGGAGCAAAGGCATCGATACGAGGCCGAGATCGCCGCTCAGGAAAAGGCGCTCCAGCAGCTTAGCAGCCTAATCGGACGCGTTCCCAAGTCTCTTCGCATGTTCGTTAGTCGCAGTGCGAAAGCCGCCTGGTGGCTCCTGACACCCCATCGGATGCCGGCGCGCATCGCGCTTCTGCGGGCCCGCATGAATGCTGAAACCTCGGTGCAGCGGACGGAAACCCGCCGCCCCTCCAAGGACAGCATGCCGCCGTTACGGCCTGCGAAGGACCGTGTCCAAGGAGCGCATCCGGCAGACGAGTGGGAGGCCACCGAAATCCGCCCAAGCAAGCCCACTCAGGTGCGGTTGGGCCTGCTGACGGCGGAGGTGCGTGATTTCACACTCTCGATTTCAGGATGGGTGATCCATGAGCAATATCCAGGCCTGCCCATGGAGCTTGCTATTGAGACCAAAGGTGCTCTCGTCCCTCTCGAAACCTTCTTCGCGTCCATGCCGTCTGGAGACATCGCATGGGGACTTCCTGACTCCGCTCTGTATTTCACCATCTCGCATGACATCCCCGAAAGCCTGGTCGGCGAGGATTTCCAGATCCGGGCGGTGAATGATGGCGTCGTCTTCGAGGATCTGCTCATAAACTGGGGCAGCGGACGATCCACCCGGCGCGATGAAACGACATCCTCCAGCATGGAGGAGGAGGTCGGCACGACTGATCTGATCGCTGGCCAGGTCGAAACGGCGAAGCCGAGCAGGATCAGCGGCTGGGCTTTGAACAGAAGCAATCCCCGGAGCGCCCCGGTGGAAGTCATTCTAACCGTCGACGACGAGCCTTACGCTCGCACGAAAGCCATAAGCTTGCGTGAAGACGTTCAAAAGGTCGAAGGCGGCAATGGCTTCGTCGGATTCGAATTTCCCCTTGCGCCGAATGTCCTTGCCGGCGGTAGCATCAAGGCAAAAGTGGAACCTTCGATGGGACGACCATCGATTGCTCAGAACATTCGCGAGATCCATCTGCCGGGCCATCATCTTGGGTCGAGGCGCGACCCTGAAGCCCATCTCTTCGAGGCGTGTTCCCGGATTCCACGCGGTCAGAAGATTTCGGTCATCGTCCTGAACCGCAATGGTGCAGACGTTCTGGAGGGCCTTCTGGAATCGGCCCGGAAGACAGGCGATCTCGGGCGGTTCGAGTGGATCGTAGTTGACCACCAGTCGACCGACACCTCGGCCGACGTCTGCGCCAAAGCTAAGAGCAGCGGAGCGATCATTCATTTCTTCGATCGGCACGGGAATTTCAGTTTTAGCGAGTCCAACAATTTCGGCGCCCAGAAGGCAACCGGCGACGTGCTGGTATTCGCCAACAACGACTTGATCCTTCGAGACTCGATCTACGAGCGCATACTCGACACCCTCGAAGACGATCGCGTTGGCATCGTCGGCGCCAAGCTCCTCGATCATGTCGATGCGCCAGGCTGGGACGCTCGCGCTCCTGTGCAACACCTCGGCGTTTTCATGAAGCCTGGGATCGAGAATGGATTTCTGCGGCCCTACGAGTCGCGGCTGACGAGAGAAACACCTGTTCTTCCGAACGCCCGGCAATCACGCCCGGCGGTCACGGCCGCATTCATCGCGATGCGCCGGAGCGACTTCGACGCAGTCGGAGGCTTCGATGAAGCCTATTCCTACGGACTCGAGGATGTGGACCTCAGCTTCAAGGTCAAAAGCCAGTTGAAGAAGGAAGTGCTCTGCGATCAAGGACTGGAGATCGTTCATCGGCACGGCTACAGTCGAAGCAAAGATGACAGTGCCGCCTTGCGGCGCCGCAACAACAATCAGCACTTCAACCGGCAATGGGCACAGTGGCTTCGCGGCAACATCCGTCATGATGTGTTGACCCGACCGGGCTATTGGCTCGGCGCCCGCCCAACCATAGGTTTCATCGTCGGCGATACGTCAAACAGCGATGACTTTCTGGCGGCGCTCGAACTCGGACGTGCACTTCAAACGCTGGCACCGGTTCACCTCCGTTTTCTAGGGAAGCGTGATTGGTACAGCGTGGGAGGCATCGACATCCTGATTGTCATGGCAAGCGGGTTCGATCTTGCCAAGGTCAATGCCATTAGTCCCTATGTGACGACTGTAAGCTGGGTCCAGCATTGGGATCAACCTTGGGCTGAATCTCCGCGCATCGACATCTACGACCATGTTTGGACGGGGTCCGGGCACGCGGCGGAATATCTTCGGAAGAAGACTGGGCGTGAAGTCATCGTTCTCACGATGGCCACCAACACGAAACTCTCTTCGAACGGCCGAGGAGACGCGGAATTCACTTGTGACTACTGCTTCATCGGCAGCAATTCCGGAGCGCCGCGGACCATCCAGTTCAATCTTGATCCACCATCGATCCATGGGCAAGGGCTTGTCTTTGGCGCGAATTGGGAGCGTACCCCTCTCGCCCCGATCAGCCGGTCGCCCTTGGACGACAGGAAATATCCGGATGTGTACGCATCGACGAAAATCGTCATCGACGATGCGCGAGGTTTCGAGAGCGGATTGGATTCATGCGGGAAAAGGCTGTTCGATGCGCTGAGTGCAGGCTGCCTCGTCATTACGAATCGCGCGGAAAGCGTCCGTGAGCTCTTCGGCGACCGAGTGCCGACCTACCGGGATCGCCAATCACTGACCGAAACACTCAACTATTGGCTCAGCCACGACGAGGAGCGGAACCAGCGCGTCGCGGAACTCCGCCAGGCAGTGGAAGAACGGCACACCTATAAACACCGCGCCCAGAAGGTCGTGGAGCTTCTCACGCCCTCTTCTGTCTCACCACGCGTGGCGATCAAATGTCCGGCTCCGTTGATCGGCGGGACGGATTGGGGCGATTACCACTTCGCACAAAGCCTCGCAGGCGCTCTCCGCCGCATCGGGTGCGTGGTTCGGGTGGACATGCGCGAGGACTGGGAATGCGCCTTATCCGAGATCGACGACATCGTGATCATGCTGCGAGGCCTGAAGGGCCTGAAACCGAAGCCACACCAGAAGAATATTCTCTGGCTGATCAGCCACCCCGAAGCTGTGTCGACGCAGGAGCTGAATAGATACGATCAAATCTATGTCGCGTCATCCGTACATTCGGAGATCCTGCGAAAGCAATGTAAGGTGTCGGTGGAGCATATGCCTCAATGCACCGACATAACCCGCTTCAAGTTCGATCCGGCATTTGTGAACCATCCCAAGGATCGGGTCGTTTTCGTCGGAAACTCCCGCGGCACCTTCCGGGACTCGGTGCGCTGGGCCGTTGAGCATAGCTTGAACATCCATATTTATGGGAGCGGTTGGGAGCCATTCATCACCGACAATCGCCTCAAAGGCCGAAAGGTGCCGAACTCCGTCCTGGGCGAGTTCTACGCATCGAGCCGGCTGGTATTGTGCGACCACTGGGAGGACATGCGACGTCTGGGATACGTCTCGAACCGGGTCTTCGACGTCCTCGCGTCGGGCGGAGCTTTGGCCGTTGATCCTGTCGAAGGTCTGTCCGACCTGCTTCCAAAGGGGTCATACCAAGTGTTCAGGAACGGGGAGGAACTGGCCTCTCTCATAAGGCACCCCGAAACGGTGGACTTGGCGCGTCGTGCGGATATCGCAGCCTACATAGCAGCACATCATTCGTTCGATGCCCGTGCCGCGACGATCATGCGCAAGATTCAGGAGTGGAATCGTCGCATGATCTGATGCCACGGCGTCCCCAGAGCCGTTTTTCGGCAAAGGGCGTCAAGACCGGCGTCGGAAGATTGGGGAGAAGCGGGATGATGCCAAGTCGATAAGAGTGGCTCTCGAAGGACGGTGCTGCGCCATCGATGGCGTCCAGCGCTCAAGGCGACGGATGAAGAATGAGTCTCTGCGACTATCCGCGAGCCGATGTCATCCTCTTCTTGATCCAGCGCAGCGGCTCAGCCACGCGGAGCAAGACAAGGACCCGAACGGCCTTTCCTCTAAGCCTGAATACTCTTCTGCGAGCATAGGATCTGATCGCCGGGAGAGGGAAAGCGCCGTGCGTCTCGAGAGCATCCCAAACATGCAGGCTGTCGACGATCGGGAGAGAATTCTCACCGGGAAAGTCTCGGGCCACGTCGGAGGCGATCGTTTCGATCGAGGTGAGATACTGCTCGACCGAGAATTCCTTGTGACGGGCAAAGCAATTCGCCGAAAGCGCCGCATAGTTCTCTAACGATACGTGCGCGAGGCGTGCGGCGACGTCCTGCGGGGAGAACTCATCGAGGATGAAGCCGTCCTCTCCATCTCGAATGATCTCGGCTGCTCCTGGGACATAGCCGGGGGCAATGACGGGCACGCCGAAGGAGAAGGATTCCAAGATCGAATCCCCGGCATCGTTGCCCCACGGCGGCAGGATGACGATCCGAGCTTGATCGTGGATTGCGCTCCTGCTCGCAAGCCCGCCCTCGACAATTGCGGCCTCAAGCGCACCAACATGCATCAGCCTCGCGGCCAACTCCTCCAGAACGGGCGCTTGTTCGGGGTTCACAGCAAAGATATGCAGCGGCGCAAGCTCCCGATCCTTCATCACCCTGGCAAGTTCCACAAGGAAGTTGACCTCTTCCGGGCGACCATCCGACGACATTACGTACGAAAACCGCTTGTTCTCCCGAACATCATAGCTGTTGGAAGAGCGTACCTGCACAGGGCGTTTGATCGTTCCCGATTCATTGATGCCGCACTGTTTATAGAGCGCAACATCCGGGCCGTTGGCGCATACGATCCGAGAGGCCGTGCACGATTCCATCGTCTCCCATGCGGGGGCATCGTGAGCGGGGGCTTTAGGGCGGGCGGACATCAATGGCAGCCATCTCATCTGAACGACAGGCAGCCGCGACAGCCGGCTCTGGATCGATATGGGAAAGTGCTTGATGCTGTCATCGTGGACGATCACGACTGCTTCTGCAAAGTGACATTGGTCGAGGAACGAGCAGCTCGCCTGCTCGTCGGACGGGCGCTGCGCGTTTTTGACGGCAGGATGGGTCTCGCTTCCCTGCAAAGCCATCCAGGTATGCCGGATCTCCCTATGGTCAGCGGCTTGGATCATAGCCGGCGTGGCGCGCATCCTGGTGCCGAGGCCGGAGAGATCCCGCATCACATGAATAACATGCCTGAACTGGAAGGTCATTGCAGCGTGGATGGTCCTGCGCTGCATCTTCCGCTCAGACTCCGTCAGTGTGGGATCCCTCTGGACCACCTCAAGAAGATTTCTGTGCAGCGTCTTAAGGTAAATGTCGTCGAGTCCATACCTATCCTTGAGCACTTTATAGTTCGAGACGCGCGCCGATAACTCCTTCGGCAATATATTTTTCGAGTATGTTGATTTTCTTGACGTTTCGATGAAGTAGAAAGGCTTGATTTTTTCTATACGGACACGATCAAATCCAGCCAGCAATATGCGCATGTTGAGGCGAACGTCTTCGCTTCGCCCCTTGATTTCATCTTTCGCATGCAGGAATACGGCTTCGCGATTGTAAATCTTGCCGGCAATGCCCGAGAGAAGACGACTGATCGTGCTGTTGGAGATCGGCCGATCGTTATCGAACTCCTTCACGAAGTTTATTTTGTTTCTGAGGACGAACGGGGTCATCACAATATCAAACCCGGGCCTCAGACGCTCCGCGGCGGCGGCGAGCGCATCCGGGTCGATCAAGTCATCGCCATCAACGAAGGTGAGATACGGAGTTGTCGCATGCTCGGCGATGTACCTTCGCCCAATGGAAGGTGAACCGAAATTCACATCGGCGAGGTGAGCTTGGAAATTCTCTTGGCCGAAAAGCGGGTGCTTCGCGATCAGCGCTGCCGTACCGTCATCACTCCTGTCGTCATACAGAAGGATAAGAATGCGACCCTTCGGAAGCCTAAGGAGGCGATCAAGCAGAACAGTTATGTTATCACGCTCATTATGGGTGGTAACGCCAACTGTCAAGCAAGGATTCATGGGTAATCTCGACCACTGTTTGATTTCATGGCCCGCTGCAATGTTCAGCGGGGCGGTGGTGCGGACTTTGACCGCAACGCCAGGGATCCACCTTCAGGCTGCCAAGGTCTTATACGCTCTCACGCATCAATGGAATTGTGCTTCGCCAGCCTGCGCGTGAAGCGGTACTTCAACCCTCTTCGCGAGACAAGCGGAGTGCGGGAATCAGGAGAGGCGCTGCCCGCCTTCCGAGAAAACCAGGCGGCATCCCGGCGAAGGCGGCGCCGCCATATCGCATCGGGCGGTTCACTGCCGGATACTCTCGGAGATGCCCCTCCGCAGGCGCCTTTCCGCAATGCCAAGCTTCACGGCTCTCCCTTGATTGCTCTTCTTCGCCGCTTACGGTATCTGGCCGGACGATGGTCAATCTCTTAGAACCTGACAATCTTTGGGGACTGGCTTGCAAAGAATATATCCTCATCAGACGTTGCAAGCGCCTTTCCGCGGAGGCGGCCCGTAAAGCTTCGCACTCTGGTGGACGCTTCCGGTCGCCAAGACAAACGAATGAGTGCGCATCCTATGACGGATAACAAGCGGTTGGAAGGCGAACGAGATGCTGCTCAAGTCCAAGATTTGACGCAGAAAATCGCTCAGCTTGAGAAGGCGCTTCTCGCGCAGAGCGCTCGTCTCGACAGAGCCGAGACGGCTATCAAGGATGCGAAGCAACGCGAGGACAGCCTTCTCTCTGGACCGGTCTTTCGGACATTGAAGCACATTCAAGACCTTGCACGCTCGCTCAACCGCCGTCTCCGGCGCGACTACCGGTCGCTTTCTCAGCGCTGGCACGAACGCGGACTACGCGGACCGGCCAAGTCCGTCGAGGCCGCTCAACCGCTACAGCCTTCCTATGCGGAAGCTTCCCTGCCCCCGGCAGAAGATCTCCCCTGGCCCGTGAGGGTCGACCGTAAGCTCCGTATGGAGCGCCCGCGAACCCTGGCAGTTGGGCGGTCGCAAATCCCGTCGGAGCCTCTGATCACCATCATCCTGACGACCTGTGATTCAGCCTCATATATACGAGATGTTCTACAGTCGGTTCTGCAGCAGACATATTCAGGGTTGGAACTGCTGGTCGCCGATGATGCGAGCCGCGACAGCACGTGCGCGCTCATCGATGAGCTGGTGGCCGCGGATCCCAGGGTCCGGTTGATCCGGCTGAACCGCAGCCGAGGCGTTTATTGGGGATGGAATACGGCCATCTCAGAGGCTCGCGGAGAGGTCATAATGCTTCTTTCCGACGGGCTACGATGCCACCCGACTTTCCTTGAGGTCCATTTGAAGGCGCTTCGCAAAAGGGGCGTTGTCGCCACGGTCTCCTATGGCGAACCCGCACTGGAGGCCCCCCGCCCCGCGACATCCAGGTCGGACTTGGTGAGCGCCCCTGCTCCGGCGGCGCTGATGCTCAAGAGGCATGTGTTCGACGAGATCGGCTATTTCGACACCGTCACAGCGCTGGCAGAAGCAGAGATGCGCGACCGGATCCAGCTCGCTTACGGAGCGGGATCGCTTCAGGCCGTGACGGACCCTGTATGCAGCGCCATTCCGGGCGCGGGCCATTCCGCCCTGGAGATCTCAGCCGAAAAGACGGCACACTATATCAGATCCTATCAAGCTTGGCACAAGGCTGTTTCGGACGCCCGTTCACAGCCTTATGTGCCGTTTCCGGTGACCAACCGGTCATTCTCCCCTCATGAGGACATCCTGGTTGAAGGAAAGAGGTTCCTGGCGGAGCCCGTCGTCGCTTTTATGGCCACGTTTCCGAAACGTCAGAAACATTTGGCGCGGGCTGTCCAGTCCCTGCTCCCGCAGGTCGATCATCTGTTCATCTATATGAATGATTATGAGAAAATTCCCGATTTTCTGCTGAATGAGCGCATCACGGCTCTACCCGCCTCGCATCTGGAAGATCTTCGCGATATCGGTAAGTTCTACCATATGTCGGATGTACCAACAGGCTACTTCTTCACTGTCGACGACGACATCGAATATCCCGACGACTACTGCGATACTCTTGTACGCAAGATCGAGGACTACGACAGAAAAGCAATCGTCGGCGTTCATGGGGTCATTTTCGAGCACCCGCTCCAACGGTTCTTCAGTCCGAACAGGACGACGTTCCGGTTTCAGCGCGCGCTCGATGTCGACGCGAAAGTGAACCTCATCGGGACTGGGACGATGGCCTTCCACTCGTCAACCATCGCTTTCGAGCCAGGCTCCCTCCCTAAAGGCATGGCCGATATCGGAGTGGCGATCGCCGCAAAGGTCAACAATGTGGACATGATTGCCGTCACGCGACCGGAAAAATGGCTAACCCCTATTCTCGTGAAAGGACAGGATGACCAAAGCCTCTGGGAGGAGTTCCGGGAAAACGACGATGAGCATACCGAGATCCTGAAACAACATGGCGACTGGCGTCTTTAACAGCGCCGAAGCCGATGCTCGCCTGGTACGCGAGCGGACCGGCTCCAGGCAGTTTCGCTTCAGCCGGGAGCCCAGGGAAAACGCTCAATCGCCACCTCCGGTCGAGAAGCCTGCTATAGGATGGGACCACGGACCCTGAAGGCATAAGTCGGTGTGTAGAGAATGAACAGCAGCAGAAACTCAGACCGCGGGCGCATCCCGCAACAGCCCTGATGCTTCCAGAGGACACGAATATGCGCTCTTCTCTTCTTCGTCGTGGATACCAAAGGTTCAAGTCCTTTGCCCAAGCCTTCTCGGACCAGAAGGACCGCGGTCGTATGCGCGCAACCTCGACGCCGGACGGCACCCAAGCCCCCGAACTGTCAGGAAGGCCCCGTGTGCACGTCATTGTCCCGACCTACAACCGGCCCAACGAACTGCGGCGTCTGCTATCGCAAATCGACAGAGAAGCCCCCGGCTTCGAGGTCAGTGTTCATGTCTACGATGACGGGAGTTCCGAGCCAACCCAAGTCGAGTGGTCCTCCTACGCGCACATCGCGAGCCTTTCGATTTCACGATCGACCAATCACGGCAAGAAGAAATATTGGAAGCTCGTTCATCGAGCCCTCTCGACACTACGATCCACGAACAGCGATTACTTTTATTATCTTGCTGACGACGTACAGCTTGTTCCGAAATTCTTCGAACGGACCATTGGGATATGGAACGAGATCAAGGATCGCCACAAAGTTTCGCTTCACCTTCTCCTGGATCAACGCGAGGGGAAGCCGTGCTGGACCAACTATCAGCCTCACTTGGTCGAGACGCCTCAAGGCAAAGTCTACAAGTCCCAGTGGGTCGACATGCTGATGATGTTTGACCGCCGTTTTCTGGAGGAGCTGGAGTATCGGATCGATCCGGTCGATCCGGGTCGATGGGACAAGGATCCCCACCTCTCGAGCGGTGTCGGAATGCAGATTTCGCGACGGCTCCATCAGCGGAAGGCCTCGATGTATCTCGTGACGGATTCCCTCCTCATCCATGAGGACGAGCCGAGCGTCATGAACCCAGAGGAGCGCCGGCGAACTCCCATCGTAAGCAGGTTCAAGGGTACAGGCCAACCGTTAAGCTGACTAATAGGTGGAGCACAGACTCATTCTTGTGCTTCAGGTCGGCCCATTTGAGTCCGCCGCTATGTCTTTGGACCGCCGTCTTGCTGCGGTCCACCCCTTAGCCAACCGCAGAGGCCAGCTAACGGCCCAACTGCCAGACGACATGACGGTCTCGATCGTACGGATCCCCTCTTCAATCGACCTCGGTTCAGATGGATCCTTATAAGGAGAACCGCGCAGGAGTGCAGCGGCAAGTCGCAAAGGAAGCGTTGTTCGCCACGACGTAGAACTGAGGAGTTCCGAGACCCGAACTTGAATATTGGCTAGCTCCCTGTTCTGTTCCCGCTTAGTAGGAGTGAAGCTGGGCTCTGGTTCTACGCTGTAGACTCGTGCCAACCTTTGCTGTCGTCCATCTGGGCCAAACCGATTATAAATCGATTGCACCGCCTGAGCTGCGGAATGCCTTAGTCCTGACAGATGAAGCACCCGATCCGTAAACGCGGTGAGTTCAAACGCATATGTGTCAGGCACTAAGTAGGCATCCAAAAAGAACTTTCTCAAAACGGAGATCTTAATTCTATAGTCAAGCATGAAATCTTTCTCGAAGATCTCACGCGATCTGACGTTGTCGAGCGTCGGAAACACGTTGCCAGGCTTATACATCGCCTTTCCTAGAACACAGACCGGCTTATCATGAAGCATCGCCTCAAATCCCATAGAGCTGTTGACGGTCACAACTAGATCTGAGACGGCGAGAAAGCGTCGGCTCTCCGCCCCCCATGCTTGAGGATCAATGCAAAATGCATTCGGGTGCTTGTAGACGGATCGATGTACCCGGAAGAGTTCAGCGCCACCGCCAGGGTGTGCGAGCATCGCAGGATGTGGCTTCACAAAGCAGAAGTAGCCGGCCTCCGTAAGTTGTGGCAGCAGATGGTCGATGACTTCGGTCGGGCTTAGGAAATCCGAGTGCAACAAGAGGTTCGCATCATCGTGCGCTGGTAGCGGCAAGAACGCAATCGGCCTTCCGGAAGCCATGCCAGTAATCTGCTCGGTGAAAGTAGGTTCATACTGAAACTGTGCCTCATAGAGGTTCGCCCCCCCAGGCTCGCCGTAAGTCATTAGATCCAGTGCAGCTGAACTACCCTTACCCCCAACGGTTTCATGGATATCGGCGAAGTCCACGACCGACGGTGAGGCATTTCCACGGACACCATTTGGATCGAACACAATGGTGCTGACGTACGGCTTATGGGTGCATCCCCATTCCATAGCTACTCGTCTGAGACCATTCTTGTCACAGAAGCGGGCAACGGCGCCATTCGCCCCCCAGTGAACCACCAAGTCGAAGGGGAAACGGGCGTGTATGTCTGCAAGAATCTCGCAGTATTGATCAGCCAATCCTTCGCCCTTCGCGAGGGCGACCCACTCCTGCATGCCTCTTTCAAGCCATGGGAAAAGATTTTGCTGGAACAGTGCCTGCTCCGTCTCTAAAGGCATCAGGCAAATATCTTTGACCCTTGGATACTTTGCTATTGTCGCCGCTAGGACATCGTAGTTGCTGTACAAACGATAGTCACAATTGTCAGGCACTTGGCCTGCAACATCAAACATGCGAGCAAATTTATACGCGACCTGCCGTTGGGTGACCATAGAGCCGCGGATCGGATACGGGTCGAGATAGAGGAGAATGCGCATGTTCGCCTACTCTCCCAGCAATAATAGGAGGGCATCAGCAGACCGCGCAGCGTGGCACTCCTCCTTCAAGTACCTGAATCTCTCGGCTGCCAAGGCAGCGCGAACTGGCTCGACGTGCTGGCGCGCCAAGGCTGCCACCCACTCATCACGGGTTTGCGGCAGATCAGCCGAATGAGAGGCCACTGCCCTTATATCAGGAATAGGGGTGGCAACGAGTCGGCACCCGGCTAACGAGGCTTCCAGAAACTTCACTCGCGACTTGCAATCGTTGAAACTTGTCTGTTCCAGCGGCGCAACGACGGTCGAGCACTGCTGCATCAGTTTCGGAAGATAGAGGTAATCGACAAGTCCGTGCTGAACCACGCGCGGATGATCTGTCAGAGTGGCCGGAAGCGACACAGGCCCAACCACTAGAAATCGTCCCGTACGATCGTTTTCAAGGAAACTTAGGACCCCCTCCTCAGCCACAGGAAGATCCTTGTCATGGGTCTTTGTACCAGCAAAGTAGCCGACTGTATTGGAGGAGCGCGGCGCCAAAAAGAACGCATTCTCTTCTGCGATGGAAATAATAGAAGCAGGCACAGCATTTGGAATGGTTTCACAACGACCGCTGGGCTTAAACCGCATGACTTGCTGTTTCAGGGGATCAGTGGATGTCGAGAATAAATCGAACTCCAGCAACGCCAGCAGATTTGCACTGAACATAGCAGTGACCTGCTTCTTAGAGCGCAGGCCACTTCTGAAAGTTGAATATGATAGCGCTTCCTCATCAGTACCAAAAATCAGGTCATCATAATCAGCCAGCAGCCTCTTTCCGAGCCGGCGCAAGTCTTCGAGAGAGGATTGAAAGCCGCAAACATCAGCACTCGGTCTATGAAAAACGTAGACATCATACGCGAAGCATGGATTCTCAAGAAAATCGGTGAGTGAGACCACGGCGCAATGGTGTCCCTTCACCTGAAGAGCCTCGGCGAGATGATAACATCGATATCGCGTCGATAGATCCAGGATCGGCCGGTCGTGCCGCGCTGTATGAGAGACAAAGCAGATCCTAGGCGGGCGCTTGATCACGGGCAATGTTGCGGCTCTTCAATCTAAGTGAGTTATCCTCGTCCACCGGAAACGCGGCTTTCTCTTCTTAGAAGAGTATCTTCCAAGGTCATTTTTGCACCTTGGTATTACCAGCGATTTTCTAGGCAACTTTGCTAGGACGTTTCGCACATCGGCCGAGCCCTTGCGAACTCCTACATCCCTTCGGCGATCCGTAGGAGATACTGCCCATACGTGCTTTTGGCGAGCTTCGTGCCAAGAGCAATGAGTTGCTCACGCTCGATCCAACCGGCGCTGTAGGAGATCTCCTCGGGACAAGCGATCCGGAAGCCTTGACGCTTCTCGAGAGCGCGGACGAACTCGGCCGCCTCGACCAAGCTGTCCGGTGTCCCGGTATCGAGCCAAGCGTAACCGCGGCCCATGAGTTCGACCTGCAACTGCCCTTTCTCGAGGTAAACCCGATTGACGTCGGTGATCTCGAGCTCCCCTCTTGCGGAGGGTTTCAGGTTCGCGGCAATGTCGACGACTTGATGGTCGTAGAAATACAGGCCAGTGACCGCCCAGTTCGAGCGAGGGAGCCGTGGTTTTTCTTCAATTGAGATCGCTTTTCCTTTGCCATCGAACTCGACAACGCCATACCGCTCGGGATCGGTCACGTGATAGGCGAAAACCGAAGCTCCAGAGGTCCGGCTGGCCGCCGACCGCAGCAGCTCGGTCAGGCCGTGGCCATAGTAAACATTATCACCGAGGATAAGGACCGACGGTCCGCCCGCCACGAAGTCGGCGCCGATGATATAAGCCTGGGCCAGCCCCTCAGGCTTTGGCTGCTCTGCGTAGGACAGCCGAATCCCCCATTGTTCTCCGCTTCCGAGGAGCTGCCGGAACCGGGGCAGGTCTTCCGGCGTGGAAATGATCAGGATGTCGCGGATTCCGGCCAGCATGAGCGTGGTCAGAGGGTAGTAAATCATCGGCTTATCGTAGATCGGAAGCAGTTGCTTCGACGTGACATAGGTCATCGGATGTAAGCGGGTGCCGCTCCCGCCAGCTAAGATGATGCCCTTCATGACCGCACCTCATCGTCCTTATCTGGTGTCTCAACAGACACTACGTGGTTTAGCAGCACAAGATCCAGTTCTGACCGCTCCTGCTCCTGCGCCGTATTGTGAAACTTCGTGCTCAAGGCGAGAATGAGCATCGGTTCACTTCCGTCAACGGAAATAAACCGGCAGTTCTGCGAGAGTCGGCTGTCGGCGATCCTTATCGGACAAAATGGCCTTGTCCGGATCAACGGGCCACTTGATCCCAAGCGAGGCATCATCCCAGGCCAAGCCATGGTCATGCTCCGCTGAATAGTAGGCCGACACTTTATATTGAATCTCTGTATCTGGCTCAAGCGTGCAAAAACCGTGCGCAAATCCAACAGGGATGAGGAATTGACGGCCGTTCTCGGCCGAAAGCTCGACGGCTACGTGTTGACCATAGGTCGGGGATGAGCGGCGGATATCGACCGCAACATCGAAGATGCTGCCTTTTACAACGCGGATTAATTTGACCTGAGCGAACGGCGCACTCTGGAAGTGGAGACCGCGCACCGTGCCGACAGACGCGGAACGAGACTGGTTGTCCTGCACGAACTCCGTGTCTATCCCCGCTCCGATGAAACGCTGCCGATTATAGGTCTCCGAAAAATATCCACGATGATCGCCCAGCCGTGCGGGCGTGACGATTTTCACATCGGGGATTGCAGTGGTTTCGACATTCAGCACGTTTCATCTCTCTTCATGCGATAACGTCTCGCTTGGAGATCGGCCCGTAGGGCAAAGCCCGTTCGATCAAATCGTGATCCCGAGCCGCTCTCCGCGATACCCTCCCGAGCGAACGCGCTCCCACCAGGGCCGATTCTCAAGATACCAAGCAACGGTTTTTCTAAGGCCCGTCTCGAACGTCTCCGCCGGGCGCCATCCCAGTTCGTGCTCGATCTTGCGCGCGTCGATGGCATACCGCAGATCGTGGCCGGGCCGGTCGGCGACATAGGAGATCAGCTTCTCCCGGGGGCCGATCGCATCGCTCGGCGCCATCTCATCGACGAGATGGCAGATGGACCGCACGACGTCGATGTTCGTGCGCTCGTTCCAGCCTCCGATATTGTAGTTCTCTCCGACTCTGCCCTTTTCGGCCACGAGGATCAGAGCCTCAGCGTGGTCATCCACATAGAGCCAGTCCCGCACGTTCTCGCCCTTGCCATAAACCGGCAATGGCTTGCCCTCGAGGGCATTCAGGATCATCAGCGGGATGAGCTTCTCGGGGAAGTGATACGGCCCATAATTGTTCGAGCAGTTGGTGATCAGCGTCGGCAGGCCGTAGGTGTGGTGCCACGCGCGCACGAAATGGTCGGACGCGGCCTTGGATGCCGAGTATGGCGAGTTCGGCTGGTAGGGATACTCCTCGTGGAAGAACCCCTCCTCGCCCAGGGAACCGAAGACCTCGTCCGTCGAGATATGATGGAAGCGGAAAGCGTCGCGCCTGGCGGGATCGAGCTTGTTCCAATAGGACAAGGCGGCTTGAAGCAGCGTGAACGTGCCCACCACATTGGTCTGCACGAACTCCCCCGGACCGTCGATCGAACGATCGACGTGACTCTCTGCAGCAAGATGCATGATCACGTCCGGCTGGTACTCGCCGATCACGGTCTGCATCTGCTGGTTATCGGCGATATCGGCGCGGACGAAGCGGTAGCGGTCGTTGCCGGTGACGGGCTCGAGAGAATCGAGATTGCCCGCATAAGTGAGCTTGTCGACGACGAGCACCTCGTGCGGCGTGTCGGACATCAGCTTGCGGACCACGGCGGAGCCAATGAAGCCAGCACCGCCGGTAACCAAATATCTCTTTGCCATGACCCCTGCTCTTCTTCGTTCACGGATGGGCCCCTTGCCGTACGGCACAGGCGCCCGTTTGGCGCGTCTCCGGCAGGCTACTAACCCAAAATGGTAACATCGTCCACGGCTTCCGGCCTCCGACCGGAATGCGGGGCATTGCGCCACGCCTCCTCAAGAAAACAACTCGAGATTGAATCCGTAAACTATCTCTTCCCGGCCGGAGATGTCTGGAAGTATCGCTCAGCCTCCTTGCGGATGTGATCGAGCAGAGGATGCTCTTCCACCTGCCGGTAGGCTGCGAGGATTCGGTCCGCACCATATATCTCCCGCAGGCGCTTCCAGGCCTCCGCCATGTGGACCACCCGCTTTTCCTCGTCGATGCTCCTCGATTTGCGATGGAAGACGAACGTGTTGGTCGCAACGGCAAGCTCGAAGCCGGCCTCCCCCACCCGGAAGCAGTAATCGTTCTCCTCCCCATAGAAGAGCTTGAAATTCTCTTCGTCGAAGAAGCCGACTGCGTCGATGACCTCTTTCTTGATGCCGAAGCAGAAGCCGTGCACCAGCGGCACACGCGGCAACAGATCCGCGACGCTCCACCGCTCACAGGCCAAGTCGAGATCGGCGGGCGTTACGCCGGACGGCAGCAGATTGATGGCCGTGTTCTTTCCCTTGGACTTGACCCGGGGGATAGACTGGGCCCCGGCGGCATTGGAGAGCGGCCCGATAACCCCGATTCTCGGGCTGCGATTGGCCGCATCGAGAAGCTTCAGGGCCCAATCCGGGCTGACGATGGTGTCGCTGTTCAGGAGAATGCGAAATGCGGCCGTTCCGGCGGCGAGGCCCCGGTTGGCCGAGCGCGTATAACCGAGATTGTCGCTGTTCTCGATGAGTTCGATCCGGTCTCTGTCGGTGGCGAACTGTCGAAGATAGGCGGTCGTCGCCTCATCGGACCGATCATTGACAAGGATGATCCGGTGCTGAGGCAGGAGGCATGCCCAAGCCGCCTCCAGGCAGAGGCGAACATCCTCAAGAGCGTTGTGGACACACACAATGATGTCGACAGGAACGTCGGCCAAGGGCGTCAGCCGCTGCCTCTTCACGTCGGCGAAGGAGTTGCCTGCCAGCGGGTTGGCGAGAGCGCCCGACCGCATGAGTTCGTCCGGGACCACGAGAGTCCGCGCGAAGCTATGGCGGAAATACGTGAAATCGTCTTGATCCCTTACGGAGGCCCCTTGGGGCAGAAGGGAAACGATATTGAGCCCCGGGCAGCGGTAGCTCACCCATGCCAAGCCAAGCTGATCCCGTCGGCTGTACCTTTCGATCTGCTGCCACCACAGGTGAAGCGCATCGGCGCTCTCCTGCTTTCGGAGAGGAACGACCATGAAGCCGGTTTCGAACAGCGGCTGCTTGAGGGGCAATCCGGCCTTTCGGTAGTCTTCGGCTTGGCGGTTGATGAGCTTTGCGGAGTCCTTGTTCAAGCGCTTGCAGGCTTCCACTTCGTCGTAGAAGCAGGCGCGATGCGGATGGGTGATGAGTCCGAGATGGGCGTCGCTGCTTCCAACGAGGTCGACGTAGCTTCGGATGTCGCCCTTCAGGATAATGTTGGCGTCGAGCCAGACGGCCACATCCTGCTCTCGGAAAAGCTCGTGCGGATGCGTCTTGACCCAACGGGCGATTCTCGTCGGATCTGGGTGATAATACGGCGAGGCCCGCATCTGCCAGACGCCGTAGTCGTTTCGCGGCCGATCCGTGAAGCACACATAATCGACACTGGGATCGATGCGCGCGGGGAGGAGCAGGGTATCGTATTCGCCGAATATCGCCGTGTAGAAAACGATCCGCCGCCCGCCGGATGCGGAACGTCGATAGGCGGAGATCTGCTCAGCCAAGTCAGCGCTGATCTCCCACCGATGGCCGAACAAGGCCTGCGCGGTCCGTTTCGGCAGCCTGGTGACCAGAGCATCCTTTGT
>NZ_JALJRK010000039.1:36010-54912 GCF_024519725.1 Microvirga sp. Mcv34 | reverse complement strand
AGCTAAATCACTGCTACAGTTGAGGATCCTGTTAGGGACTAGAGCTAAATGGAACCTGCCGGCAGATTCAGCAACTGAAGCAGAGGCTTAAGCTGATCCATGCAAGCCACTTAAAGCTCGATCTTCACGATCGAAGCTTTGGACATGACGCGGTAAACGCCGTCTGCAATTCTCTCTGGATCAGCCCGCCATTGTTCGATCGGGATGGTGCAGATCTGCCAGCCTGCGTTGGCGACACGGGCCATGTCAGACGCTTCCTGCAGTGGTGAAAAGAGCCCAGTGAAATAAAAGCAAACCGTGTAGCGCTGCTGGTTACCTTTATCGAACCCGGCCAAGAACCGCGGGAAACGGTGAATAGAGTACCGCTCACCTCTGAGGCGCGCCTGCATTAGGCGCAGAGCGAGATCGAGATCGTCTGCGGGACACCGATCCTCTGTCGGAACGACGGCAGGGCTGATGGCCGAGTAATCGTCCAAGTCGCGCCAGTACGCCCTGAATGCGCTAACGCCATCGCCACTTGTATCTGTTATCAGGTTCATCTCGAAAGAGTGGTAAACAACTGTTTTCCACTTCGATCGCGTCGCAAGAACATTGACGCGATTGGCGGCACCAGGTTGCGACAGGACACCAAGATTGGCTATAAAGCGGCCTTTCGGATCACGTCCGTATGTGGTCGAGACGAGGATGATGTCTCGTTCGTCACCTTGAACATTTTCGAGGGCCTTGACGAAAAGCTTTTCGTTTCCGTTGCCCCCTGCAAGATCGGCCTCAGTCAGGTTTTTGCCTCCAAGGGCTTCAGGAAGCAACGTTAGGATGAGGTCGCGCTGATTTTCGTTTAGTGTGATGATTCCAACCGAACGCGGCACACCTCCGAGACGGCTTTTCCTTCGAAAGCTATTCTCCTTTGCAATTGCAACTGCGTCAGCGATTAGCGCGTTCGCCTCAACAACATTGTCACCGGCTCCGCCCCGGTCGTAAATGCCATTGTGGATGAACTTGAAGACAGTTCCAAGGGACCCGTCCCGCAGCGGAGAAGGAACGATATCGAGATTTCCACCGTAGAAACGGTTGTTCGAGAACAGGATGAGACTTTCATGCTTCGAACGGTAATGCTGCTTGAGAATCCGTGAGGGCATATTTGACCCCACGGCATGATCCAACAGGCTGCGGATCATGTTCGGTGGGACCTGCGATTGGCCGACCCGAGCGAAGAGATTGCTTGGTGCCATCTGCTTGGAGTCACCAATCACGATGATCTGGTTTGCCAGCGCCGCAACTACAGCAGAGTGCGAAAGTCTCATCTGAGAGGCTTCATCGACAATGAGCGTATCGAAGGATGCTCCGGGCGGAATCTTGAGCGCCGCAACTGCCGGGGTCGCGATAGCGAACGGAGTCTCGGCAGGCAGAGCGGGGCTACCTTCCGTGAGAAGGACTGGCTCCGGAATGTTCGGGATAGTCTTAGGCCATCGGTCTGCAATGACTTCTAGTGCCGCGGTTTTCTCGGCTGATACGAGAACCCGCCTTCCATCGCTGAGCAGGTTAGCGACAATGTTGACGATGGTCTGGGACTTACCGGTTCCAGGTGGCCCCTGGAGGACAAACGAGTCCCCTGCCCTTGCAGCGGTGATTGCCTCGTCCTGGCTTAGATCAGCATTGACGAGATGGAAATTTGGCGTTTCAGGAGCGATGACCGAGTTCGATGGAGTTGCGCCCGAGAGAGTGCGGAGTGCACCGGCCTCCGGAAGGTGCGGCCGGGACGAGATATCGACAGCGCGGTGCATGGCTGCGCTTTTGCCAGCATAGAGATTAAGGTTTATACGCGCCTTATACCCCAGAACTGCAATGCCACCGGCTTTTACTGGTTCGACCGTGTGGGCCTTCACTGCCAATGCGCGAGAGGGAGGTTTTGTCGGGTCAATCCCAATCGTACATCCAAACGAAGCTGCGAAGAGTGGAAACGTCTCGTTCGGCTCTAAAGGTCCAGCCTGAGCAATCGTGAGATCGTTTGCGACCGTTACTGGCATGGTAAACAAAGGAGCCATTCGGATCTCACCATCGGCATCCTTCCACTCGATTGCTCCTATGGCTAGCCGGCGGGTTTCGATGCCTTGCTCGCTGGCGACGATCTCCGCATCGGCGATCAACGATATGATCGAGCGGCGAAGCTCCGCGGCCGAGCGTTGGGACTCTCGAGCCAGCGGCAGATAGTCAGATCCGATTTTCCAGCGAGTCTCTTGCTGAGAGAGTAGCGAGACCAACGAGTCTGGATCAACGGCGAGGTCGATCGAACGCCCACGTGAGCTCGCGGCCGGAAGCGAAATCATCTTATTTCGCAATCCGAGATCCGTCAGGGCCCGGTAGGCGTCGGTGATAAATGTCACGACGGGATCTGGGGGAGAAGCGAGTTCTGCCTGCTGCATCGACGTGAAAAGCCCCTGAATTTCGTTTCTGAAATCAGAAATGATTTGCGTAATTGCCACCTTTTATAGCAGACCGCCGCCCAGTTGACACGGTGCCTGCGCAATTTGGTGAGCACTGAGTTAAGGGTAAACAAATCGTGGATGATCCTGATTTGTTCACGCTATTCACAGGACTGACTCCTGCTCAACGGGATCCTATTCCTCGCTTCCGACGTTCGCCTTATGTTCCGCGAAGCTGGAGTGAATCGGCCGCTTAGTGCCGATCCTCCTGTCGGGATTGCTTTGTCTAAAGGTTGGCGCAGGGGGTTTGAATGAGGCGGATGGTGTCCGTGTATCTTCCGACCTGGTCAACAGATCGGGTCAGACGGCATGGTGGCCCTCCCCCCGATGAGCCTCTGGTCACGGCCGTATCAATCGGATCAGCCCGGCGGATCGGGTGCGCCTGCCCCAAGGCGTTGGAGTTGGGTCTTGGTCCAGGACTTCCGATTGCCCAGGCACAAGCCCGTGTTCCGAACCTCCATGTGGTTGATGCCACGCCAGAGGAGGACAGGGCCGCTTTGGAGCGGTTGGCACGGTGGGCGATCGCCTATTCACCCGTCGTCGCCCTCGACCCGCCGGACGGAATTTGGATCGACATCGCGGGTGTGGCCCATCTCTTCGGCAGCGAGGAGAAGCTTCTTGAGCACCTCTTGGGGCGTCTGTCGGGTCAGGGGATCAACGCGAAGGCTGCGATTGCCGATGCTCCGGGGACTGCATGGGCAGTCGCCCGCTTTCGTGGCGGGGGCATCATTCCGGTGGGCCGAAGTGTCGAGGCCGTAGCAACCTTGCCGGTCGCCGCCTTGAGGATCCCTGCTCAGACCGTGGCCACGATGCAAAAGCTTGGGGTCGATCGTGTCGGTCAGCTTGCGGCCATGCCCCGGGCGCCGATGGTTCGGCGCTTCGGGAAAGACGTGGCGCTCAGGCTCGACCAGGCGCTGGGTCATGCCTTTGAACCGATCAACCCGCTGATCCCGCACGAAACGGCAATGGCGAGCCGCGCCTTTGCGGAGCCGATTGGCCGGCTGGAGCATCTTCAGCAGGTGGTCAGGCACTTGGCCGAGGACCTGTGCGGCCAGCTTGTCAAACGAGGTCAGGGTGTGCGGCGATTGGATTTGATCCTCCGCCGGGTCGACCAGAAAGGGGCTTCGCTGCGGGTTGGCACGGCGAAAGCGACCCGGGAGCACGCCCACCTTGCGAAACTCTTCGATGAGCGACTGGAAACAATCGATCCAGGCTTCGGCATTGAGGAGATGGTTCTTGTGGCGAGCAAGGTCGAGCCATTTGCCGAAGCGCAGGTGGAGGCTAGAGGCATCGAGGCAGCTGAAACGCAGGATGTGGATCTCAGCCGTCTTGTCGATCGGCTCGGCGCGAAAGTGGGCAGCGCCCGTGTCTATCGCTTGGCTCCTGTTCAAACCCTCGTCCCCGAGCGGATGGTAAAGCGGATCTCCCCCCTTGCTCCCCCGACTGGGGAGGTCTGGCCCGAAAACCTGCCGCGACCGCCCCGTCTGCTTGATCCACCGGAGCACGTGGTGGCGACGGCACTTGTCCCGGATCACCCCCCTGCCCTCATCGTCTGGCGCAAGGTCCGTCATAAGGTGGTTCATGCCGATGGTCCGGAACGGATCGCGCCGGAGTGGTGGGCGGGAGATAAGGACGGTCCGTCGCGGGACTATTATCGCATTGAAACCGATCAGGGTGGCCGGTTCTGGATCTTCCGCGACGCTCCCATGGCCGAGGGCGGTCGCTGGTGGGTGCATGGGTTCTTCGGCTGATGTACGCCGAATTGCAGGTCACCACCCATTTCAGCTTTCTGCGAGGAGCCTCCAGTCCGGCGGAATTGTTCGAGCAGGCGAAGCTCCTTGGGATCACCGCGCTGGGAATTGTCGATCGCAACTCGCTTGCCGGGATCGTGAGGGCGTATGATGCCTCACGGGAAACGGGTGTCCGGCTTGTCGTGGGTTGCCGACTGGATCTGACAGACGGGACCTCGCTGCTGGTTTATCCGACGGATCGTGCCGCCTATTCGCGCCTCTGCAGGCTGCTGAGCGTCGGCAAGAGCCGGGCCGGCAAGGGGCGATGCCTTCTCACCTGGGAGGATGTCACCGCGTGGCAGGAGGGGCTTTTGGCCATTCTCCTGGGCGACGATGCGGATGAGGAGCTTAAATCGAACCTCGCGCGGCTGAAGGCGACCTTCGGGGATCGAGCCTATATGGCTCTCATCCGCCGTTTTGCGCCCAACGAGCACGCGCGCCTGTATTATGTGGAGCAAGCGGCCCAGGCGGCGAAGGTGCCGACGGTTGCCATGGGTGACGTCCTCTACCATCACCCCTCCCGCCGTCGCCTGCAGGATGTGGTGTCCTGCATCCGCCAGCGGTGCACCATCGATGAAGCCGGGTTTCGGCTGGATCGCCATGCCGATCGCTTCCTCAAGGATCCGGCAGAGATGCAGCGCCTCTTCGAGCGTCATCCAGAGGCGTTCTGGCGTATCGGTGAAATCCTGGACCGATGCACCTTCTCCCTGGACGAGCTGCGGTACCAATATCCCTCGGAGACGGACCCCGGCGAGACCGCCCAGGAGAAACTCGAGCGCTTAACCTGGGAGGGTGCGGCCAAGCGCTATCCGGAGGGTGTCCCTGACGTAGTGGCGGCGACCTGCCGTCATGAGCTCCATCTGATCGAGGAGTTGGGGTATGCGCCTTACTTCCTGACGGTCCATGCGATCGTGAGCTTTGCGAAGTCTCGGGGGATCTTGTGTCAGGGGCGGGGCTCGGCGGCGAATTCTGCCGTCTGCTACGTCCTCGGCATCACCTCCATCAATCCCACCGAACACGATCTGCTCTTTGAGCGGTTCGTGTCCCAGGAGCGCCGGGAGCCGCCGGACATCGACGTGGATTTCGAGCATGAGCGTCGTGAGGAGGTGATCCAGTGGATCTATGACACCTATGGCCGGCACCGTGCGGCCCTGACGGGCGTCGTGATTACCTACCGCGCCCGTGGCGCCGTCCGTGAGGTCGGCAAGGTGCTGGGCGTGCCGGAGGATGTCACGGCAGGATTGTCCGGTCTTGTGTGGGGTTGGGGCAACGAGGGTGTGACCGACAAGGAGGCGAAGGAGCTCAACCTCAATCTGAGCGATCCGCGTCTTCGGATGACCTTGGAACTCGCCTCCGAGCTGATCGGAGCGCCGCGCCATCTCTCCCAGCACCCGGGCGGCTTTGTCCTGACCCAGGAACGTCTTGATGACCTGGTGCCGATTGAACCGGCAGCGATGGAAAACCGCCAGGTGATCGAATGGGACAAGAACGACATCGATACCCTGAAGTTCATGAAGGTCGATGTGCTGGGGCTGGGGATGCTCGGCTGCATGCGACGTGCCTTCGATCTCCTGCGGGAGCACAAGCAGGTTGAGCACGATCTGTCGTCGATCCCGGTCGATGATCAAAAGACCTATGAGATGATCCAGAAGGCGGACACGGTCGGCGTATTCCAGATCGAGAGCCGCGCCCAGATGGCGATGCTGCCACGGGTCAGGCCTGCGAACTTCTATGACATCGTCATCCAGGTGGCGATTGTCCGTCCCGGGCCGATCCAGGGCGATATGGTGCACCCATACCTGCGCCGACGGGAGGGCCGCGAAAAGCCGGAATATCCTCGCCCGGAATTGCAGCGTGTTCTGGAGAAAACTCTGGGCGTGCCGCTGTTTCAGGAACAGGCGATGCGGGTTGCCATTGAATGCGCGGGATTCACCCCTTCCGAGGCTGATCAGCTTCGCCGGGCTATGGCGACCTTCAAGCTGACGGCCGGCGTGACCAAGTTTCGGGATAAGCTGGTCCAAGGAATGATTACCCGCGGCTATGACGCGGAATTCGCCGAACGGACTTTCAAGCAGCTCGAAGGCTTTGGCTCTTATGGATTTCCGGAGAGCCATGCGGCGTCGTTTGCTAAGATCGCCTATGCGTCATCCTGGATGAAGCGGCATCATCCGGACGTGTTCTGCTGCGCGATCCTGAATGCCCAGCCGATGGGCTTCTATGCCCCTGCCCAACTGGTGCGGGATGCGAGGGCTCATGGGGTCGAGGTCAGGCCCGTCGACGTCAATCACTCCCGCTGGGACTGCACCTTAGAGCCTACGCGCAACCGATACCGCTTTGCGGTGCGCCTGGGGCTGCGCATGGTACGGGGACTCGCTAACGCCGACGGCGGCATGATCCCGATTGCAAGGGGCGAAACACCCTATAGCTCGATTGAGGAACTCTGGCGGCGAGCCGAAATCCCGGTGTCAGCCCTTGAGCGCCTCGCCGAGGCTGATGCCCTTGGCTCACTTGGGGTGAGCCGCCGCGATGCTCTGTGGACGATCCGCGGGCTCTCAGACGAGGTCATGCCGTTGTTCGCCGCGGCAGACGAGCGGGATCGCATAATTCGGTCCGAGAGTTCCGAACCGACTGTGGAGCTCACGCCGATGACGGAAGGGCGGGAAGTCGTGGAGGATTATCGATCTAAGGGCCTGACGTTGCGTCAGCATCCCCTCGCCTTCTTGCGCGGTGAGTTGCGCGAGCGCCGGATCCATAGCTGCGCCACGCTCCGGCGGGTTCGGGACGGTCAGCGGCTGACGATCGCCGGCATGATGCTAGTGCGCCAGAAACCCGGCTCCGCCAAGGGCGTCATGTTCATGACGATCGAGGATGAGACGGATGTGGCCAACATCATCGTGTGGCCGTCCCTCTTTGAAAAGCAGCGTCGCCTGATCCTATCGTCTGGCATGATCGGGGTGCGCGGGCGTTTCCAGCGCGAAGGGGGCGTGACGCATCTGATCGCTGAGCACCTGATCGACTTGACGGACCTGCTGCGCAGCGTCGGCGACCGGGATGATCCTTTCAGCATGCGCCATGGACGCGGCGACGAGGCCAAAATCGGAACTCGGGATCGCCTGCGGGAAGGCCCAAGGGAGATCATCATCCCACCAGCGGCTGAATTGCCGGAGCAGTCATCCGATGTTCCGATCATCCGGGTTGCGGCACGGGATTTCCATTGATCACTTGAGAGAACGGATGCTCGTACCGGGGAGCTCCATATCGTGGGAGTTCAGAACCCAGTACCGGTCTGGACATTGACCGCGGTTTGAGGCCGAAAGATTGTCGACGCTGCAGATCCTAATGTGGTTGCCGAATATTCCTACATCACAGTAGGCATCTTCCATTCCAGAGATATGGACACGGTAGTATCCGCTCTTGCTGTCCTTGGTGATCGTGGTCCCATATGCGCCGGGTTCATAATTACTGCCTGGCCGGTCTTGAGCCCATCCCAGGAAGTTGTAGCATACCTGACCAATGCCGCGCAGGGTTGGCTTTATCGTATTGCTCTTCCCAAACAACGTAATTTGCCACCGGCCTACCTGATCTACCGTGTCGACATAAAGAATCTCATCCCTGCCTTTTCCGAACATCTCCGCAATAAGACTGTTCCGAATCCACGGATCCGTATACCAACCGCTCTGGAAGCTGAATATCTTTATAAAGCCAGACATTAAGCGGCTAGAGAGATCAAAGATAGCTTCTGCATCTTTAGCCGAGTAGGTGTCGGTCTCCTTCAAGGTAAGATATGGTGCGTGGAACCCAAGGCGTCCCTGCACATGAAGAAACCTATAAGGGTATTCCCAAGTGGAGCCTCGCGTTGTCCCGGCCATGAATATCAGGGCGCACGCGGACAAGCACGACGCACTTTCCTCGATGCGGGTTCCAACTCCATTTTCGAGAACGTATTGGGCGACTTGTAGCCCTTCGATATACGAACCGCCCGGACTGTTCAGGCAAAGTAAGTATTGCCGGTCTTCGTGCCTATATTCACGCTGCAGCCCGTTTGAGCTTGCGATATGGCGGAGACGATCCAGATCGCCCTTTTCAATCGGCCCATCAAGGCCGATACTGCATTCACCTTCAGTGACCGCCGCATCCTTGTTGATCAAAGTGATCGTGGCCGCGAAGGAAGATGTGGGGAGTAGCAGCAATGCTGCAGCGACGACTAAGATCTTAATGCAATCCACTAATACACCCGAAATCGCGGAGCCTGACATAGCAGTATCGCTAGGTCCTCACCTTGATCCGGTCAATATAGACATGTGTCTGGAGATCGGGAGGAAAAGGTTATCACCCTTTCCATCCTGGGTGGCGACGGGATTGATCCCGCCGCCTCTGAATGTATCGAAGGTCGTGAGGCGAATGGCTTAAGCCTTCTTGTCGAGCGCCGCATAGAAGGCAGCAATCCGTTCTGACACCTCAATGTAGAACGGTCCCTCCCAACCCTGAATCCACTTCGGAGCCGTAAGGGTGTACCGGAGGTCGTCCGTGTTGTGCTGGTCGTCTTGAAGATCGAGGGCCTTCTGGCGCCCCATGGCGACGATCTCCGGGGTGATGTCCCAGGTCGTGTCACCTTGCGGATCAACCACCATGGTTTGATCACCAACCCACACCTGCGGCGTAAATTCCGCCATCACCGTCGGGGCATCCTTCGGCATCATCAGCCGGGCCAGCTTGATCTTCCAATCATCGAACTCGACAGCGTTCTGGACGATGTAGTCGAACGGGATCAGGGTCAGCAGCGTGTGACTGGTGTCGGGCTCGTCCTCCTCGAGGATGACATGACCGCCGATGGCTTCGATCCGGGGCCGGATTCCATCGGCAAAAGCTTTGAGCTGCCGCAAGACGGTTTCCCGGTCTTTTTCGTTGTCACGGCCATAACCGATCTCGATGGACGGGCAGGCAAACTTCCGGCCTTCATAAAGGCAGCTATAGGCCATGTGCGGCCAGAATCCATTGGGAAGCTCAATGCCATCCTCACCGATGAACCGGCTCTCCTTTTCCGTTAGCGGATAGAAGAACCCGTTCTCATCAACACTCCACTCCAGCCCGAGCTTGCTGAACAGGCGTGGTCCCGCGTGGGCCACTTCGCAACATCCATTAGTCGTGTAAAGCAAGCCTCCCGCATAGCCGTCAGCATCGTCGGTGCACCATTTCTGAACCGGGGGAAGGTCCGCGGTATCCCCGGCTTCGTCGCCCTCGTTCTGAGCCTCTTCGAGTTTGGCCGCAACCCAATCCCAGTATCCGCGGCGCGTGTCGCCGTTCTCCACCTCATACTTCCAGTCCTCGGACGGAAAGTCGGGGTGATCGTCCCAGACACTGTCGATCCCGTCGATCAGCTGCGGAGCCTTCGGGTGAGTGGTATCCGGCAGCGGTTTGGGTTCGGGTTTACCAAAAGGTCGGGTATCGCGCTTCAGCTGGGACGCTGCACCTGGCAACACACCAAGTATCTCACGAAGGAGCGGCAGCGGCACCCGTAGCGTGTCGGTCGACGTGTGGAGGTATTCTTCGTGCGGGGCGTCAAAGTACCGGCTGATGATCTCCCTGTCGGAGAGTTTAGTGAGATCGTCACCAGAGTCCGCGGGGTCGCCGGGGCGAAACGCCCGGTCGTTGAACAGACTGGACCTGCAGTAGTCGGCGACCTCGGCATCGAGAGCCTCTTGTGTCGCCATCACATAGAGGTTGTCCCCATGCTTGTGGCTGGCCTCTGCAATGAACAGCGGGATCTCGACGGTCTCGGATGCGCCGATGCCGTCGAGGCTGGCCTGAAGCGGCAGGATCTGATCATCCAGGAGCCGCGACAGGTTGAGAAGGTGTCCGTAGGGCGTAGGACCAAAGAGTTCAGCCCGCTCCTCGGCGAGGACCTGTTCGACGAAGGCCTGGTCAACTGCATAAGCCGAGTTGGCGAGGGGATCGCGAACCACGATGATCGTCTCACCCGATGGCAGGGCGACTTCCCCGATGGGCTCGGCCAGCGGCGGATTGAGATCGCCCGCCTTGCCCGCAGCGGTGACTTCGTTCTGGTTGTGGTAGCCGAATGCGGCGGCAGCGACTTCCAGGGTTTGGTGACGCTTGCAGGGGATCCCGCGAGC
The DNA here is from genome assembly GCF_024519725.1 of Microvirga sp. Mcv34. Lineage (GTDB taxonomy): Bacteria > Pseudomonadota > Alphaproteobacteria > Rhizobiales > Beijerinckiaceae > Microvirga. The sequence continues at coordinate 44,511 of NZ_JALJRK010000039.1, read as the reverse complement.
CTTGAGGACCTTCTCAAGACGGTCAAGATGAACGGAAAGGGCTTTCATGAGCTGTCTCCTTCAGGGCAGCCGGCATGCTCTATCGAGACGGGGGTTCCATTGACCGCGAGCCGGCCGCCGCAGGATGCAGCAGGGGTTAATCGCAGGGTGCGGTTGAACAGGATTCGCCTGCGGCCGAGAGCAGGCCGCGAGAGACGCAGTCTCTTTGGAACCGGCGGGCTTACCTGAGGCCCTTAAGAGGTTGAAGGCCCCTTCGGCACGGTCGCTATGGCCGTGGCGGAGAGGTCATCGGGTGTTTTGGGGGTTTGAGAAATTCCCAGATCAATCGGATGAGAGATTAGATTGAGGAACTCGTCGGGTGTTCATTCGCCAAACGGCGATGAGGCTTATCACGAGGCAAAATGCTGTGATGAGGCTCCCGGCCATCACAACGTATTCGAGCATCGTAGCTTTGCCCATCATGTGAACGCCAGTCATATAGCCAATACCGTTGATGACAGCATGGAGAAGAACAAGCTTGAACCAGCGGCCCGACCAGATGGCGTAGAAAGCGAGCGAGAGCGCCAGATGAATCGGGATCGAGATTGAGGCGAAGATTAGTGCGGGAAGCACTTCGAAAGGTCTTGGTCCGAACAGAGCGGCCTCGAATGTCTTCGTTCCGATCTCTAGTAGTCCGATCAGAAAGCCGACGAGAGCCGCCTTGCCGGGTGTGGCGACCCAGCAGAAGCGGCTTGCGGCATAGTAGCGGGCGCTCTCTTCAATTGCTGGAACTGCGATGACATGAAAGAGAAACCCGCCGCCCCTGAGGAAGAATGATGCGATGTTGTCGAAGACATAGGACAACGACATCATCACAACGGCGGTCAGTAGGGCTTCCATCAGACCGTCTCCGCCCCGCCTTGATCAATTCGGCTATGCGGCTGCGTCGTCTACTGATCTTCCGGGGCGAGGAGCGCTGGCCAAGCTCTGTTCAATGAGCTTGCGGGCTTCTGTGTCGGTGATTTGGTTCACAGCGGCGACTTCCTTCACCATTAGGTCGAGAGCACCTTCGAAGATCTGCCGCTCGCTATAGGAGGCTTCCTCCTGCTGCGGCCCCCGGTTTAGATCCCGCAGGACCTCGGCTATCGCCGTCAACTGGCCTGTTCCGATGCGCTCCTGGAAATCTGCAGCACGGCGGTTCCACATGCCGCGCTTTGGGCGAGCCTTTCCACTCAGGATCTCAAGTGCCTGACCGACGACTGCCGGCTCAGACAGCTTTCTCAAGCCGCTGCTTTTCGCCTTAGCCAGAGGAATGCGAACCGTGAGTTTGCCAGCGTCGAAACCGATTACGAGGAGTTCAAGCTTGAACCCAGCGACCTCTTGCTCCTCAATTCCTGTGATCGCACCGACGCCGTGGCCCGGATACACGACCACTTCGCCAGTCTGGAAGGTCAGAGCGTTATTCTTCGTCGTCATTCAGATCAGATCTCCTTGAGACACAGATCATTTCTCGGTCGAACCAATCTGTGCCGCAGACGTCGAATTCACTACGCTCATACGGCGAGCGTAGATGGTTTGAACTCAATATCTTTTGTGCGGTTCCCGCATATCGGATTCCCACCGTGGCTGTGCAAGGGGGACTTGCAACGATGGTTTACGCTGGCTACGCTCGGTCGGCTGTAGCGTCGTCTCATCTCTAAATGCCGCTGCTTAAAAGCAGTCCTCGAACGATAAGACGGTTTGGTTAACGGGCTGTTTACGAGAGGGGCAAAGGCCTCAATCCAGAATAGGGCGGCTTGAGCCCCGCTCGCTGGCGGGCCAGGCGGCGTAGTTCCTGACAACCGGCATCGAGACTGGCACCTGGCGGGTTGATGTGCTTGTACCCGTCCCAGAAGGCTTTCCTGCCTTCCGGTGATCGGTCGATGCCAGCAATAATCTCCAATTGTCCGATCGTACTGGCCGCCCGAAGAACTTTCTCGATAGGATGTTCCGGCGGTGATTTCCTGCGCTTGCCCGGCATGTTGGCCTCCTGATCGGCATTGAAACTACGGAAAATTTGCAGATAATCGCCTCGGTCCCAGAACCGGAGAGAACTGGCGTGCAGAGGATGGCGGCAATTATGAGTGAGGGCGTTCCCGGCCCCGTCATGCCCGTCGTGCGCCCGAAATCCACTCGTCTCGCTCGAATAGTGGCGCCGCGCGCCTGGTGAAGCGTCCCCGCTGAACATTCTCGGGGCGCATGCGCCGTGCCCGCGGCGTCCCGCACAGCCATGATCCTGTCCGCCCTCTTGTCAGGCGCGGAGCAGTTCACCTTCGAGAGAGCGAGCGATGACCATTTTCTACACAAGCGACACCCATTTTCGGCACAAGGCCGTTCTGCACTTTGACCGCCGCCCCTTCATCACCGTCGAGGAGATGGAGGAGGAGATCATCCGCCGCTGGAACCAGCGGGTCCGGCCCACCGACACCGTGTGGCACCTGGGCGACTTCGTGTGGGGCAAGGGCCAGCACGCCGCAGCCATCCTTGGCCGTCTCAACGGCCAGAAGCATTTTGTGTGGGGCAATCACGATCATTCGACCGTGAAGCGCCTGCCGGAGTGGGTGTCGTCGCAGCCCTATGCGGAGATCCGGGACGGTCAGGACTTTGTGGTCCTAAGCCACTATGGGCACCGGGTCTGGAACAAGGCCCACTATGGAGCCTTCCATCTTTATGGTCACTCGCACGGCTCCCTGCCTCCGCAGGGGCGCTCCCATGACGTGGGGACGAACGTCTGGGACTATCGGCCCGTCGCTCTGGCCGAGGTGAAGGAGCGCTTGGATGGGCTCGGCCTGCTTGAAAGCTATGGCATCCACCATGGGCAGGACCCCAGCGTCGTTGAGTAAACAGGCCCTGGGCGATTGGCGGCGCACACCCTTCCCTCCTGGCGCCGCCAATCGAAACGGTCAGGCAGCCAGAGCCATTTCCGGATGGAAAGTCGCTTCGGCCTCTTCGTCATCGAAGGCAAAGGCCAGCACGCTCTCGTCATGAAGCTGCTGCCAGTCGATCTCTCCTGCCTCCAGGAGTTCGCGCATTTGCTCACGGGCGCGGTGGAGCCGTGCCTCGAGGGGGCTCAATGGAGGTGGCATCCTTAGATCGAGGAGGGCTGGGGGATGGCGGTTCTCGCCGGCCGGAGCCTGTAGGGCCTCGACTTGCTTCAGGTACCATTCGGTCATGGTCTGGGCGAGGAACTGGTTGGTCTTGCTGATCCCGGCCTCCCGCGCCTCGACGCGCGCCTTGGTTCCATAGGCCTGGGAGTCCACGGTGGCCACGCGGGGATGCTGGCGCAGTTCGGCGGCTCCGACCCCTTTGAGGCCGAAGAGGTGGAGCTGGATGGGTGTTCCGCGCAATTCGCGGTCCAGGGTCTCAATCACCTGCAGGATGCCCTGGGGCCCGTGGAGGTGCCTCCGGCACATGGATCCGACCCCGACGATCGGAAACCCGGAGAGATCCGGCATGCGCTCCAGGCAGCGGACGTAATCCTCCGGCAACCAGCCCTGCAGCACAGGCATCAAGCGGTTGAGGATGCCGCGCTCTCTGGCGCCGCGGATACAGGCGCGGTTGAGGTCTACCGTCCCGGAGATCCGGTCCAGGACCAGATCGCGGTTTCGGGCGATCTCTGGCTCGACGCAGAGGTCCATTGATGCGAACCAGTGCCACGGGTATGCCGCGCCAAGGTCGAGGTACTGATCGACCGTCCAGGCAAAGCCCCGGTACCGGCTGGCTGCAACGAAACCTGCGCTGTCAAGATATGCTTCTAAACCATTGAGATGTTTGAGGTTGCTGGTTCTGAAGCCATGCCAGACAGGAATATCGCTGGTGTCCCTCTTCCAGATCGACAGGGCATTGGCACTGATAAGGACCGGCGCATTAAGGGATCGGGCAGCGTCGATCAGCGGCCCTCTCATGACATGAGGCAGGCCAAGCAAAAACTTGAGCATGGGTTCTTTGTCCGGAATGGCGGGGATTGGTGATCCGCAACGGGCAAAGAAAAAAGGACCGGCGAATACCGATCCTTCTAGATGTTCAGTGCTTTAACAGCTTTGGCTAAAGCAATGCCTTAGTGCGAATGGCGCTTATTGTACCATTCATTGGCCTTCAAGGCCGCAAAGCCGAGCAGTACGACAATGCCAGGCATTACGACTGAGACGATCAGGGTCTGACCAGTCATTGCTTCAAGCCTCCAAGAGCCATTCTTGCAAATACATGTAACATCGCGGCAGCGAATGTCCAACCCGCGGCGACCGGCAAGAGTTGCACGAAGCTTACGTTATTCGCAAAACCGCCAATGTTATAGAGAAACCCTGCCAACGGTGTCGCGATGCCGACTGTAAAGCATGCGGTCGAGGCACGATCAAAGGCATTGGCGAGCAGCTTTTGCCGCTCGTTGTAGATCAGGCTCACTGCAGAATACCTCCTCGTAAGCGCGGTGTCGCCTTGAAAGCATCAGCTGGTTTTGGGGTTTGATCTCTCCCAGGCTTACAATCCAGAAGAGACCATGACGTTAGGCAACCTTGCTTCCGGCCTGCGCAGCAATCGCAGCGAGAGCTGCCTCGGCCCCTTGCTGCAGACGGAGATCGGCCAACTGCTGGCGAAGGCTCAGGTACAGCGGCCGGAAGGCAGGACCTTTTTCTTCGACAAGGTCGGCCAAGATATTCACGGCCTTGAGGAGTTTCTCCTCGGTGATTGGTCCCCGGTCGTGGTTCAGCCCAGCCGTCATGGTGCGTACTCCTTGCAAACAAGGAGGCACACTGCCGCGATCATCTTGATACGAGGTTAAGCTTGCCCGAAGCTTGCACGGCATCCGAGCTACCGGGAGCCCCCTTCGGCGCCACCTTCACACAATGCTGATGCAGTAACGGAGTTGGCGGGGAAAGGGAGCTCCCATGTGCAAGAGACAGATTGAGAGGCGGCCAGCACCGCCGAAACCATGCAATGACAACGAACCACGCAGTATCAGGCCATTCGTGCCGAGGCGGCCGATCGCCTACCGTACGGGCATTCTGGCCGCAGCTTTAGAGCGAACGGAACGTGTCAGGCTGGATGTTCTGGCTGCTGGCGTGGTGACGATCCAGGGACAGTACCCAAGGTCGAAAAAAGAGAAGCGCCCGTCGTCTCAGCGGGCGCTTTAAGGATTCCGGCCGTAGGGGCAACTAGACCGGTTCTGGTAACTGAAGCAGGTTTGTTCGTCGCCGTCTGTCGGGAAAAAGACAATTCGCATAAAAAGTTATGCCCGGTATTTCTCGGGAACGCGGCCCATAAAATTGCCACGGTTAAACGGCCAAGGTCGGCTTGTGCGGTTTCAGCCTCCTTGAGCCGCATACGCCCTGGCTGAGGATCCACCCGATCTCCTTGGCTGGGGCTCCAACCGCCCTCAGCCGGAGGTCTGAAGAGACCCCTCGGTGAGGGCGTTTTGCTGTCCGCCCATTGATAAGGCTCCGTTAACCATCCTCGCGGACGATAGATGGCCTGATCAGTACTTGGGGGAAATGGCATGAATGTCGTGGTTTTTGCATCCCGCAAGGGAGGTTCTGGGAAGAGCACCCTTGCGGCGCATCTGGGGAGCTATATGGCCGAGAATGGCCGGCCGACGCTCCTGATTGATGCGGACCCGCAGGGGTCTTTGGCCCTTTGGCACCGGGTCCGGGGCTCACAGGATCTTCCGCTCCACGTTGGCACCAAGCATCTTGCGGCCACCTTGACGAAGGCGCGCCGCGCCGGGGCTGAATGGGTCCTGATCGACACTCCGCCTAATGCGGAAGCCCCTGTGGCCGAGGCGATCTGGCACGCTGACCTTGTCGTGATCCCCATGCGCCCGGGGTTGTTCGATGTCGATGCCGTCCAGGCTACCATCAAAGTCTGCCGTGAGCTCAAGAAGCCTTATGCGGTCGTGATCAACGCTGCGCCGGCCAAGAACGGCTCGGAGGATCCGATGGTTGCAGATGCTCGGGGAGCGATGCAGGCGCTCGACGTCCCGACTTGGGCTGGCCAGATTACCCATCGACCGGAACTGTCGCTTTCCTTGGCCCATGGAGCCGGCGTGAACGAGTTCAGCTCCGGGTCGGCTGGATCGGAGGAGATCGGCAGCCTCTGGCGGGCACTCACACGGAGCTTTGACGCCATGAAGGCGATGTCGGGCACCCAGGCTCAGTCCGCTTAGCGGACTAACGGGGTCTGCCAAAGCAGCGAGTTCCGGGATCTCGTTGTAAGGGAAGCTTGCGGACGCACCGATGAATTTTCACCAGGTGCGTCCATCCAAAACCTAACCAAAGACCTCGTGGTAGGTGATCGCCGCAAAGATGAGCGGAACGATAACCGCGAAGATCCACAGTGCGAGCGACACGATAATCGTGACTACGACATCGAACACGGCATAGCCATAGCCGCGGAAAGTGCCCGCCGCCCGTTGCGCCTTGAACTCCTGGATCCGGCCGATCGGCGCGAGCACCGGGCTGACAGCGACGTAGCCCCAACGCTGGAAGAGGGTCTTGAGGCCTGCAGCGACCGCGCCTGGGATCGTGCGGTAATGTTTCCGCAGTCCGCTCCAAGCGTAGAGGACCAGGAAGGTTGGCATGAGGACATACCAGACCTGGCCGGCCACTTCCGTGTATTCGCGGATGTCGGCCCAACCCCACTTATGGAGCATCCTGCCGGCGATCCATGCCATGCCGAACGGCAGGCCGACGCCGAGGACCACGCCAGCGAGCCATGGTCCGCCTTGGGCCTTCTCCTTCCGGATATCAGAGATGTATTCCGCCGGGACGTCGTAGAAGAAGGCCTTTCCGAACACCCAGGCCAGCCATCCCACCACGAGCAAGGCTCCGATTGCGAGCACGGCCCAGAACCCGCCTTGGAGCGAATTGAGGACGGCATCGCGACCGAACAGGAGGACCAAGAGGATGGCGCCGAGGAGGATCTTGATGATGTTGGCGTCTCGGGATGACATCTCGGCCTCTCAGTCCGCCAGCCACTTGGCGTAGGCGCGCATGTCGATCATCGGCACGGTCGCACTCGCCTGGAGCCGGGCGATCAGCTCGAACAGGAACGCCGTCGCCGGCTTGCCTTCGAGGGTGAAAGCGTAAGTCTCATCCTCGCAGCGGCTGAAGTGGCCGTGCGCTGCTACGCATCCGAGATCCAGGCTGCCGTCCGGGTCGCCGGCGGCGAGCGCCTGCTGCAGCGGCTGTCCGAAAGGCGTCTTCCAGGAGCTCTCGAAAGTCAGCAGTCCACCGAGGATGCGGTGGAGTGGCTTTGGCTTCGCGATGCCGCTTACGTTAGGGACAGGGAGGCTAGTCCGGTACAGACGGCGGACGCTGGCGATCTTGTCCTGGGCGTAGCGAACGTTCTCCACGTCGATCGCCTGCTTGGCCTCGAACACAGCGTAGACGCTCTCGGCTGGTATGATCGTCTGGCCCTCGAACGTGAAGATGAAGGGACTGTACTGCCGGTCGAACACGACGACGTCGATCTGCTGGCTGAACTTGCCGTTGCTGTCGACGACCGTCGCCCGGGCGACGCTGTAACGCTTGGGCAGGTAGTTGCCCAGGAGTTGGAGCCAGACGTTCTCCGTTGCATCTCCCTTTAGAACGGGATGTCCGAGGAGCGCCCGCGAGTGTTCGAGCTTCTGGTGAATCTCGGTATGGAGACCGGCGAGGAGGTTGGCGAGGTTCCACTCGGTCATTTCACAACCCGGTCCCAAGATGCGGCTGACAGGGCGTTCTTGGCGGCGCTGGCGATCATGGCCTTCTGCATCGCGGTCAACTCGTCGGAAAGGATGTTGTTGGTGTTGGCGGGATCGACGACCCGGGCGAGTGGGAAACGGTCACGCAAGTACGTCAGGCAGGTCACGACATTGCCGCTACGGCCGATGCTGTAGGTGTTCCTCAGGGCCTCAATGACGCTGAGCTCGAGGTAGAAGGACGGGAAATCCAAACCCTTCTGGTTTCGCCAGAGCTTGAGGATCCGGATCTCATCCCGTCGGCCGCAGTTGGCCACGATGTCAATGTGTCGGGCCACGTTTGTCTTCGTCCAGGTATCGGCCTTGCTCCGGTAGAGGCTATGGTCCTGGCTATAGCTGTCCTGCCGCTTTGCCGGCACAACGTCGACGTCGAACCCATTTACCTTGATGCCAAGCGACACATTCTGGCGGCGGGGCGTGAAGCCATTGCCCTTCAGATGGTCGTGGAGCTTGTCATAGACCTCTTTAAGAGTTTCCCGGGTCTCGGGCCGTAGGGAGACGAATATGTCGATGTCGGTCCCGCTACGATTAGCCGTCCCCTTGGCAAATGACCCACTCGGCGTGATCGCCGCTAGGTATTCTCCGGCCCAATTCTGCAAGATAGGTACGAGGGTTGTTTTGCAGACGTTGAGGGGGGTGTAGAGGCCGACCGGGATCGCCTCGCGAATGAGAATGTTATGGAGATACTGATCTGGAGAAATCATTAGAGACTGTGGCGGTGGCTACCATCCGACATCTCGTATGCCGTCTT
>NZ_JALJRK010000039.1:0-36001 GCF_024519725.1 Microvirga sp. Mcv34 | reverse complement strand
CTCAAGCTACCTGAGGCGGTGACGCACGCAAGAGCGACATCGTGATTGTCCCCGCCAGTCAAAGGAGAGGCCGCTCGCGGGGGCCCTTCAGTCCGATCTCTTCGCCTCTTCTGGGGCGCTGAAGTAGGATCCATCCGTCAGATCATAGATCGGTGTAGCCCTTCTGCCGCTGGGTTTCAGCCCAGCCCTCAAGCGCCCGAGAGGCTGCGGCCTCATCCGGGTAGATATCGACTTTCTCCTGGCCCTTGGAGCCGACTGCTCCCCAATTCCGCACCAGCCGGATGGTGCCAAACAGGTCGCGTTCGATCATCAGGCTGAAGAACCGTGCCCTGCCCTGCTCCGGGTCACGCCGATAGAGCACCAGGTGGTGCCGTATGGGTGACCGGGCGTCAGGCATCCGGGACGGGAGCCTTAGGAGGAACGGCTATTCTGGAGCGCCCGCTCCATTTCGTCCATCATGGCCGCCTCGAGCTCGCCGAGATCGAGCGTGGCGCCCTGCCCGTTCCCCGTCGTAGGCCCTGCAGGAGCCTTGGTCACCGGCACCTGCTTGGCGGAGGGGCGGGTCACCGGGATCCGAGCCTGAACGGGGAACCGGTTCTCGAGGGTGTCGATCAGGCCGTTGAGGGCCTCGTCGGACAGTGGAACCTCCGGAGCCTCGTTGAGCCCAGTCAAGGCCAATGACTGGTTCGTGTAGCGGTCATCGCCCGTGACCTCAGGACCGAACCAGGGGAGTGGCCGGAACCCCCTCGCCTCGCTGTTCGTATCGAATTCTACGGTCACGACCTGAAACGAGCGCGGCCGGAAGATCTGGTCCACCAGGGCGGCGCGATCCCCGATCTGGAGCCTGGTGCGGGCGTAATCGACCTCGCCGGCACAGACATCGAGGAGCGCGTGGGCATGAGCCACCGGAACCTCGGTCTGTTCCTCCGTCTCCCCATGAGGGCCAGCCGCCTTCAGGATCAGGAAAGCTCTATCCTCTTCGAGCCGAACCCAGGAGGCCCGATCCTTTTGTGCCGGGAAGAAGCCTTCGACTTGGCGGAGTCCGCCCCTCTCCCGCTGGATCAGGCGGGCAAGGGACGAGGCGAGGAGAAATCGGCGGCGAATGGTCATGGAATTCAGGGAATGAAAGGATTTGAGGAGATTTGGCTCTCGTAATCACCGGGCAAGGACGAGGCAACCCCTGAAACCCGCAAGATAGTCCCCGGTCAGCCGCATACCCCGACCCGCGATCGCTCCTTTTCGCTGATCTTCTGCCGGGTCAGATACTCCCGACCGTAGAGGAAAAGCGGCTCAGCCTTCTCACCCCGCATGTCCGACCAGGCGCTGATGCTGGCGAACGGCACCATATGGTACTGGCAGGAGGAGCCAGAGCGAGGCTCGAAGAGGACCATCTGGTCGTCGGGCCCCTCCGCAATGGCCCCTGTCAGCGAGTGACGCGAGTTCAGATGGAGGGTCACAACACGGTCGAGCGGGAGTTCCTTGAGACCGGCCAGAGGATCAGTCGCGGCTGGCTTGACGGCCTGTTCGGCTGGTTTCTCCAGTCGGCTTCGAAGCTCCTCAACGAGGTCTAGACCTGTCCCACCGATCTCAGTGGCATCCCGCAGGCAGAGGACGTCCGGCTCCTCGGTGTCGGAGAGCGAAACCCTATCGGTATTCGCCAGAATGGCGAAGTAGCTTTGGATCTCATTGAGCAGTTCGGTGGCCGTCTTTGGAGAGGACGGTGTAGCGGGGTTATCCATCGGCTGGGTTCCTCGTGAGCGGGCGGATGCGTCAGGCGGCAATCTGCTGGCCGATCTTGTCGATCAGGTCGTTGGCCCGGGCGATGATCCGGGTCCGGATGTCGCGTTCGTTCTCGGCGTACTGATCCGGGTGGTAGATCAGGGTCACGGCCCGGCGAAGCTTGGTGAGCTGATCCTTTGCTTTGATCGGCTGCGCCCGGATAAAGGTTTCCGTGACGGACCAGAGGCGATCTTCTTGGAGATCGGCGGGCTTGGCCGCGGGCTCGGGCGCCATCGGACGAGCCTTTTGGTGCGAGGCCTGGACGGTGCAGGAGAGTTCCAGCGAGGAGATGTCGCCGACGGCAAGATCTGTCACCGGCACTGGGACGGTCAGCTTGTCTGATCCGAAGTAGACAACCAGGGTCATCGACTTCGTAAAGTCGCGCTCTCGTCCGGCAAACGCGCTTCCGTAATAGGTCGTGCCGTCCTGGCCGGTTGCGCGGAGCTTGCGGTATATGCCGCCATTCGTGGCCTGGAAGACCGCATCGGTCAGGTGGATGTCCAGCTTGTCGACCCGGACGTCGGCTCCGGTGCCCTCATCCTGGCGATTGACGGTGAGGAAGCCAAGGTGAAATCGGCTGTTGTCGTTATGGGCGCGGCGCATCGTCATGGCGGATCCACCATTCATCGGAAAAACTGGGAAGGAAGGGTGCTGATGCCTGGGATTCAGGCGAAGAGGACGTGACTGTGCCCGTCCTCGAAGGCTTCCATAGCGAGGTCGCGATCGTCTTCGACAAGGCCTGCCGCGACTGATGGCTTCTCAAGAGTTTGCCACTGCGGCCCTTCTGCCTGGGCCTCGTACCGGTCGTGCCAGCGCTCGACAGCAACAGGGATCGCGGGAACTTCGGAGACCCGATTGTCCCACCGCCCACCATCGCAATCGATGCCACCATAAACGATGGCGACTCTGCCGCTTTCCTGCAGCTGCCCGATCCTTGTTTTGAGATCGGCCCGTCGGGCGAGGAAATCCACCTTGTTACGATTCAGTTCGCGGACCAGACGACGGATGAGGCTGCGGGACTTGCGCGTGAGCTGCATCGAAATCTCCCTTCCCTTTCGGGGTTTTGACCAACTGTCGGGTTCACCCAATGCTCGACTTCGATATCACTCCTGAATCTTTGGTAGTCCCCTGGGGAGATGCCCAAAGGGAGGTTCTCTGTAAGGCGCAGCGCCTACCCCCTTCCCTCCTAGGCGCTGCGCCTTGAGTGACAGAACGAAACGTTGGGGGACACAAACATTGAGGGCGGTCGTTATGACCGCCCTTCAAAGGTTAAGCCGCTTCCGCCGGGGCCGGAGCATGACGTTCAACAGTCACGACCGGGGAGCCGCCCTTCTTGAGGCTCACGACTACCTTCATGACGATGGTTTCCTCGTCTCCCTCGACATCACTCATGAGGGAATACGCCTTGTCGAGGACGGCCGACTGAACCTCCCGTTGGAAATGGGAGCGGGACGTTCCAGTGATCTTCGCAGCCAGCGTGGCGAATGATGCACTATGGTTCTCTTCCTGAAGGGAGTAGTCGCCGCCCTCATCATTGTACCAGGGCACGCCCCGGATTAGGCGGCTTTGGACTTCATCTTCACGGCCTTTCGCGATGATCACGTAGGGGTCGTAGGTATCATAGTCCGGATTGAAATAGATCGCCGCGATGGGAGCCGAGAGGGTCCTGGTATCTCCGTGCGGGTCTTCGATCGTAAACATCAGGGCGAGGTCTTCCACGACGGTGTTGTAGAGATCATCGATCTTGATCTTGGCATCGCCGATCGCGCTACCGACCTCGGTATACTCGAGGGCGTAGCCGGACTCTCCATCGTCGAGCGGCACATGAATTTCGTCGCCCTCGGCTTTGATCACAAGGGTGTTGCCGACCACATGGGGAACGACCCCCTTTCCGAGTGCCTGGTCAATTTCTCGGTCCTCGAACATGACCCGCGTAACGGGCGCACAGCCGTCGTTTCCGACGATGTTCTCTAGCATGGACTGGAGGTAACCGCTTTCCTGGACGTGATATGAATCGAGAGCCACGCTGACGATCTCATGGCGCTCCAAGCGGTCGCCATCGGCGGTGATCAGGCCCCCATCAACAGGCATCCAGCGGGTTCCAGCGAGGTTGGAGACAATGCAGGAGGGACGCGGGATCGGGTATGGGGATGTTCCCCGCAATGGGTGATCGGCCGGCAGACCATTGACGACGGCCGGATTCGAAATCATCCGGCAATAGAGCAACTCGACGGTCTTCCAGATCAGGTCCAAACCCTCGTCCTGGATCAGCACATCGCGCTCCGGCAGCTTGAGCTTCAGGTGGCTCGTGTCATGCACGTCGATGAGGACAATCGTGCAGAAGCTGGTCTCGAGGAAGGCCTTCTTCTCGGTGCTCAGTTCGACCGTCTTCTCCGCAGCCGGGATCTGGTGGCGCGCCTGGGTGTCGCTGAGGCTGATGACCTTGCCGAAGAAGTTGATCTTCGTCTTGTCCATGCGCCAGAACTCGCCTCGTACCCGGGCGAGCTTGATGGTCACACCGTGGACAGTTTCAGAGGTAATCGCGGTAATCTGCCCTGTATGCTGCTCCAGGGCGTGATCAAGGAAGTTCCTGGGCACGACTACCGTCGGCACGTCCTGAGGGAAACCCTGGAGGGTGGCAGTCAGCCCGGAATAGCGGATGCATCGTTCGATGATTTCGCCGAGTTTGCCTCCTTCGTGCTCCACCAAACCTTTAAGGGGGATGAAGGCCCGGATGCGTATGGACAGACCGTCCTGGTGCGCGAACCCACGCGTCAGCGCGGCGGTCGTGCCGCCCGTGAACGCTTCCTTCGGGACCTGCATCTCCCAGTCATGGGAGCGCACCACGACATCGTACTTTGCCAAAGAAAAGAATCCTAGTCCGGCAGCGCGTTCAGCGACCTCGGTCGCATTGTCGTTGTTGCTGCCGCCCGCCATCAGCAGGATGTGGGCATTGTCGGCCGTCAATCCGTGACCGTCATCCGCGATGATGAGATCGCAGTCGTCGAGGATGAACTGAACAGTCTTCGCCTTGGCGCGGCGGGAGTTCTGGATCATCTCGTCGATGATGCAGTCGTGGGAGTGACTGAAGAACTGATCCGCCCGGGTGATGAGCTTGCGTCCGAGGGTGGCTTCGACCGGAGTGGTGGTGAACGTGTTCATTGCAAATGCCTGAGATTGTCGAGGAAGGATTAGCCGGCGAGGGCGAGGAGAGCAGAAACGGCATTGTCGTTTCGCTGCTCGTCATCGGCTTTGAGGATCTTGGCGACTGCCGGGAAGATCTTGACGATGTCCTGGTAGGTGACGCAGTCATTGAAGGCCCGGACGAAGGCTGGCACTTGGATGAATTCCGCCATCACCGCAGGGCAGATCTCCTCTTCCAGAACTCTGACATGTTCCTTGAGGCTCGTTTGATACGTTTCGACCCCTGGGGCTTCCGTCGTTAGCGCCCAGGAGAGCGTCGCCACGGGAAGGAAGGAGGCGCTTCCACCCTGCCCTCCCTCGCTGAGGCGCTTGAAGCTGAGGATCTCGCCGGCCATCGGCTGACGGTTTCTTGCTCCCTCGGGAACCTGGAAGGTCAGGAAACCCGGACGTGAGCAGTGGTCGAGCCAGACACCCCAAACGCTGCGGTAGGTATGGGCGATCTCCACATATCCGAGCAAGTGGCTTGCCAGCGCTCCGATCTCGAGCTCGGAGGTGTTCTCGGTCAGGCCAGCGGAGCTGAACTCCGCGAAGGTCTTGTAGCGCTCGGAGGCGATGGTTCCGATCTGGTAGGCGCAATGAACAATGTCGCTGAGAAGACGAGTGCGACGCTCGTACAGGGGTTTGCACGCTTGGGCATTGATCAGTGAGACCGCGTGCAAAAGCGCGCGGGTCCGATGCCCGTTCCTGAGCTTGAAATCAGTTGTCATGGGATCCTCCGGTCAACTCTGTGCCGGTAAGGGTGGGTTGCGGTTCGATCGACTCTGCGTCGAGCCCGCGCTGTCGAGATTCTTCTTTTGGGGTTTGAGGAATGCCGACTGGCAAATGAGCCGAACTGAAAAAGAAAAAGGCTGGTCCGAACCCAATCGGAGCCAGCCTTCATGAAAACTTGGCCTTTAGTGCCCGAAGATCAGTCCTGAGCCGCGATGTCGTCCGCAGCGGTTTCAGGTGAGTGGCCCATCTCGTAGTAATCGCGGGCGTCTCCAAACAGGGCTTCGGGCTTGTTGCGCTTGCCGAGCTCCGAGTTGAGTGCCTGCCACCAGGGCGAGAATTCCGTATTCGCCTTCGTGGTCGCCTTCTCCAGAAGGCGGAGACTGGTGTTGGCGTAGTGTGTCAAGAACGGTCCTCCTTATCGGATCGTGGATGCAAACGCAGGCCCTGTCCGAGATCCACATCTCTGGAACGAGCATCTTTTCGAAACTGGGGGAATTGCCGTGACGCCGCTGATCCGAGCAGCTGATACGAAAACGCCTTGGCGGAGGTGCTGTCTTGAAACCCCAACCAAGGCGCTCGAGGTCAACTTAGGGAGAGACCATGACTTAGAAGATAGAACGCGCAAACATCGCGTCAACGTATCTTCAAACGAAAACGCCCTGACAGAGTTAGCCGTGCGGAGCTCACTGTCAGGGCGAATTGTTGTGATGCCGGTTGCAACACCACGGCAAGATAATACGCCAAGTGCCTCGTCGGTTCAACATCAGGCTGTGCATAAACAGAATTGCCCCGGCAGGAGGCTGAGCACCAGACCTCCCGCCAGGGCGCTTGCGATGTGTTCCGGCATCGCAAGATCTAAGTAGACATAGAAGCTGCGTGCCGATGTGTGGCGACGCACACGATCAGTCGCGAGCGAGATCCTTGAAGAAGACAATTCAGCCGAACCTCTAATCGGTCCGGCTTCTGTCGACGCCAATGTCACGTAGAATATGAGGGCTCACATCCCGTTTCAGCGCCTCGATGAACTCGAAGGTCAGTACGGGCTGCTTGTGATCGTTCGCGGGCTTGCGCGGAACGCGAATGAACTCAAAGCGGAATGCAAACCCTACCAAGGGCAGAGGGAATACGGTCGGTTTCATGGGAGCCACCAGCAGCAAGAGTCATGACGAGGAGAGCGGCGCGTTCGTACGTGCAAAGTCGCATAGACATGTAACGCCTCCTCTGGCTGTGGCTGTGAACCGGGCGGAAGATCCGCGGGGCAGCTTCAATACCAGAATTCGTGAGTTTCGACTACCCCTGAGACTCACAATTGTTGATCTCGCTTGCATGATTACTGTGGAGCGATGGATTCAAGCGGTAATAGGTGGATACCGATGTACTGTTTGCGGGCACGATCAGTCCGTGTCCCTTCAGTTCATACATCGTGCTAATGCCGATGCCGCGAAATGTCCGGCCGGAAGCGGTCTTGAGGCGTGCTTTGAACTGCTCCCGCCTGGTGTAGCTGCTCATTTCGAGCGCATAGCGGAACTCCCCGCCCTCTTTAAGCACCTCGAGGGCTTTCCTGGCCATCGATGAGAGAGCGGGAAGGTCGGCCATGTTAACCTCTGTCTTATGTGGGGATGCAAAGCGCGGCGCAGCGGATGCGCCAGAGCTCGGTTGCCTGGCAGGCGTGACCGGCCTGACCGAACAGGTCCTGCAGGCCGGTTGCGGATGTAAGGATCGGCAAGAGGTGCGGGTTCTCAGCGATGTATTCATCCCAGAGCACCGAGTAGAGAGCCCTCACCTCGTCGGCATTGACCGCTCGCTTGCCTTTGGCCTCGCGCCAAGTCAGGCCTGTCGAGCCGTCTTCGAACCGTTTTGCGGCCTGATAGATCTCTTCAATGGACCTGTTTCCACGGCCCTTGATCCGCGCCGCGAAGGCACTGAAGCGGCGATCTCCGCGGCTGGAGCATTCCAGGAAAGGGGCCGTGCCATGCTGAATCATCTTTTGGGGATCCTTGACTGATTTCGCCAGTCCAAGAATCCAGAGCTCGGTCTTTACTGAGTGTCTGCCGATCCAGCTTGAGGCGTGGGAACCTTGTTATTCCGGTTCGCCCACGCCAGTTTGACGGGATCGCGCCATCCGAGTTTCGCGTCCGGCCGATCGGTGCGGCGGCAGACGATAGCAACGCCCTCGAGGATGGCGGTCGCGATGTATATGCCGGGAGGAGCGGCCCGGATAATCACTTCTCGGTCGCGCATGCCAGGACTTCCCAGTTCATCCTCGTGTACCCACACTTCCTTGCCGATCCACTCGGCAGGAGCCTTCCACCACCCGCGCTGGAAGAGGATGGTACCATCGCTCCGGACACGCCGAAGGCCGCCAAGCAGGTAGCCGTCGGGCGCCTTGATGTCGTGGGCACGGGTCATGATGGGATTGCGACTACTCCCGCCTCGGCACGGTACTCTTCGCGATCGTCAGCCGGGAATTCGAACTGCGACAGCTGGTTGTGGTTCGTCTTCAGCATCTCGTCTGTGACCTGGAAGTTCAGGACCTTCTCGAAGTCGCTGCGGTTTTTATGCAGGCCTGCCACCTTCATTACGCAATCCGGGATCTCGGAATAATAGGACTCGGCCGACTTGAACCAGCTTGGAGCCTCCTGGCCGGCGGCTTCGCGGATGGCGCTATCGGCAATCATGAAGTTGCGGAGACGCTGCACAGCAAGGATGATGTTCAGCGTATCGTAGTTGAGCCTGCGCATCCTTAATCCTTTCTGGGGGGCATAATGGAATAGTTCATGTAGAAACATGAGCAGCTGGTTATAACTTCAGACCCGAAACGGCTCAGTTACAGATAAGGGAAACTACGTAGAGAAATTATTCAGCTAAGAATAGCTCTTACTCTTAAGGTATTCTTCACCCCTATGAGGAATTTTTGCACTACCCGATTTATGCGCGTCAGGGGGCGTGCGCTTCTCGCGGCGATGCGGGCGGGTCAGTGAAAGACGATGAGACTGCTGAATAATTTGAGGCTTCTAGCCAAAATCGCCATTCCTGTTGCGATCTTCGTTGCCGTAACCGTCGGATTGATCATCATGGCGGACCGCGGCCTCCTGAATATGGCCCACAATA
The DNA here is from genome assembly GCF_024519725.1 of Microvirga sp. Mcv34. Taxonomy (GTDB): domain Bacteria; phylum Pseudomonadota; class Alphaproteobacteria; order Rhizobiales; family Beijerinckiaceae; genus Microvirga. The sequence goes on along the minus strand of NZ_JALJRK010000039.1, from coordinate 27,196 downwards.
CGCAGTCCTTGGTCGAAGATGACTTCGCGCGACTGTCGAAAATCCTGCAGATCAATGCAGAGGTGAATGAGGCGAGCATCCAGGAGAAGAACCTCATCCTCTTCAGCGCCAGCGAACCCGACCGGCTCAAGAGCGCCGAGGGCGTGTACCAGCAGTACAAGAAAGCGTCTCTCCAGCACGCGCAAGAGCTGGTCGATCTTTCTGGTACGGCTGAACGCCGTAAGGTCAATGAGGAGATCCTGGCAATGTTGACCGCCTATTACGGTCACATGGACAAGAGCGTAGCGGCCGCTGCTCAGGATAACGACGCGGCTGCTCTGACGATCTCAAACGGCGAGGGTCGTGACGTACGCAGAAAGCTCCGTGACATCCTGACCGCCCGCATCGAAGCAAATACGAAGGCCGTCGATAAAGCAGCGGCCGAAGCTGATGAGCTTGCCAGCCGAACTTCAATGAACCTGATCCTTTCGGCAGCGGTCGGAATCCTTCTGGCTGTCGGCCTGATTGCAGCGATTGTGATCTCGGGCATTGTCCGCCCCTTGACCCGGATGACAGGCGCGATGGGACGCCTTGCGGAAGGTGACCTGGCTGTCGAGGTAACTGGCACCGAGCGTAAGGACGAAGTCGGCCAGTTGGCCCGCTCGCTTCAGGTCTTCAAGGATAACGCCATTGAGGCCCGCCGTCTCGCCGCTGAGCAGGAGACGGAAAACGAAGCCAAGATGCGCCGCGCCCAGGTCCTGGATCAGTTGACCAAGGATTTCGAGCGCAATGTCTCGGCTATGACCCAAGGTCTGGCCTCCGCTGCGACCGAAATGGAAGCGACCGCCCAGACCATGACGTCGATCGCGGACCAGACCAACAGCCAGACTGTCAGCGCAGCCTCGGCGGCTGAGCAGACCTCGGCCAACGTGCAGACGGTCGCCGCCGCCACAGAGGAACTGTCGATCTCGATCCGGGAAATCGCCTCCCAGGTAACCCAGTCCTCTCGGATTGCCGAGCGTGCGGTTCAGGATGCTCAGCGCACTGACAGCATCGTTCAGCAGCTTGCCTCCACGGCCGAGAAGATTGGCAATGTTATCGCCCTGATCAACTCGGTGGCAGGTCAGACAAACCTACTGGCGCTCAACGCCACTATTGAGGCGGCACGTGCCGGTGAAGCGGGCAAGGGCTTTGCCGTCGTCGCTTCCGAGGTGAAGGAGCTTGCCAACCAAACGGCGAAGGCCACGGACGAGATCTCGCAGCAGATTGCTTCGGTACAGCAGGCGACCCGCGAGGCGGTTCAGGCGATCCAGACGATCACCCAGACCATCGGGGAGATGTCCCAGATCTCGACTTCGATCGCGGCCGCCATGGAGGAGCAAGGCGCGGCCACCGGTGAGATCGCCCGTAACGTCCAGGAGGCCGCCCGTGGGACCGAGCATGTGACCGGCAACATCGGCGATGTGCGCCGGGGTGCGGGCGAGACGGGGGCCGCGGCTTCCCAGGTCTTGAGCGCGGCTCAGGAACTGGCTCGCCACTCCAACAGCCTCGGCGACGAGGTCGGCCAATTCCTCCAGGGCGTGAAGGCAGCCTAAGGCAAGCTTTCTCAGCTATATGATCGCTGCCGGCGGATTGACGTGCGCCGGGAAGGCTCACCCCCACGGTGATCCGAAAGTGGAAAGCGCCCCTATCTGGGAGGGGCGCTTTTCTTTTTTCGGCGGAACTACCCCTACGCTGGGCTGATAGCTACCACCCCGAAGGTGACCCCTCCGAGAGACTTCGGGGTGCCGTTGAGCGGCGGGTAAACCAGGTGACCGGTCCCATAGCAGACGTCGGAGGTATCGACACCTTCGGCGCCGTAGCACTCACGGGTGATCTGGATCGTATAGCGAGGGCAACCTTCGTGTACGACCTCCCCGATAGCGACCACTTTCCCCTCAATGAAATCCACCCTGTTCGAGACGGTGATCCGGGTATCCATCCCGTAGACGCGGCCATCGTTGAGAAGAGTCGCCAGATTGAAGGAGCGAACAGTGGAGCCGACTTGGATCGGGTTTCCATAGATGTCCTGATCCGGCTTGGCATATTCCTCGATGAGTTCCGGCGTCGAGAAGAGAGAAACAGCACTCATGATGACCTCCGGGGATCTGGTTTCAGCCGATTGCCTGGTCGAGGGCCGACTTCAGGGCGAGATACTCGGGCGGGTCACTGTCGGCGATGCCCGTCCCCTCGATCCACGGGATGGCCCGCCGAATGGCGAGCACCATCTTGGGTGCGGCGCACAGGACCTGGGCATAGGCCTGACTGTCATCCGTGGGGTTTTCGCCCTCGCCTGTCCGGTTCGTGACCGTCTGGCGGCCGGAGGACCGTTCCACGACGAGGCGAAAATCGATGGCACGAAGGCGATCCTCAGTGATCCTTCTGAACGCATCTTCGCCGAACCTGGGAGCCAAGGTGCCTACCAGGGCGGTGGAACCGCCCTTTGAGATGTTGTGGCCGCAGGTTTCTGCGATCTTGGTCAGGTGGGAGATATGACGGGAGACATTCTCGCCGGCGTTATAGGCCGACAGGAAATCGGCGAGTGAGGCCGAGATGTCGTCTTTGGAAAAAGGCTCCGGCTGGCATTGGATGACTGCGACCCGGAACATGTGCTTGCGCAGGCTCGGGAGGTCGCTGAAATCCCAGCCCTCGTTGAGGGCAACGGCGAGTTTGGTCTGAAACTCTGCGCACTCCTCATCCGTTGCGAAAACATAGTCGATCCAGGTGGGCGGGGTGCCATCGTTTGTATACTCACCCTCAACGGCAAAGCGAATGGCTTCTCCGAACTTCCGGAAACCCGTGATCAGGCGGCTCTCGGCGTCGACCCCAGAGGCGGCAAGAATCTCGCTGGCCTTCGCGACTCCAAACAGGAAATCGTCGATCATCAGGCGCCTGGCCGGAGCCTCCAGGTCCACAACAACCGGGGCATCGTGCCCCTCAAAGGTGACTTCATATTGGCGAATTGACAGATCGGGTTGAGCAGCAGTCATTGCGGGCCTTGTTCTGAAGAGGGATACGTGGAGAGGATCAGGCTTTTGCCGCAGCTCCGGCTCCTGCGGTCTGGGCCGGGACCAGAGCGGTGAGAACCGCGAGTTCGTCGATCAAGTCAGAGGTCGGCTCGCCGCGGTCATGCGCAGAAATGAGGGCGCGGGCACTGCTGACGAGTTCCGGGAGACTGACAGGGTGTTCGTCGCACCGGACGACCTCCACGGCTTCTAGCGCCTCGGAAAAAAGGTCTGGATCGAGGAAGGCGGTCCCTTTTAGGGTTCCCGCTTGAAGAGCGATCCCCCAGCGAGCGGCAAAGTCGGCCTCGTCGGCGTCAACCGCGAGAACCGGACCGCTGAAGACTGTCTCGTCGTTCTCACCAACATAACCTTCGTAGGCGAACCTAACGGGTTCACCTGGTTTTCGGATAGAGACGACGTGATACTCAGCGCTCCTGGCGTCGAGTTTGTTCAGGTACTCGCTGTCCGATGTGAAGCTGTCGTAGTCGACGACGGTTGCAGCGCACTTCTTCTGTGCAGCTTGGAGGATGTCGCCGGCGTCGTCGAGCATCGAACTGGACTTGAGGCTCTCGACCTCGACATCGACGGTCTGGTCAATGCCAGCGGGTCCGCACATCACAGCGATGTACGATTTGAGAATACGGATCATGTGAGATCTCATGTGGGGCCGGCACACTCGCCAAAGGCACCTGCAGGCAGCTTCCATTGGCCGGGAGCACGGATCACGGGTTCGTCAAAGCTTTCGGACAGGCAGCGGGCCATCGAAGCCTTCGATGACGAGGAATACGGTGTCCCTTTGGCTGCGCGTTCCATCACGGTGAGAGTACGATGTATTGTGCAGCCGAATTCCTGTTCGTATGCCGCAACCGGCACAAGCTTTTCTGGTGCGAACGTTTGGATTGTGGCGGCTTGGTTGGACGACATGAAGATGCAGTTCATGCACGACACGCGCGAGAAGCCTGAGTCGTAGGCCGGATGCGGAGCCACACGGAATTTCTCGATGATGGCCCAGACCTTTTCTTCCTTCCAGGCATGGATGGGCCGCCAGTGATCCACATGACGCATTTTGCGAGTGCCATTGCGCCTGTCCGTCCGATGTGGTTCAAATGTAGCGTAATTGGCACGCGCAGATGATTCTTGAGCGCGCTCACCAGTGACAAACAGGGTCTTTTTTGAAAGAAACCGATCCTGATTATTGATCGCGGTACTTGCCACGTCAATCTTGAGGTAGGACGAACACCAGCGAACACTTAAGTCCGCGCTAACCTGGGGCCACTTACGACGCGTGTTATTCTTGCTCGACGTTCCTCCTGCATAGCGAATGCCATCAGGCGTTTCGAACATGTTTCGGGCCGTCGGCGCGTTGTCTCGCAACATTTCGCGCTCAAATCCGCCTTCTTTCCATGAGAAATAGAGCTTGAGCCCGAAAGCTTTTGCGATGGCCTCGCAGTACGAGCGAGTGGCTGGCCAATCCATGAGAGACGATCCCTCTCGGCCATCGATATCGTGGTGCCAAAGCTCAACTTTATCGAGTGGAATACCAGCTTCGGTCAGTTCTTCGATGATGACGAGAAGGCATGCCAGACTGTCTTTGCCACCACTGAACGCCACGATGATGTAATCGTACGCAGCGAAATCAGGTCGAGAGAGCGATGTGCTTTCCTCAAGAATCTCAACAGGCGGCGGTGGCTCCGGAAACGAAAACAGAGCGAGCTGTTCCACGAGATCTACTCCTGGTCTAATGCGGAGGAATCGTCCTTGCCGTCATCGTTGAGGACGTCATCGAAGAAGGTGCCGTCGTTGCCGATCGCGAGAAGCTCGTCACGGACCTTGTCGTCGGGGATGTTTTCGACCGAGCCGACGATTTCACAGCCGATCCAACCGCCGTCGTCGATCTCGTTGAGGGCTTTTTCAGCCCTGGAGTGCTGCGCCCAATGAGCGTCGGCAGCGGGCATCAAGGCGACAACCTGGTAGACGATCTTCACGATCTTCGTCTCAGGAACTGCGGCTGTTGGCGCCAGGATAGGAGGTTGAAGGGATGAGCGACCTCTGATCACCTCGCCGAGGATGTTCGCGTGAGATTCTGCGATCTCGTCCGATCCTTCATGAAACGTGATGTGAAAGGTGCCGCGGATCGATGGGGCATCCCGATCATCCCCAAAGAAGAAGACTGGCTTCTCCCAGTGGTTACCGGGGGTCGTCCACTCCCAGCCTGAGGCGTCCTTAACCTCATAGCCGAAATCAAACGTGCTGCATTCTTCGTCAGCCGCAAGCCGACGCTTCTCATCAAGAGCGCTCATGGAATAGTCCTGAGGTGGAGGAAAGATCAGGCAGCCAGCGGCAACGTCGCAGCGCCAGAGATTTCGCGGTCGAGAATCTCGCGCTGGAAGGCTTCTTGTATTTCGTCGCTGGCGACGGATGAGGCGAAGATCGCACCGGAGCGCAAAAGAATCTTAGGATCGGCGAACTTGCTCGTCCGGTAGTGCCAGACCTTGAGTTCCCCGCTCGTTGTGCGGGTCGGGATGAAGGCCAGAATGCGGTCACTGCCGTCTAGAACAGTCAGTTCCTTAACTGTGCCGAACGATGCATTGATCTGGTCGAGGGCATCGCGGACAGAACGCAGCCGGCGGAACTGTCCGCGGCAGTTGAGGTTATCGGTAAAAATGCAAGTGGTCATGGCCGCGTGCCTTTTCCTTGGATCCAAATTTTGGGGTTTAGCCTTGGACGTTTGACGTCTTCGGGCTCAAAGATCCGGGAATAGGAATCCGGCGCAGCAGCCCTGCCCTGATGTCGAGATAGCCATTCTCGAGGGGCGGGGCGTTTCTCAAGACCCACATTTGGGTCTCCTCACTCTGCAGGACTTCCTGAATGGTTCCGAGCGAGTGATCTGGACCGGCGGAGACCACATAGAGGTTGTGATTGATCGGCAGAATGCCCGGCTCCAGCCGTATGGTCCGGATCTTGCGCCCAATGCGGGGGATCAGCAGGGCCGGCCGATTGAGAGGCAAGGTGATCGATTCAGGAGGCATCCACCAACGTCCCTTTTGCCCGCGCTTCGGCATGCGGACCATTGCTGTCTGCAGGTGGTCTTTTACTGCACCTGTGGGCTCGCAGTCCTTGAGGGTGCGAATGGCGTAGCGGGTCGCCGGCCGTAAGGCATCCGTGGCAGGATCGATGTCGTCACTGTCTATCGCAGGCACAAGATCGGCATCAGGGAGCCGGCCGACCTGGTGGGCGTCGATAGTGAAAATCCCATGTGGCCCAAGCCATGGGGCAAGGCGCACGGTAGCGATATTGGCCAAGGTCGGCCCCTCATGCTGATCCAGGGCGCCGTCGGGCGAAACTGGCAGTTTGCCGAGAGGGATCTTTGCCTGTGCGGACGGTTTGAGAACGACTTCCACGGGGTGGATCCGGGGCGGCGTCCCTTTGCGGCGGGTTTTCGGCATGTAGAATGCAGAGCTCGGATCGAGCCTGGAGATGTGGCCGATGCCAACCTTGTGGCCGAGCTGCTTGCGGAGGTTGGCGGCCGTGTCGTTCACCCAGATCCGGTCCGACGTGACGAACCCGATGATGCCGTCGGGCGGCATGTTGTAGACGCACCGGTCGAGGAATGCGTGGAGAAGGTCGCCACGGGCGAAATCTGGCAGGATCGGCCGGTAGAGATCCTTCAGCACCTCAGGCAGATGGCCGTAGCGCAGGTAAGGGGGATTGCCCGCGCAGAAGCGGAAGGTACCAGGCGCGGGGCCTCCGGTCAGGAAGTCACCGTGGTGAACGATGGCCTGGGCGGCTTTGCGGGCAGAAGCGACCGACCAGCCATTACTGATGAGATGGGATTGCACGCGTTCCCGGGCGGACCGCATGGCCCCGGGATGAAGCTCCCAGCCCTGAACCCGGGCGACCTCCTGGAAGTCATCGGGCGCGAGGTCAAGGCGGCTCAGAGCGCGGACCATGAACATGCCGTCGCCGGCGCTGGGATCTACGAGCCTGCCGTCGGCATCTGGCCAGCCAATCCGGTCGAGGAGAACGTCGACTACTGGTTCTGCCGTATAAAGGGCCGTGGCGGCATGGAGGGCTTCGATAGCGGCGGAGAGATCGCCAGCCGCGTCAAAGAGATCGAGCATTGTGGATGTTGCCTCGTCTTCGGGCCGTGCTATGTATCTGCGGGCCTGGCCGATGCAGTTTTGGGGTTTACCCAAGACCTGTGTTCAAGACGTCAAGTCATTTCCCGAACTGATTTGGAAAGAATCTCTTATTAATTCCCTTTTACAATTCAGTCCGATACATGGGACATACCTGTTTCTCAGATGAAGAAAACATCCCCGACGTTCACATTCGAAGTAAAACGCTCCAAACTTTCACCCCAGCAACCTTCGAAGTTCCAACGGTTTGTCCTGGAGCCGAAACAAAAGCTATCCGCTCCGGTTCATCACACTGCGGATCAGGGATTTTCTGATGCGAGCAAAGCGGAAGCTCCGGCAGTTGAGCGCCGGATTTTAGAGAGCCTTCCGATTGTTCCGACGGTGCTGGCCCTCGAGGTGCCGACGGAGCCGCAGGTTGAAGTACCGGTCCGCGAGGAGGTTGCACCACCAGTGATCAAGCGCAGACGCAAGGCTAAGGTTGCGTTGGCGGGTCATCCAGTCGAACACGTGGAAACCCAAGAATCCCTACCGGTCCAGGAAACACCGGCACCATTGGCATCAGCGGTCGTGGTTCCGCTCCCGATCATTAAGGCGAAGCGTAAAGCAGGGGCCTCGGCAGCAGATTTGCCCCGTGGAGAGCGCTGGAAGCGGCGGCTACCTCGGGCAGCGTGGTGAAACGCAAGGGAATGATCGGTTCGGGAAGCCCCTTGCAGCTCGGCTAGGCGACGGTTGCACAAAGACAATAGCTTGGCCGTTACGACTTATTCGCTATTGCTTAAGGGATGCAGGACCGTAATGTCGCTCCCAGAAAAAAGGCCGCTCGAAAGCGGCCCGAAGTTTAGGGAGGAAACGCCCAAGAAGGGCGAGCAGGACGGCAACGCCAATCGCCGTGCTGCGATGCACAATATAGTTCGCGCCTAAACCATAGGCAAGGTCATCTGGGCAGCATCGCTGCCCTTTTTGTTGAAATGACATGTTACAGCCTCGTTCAATCATCAAGCGCAACCAGAGCCCCTGTGCTCGCCGTGAACACGGTGAGGCAAGCGCCGAAAGCCTGTCCGTTGAAAGATGATGGATGCTTGGTCGCTTGGTAAGCGAACCAGGGGCCATGAGCAGCCCGCTCAGGATGCTCAGGATAAAAAGCAGATAACTTAGCTTCAGCATCGAACCCAACCTTAGTGTTATGGTAACACTACTGGGTGAGTTCCAAGCCAAGCGAGGAACGCCCACAGTAATATTACCAATGGACGTTCCTCGACTGGCCTAAGCATAGGTTTGCCGAGTACGATTATGTAAATTCAATCACGAATATTGCTTACTGCTTTATATTCGTCGTGGTTGCATCAAGCCCTCCGGAACTTAGGTTTGTCCAACTGGATAAAATCGGCAGAAGGCCACATTGTTCCACATGATCTGAAAGCGCGCAGTGAGGAGCGAATTGGGGTCGCTTGCGGCCTAGTATGGCGATCTTCATGATGAGGCAGGGCCGGCATCGGGAACATCATGAGCATCAGCAAGCGAGTATTTTTCGAAAATCTGTCTGAGGATGATCCAGCCAGGGCAGACATCGCCTGATCGGTGAGCGCCGCCCTTGAACATTTCACCGTCAGGGCTCGGCTGCGACCAACACGGCCGAAGCGCGATCTCGCCGGTGGGCGCCGAGACCCGTTCTGGGAGTCGGCCCGTGATGAGGCGATTTCGGAACTGAGGATCAATCAGCGACATATCAACGGGGTCCCTCACTTTACAACCGCCGAGGATCGTGACCGCGTCCATGAGCTGGCCATCGTGAAATGGAACTCGCGATGGGAAGGGTTCGAGGATAAGCGCAATCAGCCTGTTCAATCTCACCAGATATCCCGCCCCGTGCCCAACAAGGTGACCCCGGCTTTGTCACCGCCATTCATCCTGAACCAGATCCCGCCGGATCCCCGCCCTACTGAGGATGATCTACGTCCTTACCTGACCGGCAGTTCGGGTGTGCCGGAGCTTGATCGCTTCAATGCTGAAACGGAGTGGCGGGAGGCTCGCATCAAACAGGACAAGGATGCGTTTCTGGTACCGTTCGTAAGCTGGATAAAGCCAGCCATCGACTATGATGCCTATCTTAGAACGTCCCTTTGGAAGGGGATCAAGGGCGAAGTCCTTGATAAAGCGGGTGGCAAGTGTGCTTGCTGCCCACGCCGTGCTACTGAGGTTCACCATCGGGACTACCGGCCCCGTGTTCTTGCAGGAGAAGACCTCTCCTCGCTCGTTCCCGTCTGCAGAACATGTCACGATCTGATTGAGGAAGAGAGGGACAAAACCTGGGAAAGAGGCGAGGCCAGTTTGGCTAAACTGGTCGAAATAGAGAACCAGCGCCTCACCGAGGACGAGTCTTGCGCTAGCTCGCCGGTAAACAGTTCCTGAGTGCGATGGATGCTGATGCGGCAAAACCCTCGCGTGGGACCGGAGCGGAGACAAAGCTACGGATTGCAACCATTGGAGCTGTGTTGAAGTCGGGCGCGAACGCCAGATCTTCTTTTAAGCCACCAATCCTCTTTTCGTAGTCGGGCGGCAGATCCGTAGAAAAGTAGACGTTTTTGCCGTCAGTTGTCACCTTGAGGCTCTCTGCTGGGATTGTCATTCCTGCAAACTGAAAGGCGCCCGACATTCGAACGAGGTTGGCCCAGTCGTCCGCATCTGAACCCTTTTGCCATAAGACGAACTTACGCTCCGTGCCCCGTTTGGATGTAAAGCAGGCGACCTGCGCTGTACGACTACCATCCTGGCTGACGGAACGGGCGATCACCCCGCGTCCTCGTGGAAGGATCTGCCATGGAGTGAAGCTCTCGGGATCATAGATCACCTTCAGATCGCGAGCTTCTTTCGGAGAAAGGAACCGCATATTGTCGTGCCCTGCCTTTGCGGCTTCCACGATCAAACGGGCATCGGCTCCCATCCTCACGATGTAATCAACGATCAATCCAGTCATCACCTGTTGAAGCGACAGATCGGTCGCATCGAAGGCTTTCGCAGTCGGTTCAGACACTGCCGTCTGATTGTAAAACTGGTGCACGCCATAGTGAGCTTTGTCACCATAATCCCGAGAGACCCCTCCCAGGAACGCATATGCACACGCACTTGCGCAAACAGCTGGGACGTCTTCCTCATTGCCTCCATCGCCGCCATAGTCGTGTGAGGTCGAGACGCTATATTCTGGCTTGTATGGACCTCCACCTATTCTCGTAGAGAAACCGTTCTCCCTAAGGATTTCACCCAGACGTAGGCCTGCGATCAGGCTTCCCCCGGGTGAGTTGAGATTGATGGATTTTAACCTGCTTTCGCCTTTTCTGAGAAGATAGGCCTCAAAATCCCGCGGCGTTTCCGGTGTAATAGGCCCATACCCGGTAAGCCACTCGGTCGCCGCGCCTGCCGAATAGATCATAAACGTCATGCGGTCGGCGGGAGGACGATATCCGGAAACCTGATCTCGCGGGACTTCCAAGCGGGGGGTAATTTTATCAATGCGCCGATATTCGGTGACCAAAGCGGCGATATTGGACTGAAAGTCCTTGCGATACTTTGTGAAGCAAATTGCGGGAGGATTTGGATCCGAACAGTTTTCTTCAGCAGATCCGACAGGAGCCCGCGATAGCTTTATAGGAGGCTTGTCAGGCCCGCCGGCGATCATGATAGCCGCTGCATCAATCAGGGCACTTGTACGAGCGGGGTGGCGGTTCTCATACTGGGAGGCTTCGACCACAGACATGCAGGTCGAATACATCTGGTCCATTGCCTTAACGGCAGAACGCGACCGCTCGCAGAACGCTTTATCCTGGTCATCCGGGCAGATGGAGGATCGGAGGGAAGATCCAAACGGCACGTGCCATCGGATCGCGCATTCCTCTGGATCTGGCAGCGTCTGGGCCGTGCTTGGTGTCGCGAAAGCGAAGAGAATGGAGGCAAGAACGGTGTGAGCCAAAGGCTTAGACATGATCGTGAATTCGGGAAGGAGAATGAACACAAAATTCGGGAAGACACCCTAGTATCTTGTGAAGGTAAAGGTTTCCATTAGCCAGTGGATCGAAATCGTGGACTTGCTGGAAGCGGAACTCAAATTCCTCCTGTCCCGAGATACTGGATATTAAGTGCGCCTCAAGAACTCCAGGCCAGCTGGAAGATCGTGTTCCTGCCGCGCCGGTCGCATGGCCCTGAGGGATGATCCAGTTCGTGGTGGCGCCACGTCAGCCACCCAGGCCGCTTTGCCATCAGGTGTCTCTAAGGGGCATGCTGCTTCGACATGGAGTATCGCTTCCTGCAGCCAATCGGCCAATTGCGCAGCAGAAAACTGTGACAGGTAGCGCTGATCTCTCTCTTGAAAGGCGATGTCCAAGTTTCCGCCGCCCTTGTCGATCACTTGAATCATGATGTGGTCGAGCAGGCGTTCCTCAATGAGATATCCGTTCAATTGGGCGGCTGTTACAGGACCGGTGACCGTGACCAACCTCTTCATGCCGCCCCCCTCTGCAACGCTCAGACGAGTGTAGGCGGCTCGCGGGGCGCAACGGTACCGGATTTCTTAAGTATCGTTAACTGGGCCGGGCAGGTTCGCCGCCGGGCTTCGTTATCGGCTTGGTCGTAGCCGTCAAATTTACGCCGAACACCAGTTGGACGTTCAGTTTCCAACGGGTCCTGCGCAGTGCCCTCACTGTCCCTTCGAGTGCGCACTAAACTGAGCGGCTTTCTCTTCGAGCTTTGAGATCTCTGCCTGGTGGCTCGCAAGCTCTTCTCTGGCTTTGGCGAGCTGCTCCTCATAGCTGGCGATCTGCCGCTCCACATGCCGGATCGATTTCTTCTGGTCCCTGATTTCGTTCCGGACGATCAGGGCCATATTGGCGGGAACCGAAGCCCACGCGGCGACTGCCGCCCGAACGGCATCCTGAACCTTCTTTGGTGAAGTGACAGTGTCTGAGTAGACGCCGTTCCTGAGAAGGTTGTGGCTTTGGATGTCCTTGAACCCGCTTTCGTCGAAGGTCGCGTAGGTCATGAACTCGTAGTGCTGACCATCAACGGCAAACGTGCCTTCGATGCTCTTCACGTTGCCGACCCGAAAGCATCCACCGACCAGAATAGGTCCGTACGGCGTGTCGACCTGGGCCATCTCCCACTCGAGCGGATCCTTCGGCTTCGGAGCCTCATCCTTCGGCTCCGGCCAGAGTGGCTTCATGCCGACGGCGAATTCGCCTGGCGGCCAGATGGTCCCGTTGTAGCCGACCTTCCCAACGAGCTGGCCGTTCTCACGGATCTCACCGCCGGTCCAATTGCCGCCGCCGAGGTCATTTTCCTCGATGTAATCCCGGCAGGCTTTCGAGGCTGCTGCGAAATCCTCGACAGAAACGACCTTCCGAACGGTACCCGGGAGCCGGCGCGACGGGTCCTGGCCCCGATCCGGGTTGCCGCAATTATCCAGGACTACGGTGTAGCGAGCTTCAACTTTCTTGGGTTTCTTGGTCATTGGACTGGTTCACTCCGCGGCGGCGATGAGTTCGGTTTTCAGGAAGGGAGCAGTGTCGCCTGCCGTGGCGGCGGCCTCGTCCATCCAGGACAGGCGTTCGCAGACCCGCTTGAGCGACAGGCCTGCGGCATGAGCCTCCTCGACGGTCTTCAGGATCAAGCTCGCTGCGAGCTCACGGATCGGGCGGGGAAGCCGGGCATCAAGTTGGGTGCAATAGCTGCTGTCGGGCACGTCCTCCCATTCGCCGTTTTCACCCTCCTGGGAGACGTCGAAACGGAGGATGGGACGATCATTGGGGTCGGCGGGCCGATAATCCCCATCCTCACCCTCCCCGATCCATTCCAGACTGGCCCGGAAGGACTCGCCCGTGGCGACGATTTCGGTCGCCAGGGTGCCCATGTTGACGGGCACCTCGCCGCTGTGAAACTCGGCGTCCTCCGGCTCATACCGGATGAGCTTGCGTCCGAGCTGTCCGATTTCGGAGCAGGAGGAGACATAGGTGGCGTCGGCCGCGATGATCATTTTCGCGTCAGGCTCGTCGCCTCTGTATGATCGAACCACGACGTTGCCCTGGTCGATTTCGATATCGACTAGACGGTCAGAGCCGTCCGGCGCCTTGAGGGTGAGGGTGAGGCCGTGATAGGCAGAATGCGAAGCCTGGACGAGCCAGTCTTCCGTCTGGCGTCCAACCAGATCTTCGGTGCTGTCTTCAGCAATGCGCCAGTCCCGAATTTCGGTCTGGCAGAGAATGGTGTCGTTCTCGGTCATGGCACTTCTCGTGTTCGGCAATGATCAGATTTGCGAGAGTTTCAGGCGAACAGGGCGTATTGCCCGTTGTCGATCCGCGGAAGCTGCAGTCGCCCGATGGTCTGGCGAATTTTGGCTTTCCAGTGGGGATTGGCCCGTGTTCGCGGGTGGTTTTCCAGCGCGCTGTAGATGTCCTGAAGCCGGGCCATGCCGCCGAGATTCTTGATTGCGTCGCAGACTACCTCGCGCCAGTGAGGCATCGGCTGCTCGAAATTGAGCACCATATGCAGCAACACCGGACGGGTGAGACCGACAAAGGCACCGTCAAGGCCGCTCTGGATCAGCCGCTCTACGTCCTCCTCGCCATAGGCAACAAGAACACTGGGAGCACCGGAGTTGGCTTCGGCCCTTCGGCCATCAGGATAATGGAAGTGCAGGCGGCCCCGGAGGAAGAGGATACCAGACGCGTAAGGCCAGACGAACTCGTGATAGGCCTCAGTCTCCGTACGGGCGAAGATCAGGGCGGTGCCCTTGTTGTGGCGGCTCATCTTCTTGAGCCAATCGGTCATGGCGCGGCCATAGGGCGGGTTGAGCCACACCCTGGCCTCCCAGGGCAGTCTCAAGCCGTCCTGCTCCGGCCAGGTGTAATGGTTTCGGGCGGTGTCCCAGGGGCGGGGCATCGGAGCAGCGCACGGGTCCAAGTCAAATGAGGACGAGGAGCCGAGCGCCTGGATGATGCTGGGCGGGGTCAACCACGTCTCGGTAATGGCCGTCGCCGAGTGGTGACCGCCCATTCCTTTATTCAGCGTCATGGAAACCTCAGGCAAAAAGATCGGCCTGCTGGGGCCGAGTTGCGACAGCGGGGTTGATCGAATTGCCGGCCTTGAGGCCTGCGATGTGAGAATCTTGAGAACCTGGGCTTGCCTGACGTTCAGCCCTGATTTGCTTGAAATCCGCACAGACGATCTCGGTGCGGGGCGAGGTTCCGCGCCAGAGGTGATCGTAACCGGAGGTATCGAGGCCGCAGTTCGGCTGGAGTGAGATTCCGGTCGATTTGACGAATGCCTCGTACTTCTGCGAGGTCGCGTGCCTGAACGTCTGGGTTCCGCTCATCTGGAAGGGTGCCGAGCCCTGCGGGACGATGAAGACCCCGTAATCCGCCAGTTCCGATGCCAGATCGATCACCGCATATTCGAAGTTACTGCCCTTATACCGAGGAGCCTTCGTGTCCGACCGGATCGCTCCGAACGGCGGATTGCCGATGGCACAATCGAACTTGCCGAGATCAAGCTTCGGGAGATCAAGAACGTCGGCGTGGATCCAGCGAGCTTCGGGAAGAATCTTGCGCCCGACCTCGACATAGTCCTTGTTGATCTCGATGCACGTGATTTCAAGGGGACGGCGGGAAAAGTCGGCCGCGGCTTTGACCATGTAGGAGAGCCGGCCGATCCCGGCACAGAGATCGATGATCCTCCGGCCCGTGACCTCGATCGAGAAGTCGCGGGCGAGTTCCAGGGGCGTGAAGAACGCGCCGGCGACCGAGTTGAGGTGACGGGCGCCCTCATGCCAATGTTCCAGAACGAACTCCCGTTCTGTGACGGTGAGGACGTCTTTCTCGAGAAGCCGTTCCGCCTCTTGGTGGCGTGCGGCTTCTTCCTTAGAGAGCTTGGGCATCGATGGACGCTCCGTTTGAGAATCTGGACGAGCGGAGGCGACGCGCGGCTAGTCGCTGCGCGGCAGTTGTCGAATACGATGTGGTTCCGACTAGGCGAGGAAGAGAGCCGTCTGGCCGACGGGCTCGGGCCGTGCTTCCTGAGGCATCTCTCGCTCCTTGGCCTCCTGGATGCGACGCTCTAGCAGGCGAGCGCCGACGGTGGCCTCATAGTGTTTGCGGCTCCCGCGGAGGGTGAGTCGCAGAACGACATGGCCATTGGGCCGGATTTCGGAGATCTGGGCTGTCGTGAAGATGCGGTGGTCGAACTTGAGACCTTCGAATTTCTGATACAGCGCAAAGCCGTTATCTGCGATGGCTTGGAGATCACCGGCAATCTCACGCTCGGCCTCGACGGCATGGCGCATCTTGTAGATCTCGTAGCCAAGCACACTGCGCTGAGCTTCTACGAAGGGAAGCGGATGATCATAGGTATCGTGGGCGACGCCGGTCGCGAGCTTTCCTGTCCCGTCGCTGAACATCAGCATGTAGCATCCGCCCCCGTCCCATTCCTTGCGAATGATAGCCCAGGACCCGCGGGGAAGAGCCGCGACGCGAGCTTCAAGATTCCGAAGTTCCTGAAACGAAGGATTGGTGAAGGTGCCGATCAGATTCTCGACGGCCTCGTCGAAGGGGAGGATCTGCGGAATGATCCGGTCCTGCAAGTCTCTCTCGTAGAAAACGCCAGTGTCGAGCGCCTCTTCGACAAACTGCTTGAGCTTCTGGTTCCGAAGCTGAGATTCGGGTGACATCGCGGGTGATCCTCAGCTGGCGGCCGACTGGACGGTTGCCTGGGTGTAGCAGGCGGCGATGCGCTGACAGGCCTGCTTGGCTGCCTCCACGTCCGGCCACTCGATTTCCTCCGCCGGGTGCTTCCTCTCGCGCTGGGCGTATCCCTCAACCCTGAAGGTATTGGGGGCGCCCTTACGCTTCTTCACCTCGCGATAGGTGGCGTAGATGTGCTGGTTGCTCTGATCGAGCAGGCCCATGCGGCTGGAGTCCTTGCGAATCCAGATTAGTCCCATGGATGTCTCCTGTTCTAGGCTGCTGGCTGAACGGAAAGTTTGTATTCGATGACGTCCTTGAACGACCCGTCCTTGCTGGCGTCGATTGTCACGACATCCCCCGAGAAACGATATTCGGCGGCTTTACCGAACCAGAGCCAGTTGTCGCCCGTGAACTGAACGGCATTCGTCTGGAGCTTCTTGACCTGGCGGGTGCCATAGGCCTGAGGGCGGGTTTCCGGCGTCTGGCCGTTCCTCGTCATGACATCGTTCCGGAGCGTCTCGATGGTGGCGCCGGGGCGCGCGAGGAAGCGTTTGAAGTCAGCCAAGCTGCGGACATTCACGTCTGTCATTTTGACCTCATGACAAGCAAAAGCGCCGCCCGATGGGACCCGGACGGCGCTCTAGAGCTTTTGTTGGGGATTTCGATATTCTACTGGCTAAGGATCAATCACGGGCT
Organism: Microvirga sp. Mcv34; assembly: GCF_024519725.1. GTDB lineage: Bacteria > Pseudomonadota > Alphaproteobacteria > Rhizobiales > Beijerinckiaceae > Microvirga. The sequence continues at coordinate 10,615 of NZ_JALJRK010000039.1, read as the reverse complement.
GTAAAATCAATATTCTTCGGGCATGACTCGGTTCCTGGCTTTCGACAGGCAATCCCGTGCTGCTCAAGTCGGAGGATCATTTTGCCGCCCGACGGCTTAAAGCTGTAGTCTCGAACAGTATCCTCGAATCTGGGGACCCATTCATTGCGGCCGTTCGAGATGAGGACCTGAAGCGTGCAGCCTCCACTGCCGCAGAACATCGTTGTCGAGCCGTCACATTCGAGGTGTCCGTAGTCGACAATCCAATCGTTTGTGCCATCCCCATTCAAATCAAGGTCATTGCGGGTGAATCCCGGCTTGCCCTTGAAACTATCGCATGTCGCTGTGTTTGAGTTAATCGCGCTGGCGACAGAAGCCGGATAGGACGGTGCCCGGCTTGGCGATCTAATTGGCTGGGCTTCTGCCGCTTCAATGAGGTATCGGGCGTTTGCCCAACCTTCGACAGGGCCAAACCGAACTCGGCACCAGAATGGGCCGGTGTTCAAATCAGAATCCGGCAGAATTTTCCCGTCGCGAACAGCCGAGCAACCCTCATTTCGGAGCATTTTTCCATTGTGAGGAACCTGGCCGACCTTGGGTGAACTGGCGGTCGGCCTCGCCCGCAGGAATAGGACGTCGTTGGGGCTGACGCCTCGCACGTCGAAAAAATCGGGACCGTCTGCTGTGGCGTAGGCGACTGTGGCCGATACGAGGAGAGTGGTGATGGCAGAGACGAGCAGACGCATTCGGTTGACCTTGTAGAGCTTTGCCTAGGCAGTTTATTCAGCTGCAGGGGTCTCGGCCAATATAGCAGACATAATAAAAAGGGACGGAGAAAACCGTCCCTTGTGCCAGGGTCAGAAATCCAAGGTTGTGCTCAACCGAGATAGGTATACCCCTCAAAGCGCTTGGATACGACCGGATCATAGCCAAGGCGCATACGAAGCTTCTTGCGGAGCTTGCTGATGTGTCCTTCGACCACGGTCTCAGAAACATCCGCTTGGCAGTCCTGATAGACCGCATGGAAGACCTGAGCTTTGCTCACAGAGCGCCCGCGATTGCGGACGAAGTATTCTAGGATATTGAGCTCGCGGCGCGGGAGCGTCAATGGTTGCCCATTGACCTCTGCATCCTGACCATTGAAGAAGACCTTGACCGGGTCAGTGGACTGAACTGGCTGGCTCTCCCGATGGCGGCGCCAGATTGCCTCGGATCGTGCAAGGATCTCTTTGACATGGATCGGCCTGCGGACCACATCGTCAATACCGGCTGTCAGGAGCTCGAGTGTTTTCTCCAGAGAGCGGGTTTCGCTGAGGGCGATGATCGGCGCAGGAGTGCGCTTCCGCAGAGTTTGGGCGAAAGCAATTCGCTCATTGGATTCCTCGATCAAGAAGCCGCGTACCTGGTCAAGATCAGTCTTGGAAGGATCGTCGAGCCAGGAGTGGTAATCGTCGGAGAACATCCCGATTGACGGAATGCCCTCACCGATGAACTCAGACACATAGGCAGCCGCAGCCGATTGCTGCGAAGCAACGACGATAAACATTTGATAAGTGCCCCAACCCAGAAACTGCTTCGAACGTTCTGTCGTCTATCCTCGGCTCCCAAAAGCCACTTACTCAGCCTTGGGTCCGTTCGTGGTTCTTTTAGAATAGACGGTACTTGTTCGTAGGCCTCAGCGATCCGACGAATCGCCTGAACCTTGTGTGAAGATGTCGTTCGGATGGGTTAGGGTCAATCATGAACACTCCTTTAGTGCATCACTGACCCAAGGTGTTGCATCTGGATGACAGTCTAGGGCGCTTCCGAGCGTAAGGTTAATAAATACTTAACGGGTGCACTCATTCAAGAATACTGGCGGATGCTTGTCAGGTTGAATCGAAGCCACTGTCTACCTTGCCCTCAATGTTGGCTATCGACAGACAGGCTTTGCCCCACATTCGGCTCTCTAGCGATCGTGAGATCGATGTAGGGCCGGTTCTGCAAGCCCAGTTCGTGGATAACAGCGTTCAGGTCTGGAATGCCCTTGATGGCTTCTATGCCCTGGCTGTCCGTCACAACAAACCTGAGAAACCGGATGGTCTGATTACTAAAGATGTTAGCGACATGACTCCGGCGTTGGATCTCCTGATTGAAGATGTTCAATCGCTTGGCCACGTCGTCTGGGACTTCGACGGTATCAGAGGCTGAGTACAGCACCTGATCGTTATTGACCTGGAGGAAAACAACTTTGCCTTCATCGCCGGTATACGGAATGGGAGACAACGACAGGATCGTTTTGTTGAGCAGGCCCTCCTGCCATCCGAGGTCGAGCCCCTTAGCGCGCACGGAGGTCCGGTTCACTCCCTGGTCGCTGAATTTCACGCGGATTTGTCCAGAACCTTTTCGCTGAGATCGAGGGTTGATGCCTGCCAAGCCGAGATCGGTGAAGCATACATTGTCGCCGCACTCCGTTGCTCCCGGCTGTGACATGGCCTCTTCACGGCTCATATTCTTGCGAACCTGCCCGACGAGCGGTGGATCCCAATCGGCTGGCTTCTCGAAAGTGCACTCGGAGAATGCCGTCAGGCTGTCCGTTTTCGGAGAGAGAAGAAAGCGTTCGAGGTCTTCGTGCTTGCCGGCTAGCTCCTGGAACCCATTAGGTTGAGGGCTGAGGGTGAGTCCGGCATCTTCCGCGGACCTTCTGGTCCCTTCGGTCATCTGGAGTGGGAAGGCGAGGATCCGAAGCCTTTTGTCGTCACGCCAAAGATAGCTGAACTGGAATTTGCCTTGGGTTTCAAGCTGAGCGAGGTAGAGGTTCTTATTGATCTTCTTGAGAGCGACCTGATCTGTCTTGTTGGCTTGGCGGTATATAATCCCGCCATTTTGAGCTTTCTCGGGTGTTGGAAGCTGCTCGATCTGCTTCTTCCCCAGCGTTGTGCAGAACGCCTTGCTAGGAAGTCCCGCATCTTCGCCTAACTCAATCACTTTCGTCTTCGACTGAAAGCATCCGGCGAGGCTCAGGCTGGCCGCCCCGACGACAGCAAGCGCGAGGACACGGGCGTTAGTGAAGTGCATGATAGTTCCTCGGTAGGGGATTTGGAGATCTTCTATTCGCTGCTGGCAGACGCCGAGGTTAGCTGCCAGTAAACCCAAGCACCGTACTGACCTTCGCTTGTAGAGTTTCCGCGCTAAACGGCTTCACGATGTAGTTGTCGACACCGGCCTGTTTGGCCGCGATCACGTTCTCGGGTCGTGCCTCTGCTGTGACCATGATGAAGGGAAGCTTCTGGAGCATAGGATGCGCCCGGACCTGCTGGACAAGCTCGTATCCTGTCATCGGCGCCATGTTCCAATCGGAGATCACCAGTCCGTACGGCCGGGCCTTCAGCTTCTCCAGAGCCTCGCGGCCATCTCTGGCCTCGTCCACGTCCGTGAACCCGATCCGCCTGAGCAGATTGCGGACGATTCTGAGCATCGTCTGGTAATCGTCGATGATCAGGACCGGAATGGACGTATCCAAGGCCATGGTAATTCTCAGCCGATGTGGGGCGTATTGCCCATGGGCTCTGTACGAGCGATCTGTTCAAAAACGGTTGCAATCGGCCACTGCGGCTCTGCGACACTTTGAATGTGTCCGACAACGCCAATGGGACCCAGGGGCGTGGCAATCCAGAAGATATCGTCGGGATGATAGTCGATGTGCCGGAACTTGGTCTCGACGACTGCAACCCTCAGATCTTGGAGGAGCGGCGACTGGGTCTCGATGCGGCGCATTTCGCCCTCCTCCAGCACAGCGAGGGCGTTGAGCTCCGGCACGAGATGCTCGGTCAACGAGCAAAGATAGATCGCTTCACCTGCATCATCCATTTCCCGGTTCAAGTCAGCGAGTTGGTCCCGCCAATTCCCGATCGTGACGGTTCGGTCGTCATCACAGGACTGGACAAAGGCGGCAGCAGCCGCCTCAGCCTCTGCCTTGTCGAAGAACGGCTGGACGGTATCGACACCTGTCAGGAGCGTCCAGAAATGGGTGGTCATGGGAATGGTCCTCGTCACAGAAAGGGGCAAGCCGTGGGCTGGCCTTTAGGCTTTGCCCTTCAGCTTCGGGATGTAGTGGAAAGGCTTGGTATCGGCCGCGATGTAGAGGGGATGGCCCGCATTGCCGTTTTTTGTCAGGGCTAAGCACCAGAGCCTGTGGCCGTCCTCAATGAGAGCCTGGCATACGGCATCGGCGTAATGCTGCAGGGAGGGATGGACGGCGCCAAACCCCATGACGATCATCGAGGCGCGGCTTGCCTGGTCCCGGATAGCGGGAAGGTTATGCTCACTGCAGGGGACCACACCAGGGTCCCGCAACCGCTTTTGTTGGGTGACAGCAAAGTCCATGATATTACATTTAACGTAGCTGCTGTAGCCCCAGCGGCGGGTGAAGTCCTGCTCCCGCGCTACTGTCGGATCGTCCACCTCGAAACTGGCAACCGAGGGGTTCATGCCAATCCAGAGAACGAAGGGAGCGTTCGGATCCGCGGTCCAGCGGCGGGTCAGGATGGGGCGGTACCGGCGGTTCTCATAGAAGACGGCATCAGCAATGACGCCCTCCTTGAGCCGGAGGCGGCTCTTGCCACCGGCATCATGGGGTTCATCAGGAGAGGCAGAATGGGCGACCGACATTTGAATTCTGATTTGAGAATTTGACTGCGGTCTTATACCAACCTCGGGGCACGGCATCAAACGATGTGATTGGCGGGAATGTCGGGTTCGCGCCTACAGCGCAGAATTGTCTATTAAGCCTATCGGCATGCCGCCTGCCTGATCTGGTGCACCGAACTTGACCCTTGTCGAACTGTTGAGCACAACTGGACGGACAATTTTCGTGCCGGATTTCAAATGCGTTTTGCTGTTTCGACCGTCCTGAGCGTTTTGGTACTCACCCATCCAGTTGTCGCAGCCGAGTCTGATGAGAACTACAAGCTGACCTGTAACAGGGAGCTTCGTCCGAACCTGACTTCGAAGGCTGCCAGCGCCCCATTCACCGTCGAGATCGCTTACACGGGAAAAGTTATCTCCCGCCCTGATCCGAAGGACGGGGAAATGATGTCGTTCGACGAGCTTCAGCTAAAGTTGGGGAGCGAAGCAAAAGCTGGCGGCCGAGTGTTCGGCTCAACTTATGATGCGTCGCGGACTTGGGATGGGGAGTATGAATGGGCCTATTCCCGCGGCCTGAATGGCTTTTCGGTTACCCGCCGCGGGAAGAGCTATCTCTGCAAGATGGGTTGAGACACCGGTCGCTGACAGCTACCTATCCGCCCGACCTTACCTCTTGCCGGATGCTGTCGGCGAGCCTGTCGGTCGGCTGGATGACCTCCGACATTCCTGAAACGATATTGATCACGACGATCTGCCCGCAGCGCAGGGTATACGTGTGCACGGGCCCCTCGCGCTTCAGGAGACGCGGGAAGGCCTTCTCGAACCGAGTGCCGATCGCGCTGGTCAGGTGGGCGCCTTCAGGCAAGTCGGGCCCCTGAATGATCAGAGCAGGCTCCTGGGCCCAGCGCTCGAGCGTCCTGTAGTCCTTGATTGAGGGCAGATACTCCCGCTCTGCATCGAATGTTGCGACGCATTCGAGTTCGTCGGCCGGGAACGCGGCCATGGCGGTTGTCGGGTACTTGGTCACCAGGCGACCGGCTGCCCTCCGTAGACGCTCATAAAAACTCTCGAGGTCGTTCGAGCCGATGGCGTTGCCCTCGTAGTAGCAGAGGATGCGGCCATCCTGCTCCGCTTCCCCGACTATGGCGCTCCCCGGGAGGACGAGGCTGGCGGCAGAGGATTCGGGTTTCGGGGTGTAGACGTTCAAAATCATGGGGCGGCCTTTGCGATAGATGGCATGACAAAGGACGGTCTGATCACTCAGACGGCCCTTGGGCTGCTCGGTTATCGCCACTGGTGCTTGCGCTGGCTCTTCCAGCTCCGTTCGTTACGTCGCGGAACATCCGACCAATAGGTCGGAAGCTCGCGCTGTCTCCGGATGCGACCGGGCGGGATCCCCACCGCGAGAACGTCATCCTTGTCGGCGTCGTGCCAGGTCATCGCCTGCTTTGTCCGCACAATGCGGATGGACGAACCGCGATGGCCGCGGGGCTGGCGGATGCCCGGCCAAGGACCGTTGCGGTAGGCGCCCTGGGGTGCAGCAGGCCTCGCTCTCAGCTTATGGGCGAGATCGAGGACCTGATCTCGGGTGACGATATCGCCGAGAGCGGTCCGGACGATCAACTGTCCTGCGGGTGTGGCGTGGCGGACGCCGTCGATGTCGACACGGGTTTCGTATGAGAAGCGGTCGGCAAGGACGTCGGAGAGGAAGAAGCCTTGTTGGAGGGCCGCTTTGGTGAGAGCCAGTACAGCGGCTTCGAGGGTGTTGTAGGTCCAGACCTCCTGAGCCCGATTGATAATGCGGTAGTGAGGCTGGAACTGAGTAGTGCTGTGCACGGGGATGCTCCGTTAGGGGTGAACCTAACGGAAGCCCGGCATGTGCTCGTGGCGGATGAAGCCCATCTGGCTATCCTTATGCGGCAAGGGCGATCGGTGTAGCGATAGTATCGGCCTCAGCGAGAGCCTCGGCCGTCCTGAATTCGGCGAGAACTGCTAACGCCTTGGTGCGGGGCACCTCAAAGGAATTCGCGATCCGGAGGGCGAGGAGCGACAGCACCTTAGACGGCTCCTGTCCATGAGCGGACAGAACGAAGCGTGTGTCCACGATACCGAAGCAGATCAGCTCCTTTTCCTGATCCGTGATGAGAACGGTGTCGGCATCGGAGGCAGCGCGAGCAAGCGCGCTCTCAAGAGCGTCGATGGCTCCCAAGATATTGATGCCTGCAGTGACGAAGTCTCTGATGCTGAACATGGTTCGTTTAAAATCTTTCGGGGATTGCCTGGAATTAACCTTCGTTAAAATGCTCTTTTCGGTGAACGGATTGCTTTGCTGGAATGGTCTGGATTTCAGGGAATTGTCTGTTCTCCTGGGTCAGGAAGCTTGTAGGAGCCTGACGGAATCCATTGTTCCTCCGTGAATGGCGGTTTTGTCGCACGAGATTGTTTAAGGAGTGCAGTGAGAGCGAATGCCCTCACCGGCACACAACGTAGAAACACTGGGAAAGTGCCACGCGTATGACGGCTTTTTAAATCTCTGCCGGTCTGTGAATATGGGGGATCAGTACCGATTGATGCCACAATCGTTGTGCCGCCTTTAAAAGAATCGATGCGGCGGCGATTGCCATTCCTGCGTTCAGGGCTCCGGCCATAACATCAACGAGGAAGTGGCTGCCGTGTAGCGGCGTTGCCAGCAGCATCAGTCCGTTGAGGACGAGGCCCGGATACCGCAGATAGGGAACCTGCCAGAGTGCCCAGGCGAGCAGCACCGCGTTGGCAGCATGGAAGCTCGGAAATGTGATGAGGCCCGTCGGTGCAAGGCGGGAGATGTTCAGAATTGAACCATCCCGCATGCCCATAATCTCCGGCACATGGAGGCTTGCCACTCGGACCGCGATATTCGGATGTTGCGAGGGGTCGATGCCATAGAACTCATAGGTGCCGAGAGCGGGCAGAACCCAAGCGATTCCGTAGGTGACGATGAGGGTCAGCAGGAGAGCAACCGTCGACACCTGCAGAGCTCGATAGCGACCGAGACCTGCAAGCAGGATGGGAGCCATGATCGACTGAAAGCCGGCCGACATATAGATCCCGTAGGCCAAGGCAGTCACGACGGGATGGTCGTTGGCCCATTGCAGCATCGCGACCCAGTCGAATCCGAGGGCTTTATCTCCCCTGGCGAGGAGATCGTCCCAGAAGGGTTGTGACCTGGAGAGATAGCTGACGACGTGGCCGAGATCACCGAAGGCCAAGGCTGAGAAGGGTACAAGAGCAACCGTGAAGTATAATGATGCCATGCGGGGCCGGTGCCGGGCCAGGCGGCTGTAGAACATGGCGCCGATTGCAGGGATGAGACCAAGCCCGAGGAGTGCGATCTGAGGTCCGGCTTGGAGTTCCAGCGGAGTTGCGACTACGACAGTCAGTTTGAAGGCAATCACGCAGAAGCACAGGAAGGCGCAAAGGAGCATTCCCGGAATGATCTCGTGGGCCTGTCCGCCCTTCTCTGCCTTATGGGCAAGATGAGAGAGTGCTTTCGTTGCGGAAGTCATGCGTTCTCACGATGGCAGCAAGTATTGATGTGCCGAAACAGAAAAGGACGGCGTTGGAGATCACGTCGTCCCTTTTTGTATGCCCTGCAGCATAGAATTCCTGAAAGTACTCAGCCGGGGATCCCTAACGCTTGGAGATAGAGATCAAGGATCGCTTCTTCCTCCATACGTTCGGAGTGATCCTTTTTCCTGATGGCGAGGCACTTTTTGATGATTTTTGGATCCAGCCCATTGCCCTTTGCCTCGGCGAGGATGTCCTTGGCGCCGGCTTTGAGGCCATCAATCTCCTCATAGACGCGCTCGAGGCGGTCAATTACGGACTTGAGCAGATCGGAGGCAACAGACTCTGTGTTGAAGGCAGCGTCATCCATTTCACGAATCGTCCTGGTTTGTCGTGTTCGATGGACGAATTATAATTCAGGACGGCAGCAGATTAAATCGGATGCCTTGGCGGCTCCGGAAATGTGACCAGCGTCGTTAATGAGGGAGAGGGCCGATCGCCTGGGCAGATGGAGCATACGGTAACGGCGCTACCGAACCGATCCCAAACTGCTGGGAGACCAGAAGCTGGGTCCAGCGGGTCATCATCTGGACCTGGTCGTGACCCATCAGGTCTGCAAGGGCAAGCCCCTCCGCAATGCCTCTCAGATAGGCCTCATTGATCGGGTCGCCTCTTCCGGCAGCGCCTTTGCTGAGATCACCCACAAGCTGAATGATTTTTGCGATCTCATCGCTGATCTTGTCGTTCACGCAGGCACTCTTGGGGCAGGCTTCAAGGCTCGATAGCTTGGGGCAGATCGAGCCTTACCCATCGGCGAAATTCCTTACCGTTCCGTTCTTCCGGCTCCTATGACCGGGGATGGCGGAGCAAGGGATCGGATAAGGGTGAACGAAGGCTTGAAGCCACGAGGGTCTAAGCGGCCGCTCGACGTTCCTCTTCTCCGGCGAGTTGGTCTTGATCGCCAGTTGGCGCGTCGGTCTGTTCAGACAAAGAGTTCACGAGCTGCGCAAACGCCAGCAGATCCATCTCGGCGGCAGTGAGCAGTTTCGAAAGCGTTTCCGTCGAAGGCCACCGCTCCCTTCCATCGGGGTGCATCCGCTTGGACTTGTTGAGCGAAGTGGCATCCAGCCCTGCCTTTCTCGCCAGGCCGGAAGCGGACAACCCGCTCCGCTCGGCAAGCAAATCGATGGCGTGCCAAAGGTCTCCATGAGCAAACATCAGTTCTATCCGTACGCAATTATCACCAATTCAACGATGGTTTGCGCCTATAGGGTACGAAACTGGCCTGAAGATTGCGCACGATCTACATCATTCGCCGCCTCCTCATAGCGAGGAGCTCAACCTCGAGGTCGAGTTTCCCGCCTTTGACCATGCGGACGAGGGCCCGGTAGTAACCTCCAGGATTCTTGATCCGGCTTTCTCCGCCGTTCTTGGCAAGGTCGTCGTCGTAAAGCTGCAGGGTGTAGATCACCGCGATCGCCGCTCTGACGGTGCCGACCCCTTCGACGGCTTCGGCCCAGGCGCTCTCGTTGGCGCCCAACGATGCCCGCAGGTAGCGGCCGGCTGAGACGATGTCCGCCAAGTCCCGCACCGGCTGGCCGTAGTCGCTGAGAGTGGGGCAAGCCTCAAGGATCAATTCCGGTGATAGGTGCTCTGACGGTTGTTCGGTTGAACGAACCGCCTCAGCTTTCTTCGGAAAGTCCTTGTTACAAGCCTCGGTAGGAGATCCGTTGTTCTTATAAGAATGGCGGCAATCCTTGCCCCCATTGCCAGCATCAAAAAATGCTTTCTCGCAAAGTGTCCTCAGGTCTTTCCACTCGTCGAGAGCGTCCAGCGGCATGGCTTTCGAGCTGCGCACAGGCGTCCGGGCTTTCAGGGCCTTGAGGCGGTCCTCGAGGTCTGAGCGGTCCAGATCCGGATAGTGCTCGGCCAGGGCGCTCAAGGCCTCCTCGGCTGCGCGGCGGGCGATGGTGATCTCGTCGAAGGTGCGCTTGCGGGCTTCGCGAGCCTGCTTCTGCTCGATCAGACGCTCAGCCCACTCCCCTCGTCTGGCATAGACCGGCGTCAGGTCGAAGCCGAACGCATCGACAATCTCTCCTGCCAAGTCTTTGACGGCGAAGCGCTTTCCGTTGGGGGACTCCTTCGGAACGATCAGCTGGAGGTCGATGAGGGTCCGAAAGGCATAGCGGACAGACCGTTCGGACAGACCGGTGCGGCTCATCAGATACTCGTTGGACGGCCACACCAGCAGCCGCTCCCACTCCTGCTCACCCCAGCAGGCAATGAGCTCCGACAGGACCGACCGGGGGCCGTTCCGCAGTTCCAAGGCTTTGGCGGCATCCCGAGCCGCCGCAGATAGTTCTTTCCGCGTCACCGTACGCCCGGTTTCGAGCGCAAGTTCTCTCGCGACCAGAGCGGCATGTCTCAGCCGCCGGCCTCCTGACGATGCAAGCTGCATCGTACC
>NZ_JALJRK010000038.1 GCF_024519725.1 Microvirga sp. Mcv34 | reverse complement strand
TGAATATCCTGAAGCCGGACCATCCGCTGCTCAATGCGCCAAACAGGATCGAGCTGCGCGATTGGCAGGGCTGGGACAAGGAACGGGGGCTCTACTTCGCGGCCGATTGCGATCCGGCCTACGAAGAGCTTCTGTCCCTCAACGATCCGGGCGAAAGCCCGCTCAAGGGTTCGCTGGTTTCGGCCCGTATCGGCCAGGGGCGACACACCCATGTGGCGCTCGTGCTGCATCATCAGCTGGACAAGCTCGTTCCCGGGGCCTTCCGCCTCCTGGCGAACCTCGTCCAGCCCGCCTGACCGGACATGCCAGCCGGGCCGGACAGCCAATCGGGCGCGCCTCCTGTTCCCCTCTGGGTCAGCGCAGGATGGCTGCTGCTCGACATGGCCCTGGTCACCACCATGCAGGCCCTGGTCAAGGCCGAGGGCGAGACCTACCCGGCGATCCAGCTGGTCTTCCTGCGGTCGCTGGTCGGATTCATCTCGGTGGCGCCGCTGGTCTGGCGCCACCGCCGGAAGCTGGCGGACCTGTCGAACATTCGCGGCCATCTCACGCGCGTGGCCTTCAACTCGGCGGCCCTGACCCTCAACTTCGCCGCCTTCGCGGCGCTGCCCCTGGCGCTCGTCACCGCCATCGGCTTCACCCGGCCGCTTCTGCTGCTGGTGATGGCCGCGATGATGCTGGGAGAGCGCGTGAGCGGCATCCGCTATGCATTCACGGCCCTGGGCTTCATCGGCGTCATCATCATGGTGCAGCCGGATGCGATCCCGTGGAACATGGGATTGGTCGCGGCTTTCGGATCCGTGTTCTTCGGAACCCTCGCGGTCGTACAGACGCGGCGCCTTGCCGGCGAGAACACGGTCGTCCTGATGCTCTTCTACACGGTCGGCCTGACGCTCCTGACCTCCATCCCGGCCGCTCTCGCCTGGGTGCCGATCCCCTGGAGCGAGGCGCCCAGCATCATCCTCGTCGGCGTGCTGGCGCAGCTCGGCCAATATTGCTGGCTGCAGGCCTACCAGAAACAGGAGGCGCGCCTGCTCGCACCCATCGGTTACCTGTCGATCCTGTTCTCGGGATTCGCGGGCTGGCTCTATTTCGGCGAGATCCCGTCCCTGTCCCTCTGCATCGGCGCCGCCATCGTGGTTCTGACCACGGTGCTGGCGACCCCTGCGGAGCGCTGGCTGAAGGCCAGGAACAGGGCCTGAGCGAAAACCCATCACCGGTCCGATTTCGCGCAGAGCGGTAACGGTCTGTTAACGTCTCGGGCGCAGCCTCTTCATGTGCCGAAACGGCACGGTCGTTGTTTCCTCTGGAACTGGCCGTGAAAGGCGGCCTTCCTCGAGCGCCACAGGCAACTGGCGCTCTTTCTTTGATGAATGCTCCGTGCAACCATTGGACATGTCGGCGAAGATCGACATGGGCATCGTGCGGCTCTCCGGGGCCGCGTCGGACGGTGCGCCAGCCAAGAGAGGGAGCTGCGGATCAATCCCGGAATGGGGCACATTTCACGTCCGATGCTCTAGCGTCCATCAACCAGCATCGCGACGGTTTCGGAGCGACGGCTCGGACCGTCTCCGTGCATCTACCGAATCTCAAACGCGACAGAGGGGAATAGTCATGATTGTCCGTATCATCGCCGCCACGGCACTCCTGCTGACGGCCACGAGCGCCATGGCCGCGCCGGCAAAGCCGGCCTCGGCCGTCCTCATCACCAATGCCCGCGAGGTCGCCGTGACCGACTTCACCGTCGAGGCCGGCGGCAAGACCGTCAGGCTCGCGAAGCCGCTCGCGCCGAAGGCCAAGACCACGTTGAAGCTGCCGAAGATGTCCGGATGCACCGTGGCCGTCGCGGCGACATTCGAGGATGAATCGACCGCCGACCTGTCCGAGTTCGACGTGTGCAAGGACAAGAATGTCCGCTTCACGGACTGAGCGCCGACCGGCGAACGGCATCGTGCGGACGCGACTTGCGCGCCGGCACGATGCGCTCTTAGAGAGCCCGGTGCGTCCGATGTCGACGCCTTGATTTGGAGCCATCGCGTTGCGATGGTTCCGGCGTCATGATTCAGAAAGCGCCTTCCGTTTACCTCGTTCTCTTCACTCTTGCATTGCTCTGTTCAAGCCCGGAAGCCCGGGCACAGGCCGAGCCCGGCGGAGACCCGCAAGGATTGTCTCCTGTCAGCACCTCTTCCGTTTACGGACCGGGCGGCGTCTACGCGAAGATTCCGGCCAGGGACGACCTCGGACGGGATCAGCTCGTCATGTTTCGCGCGTGGAACCCGGATCCCGTCGGATCCCATGAGGCGAATCTCAGCGCTCTCAATCCCGCCCTCGCGAGCGTGGTCCGGAAGGCGCAGGACGAAAGGCCGGACCAGCGCTTCGTCATCGGCTCGGGCAAACGGGACGGGAGGCTCCAACGGATGGCCGTGGCCTGGGGCTGGTCCCGGACGCAGGACAGCATGCATCGCTCGGGCAACGCCGTCGATCTATGGCCGCTCGACCGCGACGGGAGGGTGATCTTCGACCGGGCGGCCCAGAACCGGATCGCCGATGCGATGAAGCGAGCCGCCATGGAGCTGGGCGTGCCGCTGCGCTGGGGAGGCCATTTCCAGAGCTTCAAGAACGCCGACCGGTCGCATTTCGAGCTCGCCTTGCCGTGACGGAGCTCCTCAGATCAGCCGCTTGAACGCATCCGTGAAGAAATAGGGGCCGAAGCTCCACAGGCCGGCCCATAGCAATCCACCGAGGGCATTCGCCACGACGAAATGGGTCCAGGGCATTCCGGCCGATCCGGCGATGAGCCCGTTGAGCTGCCGGAGCACGACGATGAAGCGCGCCGTGAGGACCATGAAGAAGCCCTTGGTCTCCACCGTCTTTTCGAGCCGGGACAGGCGGTCCGGCGTGAGCTTCACCACGGACCCGTACCTGTTCAGGAGGCGCCGTCCCCCGATCCGGCCGATCAGGTAGCCGGTGCTGTCGCCGAGCACGGCCCCGATCCACGCGGCCAGGAAGACGTGGCCGATCGCGAGATCGCCGCGGACGGCGAGGAGGGACGCGGCGATCAGGGCGCTCTCGCCGGGCAGGGGAGCCCCGAACGATTCGAAGTAGAGGATAACGAGCAGGGCCAGAACCCCATAGGTGACGATGGCGGGCTCGATCCAGGCCAGCCCTTGGTGGAGAAGATTCATCGAGAGGCCCTGAATTCCTTGGGAAAGCCCCGACACGCCCGTGCCGCACTTCCTGTGGGTGCGTCACAAACGTCTGGGCCCCGGATCTTCACAACGGTGTCATATTGCCTATAGTCTAATCCAACGGGATACGACGCTTCTCTTAAGTTGAAGAGGAGGTGAGGTGACGATACACGTCCAGCCTGTTGTGCGACCGGAGGCCTGCCCGGCCCTCGTTCTCAATGCCGATTACCGGCCTTTGAGTTACTACCCCTTGTCCATCTGGTGTTGGCAGGATGCGATCAAGGCAGTGTTCCTGGACAGGGTTAACATCGTGTCGGAATACGACAAGGTCGTGCGAAGTCCGACCTTCGAGATCCGCCTGCCCTCGGTCATTTCGCTCAAAACCTACGTCAAACCGTCACGACACCCGGCCTTCACCCGCTTCAACGTCTTCCTGCGCGACCGTTTCAGCTGCCAATATTGCGGTGACCGCGAGGACCTTACCTTCGATCACGTGATCCCCCGGTCCAAGGGCGGGCAGACCACTTGGGAAAACGTCGTCGCCGCCTGCGCGCCCTGCAACCTCAGGAAAGGGGACAAGCTGCCCCGCGAGGTGGAAATGTGGCCCCGGCAGAGCCCCTTCGCCCCCACGGTCCACGATCTCCACTCCAACGGCCGCCTCTTCCCGCCTAACTATCTCCACGACAGCTGGATGGATTATCTCTACTGGGACAGCGAGCTGGAGCCGTAACCTCCATGATGCCCGTTCGGGCCTGAACCGTCAGGTCAGGCGCCCGCGAGCCGCGACGGGCAGTTCGCCGACGATTCTGTCGCCACGCACGGTGACCAGCCTGTCCACCATGTTGACCACCACGCAGACATGGTTCGGCACGATGCGCACCACATCGCCGATGCCGGGGCGGTCGTTGCAGGCGGAGAGATCGAGGAAGCCGTGCTCCTCGGCGAAGCGGGCGATCTTGGCCTGCGGATGCTCCAGGATGAAGCCGTGCCCCTCCAGCCCGCCCGTGTCGCTCGTGAGGGTCTTCGAGCCGGAATCGACGATGCCGCGCTCGGGACCGGCGCGGCTCACCACGGTCGCATAGACCGTGAGGGCGCAATCCTCCAGCTGGGCGACGCCGGCGGCCAGCATCATCCGATCGTTGAACACGGAGGTACCGGCCCGGTGCTCGGTGACGCCCTTGATCCTGCCCAGGTTGACCAGGTTGGGCGTGCCGCCCGAGGAGACCATGCGCGGCTTGAGGCCGAGCTCCCGCACGCCGGCCGTGGCCGCATCGAGGAAGGCCTGCGTCTCGGCCATGGCGTTCTCCGGCGGATATAGCATGAAACCGGCAAACGAGAGCCCGGGGCGGGAGGCGATGTCTTTAGCGAGCGCCACCGCCTCCGCAACCGTCTCGACTCCGGCCCGCTTGCGGCCCGTGTCGCATTCCACGACCACGTCGAGATCGCGCCCGGCGAGGGCAGCCGCCTGCGGCAGGCCCGCCACGACGACCGGATTGTCGGCCGCCACGGTGACCTTTGCCCGGGACAGCAGCCGGCCGAGCCGGTTCAGCTTCTCCTCGCCCAGGATGTTGTAGGAGATCAGGATGTCGTCATGGCCGCTCTCGGCCATGATCTCGGCCTCGCCGAGCTTCTGGCAGGTGATTCCGCGGGCGCCGGCATCGCGCTGCATGGTGGCGATGACCGGGCTCTTGTGCGTCTTGATATGCGGGCGGTTGGCCACGCCCGCCGCATCGCACAGGGCCTGGACCCGAGCGATGTTGCGCTCCACCACGTCGAGGTCGATCACCACGGCGGGCGTCCCGAACTGCCGCGCGACTTCTTCCTTCAGGGCCTGGATGCTCATGACATGTCTCCGACGTTGCAGGCAGGGCTCAGCCGCCGATGCGGAAGCCCTTGCGGGCGGCGGTGCTGGCCGCGAAGGCGGCCAATCCTAAGGAAATCAGCACGTTCCATCCCGCCAGCGACAGCCCGAGGAAGCGCCAGGCCGCCTGGGTGCAGCTGACGACCCGGGTGTTCTGCAGCTGGCTCATGAAGTCGCCCATGTTACCCGCGGCGGCGCCCGATCCGCCGCCGCAATCGCTGGGGCCGATGAAGAAGCCCCATTCGACGCCGGCATGATAGGCCCCGAGCCCCACGCTGACGACGAAGACCAGGGCCAGGAGCCAGAGCCCGGCACGGGCATAGCGGGGCGGCAGGAGCGCGGCCACGAGGCCTAGCGGAATGGCGATGTAATAGGGATTGCGCTGCATCAGGCAGAGCTTGCATGGGACGTAGCCGAAGACATGCTCGAAGACGAGCGCTCCGCCGACGGTGGCCGCCGCTCCCAGGGCCACGGCCAGCGCGACGTGCCGCATGGTGAGGTTGATCCGCATCGGATCCTCCCTCTAGAAAAGGTAGCGGAAGGCGACGAAGCCGCCGACGAAGGCCACGATGGCCAGGGCCGCCACCAGGTTGAAATGGTTGTCGATGATCGATTTGATCTTGGGCCCGAACTTGCTCATCAGGAGGGCGACGATGAAGAAGCGGGCGCCGCGGGTCAGGATCGACAGCAGGATGAACCAGCCCAGGTGATAGCCCGCAAAGCCCGACGTGATGGTCACGAGCTTGTAGGGAATGGGCGTCAGGCCTTTCAGCAGGATCACCCAATGGCCGTATTCCGCATAGGCGTGCCGGAACGTCTCGGCGCCTTCGGTGAGGCCGTAGAGCTGGAACAGCCAGGCCCCGATCGAGTCGTAGAGCCCCAACCCGATGAAGTATCCCAGGATGCCCCCCACGACGGACGCGACCGTGCAGATCAGGGCGTAGGACCAGGCCTTGTCGGGCCGCGCCAGCATCATGGGCACGAGCATCACGTCCGGCGGGACCGGAAAGAACGAGCTTTCCGAGAAGGACACCAGGGCGAGCGCATAAGGGGCCGAAGGTCGTGCCGCGAGGGACAGGGTCCAGTCGTAAAGTCGTCTCAGCATGGGATTCCGACAGGTTCAGATCCGGATTGGGCCTTGGGCCCCGCGCCTCTTTGAGCACAAGGCGCCCGGAATTGCGAGGGTTAAGCCTTGCGACTTCCCTTCACATCTCGCGCATTGACCAACCTTCGCCGCCCATGGTACGTCGCGGGTCCTTGCCCCTGTGGCGGAATTGGTAGACGCGCTCGACTCAAAATCGAGTTCCGCAAGGAGTGCTGGTTCGATCCCGGCCAGGGGCACCATTCCGGTTTTTCAGACGCCTTGAACCCCGATCAGCCGGGTTCCTGACCGCAGATCATAAGCGCTTTGTGTCCGAGCACGAGCCGTCACGGCTATGGCTCGTCCTCCACGACGGGTTGATCGGTGGTGTCCGGGGCTGTTTCCTCGTCCGGGTTCTGATGGACTTTCGGATGCACTTTCCCATGCTGCGGGGCATCCTGTCCGGGTTCACCTGCCACGTCGACATGCACTTCGTCGACAGCGGGTTCGTCGGGAGATGTTCGGTCCCGGGGTCTGACATCCTCAGGTTTTCTCGCCATGGGAGAACCCTCCGAGCTTCATGAAGGACGGGCCGATCGCGGTCGGCCATGGTTCTCGACGCCTCTCGCGAAGGCGCCCTAAAGCCAACAAACAGAGCTTGCGCGCGTTCCGGATCGCCGCCGCCCATGCTTTCGGGTTACCCCCTCTTCCGGCTTGCGGAGCACATTTCCTTTCTAGCAAATGGCCGAGGCCGAAGAGGGATGCGGATTTCTAATATCGGGGCGGCGCGAAACGGCGTCATGGGGGGATTTTCGGCAGACATCGTTGATTGTCTTCAAAGCCGCGAGGAGGGGCTTGTGATGGAAGCCGAAATCGAATTCGTTGCGCGTGCTCTCTATGATGCCGAGGATGATGCCCGAACCTGGGATTGCGAGCCCGACATCATCAAGGAAGAGTTTCGTCTTTACGCTCGCGCGGCGCTGGAGCTGTTGGCGGAGCATCGCAAGCCCAAGATTCGCGGCGCACAGATCTTTGTCGTTCCCTACGCCGCCTGATAGGCGTGCCCATCAGCCGCTCGCAGCATCGCGACAACCGGCTTCACACCCGAAAGCTCCAACAAGCCGAAGCCCGCAGCCTTGCGACCGCGGGCTTGGTTCTATCCGGATGGTTTCAGGTCACTGCAATCCGATCAGCCCCGGTGCTCGATGACCGTCACGATCCGCCGGGTGCGCGGCTCGACGATCACGACCTGATCCTTCACGACCACGTATTTACACTCGGGAAGGCCGGTCAGGATGCGCTCGACATTGTCCGGGCAGTCGTAAAGGGTCGTCACGGAAGTCGGAATGGTCGAGCCGACGCTCACGCTGAAGTTCACGTTCGTGAGCGGCTGAACATGTACGCTGCTGAACGATTGCGAGAGCTGCGTGCGCTGCTCGGACGTCACGTTGACATGCGTGGACTGGGACGAGGACGTGCTGCCGGTCGTGTTATGGGCGGCGCCGCCCGTCTGGCCGGCGGCATTGCCGGTCGTGCTCTTGGTGCCGCTCGTTCCGCCCGAAGCGTTGCCGGAGGTTGTGCTGCGCGCACCGCCGGACGTGCTGTCGGCCGAGCTGCCGGATTTCTCGGAAGGAGCGCTCGTGCCGCTTGATGCGGAGCCCGAGGTCGTGCCGCTCGAGGTTCCGGATGCGGAACCGCCTGCGCTGCCGCCCGACGAGCCGCTGGGCGTCATGATCGTCGAACCACCCGAGGCGCCGCCTGAGGTGCCGCCCGCCGCGCCACCGGACGCGCCGCCGCTCGTACCGCCGCTGGTCTGGGCCATGGCTGCCACGCTCAAGGAAAGAGCCGCCGCCGCAACCGTCGCCATCATCGTTGTACGCATCGAAGATCTCCTATGATCAGAAGGCTCGGACGAGCCCTCAGCATGGCGTAACAACGAGGTGTTTTCGGCCGTGTTCCGCTCTTTTTCAAAAGGTCACAATGCATACTTCTGCCATTCATCTTCATGAATGGAATGCACGGCGAAGTTCATCGTTCTGGCGGCTGGAGATAGACACGGATCGCCGAAGCTTGAGCTATGAAAATCCGAGTCTGGTTCAGGCGGATCAGGTCTGGTCGGAGGCCTGAAGGTTCTGCGACGAGAACGGCGCGAACGCTTCCACGACCTTCTCGTAGACCGGCCGCTTGAAGGGAATGATCAGTTCGGGGAGGCGGTGCATGGATTCCCAGCGCCATTCGTCGAATTCGGGCCTGTGGCCGCCACCGCCTGGCTGATGGATGTTGATCTCGCTCTCGTCGCCTTCGAAGCGAAAGGCAAACCACTTCTGGTTCTGCCCGCGATAACGTCCGCGCCAGGCCCGACCCGCCACCATGGACGGGAGATCGTAGGCATACCAATCGGGCGCTTCCGCCAGGAGGCTCACCGAGCTGACGCTGGTCTCCTCGTAAAGCTCGCGCAGGGCGGCCTGGTAGGGTTCCTCGCCGGGGTCGATGCCGCCCTGGGGCATCTGCCAGGAATAGCCGTCCGAGGCCGCATCGGATTCCGAACGGCGGCGGCCGATGAAAACCAGGCCATCCTTGTTGATCAGCATCACGCCGACACAGGAGCGGTAGGGCAGATCCTTTCTGGCCTGTGATCCTCTTGCGCTCCTCATACGACATTTACTCCTTCGATGGCGGAAACATCCGGCGGCCAGCCCCTGAAGAGGGCCGGCGCCGATGCATCGTTCCAATGCAAGCTAGAGCCTCGAACCCGAAAGGGGAATCCACTTTCGGAAGGGTTCATGGCTCAACCCTTATGCGGCTCAACGTCGGACGCGGAAAAGCGGATCCACTTTTCCCGGCGCGCCCTTCGGCATCCGCGGGATGCGCCGGGAGAGTGCCGGTTCGCCGGGCCTTTCACAAGCGTTTCCGCCTTTTTGCCGGCACATGAACGTGAAAAGGGCCTGACGGATCGCACCGTCAGGCCCTTTTGCATCCTTGTTTCTCGAACGAAAGAACGAGTGTCGATCAGTTCGGCGTCGTGGTCGTGTTGGCCGCGCCCTTGCGAACGCCGTGCAGCAGGTCGTAGGCAGCGGTCAGCTGCTTGTCCTTGGCCGGATCTGGCGGAACGTAGGCGGAGGACCCGCCGCGCTCTTCCTTCTCGCCGCCGTTCTGCAGGTGGCCGCGCAGGCCGGCCTCGCCCTTGGTCTCGTCTTTGCCCTTCAGCTCGTCGGGCACGTCCTGCAGCACCTCGATGTCCGGATCGATGCCCTTGGCCTGGATCGAGCGGCCGGACGGGGTGTAGTAGCGCGCCGTGGTCAGGCGCACGGCCCCGTTGCCGCCGAGCGGGATGATGGTCTGCACCGAGCCCTTGCCGAAGGAGCGGGTTCCGAGAACCGTCGCGCGCTTGTGGTCCTGCAGGGCGCCGGCCACGATTTCGGAAGCCGAGGCCGAACCGCCGTTCACGAGAACGACCAGGGGCTTGCCCTTGGTCAGGTCGCCCGCCTTGGCGCTGAAGCGCTGGGTGTCCTCGGCGTTGCGGCTGCGGGTCGAGACGATCTCGCCGCGCTCCAGGAAGGCGTCGGAGACCATGATGGCCTGGTCGAGCAGGCCGCCCGGGTTGTTGCGCAGGTCGATGACGAAGCCCGCCACCTTGTCGGCGCCGATGTCGCTCGTGAGCTTGTCGATGCCGGCGCGGAGGCCCTCGTAGGTCTGCTCGTTGAACTGGGTCACGCGCAGAACGCCGATGTCGCCCTCGACGCGGGCGCGCACCGGACGGACCTTGATGGTCTCGCGGGTCAGCTTCACCACCACCGGATCCTTGGCTTCCTTGCGCTGGATCTTGAGAGTGACCGACGAATTGACCGGGCCCCGCATCTTGTCGACGGCCTGGTTCAGGTTGAGACCCTGGACGGGCTCGTCGTTGATGTGGGTGATGATGTCGTTGGCCAGGATGCCGGCCCGGGAGGCGGGCGTCTCGTCGATCGGGGTCACGACCTTCACGAGGCCGTCTTCCATGGTGACCTCGATGCCGAGGCCGCCGAACTCGCCGCGGGTCTGCACCTGCATGTCGCGGAAGCTCTTGGCATCCATGTAGCTCGAATGCGGGTCGAGGGAGGTCAGCATGCCGTTGATGGCAGCCTCGACGAGCTTCGATTCTTCCGGCTTCTCGACGTAGTCGGTACGGACCTTCTCGAACACGTCACCGAAAAGGCTCAGCTGGCGGTACGTGTCAGCCGAGGCGGCGACAGCGCTCATGCCGGACAGGAGGCTCGTCTGCGACACCATGGTCGCGCCGCCTGCGCCGATCGCCGCACCGAGAATCAAAAGGGATAGTTTGCGCATTATCCGCGAACCTTTTCGCTTTGCGATTTTGTCCACCAGGGACCTGGGTCAATTGAACCGCCGTCTTTCCTGAACTCAACATAGAGGACGGGATTGTTCTTTTCTATGGCGGCGCCGATCAAACTCATGAGAGGAGCTTCTCCCATGGTCGCAACGGGTTCGCCTGCGAGCACGAACTGCCCAACATCGACGTTGATATGGTCCATACCGGCCAGAAGAATATAGTATCCCCCACCGGCATTGATGATCAAGAGTCGACCATAGGATCGGAACGGCCCGGCGAAGGACACCCATCCATCCGCGGGTGATACCACATTGGCCTTGGGCCGTGTCGTGATCGAAATGCCACGCGTCGTTCCGCCGTAGCCGTCGGGAGCTCCGAAATCGAGGGTGGTGTCGCCGCTGACGGGGCGGGGGAGCAGGCCCCGGGCCTCGGAGAACGGAATTTTCGGCGCGAGCCGGGCCGGATCCCGGAAGGCCAGCTGGGCGAATTTCTCCCGAGTCTCCCGCTCCTGCGCCTCGGCGGCCTTGCGGGCCTCCTCGGCGGCGCGCTGGGCCCCGGCGATTTCCGCCTCCATGCGGTCGATGAGTTCCTTGAGGGTCCCGGCCCGCTGGGCGAGCTCTTCGGCCTTCTGCCGCTCCGCGCCGGCATTGCGCTCGACTTCCGCGATGCGGCTCTGCCGGGCCTCCATGAGGGCGGCGAGGCGCTCCTGCTCCCGGGTAAGGGCTGCCAGTTCCCCGTTGAGGGTCGTCCGGTCCTTGGTGATGGCCTCCTTGAGGCGCACGAGCTCGGCGAGATCGCCGGCCAGGACCTCGGCCTCCTGGCGCAGTTCCGGCAGGACCGCGCCGAGCATGATCGAGGCGCGCACGGCCTCCAGCATGTCCTCGGGCCGGACCAGGACGGCCGGGGGAGGGCGGCGGCCCATGCGCTGGAGAGCCGCGAAGACTTCGATAATGACCCCGCGCCGGCTCTGGAGGGAGCGACGAATGGCCGCTTCGCTGGAGCCGAGGGTCTGGAGCCTCTGCTCCAGCTCGCGGATCCGGTCCTCGGTGCCGCGCACCCGCTCGGCCGTCTCGATCAGGGCTCCGTTGAGCTTGGCCCGGTCAGCCTTGATGGCGTTGATTTCGGCATCGAGGCGCTTGCGGGCCTCCGCATTGGCCGTGATGGCCTCTTCCAGGACCTTCAGGTCCTGCTCGCGCCTCGCCTTTTCCTCGGTGGAGCCGGGCGCGGCCTGTGCGGCAGGCGCAGCAGGAGGCTGCTGGGCCCCGGCGGGGCTCAGGCTTGCAGCAACCATCCATGCGCCAAAGCCCAGGGCTTTGGCGAGGGTTGTGGAAGAGAATAAGGTCTTGATGCGGGTCATCCGTCAGGAATCATCGTGGCCGGCGCGATGATAAGGGTGTCCGGCTATGATTGTCAGGGCTCTATAGAGCTGTTCGGCGACCAGCGCCCGCACGATCTGGTGCGGCATCGTGAGCGCCCCAAAGGAAACGACGAGGTCGGCGCGCTGGCGCAGGGCGGGGTCGAGCCCGTCCGGGCCGCCGATCACGCAGGCGACCCCGGAGCGGCCTTCGTCGCGCCATTGCCTGATCTTCTCGGAGAAAGCTTCGCTGGACGGGCTTTTGCCGCGCTCGTCGAAGACGATCAGCACCGACGAGCCGGCCTTGTCCAGAAGGGCGGCAGCCTCTTCCGCACGCCGGTCGTCCTCGCGGCGAGCCCGGCTCTCGGGCAGTTCGACCATGTCGAACCCCGCAAGCCCCAAGGCACGGCCCATGCCTTCGACCCGCTGCCTGTAGCGTTCGACGAGCTCCCTCTCGGGGCCGCTCTTGAGACGGCCCACGGCCAGCAAGCTCAGTCGCACGGTTCTTGCCTTGGGTTAGCTGACGCGATCCTGCGGGCGGTCGGCGCCCCACATCTTCTCGAGGTTGTAGAAACCACGGACCTCGGGACGGAACACGTGGATCAGCACGTCGCCGGCATCGATCAGCACCCAGTCGCAGGCAGGCAGTCCTTCGACGCGCGCGTTCCCGAACCCCTTGTCCTTGAGGTCCTTGATCACGCGTTCGGCGATCGCACCCACATGGCGATCGGAACGGCCCGATGTCACGATCATGGTGTCAGCAAGCGAGGTTTTTCCGGCCAGGTCGATCTCGACCGTGTTTTCGGCCTTCATGTCCTCGAGGGAGGCCAGGGCGACGGCCCGGATGTCCTCTTCATGCGGAGCGTTCGCTCCGGAGAGAGGAGGAAGCGGGTTTTTGTCCGCTTCGGCGGGGGTTAGGCGGTTCAGGTTCAGACCCTTTCTCAATAGCACTCGATGGTGCCGACCCTTAAGATAATGCGGGAAGGCCCCATTTTTCAACGTCTCCCGGTAGGAGAAGTTCGTCTCGATTGGCGCAGCTGGGTGGACGACAGGTGCGAGCGCGGCCCGTGCAGGAACACCCAGGCCGGCGGGCAAAGCCCCGGCAGGGCAGGGGCCTTGCCTTCTGCGATCCGGCTGGAGGACAGCGCCGTGGCGCTTCGGGACCCCATGGCCTTCAGTGTCCAGCCGGGCCGGTCGATCACCGCCATGGGCATCATCCGGGCGATACGCCGCCAGCCGCGCCAGCGATGGAAGCTCGCCAGGTTGTCCGCCCCCATGATCCAGACGAAGCGAACGCCCGGATAGCGCCGCTTGAGATAGGTCAGGGTGTCCACCGTGTAGCGGGCCCCGATCTCCTCCTCGAAGGCGGTTACATCGATGCGGGGATCATCGGAAACCCGCCGGGCCTCCTCCACGCGCATCGCGGTCGTCGCCAGCTCGCCGGTATCCTTCAGGGGATTGCCCGGGGTGACGATCCACCAGACCCGGTCGAGCCCGAGCCGCTTCAGGGCCATGCGGCTCACATGGCGGTGCCCCGCATGGGCCGGGTTGAACGAGCCTCCGTACAATCCGACACGCATGCCGGGAGCGATCCGCGGCAGGCGGGGCAGACCCGAGGGCCTGATGCGGAAACGGGACGGGCTCAGCTTCACGGGCGCGTCTGGCCCGTGCCGCGGATGCGGTATTTGAAGGATGTCAGCTGCTCCACGCCGACCGGGCCGCGGGCATGCATGCGCCCCGTGGCGATGCCGATCTCGGCGCCGAACCCGAACTCGCCGCCATCGGCGAACTGGGTCGAGGCGTTGTGGAGCACGATGGCCGAATCGACCTCGGCCAGGAAGCGCTCGGCGGCCGCCTCATCGTCCGTGACGATGGAATCCGTGTGATGGGAGCCGTAGGTCTCGATATGGGCGAGCGCGGCATCGAGACCGTCTACGACGCGGGCCGAGATGATGGCGTCGAGATATTCCGTGCGCCAATCCTCTTCGCTGGCCGGCGTGACGCGCGGATCGGCCGCCTGGACGGCCTCGTCGCCGCGCACGGCGCAGCCCGCGTCGAGCAGCATGGCCACGAGGGGCTCGAGATGCGTGCCCTCGCAGGCACGGTCCACCAGCAGGGTCTCGGCGGACCCGCAGACGCCGGTGCGGCGCATCTTGGCGTTCATGACGACGGCCTTGGCCATCTCCAGATCGGCGGCGCCATGCACGTAGACATGGTTGAGCCCTTCGAGATGGGCGAAGACCGGTACCCGCGCCTCGTCCTGGACCCGTGCCACGAGGCTCTTGCCGCCGCGGGGCACGATCACGTCGAGATTGCCGTCGAGGCCCGAGAGCATGGCCCCCACGGCGGCCCGGTCCCGGGTCGGCACGAGGCGGATCGCATCGGCCGGCAGGCCCGCCTGCTCCAGCCCTTCGCCCATGGCCTCGGCGATGGTGGAGGAGGTGCGGAAGCTCTCGGAGCCGGCCCGCAGGATCGCCGCATTGCCGGCCTTGAGGCACAGCGCTCCCGCGTCGGCCGTCACGTTGGGACGGCTCTCGAAGATCACGCCGATCACCCCGAGCGGGGTCGCCACGCGTTCGATCTTCAGGCCGTTGGGGCGTTCGAACCGGGCGAGCACGCGGCCGACCGGATCGGGCAGGTCCGCGATGCTCTCGACCGCCTGGGCAATCGCTTCGAGGCGCTCCGGGTTGAGGACGAGACGGTCGATGAAGGCGGAGGTCTGGCCCTTGGCCTTCGCGTCGGCCAGATCCTCGGCATTGGCCGCCAGGATCGCGTCCGCGCGGGTCCGGATGCATGCCGCCATGGCCCGCAGGGCCGCGTTCTTGTCCTCGGCACCGGCCAGCGCCACCCGCCGGGACGCCGCGCGGGCGCGGCGGCCGAGGTCAGCCATGAGAGCCTGGATGGTGCCGCTTTCGGTCATCGTGAGATCGTCCATGATCCGTCTGCTTCCTCGCGCTCCTGCGCGCATGTCATCGGGCGTCGTCGCCGATCGCCAGCGCCATGTCGTCCCGGTGAATCATCTCGGTCCGGCCCGGATAGCCGAGGATGCCCTCGATCTCGCGGCTCGGGCGGCCGATGATGCGCGCCGCATCCTCCGCGTCGTAGGCCACGAGGCCCCGGCCGAGCACACGGTTCTCGCTGCGGATGATGACCGCGTCGCCGCGGCGGAAGGCGCCCTCGATCCGGCGCACGCCCACCGGCAGCAGGCTGGCGCCGCCCTGGAGCGCCCGCTCGGCGCCCTCGTCCACATAGAGCGTGCCGCGCGGCTCGAGCGCTCCGGCGATCCAGGTCTTGCGCGCGGTGGCGGGATTGGACGGGGTGAGGAACCAGGTGCAGCGCCCGCCCTCGGCGACGCGCTTCAGGGGGTTCTTCGTGCGCCCGTCGGCGATGATCATGTGCGTGCCGCCGGCCGTGGCGATCTTGCCCGCCTCGACCTTGGTGCGCATGCCGCCCCGCGACAGCTCGGAGGCGGCCCCGCCGGCCATGGCCTCGATGGCGGGCGTGATCCGCTCGACCACCGGGATGAGCTCGGCATTCGGGTCTAACGCGGGCGGCGCCGTGTAGAGCCCGTCGATGTCGGAGAAGAGAACCAGAAGGTCCGCGCCGATCATGGTGGCGACGCGGGCGGCCAACCGATCGTTGTCGCCGTAGCGGATTTCGGAGGTCGCGACCGTGTCGTTCTCGTTGACCACGGGCACGGCCCGCATTTCGAGCAGCTTCAGGGTCGTCGCCCGGGCATTGAGGTAGCGGCGGCGCTCCTCCGTGTCGGCGAGCGTCACCAGGATCTGGCCCGCCGTGATGCCGTGATGCGCCAGCACCTCCGACCAGGTGCGCGCCAGCGTGATCTGGCCCACGGCGGCGGCGGCCTGGCTTTCCTCGAGCCGCAGCGGGCCGGAGGGAAGTCCCAGGACCGTGCGCCCCATGGCGATGGCGCCCGAGGAGACGACGAGAACGTCGGCGCCCTTGGCATGAAGGTCGGCGATATCCTCGGCCAGCGCCGCGAGCCAGGCATGGTTCAGCCGCCCGCGGGCCCGGTCGACCAGCAGGGAGGAGCCGACTTTGAGGACCACACGGCGGAATTGGCGAAGATCGGGGCTCACGGATGCCACTCGTCCTGGGGCCGGGCGGGTTCGTCTTCGATCTTGGCCTGGTCGATCACGGTGAGGAGCGCCTGAAGCACTTCCTGCACGCCCTGGCCCGATGCGGAAGAGATCACCTGAGGGGTCTGCTTGCTGGCCTTCTTGAGCTTCTTCAGCTGCTCCTTGAGCGTCTCCTCGTCCAGGGCATCGGCCTTGGAGAGGGCGACGATCTCGGGCTTATCGGAAAGCCCGTGGCCATAGGCCTCGATCTCATGGCGGACCGTCCTGTAGGCCTCGCCCGCATCCTCGCTGGTGCCTTCCACCAGATGCAGCAGCACCCGGCAGCGTTCCACGTGGCTCAGGAACTTGTCGCCGAGGCCCACGCCCTCGGAGGCGCCTTCGATCAGGCCCGGAATATCCGCCAGCACGAATTCGCGGCCATAGGCGCGCACGACCCCGAGGCCTGGATGGAGCGTGGTGAAGGGGTAATCGGCGATCTTCGGCTTCGCCGCGGTGGTCGTCGCCAGGAAGGTTGACTTGCCCGCGTTGGGAAGCCCCACGAGACCGGCATCGGCGATCAGCTTGAGCCGCAGGATCAGCGTGCGTTCCTCGCCCTCCTGGCCCGGATTGGCCCGGCGCGGGGCGCGGTTGGTCGAAGTGGTGAAATAGGCGTTGCCGAAGCCGCCGTTGCCGCCCTTCGCCAGGAGCACCTTCTGGCCCACATGAGTCATGTCGGCGATGACGGTCTCGCCGTCCTCCTCCAGGATCTCGGTGCCGGCCGGGACCTTGAGGACCGCGTCGGCTCCCTTGGCGCCGGCCCGGTTCTTGCCCATGCCGTGGCCGCCGGTCTTGGCCTTGAAATGCTGCTGGTAGCGATAGTCGATCAGGGTGTTCAGCCCCTCGACGCATTCCGCCCACACGTCGCCGCCGCGGCCGCCGTCGCCGCCGTCCGGTCCGCCGAACTCGATGAACTTTTCACGGCGAAACGACACGGCGCCGCCGCCGCCATTGCCGGAGCGAATATAGATCTTGGCTTGGTCGAGAAATTTCATAACCCGCATCCTTTACGGGACTGGAGCATTTTTCGCAAAAGCCGATCGGCTCCCGCGGTTAAAAAATGCTCCCGTCCCTGTCATGGCGCGGGAGCAACGCAGACAAGCGTGGAAGCGCTCCCGCCATCACGGGCGCGCTTCCTGTTCTTCAGCACGCGAGGGACATCTCCCGGTCCACCTCGACCTCGACGGAGAGGGGTTCGCGCACGAGGCCGGTGTGGCTCCAGCTCTTCAGGCTCTCCCAGGCCCGCCGGTCGAGGCGGAAATGGTCGGCCGGGTAGAGGCCGCCCCGGGCCGGCAACTCGATGAGCCCGGCGCCCTGATAGGCGAAGCCGCACTTCTCCAGCACCCGCCGGGAGGCCGGGTTGATGACCCGGGCCGACGCGGTGAGCTCATCCCCATCGCCATAGGCGAAGAAGGCGTCGATGAGCGCGCGGGCCGCCTCGGTGGCATAGCCCTTGCCCCAGTATGGGGTGCCGAGCCAATAGCCCAGCTCGGGCTTGCCCGTTTCCGGACCTGGACCGATGCCGACCATGCCGATGAGGCTGTTGGGCTTGCCCTTGGGCGTGATGGCGAGCTGCAGGGCCTGGCCGTCCGCATTGGACCGCCGGGACATGAAGATAAATCGCTCGGCATCGTCCGGGTGGTACGGATGCGGAATTCGCGCCGTCATCTCCGCGACCGATTTCTCACCGGCGAGGCGTACGATGGCTTGAGCATCCGCGAGTCGGGCCCAGCGGAGCCACAGGCCGCGGGTCTCGAGGCGGAAAACATCGTCACGGGTGAGGTCGGGAAACATCGTCTTGCTCCGATCCGTTGGGCCCTCCCTGGGCCCGAGAAATGACGAAGGGGAGGTGGACATCCCACCTCCCCTGTCGATTTCGGATCGGAGCTTGGCCTTTTAGGGCCTGTTAGGAGCTCTGAACCCGCCGGGTCGGTGTGATGCCGGCAGGAGCTCCTTCGTTTCGCTCTTGCCGTTTACTCTGCGGCCTCTTGGGCCGGTACAACCGATACGAAAGCTCGGCCTTGACGCGTAAGGAATCGGACTCGGCCATCGGCCGTGGCAAAGAGGGTGTGGTCTTTGCCCATGCCGACATTGGCGCCGGCATGCCATTTCGTGCCGCGCTGACGAATAATGATGTTGCCGGCGATAACCTGCTGATCGCCGAACTTCTTGACGCCCAGACGACGGCCTGCGGAGTCGCGGCCGTTGCGAGACGAACCGCCTGCTTTTTTGTGAGCCATGGGTTACTCCCGTGTTCCTGTGTGATGCCTACGCTTATTCAGCGGTGGCCGGCGCAGCTTCGTCAG
Organism: Microvirga sp. Mcv34; assembly: GCF_024519725.1. Taxonomy (GTDB): domain Bacteria; phylum Pseudomonadota; class Alphaproteobacteria; order Rhizobiales; family Beijerinckiaceae; genus Microvirga. Next base: position 18,580 of record NZ_JALJRK010000038.1, on the reverse strand, counting down.
CCGCAGCCTTGGTGGTCTTCTTGGCCGCAGCCTTCTTGGGCTTCGCGCCACCGGCGAGGATCTCGGTGATCCGCACGACGGTGTAGTCCTGGCGATGCCCGCGCTTGCGGCGCGAATTCTGGCGACGGCGCTTCTTGAAGGAAATGACCTTCTCGCCGCGGGTGTGTTCCACCACCTCGCCTGCCACGGTCACGCCCTCGACGAGGGGGGCGCCCACCTGGGTCGAGCCGTCGTTCGTGACCATAAGAACCTGGTCGAAGGTGACGGCGGTGCCAGGCTCGCCTGCGAGCGTGGCGACGGTGATGACGTCGTTGGCGGCAACGCGATACTGCTTGCCGCCGGTCTTGATCACTGCGAACATCTTGATCCTCGTGTTCAAACCCAATTCTCAGCGGGGAGAGCCCCGTTGGATTGGCTTTTTGGCAGTTTCCGGCTTCGGTTCACGGCAGCTTGAGCCGCCGCATGGATATGAGCAGGCACTCGTGCCCGTTCATAGAGGACGCCTGACTACGGGCGATCTTTGCATTTGTCAATCAAAAACCTTGCTTTTGGTGCTTGAAGACCCGCCAAGCCCATGATATCCACCCGGCCTCAACCAGCGGGCCCGACGGCCTTCGCACCCCGGAGAGGTGGCAGAGTGGTTGAATGCACCGCACTCGAAATGCGGCATACGGGCAACCGTATCGGGAGTTCGAATCTCCCCCTCTCCGCCATTTAACCCTCTGAATTTGCAGCTCTTCGGATGATCGCCGGAAGGTCCGGCACAGCCCGTCCATCAATTCGTCAGCCAGGGACTCGAACCTTCGAGTGCCTTATCGCGCCGTGCAGATATCCGGAGCCGGCCGGCGTTGCGGCAGGTCTGAGGTTTCGCGGATGCGCGATAGCCAGCGTGATGGATCGGCAGCCGTGCCGATTCTCCACGGACATGGCTTTGCCGGCAGGCCCTCGTGGGATCTGCTCTGGCCTTCTCGTGGTGTGGAGATGATGCCTTTGCCGCAGGGCGAGGGGAGGGGCGGGTGTCGCGCCCTCCCATTCTCGAACGGGATCGTCAGCGGGTCGGGACCGGCTTCTCGCCGCGATAATCGTAGAACCCGCGCTTGGTCTTCCGGCCGAGCCAGCCGGCTTCCACGTATTTCACCAGGAGCGGGCAGGGGCGGTACTTGGAATCGGCCAAGCCCTCGTGCAGCACCTGCATGATCGACAGGCAGGTGTCCAGGCCGATGAAATCGGCGAGTTGCAGCGGGCCCATGGGATGGTTGGCGCCGAGCCGCATGGCCGTGTCGATGGCTTCGACCGAGCCCACGCCCTCGTAGAGCGTGTAGATCGCCTCGTTGATCATCGGCAGCAGGATGCGGTTGACGATGAAGGCCGGGAAATCCTCCGAAACGGTCGAGGTCTTGCCGAGCTTCGCGATGAATTCCTTGGCGGATTCGTAGGTGTGGTCCTCGGTGGCGATGCCGCGGATCAGCTCGACGAGCTGCATCACCGGAACCGGGTTCATGAAGTGGATGCCGATGAACCGCTCCGGCCGGTCGGTCGCGGCGGCGAGGCGCGTGATCGAGATCGACGAGGTGTTGGTGGCGAGCAGCGCGTCCGGGCGGAGCGAGGGGCTGAGATTGGTGAAGATCTTGCGCTTCACCTCCTCGTTCTCGGTCGCAGCTTCGATGACGATATCGCAGACGGCCAGGTCGTCGTAGGTGCGGGCCGGCTTGATCCGCTCGAGCGCGGACTGCCGGTCGGCATCGGTGATGACGCCCTTGGAGACCTGACGCGCCATGTTGCCATTGATCGTGGCAAGACCGGCATTGATCCGATCTTCAGAGAGATCGTTCAGCCGGACGTTCAACCCCGCGATCGAGCAGACATGGGCGATGCCGCTGCCCATCTGTCCGGCGCCGACAACGCCAACCGTTTTGATCTCTATGCCCATCTGACCTGCTGCCTGCATCCAATCGCCACATGCGGCCGGGCGGATGGCCGCCCGGACCGTCACTATTCCTGACCTTATTGACCAGCTTTGGTCAACTCCTCCTTCAATTCCGGCAGGATCTGGAAGAGGTCGCCGACGAGGCCGTAATCGGCCACCTGGAAGATCGGGGCCTCCTCGTCCTTGTTGATCGCGACGATCACCTTGGAATCCTTCATGCCGGCCAGATGCTGAATGGCCCCTGAAATCCCCACCGCGATGTAGAGATCGGGCGCCACCACCTTGCCGGTCTGACCCACCTGCCAGTCGTTGGGAGCATAACCCGCATCGACGGCCGCGCGCGAGGCGCCCATGGCCGCACCGAGCTTGTCGGCGATGGGCTCGATGTATTGCTTGAAGGCATCCGCCGAGCCGAGGGACCGTCCACCGGAAATGATGATCTTCGCCGAGGTGAGCTCGGGCCGGTCGGTCTGGGCGATCTCCTCGCCCTTGAAGCTGGACACGCCCGGATCCTCGGCGGCATTCACTGTCTCGATGGCGGCGGCACCGCCTTCACCGGCCGCCGGAAAGGCGGCGGTGCGAACCGTGATCACCTTCTTGGAGTCGGTGGCCTGCACGGTCTGGATGGCGTTGCCGGCATAGATCGGCCGCTCGAAGGTGTCGGGCGACACCACCTTGATGATGTCGGAAACCTGCATCACGTCGAGAAGGGCAGCCACGCGCGGCATGATGTTCTTGCCCTTGCTGGTGGCGGGCGCCACCAGGGTATCGTAGGAACCGGCCAGCGACACGATGAGGGCTGCCGTCGGCTCGGCGAGCTGGTGCTCGTAAGCGGGCGCATCGGCGAGCAGCACCTTCTCCACGCCCTCACACTTGGCGGCCGCTTCGGCGGCGGCCTTGGCGTTGGAGCCGGCGACCAGCACATGCACCGGAGCCCCCAGAGCCTTGGCGGCCGAGAGCGCCTTGTGGGTGGCGTCCTTGAGGTGAGCGTTGTCGTGCTCGGCGATCAGAAGAGTGGTCATTGTTGGTCTTCTCCTTAGAGCACGCCGGCTTCGACTTTGAGCTTCTGGACCAGTTCGGCCACGGAACCGACCTTCACGCCCGCCTTGCGGCCGCCGGGCTCGGCGGTCTTGACCACCTTCAGGCGAGGGGCCACGTCGACGCCGAGGGTCTCGGGGCTGGTCTCGTCGAGGGGCTTCTTCTTGGCCTTCATGATATTGGGCAGCGAGGCATAGCGCGGCTCGTTGAGGCGCAGGTCCGTGGTCACGATGGCGGGCAGCTTCAGGCCGACCGTCTGCAGACCGCCGTCGACCTCGCGGGTCACGTCGATGGAGCCCTCGGCCACGTTCACCTTGAACGCGAAGGTGCCCTGCGGCCAGCCGAGCAGGGCGGCGAGCATCTGGCCGGTCTGATTCGAATCGTCGTCGATGGCCTGCTTGCCCATGATGACGAGGTCGGGCTTCTCCTGCTCGACCACCTTGGCCAGGATCTTGGCGACGGCAAGCGGTTCGACGGGGGCGTCGGTCTTGACCAGGATGCCCCTGTCGGCGCCCATGGCGAGCGCGGTGCGGATGGTTTCTCCAGCCTGCTGCGGGCCGATGGACACAGCGACGATCTCGGTGGCCTTGCCCTGCTCCTTCAGGCGAACCGCTTCCTCGACGGCGATCTCGTCGAAGGGGTTCATGGACATCTTGATGTTGGCCAGTTCCACGCCCGACCCGTCCGGCTTCACCCGGATCTTCACGTTGTAGTCCACAACCCGCTTCACGCAGACAAGAAGCTTCATTCGTTTGTCCTCACCAAAGGTCGGATCCGGATATGGCCGAAAGCCAGCTCTCCGGACATATAGGAAAAAGGCGGATCGGAACCTAGAGCATCGGGCCGAAAAGTGGAAACCACTTTTCGGGGACATCCGATGCTATGGTCCTGCTCCAACGGCACTCGTCAGGGCGGCGCCCGGAGCTCCTGCGCCTGGGCGCGGGCAAGTACGGGATCGTACCGGCGGCGCATGAGCGGAATGAGAATAGCGCCCACGACGAAGCCGCCAAGATGGGCGAACCAGCCTACGCTCTCGTCCCCGCCGAGAAAGGCCGAGGCGAGCTGCAGGGCGAACCAGAGGCCAATGGTCCAATAGGCGGGAAGGTGCAGGGGAATGCCCTTCAGGAACAGGCCCCAGATCTTCACCCGCGGATAGAGAATGAGATAGGCGGCCACCACGCCCGACACGCCGCCGGAGGCCCCGATCAGGGGCCGGTGGGGTTCGGTGGTGATGAAGGCATGGGCGAGGCTCGCGGCCATCCCGCAGAGCAGGAAGAAGACGATGAAGCGGACATGCCCCATCGCGTCCTCCACGTTGTCGCCGAACACCCAGAGGAACAGCATGTTGCCGATCAGGTGGAACAGCGAGCCGTGCAGGAAGATGTTGGTGGCGAGCGTCATCTCGGCCGGGACGAAGGGATAGCCTTCCGGCAGAACCTCGGTTCCGAACAGGACCGACGGGATGAAGCCCAGGCCGCCCACCACCGCGTCTTCGCCGAGAGGGCCGTAGAAGGTGAAGAGATAGGCGACCACGCAGAGGCCGATCAGAAACCGCGTCGCGAGCGGCGTCTTCATGTTCTTGAGCGGGACGCCATCGTGAAGCGGAAGAAACATGGGGCCGATCCTAGCGCATCGTGCGGAAAAGTGGATCCGGTTTTCCGCGCCTGACGATGCGCTCTTCATGAGGCGCATCGTGCGGAAAAGTAGCCCCATTTTTTGGCCGTTGCCCTAACGGTTCTGTCCGGGCACCCAGAGGACGTCGAGCGCGCCCTTGTCGTTGACGTAGCGGGACGCGACGAAGAGAAAATCCGACAGGCGGTTTAGGTATTTCACGGCTTCCGGAGACACCTTCTCGTCCGGCTTGTCCATGAGCTCCACCACAAGGCGCTCGGCGCGACGGCTGACCGTGCGGGCGAGGTGGAGGGCCGCTGCGGCGGGCGTCCCGCCGGGAAGGACGAAGGAGCGCAGAACCGACAGCTCCGCGTTGAGCCGGTCGATCTCCTGTTCGAGGCGATCGACCTGTCCCTGCGTGATGCGCAGTGGCTCGTAGGGGAGGGGCTTGTCCGTTTCGACGGTGGCGAGATCGGCGCCGAGATCGAAGAGGTCGTTCTGGATGCGGCCGAGCATCGCGTCGATCTCATGGCCCTGCGTGTGCAGGCGAACCAGGCCGATGCAGGCATTGGTCTCGTCGACCGTGCCGTAGGCTTCGATGCGCAGATCGGATTTCGGGCGACGTCCGCCTGCGGCCAGGGCGGTGGTGCCCTTGTCGCCGGTGCGGGTGTAGATGCGGTTGAGGACGACCATGCAAAGCCCGAAAGTTGGGGTTCAGTTAGAACGAATACCCAACCCGCGCGCCGACATTCGTCAAGCCTCTATTCTCGTCCGAACAGGTGCCGCCATTGGAGAGATGCTCGACGGTCGCCATCACGCTCCAATTGGCCGAGAGCCGCACGCCGACCGAGCCCGATTCGCGGAAGAGGGGCGAACACCCGAGTTCCTGGCGATGGGCCAGCGGATGATCCTTGCCGTTATGAAAGGCGCCGCCGAAGCTGCCCTCGACGAAGATGTCGGGCGTGACGTCGACAGTCCAGGACAGGCCCGCATAGGCGAAGCTCGTTCGGCCGTCGAAGTTCAGGCTGCCGCCCACATGGGGCCGGGGAATGAAATAGCTGGTGAAAAGGTCCGAAGCTGTAAACGGTTTCGAAAAAAGGATTTCGCCGGTGAGATTGGCGGAGCCGTTCTGTCCTTCCGGACCCCATGGATCCTGAGCGGAGAATCCAAAACGGAACTCCGACAGCAGGCTCGGCTGGGCTGAGGCCTGGGAGGAACTCGTTTGCCGCTTTTCGGAGCCTAGGACGCCCGACGTCCCCATGAAGAGGACGAGAAGGCTCATGCCTATGGCTGGGCTGATGCGCATCAAGAGATCCGTAACTGAATAAAAAATGAGGCCATCAGGCTACGCCTTTATGGCTAACGTTCTCTTAATACAAACCGTGGCGAAAAAGTGTCAATACGAAGGTGCCTGGCGCCTCATGTGGCCGACAGGCACAGGTTTTTGCACCTCTCCAAACGTCATGTCGCAACGTCATGCAGCGCGCCACCAGATCACGCCCATGATCACGATGATCGCCACGAACTGAAGCAGGACGCGCAGGCGCATGAGATGCTGCGACCGATTGGCATTACCGCCACGCAGCATGTTGATCAGGCCCAGAAGCAGCACGAAGGCGACGGCCACCACGGCAATCGGCACAAGCAAATCGGCGAAACTCGTCATCTTGATTCCATCGAGAAGGTCGCGCGACCGTGGCGCGAACACGCCGGAGAGGCAAGAGGACCGTTTGCCCTCATGTCAATTCCGCCGCAGCAGCCGCTCGAAATAATCCAGCTCTTCCTGCGGTCGGCTCGGGTCGCCCAGCTTGCGCCGCAATTCTTCCAAGATCCGCTGAGCCCGTTGGGCGGGGGATTGGTTGGCGCTCGGCACGTCGACGCGCCCGTCGGAATAATCCCGGTTTCGCGTGGGCCGTCCCAGCGGATCGGTGTCGCGCTGTCCCGCCTGCTGGTTGCCTTGCGGGGTGCCCTGGCCGGGCTGGTCGCCGGCCTGTTCGTTCCCCTGGCCGTCGCCCTGCTGCATCTGTTGCATCTGCTGGGCCATGCCCTGCATGCCGCGCCGGAGGTTTTCCAGCGCCCGGCCCTGGGCATCGACCGCCGGGCCGTCCTGACCCTGGCCCAGCGCGCCTTCGGCCTCGCGCATGGCCTGCTCGGCATCGCCCAGGCCCTGCTCGTTCTGCATGCCCATGCCCTGCATGCGGCGCTGCAGTTCTTCCAGCTTCTCCCGCAAAGCCTGTTGGCGCTGTCTTAGGCCGAGGGGATCCTGGTCCTGGCTGCCCTGACCGTTCTCGGCCTGCTCCTGATCCTCGCCCTGCTGACCTTGCTGGCCCTGTTGGCGCTGACCCTGCTGCCGCTGGCCCTGCCGCTGTCCTTGGCGGGGGCGGTCGCCCTGCTGCATGCGCCGGTTCTGGCCGTCGCGGAAGGTCTCGTCGCGCAGGTTCTGCTGCTCGCGCGCCATGTCCTCCATGTCCTGCATGGCCTGGTTCATCTCGCGCCCGAGCGGATCGGTCATGCGGCTGTTGGGCTGCGCCGTCTGTAGATTCTCGAGAATGTTGCGCAACTGCTCGAGAAGCCGCTGGGCCTCGGCCACGTCGCCCCGGCGCATGGCGTCTTCCATCTGCCGCAGCATGCGGTTGAGGTCGTCCTGAGAGATCATCCGATCCGGCGGCGTGCGCTGGTTCTGATCCTGCGACTGCTGGTTCTGCTGCATGCGCTGGGCGAATTCGCGCAGGAACTTGTCCATGGCCCGCCGCAGCTCGTCCGTGAGGCGGCGGATCTCCTCGTCCGGCGCGCCCCGATCCATGGCCTCCTTCAGGCGGTCCTGGGCGGCGCGCAGGTCCCGCTCCGCGTCGGAGAGGTTGCCGTCCTCGATCTGGAGCGCCATGGCCCAGAGCCAGTCGGCCACATCGAGCAGCTGCTGGTCGGTCTTGGCGACGCGCAGGCGCTCCGCGCCGGTCCGCAGGCCCATGAACACGCCCCATTGCGGCGTGTATTCCTCCGGGGCGATAAGTAGCGCATCGAGCGCCACCTGAACGCGCTTGCGGTCATCGGGCGCGAGAACGAGGTTGCGCCGCTGCTCCACCAGCGCCTTGGCGAGAGGATTGGTGAAGGGGCGTTGGGGCAGGGTGAAGGTGATCTTCTCGCTCTGCGCCTCCTGGCCGGCTTCGTCCTTGGCTTTGAGCTGGATCGTCACCGGCGCGCCGGCCCAGGCGTGGTTCGTGAGATCCACCGGCGACTTGGTGTCCGGGGCGTTCTCCTCATGGCTCGGCAGAGCCAGGGTGATCTGGGGAGCGGGGACAAGGGAGCGCCCCTTGCTGTTGTCGGCCTTCTCCACGACGCCGTCGAGGGAGACGATGCCGTAATCGTCCTTGCCCTTGTAGCTCAAGGTGAAGGTCCCGCGCGCATTGACCTCGGGCGGCGCGGTGAAGGCGATCTCGGGCAGCCGGTCGGGAATAGCCTCGATATTCAGCGTCACGCTGTGGGCGAAGCCCGTGCTGACCGTCAGCTCGCTCGATCCGTCGAGGACGTAGCGCTCCTCGCGCATGTCGGCGCGCTGATTGGCCTTGGCCGGGAGGGGTGTCAGGCCCTTGCCGGGGGTGACCTCCGCGCTGCCCTCGCCGGCGATCCGGATCACCACGGTCGAGTGAATCGGGGCGCGCAGGTTCTGGCCCCGCGCCAGGTCGATCATCAGCGGCGGCGTGCGGGTATAGAGGGGCGGATCGATCCATCCGTCGATCCGGAAGGACGGGGAGGCGGTCTCGAGCTTTCGCCAGTCGAAGGCCGCGGCCAGCCGCGAGCCGATCTCCGGTCCCGCCACGAAGGCGCTCGCCACCAGGGCGAGAAGCCCTGCGGCGCGTAAGGCATAGCGGTCGCGCTTCGGCATGTCGGGCTGGGGCAGGCCGACGCGCATGCGGCCGACGGCCTCCTCGGCGCGCTTGCGATGCAGCGCCCAGAGGGCCTTGGTGCCGGGATCCGCCGCGCCGAGGGCCAGCGTATCGTCGAGGACGCGGGCCGGGCCGTGGCTCAGGCCCGTATCCCGGTCGAGCCGATCGAGGGCGCGCGTCCGGCTGGGCATGCGCAGGCGAAGGAGTGGCCAGAGCGACAGGAGGAGGGCCGCCGTGAAGAGCCCCAGGCCGATGGAGCGCCAAAGGCGCGGGAGGTCGAGCCAGAGCCCGAGCCAGGAGAGGGTGAAGAACAGGAGAACGATGGCGAACGGCAGCCAGAGCCGGGGCCAGGCTTCCTCCCACCAGAGGGACCAGCGCGCATGAGCGACCAGGCGCCCGAACCGCTGGTTCAGGGGGCTGTGTCCTGGCGACGGGTTCGGGCCTTCGCTCATGCCAAACATCTCCCGCTGCACGGAATGTGCAGGTGCCCCCGTCAAAAAGCTAGCACGCGAGACCCGGATGACCAGCGGTCAATTGCGCTCGCAGCTTCAAGAAGAGGTGACCGGTCGGAGATCTCAATCTTTCGGGCGGCCCATTGTTCGAGGAAGACCTTGCCGCAGCCCACCTCTCCCCGGATCTCGGGTGTTCCCGAGATCCGTTCCTGCAAGCCCAAGTCGGGAACACCCGACTTGGGATGGGGAGAGGTCGAGCGGAGCGAGGGTGAGGGGGGAAAGGTCCATCCGGAGAGGGCGTAACCCCTCACCCGCCGCGCTGACGCGCGTCGACCTCTCCCTCAAGGAGAGGTGGACCCGCGCCATAACTTCAACGGCTATTGCTCACGGGCCGGCTGGGCTCTTATGTGCGCGGTAGGTCGTATTCAGCCGCGCCGCGCGTCAGGTCAGCCAGTCCGGAACCCGGTCGAGCCCGATCAGCTCTTCATAGGTCGGGCGCGGGCGCACCACGGCATGGTCGTCGCCGCGGACGAGCACCTCGGGCACGAGCCGGCGGGTGTTGTAGGTGCTGGCCTGGACCGCCCCGTAGGCACCGGCGGTCATGATGGCGATGAGATCGCCGGCCTTGACCTCCGGCATGTCCCGGGAGAGGGCGAGGTAATCGCCGGTCTCGCAGACGGGGCCGACCACGTCGGCGACGATGCGCGGCGTGGCGGGCGAGGCCTCGGCGACCGGCTTGATGTCGTGATGGGCTTCGTAGAGCGTCGGACGGATGAGGTCGTTCATGGCGGCATCGACGATCACGAAGGGCTTGTCGGCACCCTGCTTGACGTAGATGACCCGGGCGATGAGAACGCCCGCATTGCCGGCGATCAGGCGGCCCATCTCGAAGACGAGCTTGAGGCCGAGATCCTTGGTGTGGCGCTTGACGATCGCCGCATAGGCCTGCGGATCCGGCGGGGGCTCGTTGTTCTCGCGATAGGGGATGCCGAGGCCGCCGCCGAGATCGATGTGGTGAAGTTTGTGCCCGTCGGCCATCAGGTCCCGGGCCAGCTCTGCGAGCAGGGCAGTCGCGTTGTCGTAAGGGGCCAGATCCGTGATCTGGCTGCCGATATGCATGTCGACCCCGGTGACGGCGATCCCCTTGAGCGCCGCCGCCCTCGCATAGACCTCCCGGGCCCGGGCGATGGGAATGCCGAACTTGTTCTCGGACTTGCCGGTCGAGATCTTGGCGTGGGTCTTGGCATCCACGTCCGGGTTGATGCGGATCGACACGGGAGCGCGCGCGCTCTTGGAGAGGGCGACCTCGGACAGGGCCTCGAGCTCCGGCTCCGATTCCACGTTGAAGCAGAGGATGCCGCTGTCGAGGGCGAAGGCCATCTCGGACCGGGTCTTGCCGACGCCCGAGAACACGATCCGCTCGCCAGGGACGCCGGCGGCCAGCGCGCGGCGCAGCTCGCCCTCGGACACGATGTCCATGCCGGCTCCGAGGCGGCCGAGCGTCCGGAGCACGGCCTGGTTGGAATTGGCCTTCATGGCATAGCAGACGAGGGCGTCCGTATCGGCGAAGGCTTCGGCGAAGACCCGGTAGTGGCGCTCCAGGGTGGCCGAGGAATAGCAATAGAACGGCGTTCCGACCTCGTCTGCGAGGCGGCTCAGATCGACGCCCTCCGCGTGGAGGACGCCGTCACGATAGGCAAAGTGGTGCATCGAAAAGCCTAGAGCAGCGGGTCGAGGATAAAGGGCTTGTCCGGGATCGTGTAGCCCTGGTTGGCCTTGGATCGGGGCGTGCCGACCGGGGAGGGCAGGGTGGCGTCGCTCGTCGGCACCTGGGTCTGGGTCTCGGCCGCCTGGGCGGACGCATCCGGCGGCGGCTCGAGGGCGCCGCGTCGGCCGCAGGCGGTCAGACCGAGGACGAGAAGGCCCGCAACCACAACCGCGCGGGGGAAAGTCAGGCTGGACGACATTACAAGCTCCGAAACGTGGCCGCACCATAGCGGGAAGCGTTTGAGGATGCGAGAGGCAAGCGCATCGTGCGGAAAAGTGGATCCGGTTTTCTGCACCGAACGACGCGCCAGCCAAGAGAGGAAGCATCGGAATCGATGCTTTAGGTGTGGAAGAAAGCGGGCCGCGCTCAACGCTTTCGTGATGGGCGAAACGGCCGCGCCTCCGCATTCGGGCTTGAGGCTTGCGCAAAAAAGCGCCACATCACCGGCCATGTCGAACGCAGTGAATTTCCGGAAGAGCTGGCTTCTCGGTCTCGGCGCCCTCGCGGTCGCCGGAGGCGCTGCGGCCGCCTGGTATGGCCTTGCGCCCCACGATCCCATGGCGGCGGGCGTCGCCGAATGCCGCGCCTCGCAGCCGACGGCGGAACGCCTGAAGCCGCTCGCCAAGGGCGAGGTGGCGGCCGTCGGGGTGAGCCATGCCCCGAAGCCGCCGCCGGTCATCGCCTTCAACGGCCCCGAAGGGCAGCCGATGAGCCTGTCGGACTTCAAGGGCAAGACGATCCTGGTCAATCTCTGGGCCACCTGGTGCGTGCCGTGCCGCCAGGAAATGCCGGCCCTCGACAAGCTCCAGACGGAGCTGGGCGGTCCCGATTTCCAGGTTGTCGCCATCAATGTCGATACCCGCAACCGCGAAAAGCCGAAGGCCTGGCTGCAGGAGAACGGCATCCGGAACCTAGCCTATCACGCGGATCCGGAGGGCAAGCTGCTGCAGGTGCTGCAGAAATCCGGCCACGTGGTCGGCCTGCCCACCACCTTCGTGGTCGATCCTTCAGGCTGCGAGATCGCCCTGCTGAAGGGACCGGCCGAATGGGCTTCTCCCGATGCCGTTGCGTTCATGAAGGCCGCCCTGAACCGTCCCTGACGGGCGGTCCGGGGTCAGGCCGCATAGAGCCGGACGGGAGCCTCGAAGCCTTTCAGGCGATACTCGCGCCCTTCGCCTCTCACCATATCGCGCCCGGCGCGATCGTAAACGGCCCGGGTCACCAGGATTTCGCCCGTCGCGGCTGCAGCCTGGGCGCGGGCCGCCGTGTTCACCACGGGTCCGATCGCCGTCAGATCGCGATGCGACCGGCCGAATTCTCCGAAACTCGCCACGCCGGAATCGATGCCGATCCCGACTCCGAGATCGGTGTCGCCGAGGGCATCATGTTCAGAGAGCAGGGTCCTGCGGCGGATCTCGCAGCGGCGCAGGATCTCGCGCCCGGCCCGCACCGCCTGCTCGGCATGGTTCGGCTGCTGGATGGGGAAGTTGAAGAGCGCCATGACGGAGTCGCCGATGGTCTTGTTGAGCAGGCCGTCATAGTCCCAGATCGCCTCCGCGCATTCATCGTAGAAGGCATCGAGCAGGGATGAGACCGCGTCGGCCGGGAGCGACTGCGACAGGGCCGTGTAGCCCCTGAGGTCGGCAAAAAGGACCGACACATCGACGGGGATTTTGCGGGCCTTCATGATCCGCGTGAACATGAGCTCGCAGACCGTGCAGGTATTCGGGTTCATCCGGCTCGGGCGAATGCCGAAGACGCGAAAGGGCACGGAAGCCGGCCCTCGGAGAGGGACAGGGATGCGAAGCTGCTGCCAGCACCCCTTGCAGATCCTGGACTGGACGGGCGCCATAGCTGTGCCCTTCAACGTCGCGGGGAACCGGTTCGATGGGCGGACCGGTCCCGCTGCTCATCGCCGCACAAGGATGTCGGCTGCCCAGGGTACCACTCCCCACGGGAGCGGCCAACCGACGTTGTCCAAAGGTCAGGCCGGGAAAGCCCCGCCGCCGTCGGGAATGCCGATTTCGCCGGAAAAGGCCGGCTTCGAGAGCCGCCAGGGACGGTCCATGGCCTGGCGGGCCTCGCCGCGCTGGAGGCGGCGTGGGGTGCCGTCGGCCAGGATTTCCTCGATGACCAGAAACCCCAGCGCCTGGAGCATGACGGCCGCCGCCTTCGTGGCCCGGTCATCCGCCCGGACGGAGAGCGAGCCTGCGGCGTAGATCCGCTCCATCAGGCTCCTGGGATGGTGAGCCACGGCCTTACGCGGCTTGAAGGCGACGACATTCGTCTCGGGTTCGAACATGGACAAAGCCCCTTCTCGCCGCTCCTTTTTATTGTTTGGCGAGCGGCTCTTCTGTTGCGTTCAGCACAGTCCGAGAGCATCGGATCCGATGCTCTCTCCTTTGCCGAGTGCATCGTTGATGCGGAAAGCCGGATCCACTTTTCCGCACGAGGCACCATTATGCCGAAAACTGAGCCGTTTAAGGAATGCGACATAAAACGCCCCCTTCCTTGCGGGCGCGCATGAAAAAGGCGGGGCCATGGCCCCGCCTTGGTTCCGTCGAAGCGATCGCCCTCAGGCGCTCTGCTGGACCTGGATGCCCTTGTCGGCGAAGAGCTGCTGCAGCTCGCCGGCCTGGAACATCTCGCGGGTGATGTCGCAGCCGCCGACGAACTCGCCCTTCACGTAGAGCTGGGGAATGGTCGGCCAGTTGGAATAGTCCTTGATCCCCTGGCGGATGGTCTCATCCTCGAGGACGTTGACGCCCTTGTAGGGCACGCCGAGATAGTTGAGGATCTGGACGACCTGGCCCGAGAACCCGCACATGGGGAATTGCGGCGTGCCCTTCATGAACAGCACGACGTCGTTGGACTTCACTTCGTTGTCGATGATCTGGTTGGCGTCAGCCATGGATGTCTCCTTCGTCCCAGCGGTCAAGGCGCCGGGCTTGCCTCAATTGTCGGGTGCCACGGTCGTCAATGCAAGGGCGTGAAGCACGCCCCCCATGCGTCCTTGCAGCGCTGCATAGACCATCTGGTGCTGCTGGACCCGCGACTTCCCCTTGAAGGCCGAGGAGGTGACGGTGGCGGCATAGTGATCGCCGTCGCCGGCCAGGTCCTTAATCTCGACCACCGCGTCGGGCAGCGCGGCCTTGATCATGCTTTCGATTTCACGGGAATCCATAGGCATGAATCAAACTCCTTATGACTTGCCGGTCATGTATTCCGGCAGCCAGGCTTCGTGCGCTGCCTTCAATTGCTTCACGGATATGGCCTGTTGGCCAGGCAGAATCAACGCGTCGCCCCCCGTAACGCCCAAGGTCACGGCCGGGATGCCGACGGCGCCGGCCGCGTAGAGGATGTCGGCGGCCGCATCCTCGTCGACGGCGATGAGGTAGCGGGCCTGGTCTTCGCCGAAGAGGAAGGCATGAAGGGCTAGGCCCTCGGGAACGGCCGTGATCTCGGCGCCCACCTGGCCGGCCATCGCCATTTCGGCGAGCGCGAGGGCGATGCCGCCGTCCGAGACGTCGTGGACGGTCTTGACCTGGCCCGAGCGGATGAGCTGGCGCACGAAATCGCCGTTGCGCTTCTCGCTCGCGAGGTCGACCGGCGGCGGGGCGCCTTCCTCCCGGCCGCAGACGTCCCGGAGGTAGATCGACTGGCCGAGCCAGCCTTGCGTCGCGCCGATGAGGATGATGGCCTCGCCCTCCTGCCGGAAGGCGATGGAGGCGTTGACCGTCACGTCGTCGAGGAGGCCGACGCCGCCGATGGCCGGGGTCGGCAGGATGCCCTGGCCGTTGGTCTCATTGTAGAGCGACACGTTGCCGGACACGACCGGGAAGTCGAGCGCCTTGCAGGCCTCGCCGATGCCCCGGACGCAGCCGACGAACTGGCCCATGGATTCGGGCCGCTCGGGGCTGGCGAAGTTGAGGTTGTCGGTGATGGCGAGCGGCAGGCCGCCCACGGCTGTGATGTTGCGCCAGGCTTCCGCCACCGCCTGCTTGCCGCCCTCGAAGGGATCGGCCTCGCAATAGCGCGGCGTCACGTCGGTGGTGAGCGCAAGGCCCTTGGGGCCGTCCTCGACGCGCACGATGGCGGCGTCGCCGCCCGGCGTCTGGACCGTGTTGCCGAGGATCAGGTGGTCGTACTGCTCCCAGACCCAGCGCTTGGAGCTCTGGTCCGGCGAGCCGACGAGCTTGAGCAGCGCCTCGGCCTCGGACATCGGGGCCTTCACGCTGTTCGGCGCGATGACCGGCTGCTTGGGGCTCTCGACCCAGGGGCGGTCATAGAGCGGAGCCTCGTCGCCCAGCTCCTTGATCGGGAGGTCGGCCTTCACCTCACCCTGGTGCTTGATGACGAAGCGGAGCGTATCGGTGGTCTTGCCGATGACGGCGAAGTCCAGGCCCCATTTGTGGAAGATGGCCTCGGCCTCCTTCTCCATGCCGGGCTTGAGTACCATGAGCATGCGCTCCTGGCTCTCGGACAGCATCATCTCGTAGGCGGTCATGCCCTCCTCGCGGCAGGGCACCTTGTCGAGGTCGAGCTCGATGCCGAGATTGCCCTTCGCGCCCATCTCGACCGCCGAGCTGGTGAGGCCGGCCGCGCCCATGTCCTGAATGGCGATCACAGCGCCGGATTTCATGAGTTCGAGGCAGGCTTCGAGCAGGAGCTTCTCGGCGAAGGGGTCGCCTACCTGAACCGTGGGGCGCTTCTCCTCGGACGCGTCGTCGAACTCGGCCGACGCCATGGTGGCGCCGTGGATGCCGTCGCGGCCGGTCTTGGAGCCGAGATAGACGATCGGGTTCCCGACGCCGGTGGCCTTCGCGTAGAAGATCTCGTCCGTGCGGGCGAGGCCCACCGCCATGGCGTTGACGAGGATGTTGCCGTTGTAGCGCTTGTCGAACCCGACGCTGCCGCCGACCGTCGGCACGCCGAAGGAATTGCCGTAGCCGCCGATGCCCGCCACCACGCCCGAGACGAGGTGAGGGGTCTTGGGGTGATCGGGCTCGCCGAAGCGCAGGAAGTTCAGCGACGCGATGGGGCGCGCCCCCATGGTGAACACGTCGCGGAGGATGCCGCCGACGCCCGTCGCCGCGCCCTGGTAGGGCTCGATGAAGGACGGGTGGTTGTGGCTTTCCATCTTGAAGATGCAGGCGAGCCCGTCGCCGATATCGATCACGCCCGCGTTCTCGCCCGGTCCCTGGATGACCCAGGGAGCCTTGGTGGGCAGGCCGCGCAGGTGGATGCGGGAGGACTTGTACGAGCAATGCTCGTTCCACATGGCCGACACGATGCCGAGTTCTGTGATGGTCGGCTCGCGGCCGATCAGGTTCACGAAGCGCTCGTATTCATCCGGCTTCAACCCGTGCTCCTTGACCAGCTCCGGGGTGATGGCGACGTCGTTGCGGATCATCGGGGTCTCGCAATGTTTACCCTCTCCCGGTTGGGAGGGGGGAGGGACAATCAGATACCCTCATCCTGAGGAGGGCCGTCAGGCCTGTCTCGAAGGACGAGGGCTGCGGGGGCGTTTCGTCCCCGCTTCTTGGATCAGGCCGCTTTCGGAAAGCTCGACACGAGGCTCTCGAACAGGCCGCGCCCGTCGGTGCCGCCCACGAGGTCTTCGATCAGGTTTTCCGGATGGGGCATCATGCCGAGCACGTTGAGCTTGTCGGAATAGATGCCCGCAATCGCGTTCATGGAGCCGTTGCGGTTGGAATCGGCCGTGATGTGGCCCTGCGCGTCGGAATAGCGGAAGGCCACCAAGCCTTCGCCTTCAAGGCGCTTCAGGGTCTCCTCGTCGGCCGTGTAGTTGCCCTCGCCATGCGCCACGCAGACGTCGATGGCCTGCCCCTTGGAATAGGCCCGGGTGAAGGCGGTGTCGTTGCGCTCGACGCGCAGGAACTGCCGGTGGCAGATGAATTTCAGATTGGCGTTGCGCATCAGGATTCCGGGGAGAAGCCCGGATTCGCACAGGATCTGGAAGCCGTTGCAGATGCCGAGCACGAGGCCGCCCCGGGCCGCATGGGCGCGGACCGCATCCATCACGGTGGCGCGGCCGGCGATGGCGCCGCAGCGCAGATAATCGCCGTAGGAGAAGCCGCCCGGCAGGACCACGAGATCCGTGCCCTTCGGCAGCTCGGTCTCGGCGTGCCAGACCTTCTCCGCCTGGGACCCGGCCGATTTGAGCGCCCGCAGCACATCGCCTTCGCGATTGGAGCCGGGGAAGACGATGACGGCAGATTTCATCAGTTCATCCTTCTATCGTCATGGCCGGGCTCGTCCCGGCCATCCACGCCTTACGGCGCGGCAAAAACGTGGATGCCCGGATCAAGTCCGGGCATGACGGTCAGGTCAGTTCGACGCGATAGTTTTCGATGACCGTGTTGGCGAGCAGTTTCTCGCAGGCCGCCTTGAGGGCGGCTTCGGCCTTGGCCTTGTCCGTGGTTCCGAGCTCGATGTCGAAGACCTTGCCCTGGCGGACCCCGTCGATGCCTTCGACCCCGAGGGACTTGAGGGCGCCTTCGATGGCCTTCCCTTGGGGATCAAGAACGCCGTTCTTGAGGGTCACGGTGACGCGCGCTTTCATGGGGGCCTCGGGCTGTTGAGATTTGGCCAAGGCCATAAAGAATTTAGCCGCAAGAGACAACGGGCTTGAAGCACGATCCGGTGAAGTGGATGCCGGTTCACCGAAAGATCGCGCGGCAGGCTCTATGAGCCTAATTCGCGGGCAGCGACTTCCTTGGCCCTTTCGCGCACAACATCGGGGGCTTCGCCGATCACCAGGACGACCTCAAGGTCGCCTCCGGACCGTCGCCCGAGGGCTGCTCCATAGGCCGGCCGCTTGCCGCCGTCGGACGGGGCGAGCTCGATGGCGAAGCCGGGATAAGGAGAATCCTTGAGGCGCTCGACGCTGATCCGGGTCTTGACCGGCTTCTCCCGGCCCGCGGGCGAGCGCAGCGCCCGGGCCAGACGTTCCGGGTCCCTCAGGACGGCGTCCGTGATGTCCGCATCCTTGCCCGAGAGGCGAATGACGCTCACGGCAAGGCCCGGGCTGCACTCGGGCGGAGCGCAGAAGGCTAGCGCGATGGGTTCGGCCCGATCCTCGGCCAACCACTTCCGTAAAGGCAGGGCGTCCCAGGGCGGACCCGACGGGAGGCCCGCGACCTGACGGGGAAGGTAGCCGCAGCTCGCTACAGTCAGGCCGAAGATCAGGACGAGCAGGCTGGAACGCAACAGGCGGAATGGCATGGGCTATCTATGCGCGAAACGAGCCCGGAGGGAAATGGGGAGAAGGCGAAATCTCCGCGACCTTCCTCCGCGCTTCGCGTCCTTCCGTTCGGGTCCGTGTGCCTGCCCGTTCAGGGCTGGGGATGGTCCCCTCGACGTCATGGCCGGGCTTGTCCCGGCCATCCCGATAGCTTGAAGCGCCGCGTCTCAACTGATCGGGATCACCGGCACGAGGCCGGTGATGACGTGGTAGGCGCGATTGCCGCTCCGGCACACGTGCGTCGGCCGTGCCACCCTTCACCGTCATAGCCGCAGCTGTTGCGGTCACTCACGTCTATGCCGTGGGTGGCCGGGTCTGATCCCCGCATCAAGTTCGGGGACGGCCACGACGTCGAGAGGATAAGAGCCCCGGCGATATGTTCTTACTTTGTTCTTGACAGAAGCTTGAACCTTAGCTATATCATTGCACAGCCTGATCCGACGAGGGGCGCGCTTCGCGAGGCGTCGCAAGTTGTGGGATCGGGTACGGTCCTGTCCGCCGGTCACGCAGCCGGCGCCAGGAGGCCCTTGGCAGCCTTGTGCTGATCCCAAGTCTAAACGCCTAAAAGAACCGTGCGGGACGAGCAGTTCGGCTCTCACCTTCACCACTAGAGATCGAGCCGGGCTGCCCGAC
>NZ_JALJRK010000037.1 GCF_024519725.1 Microvirga sp. Mcv34 | reverse complement strand
TGGGGCCCGGAGCCGCTCACCCCTGAACAGCAGCGGGATCTGATGGAGATCGTCGAGGACCGGTACGATTCCGGCTCGCTGCTGATCACCAGCCAGGTGCCGGTGGAGAAGTGGTACGAGATGATTGGCATTCCGACGCTGGCGGATGCCATTCTCGACCGGGTTGTCCACAACGCCTATCGCCTGAGTTTGACGGGCGAGAGCCTGCGCAAGACCCGCACCCTCGACGGGGCGGCTTGACCTTCGCTGGAGTGTCACTCACGCTGCAGCACAAGGACCCAGGGACCATCCTCAGGTGGCCGACTTCAGATCGGAATCATGGCCGGCTTGAAATCGGAATGCATGGCCGGCTTGAAATCGGAATGCATGGCCGACATCGCGTCGGAACAACTGGCCGACTTCGTCGGAATCCGCATGCTTGAAGAAGCGAAATTTCGAACCAAAGGTCGCCGACGAGCTGTCATCGTTAGCGGGAACACCAGTTACATTTTCGGAGTGAGTGATTGTCTCCGCGCTAATTGTCTCAAGCTCTGCGGTGTGATTAATGAAAGGAGAATAAGCAGGATTGTTCCCGGACATTGAGAATCCTCAAGGGGTTAAGGCAGCAGCCGATTTTTCTTGGGGTTTTTAGGTTTGGATCTTCTGCTTACGTCAGAGGAGAGGAAGTACCTTCCTCATATCCTCTTCGATCCGGTCGGCGAGTTTGTCGTCCTTGCGGTGCAGGACGAAAGCCGGGTGAAACGTCGGGATCAGTGGGGCATCGCAGGCGCGTGTGGTCAACGTCTGGCCGCGGTTCTCGGTTAATCCCTCAAGGTGGGTCATGCCCCAGAGCGCCGTTGATCCCATTGCCAGAATGGCTTTCGGCTTCATATCGCGGAGCAAACGCCAAGTCGCCCGTAGATCACTGGCAAGATCTTCGAGGAGATAGCGCCCTCGATAGGCCGGAAGGTTGGGATTTGCGATCGTCTGATCTAGCGTGAAGAAATTCAGGATGTCGTTGTTGCGGCGTTTGCCGTCCTGATTGGCGCTCCAGGCAGGTTGGTGCGCAAAGCAGTTCGTGATGAGCGTTTCCTCACGCTTGATCCCAACACGATCCAGCAGCTTGTTCAGCAATTCGCCGGCAGGCCCGGTGAAGGGGATTCCATTGATGATCTCCTGCCGACCGGGCGCCTCACCTATGATAGCCAGACCATTCCAGGCTGATATTGGCAACTGAGGCCCGATCGGGCCCGCTAGCGTTCCGGGTGGGAGAGGATTGCGCATGGTTCCTTGGATCCTGTCACCAGGAGGCGGATGGTCTTGCCAGTCCGATCTCTGATGATCTGAAGAGGTTCTTTTGGGGGTTTGCCACTCGATTTGGCTTGCCGCGTGCCATGTTCAATTCAGTGGACTGTGATTGGGGACAGAAGGCCTTTGAAGTTGAACGCCTTCTCGACGGCCTGATCGGCAATGAAAGGGTCAACCTTCGGATTTCCGGCTTCAGTCCGAACGGGGAAGTAGCCGGTCAGGCTGCTACGATCTGTGTACGCGCCTAAAACGACAACCAGATCACTGGCCCCAGTTTTTGGGTCTTCGAAATATGCCGGTGTCACTATCGCGTAGGATGTCGCTTTGTGAACCCGTAGGATCGACGCGTAGCTGTCGCGCAGATACTCGTTGACGGTTTCCTCGTCGTCACAATTGGAGCTGATTTCCTCAACGAGGTCAGATGCAACGCTGATCGAGCGGATCATGTCCTGGGGATCAAGCATCAGCATCGTATGTTGCAGCTCGTGCTTATTCTGCACAAGCTCCAGCACCTTCTCGGCCGCGCCGGATATTAACTTTTTCAATTCGGCGTCGTCAGCCATCAACAAACTCAAATCATAATTCGTTGATGTCAAAAATGAACTTTTACGCGCAACAATTCAAGCGCTTGGAGGCCCGATTAGGCCGCTATGCCAAAGGAAATCGGGATAGGATCAAATCGGGTTTCCCTCCAAAGGCGAATTAACAATTCGGCGCGTTCGCAAACGATGGCGTTCCTCAGGATTTCGGCTCGGCTATGGGCGCCTATTCGCCTTAGGATCGCTTCCGCTGCAGCCTGCTCTGACAGATCTGGTGAACCGGAGGCTTTCTTAATCAGACCCGCCGGGTCGTGGTGCTTCCCGAGCCAGCGGCGAAATTCGTCCTCTTTGCAGAGGAGGACAATCCTCTGCATTGTTTTCCGTCGCTGTTCTGGTGCGTATCCTGTGTGGTTGACGTCGTCGGTTGGATCGGGCTGGGCTGATATCCTGATCTGCGTCCCTCGTTTCGAATAGAGGATCTCGTCCGTCAGAGAGTTTGGAAGGACGGCGAACGCGAGGGAGACCAAACCATTCCCGAGATCACTGATCGGCAATCGTTGGGCTTTCGTTGCGCCCATGAGGGGGCCAGTGTCAGCGATCACTGCGACGGCAAGCCTAAAGTTGCTGCGTGCGGGAGCGAACTTCAGGTCGTCGGGAATGTCAGCCGGCCGAACCGCAACGGTAAATGAGAACAGTCCGTCGCCGTTATCCTTCGTGGCCCGTTTCTCACCCAGGAAAACGGAGGTGGGCCTATCAACGAAAATGGCCGGCTGGGACCGGCCATCTTGGGAAGGGGAGAGATAGTTCATCATCGAGAGCACATCCTCTGTGATTTGTGCCCCTGGTCCTCGCCTAGTCGAGACCGAAATCTCGACCTCTCCTTCTGCCGGGGGCAGGCATAGATGAATCATCCATGCGCTCTGCCGATCCGAACAATTTGAGAGCCTGATCGATGACGCTCCGGGGATTTTGCTTTGTGCCGAACGGGAGATAGTCCTCGAGAACGTTTACCTGAGCCTTATCCTGAGAGACGGCTGCTGCGCGTCCGGCTGGAGATGGGTTTGGAACCTCCGCTCCAAAGAAATATGAGGAGGCCTCCTGACGGGCATAGTTGCCGGCCGAAGTGAATCCCATGTTGTCAAAGAGCTTTCCGGCTGCGCCGAAAACGCTTGTTCCAGCACTGGAGACCGCTGAGCCGATCGTCTGGCCGACGGAAGTCTCGCCGAGGCGGTCGGAAAGAGACTTCCCGGTGAGTGCATAGAGGCCAAGGTCAACGGCATCGTAGGCCAGGAGGGCGGTTCCGATCCCCGGGATCATTCGTGAACCGGCTTTCGCGGCAAAGCGAGCGGCGACCTTTGAGGAGATCTTGTCGGCGGCCCAATCGGTGGCTGACCCTACGCCCTGGGAGACAAGTCCGAGAGCAGCATCTGAAAAAGTCTGTCTATCCATCAGCATGTTCAATCCCTTTCGGCTCCGGAGTAGCGGCCTGGAGCGGGAAGCTGCCTAAGGGGAGGCGCGATTGCTTTTGGAGGAGGCGGCAAACTTGCGATGAAGGCGTCGATCGCTGCGGGATCGGCGGAGACAATTTCGCCGTCCTTTCCCTTTTGTGACTTTTCCGCATGCCTCTTGTGTGAGGCGTATCCGGCCTTCAGCCCCCGGATGAGCCCAGCAGTACCTGCAAAGGCTATATCTGCAGCTTCCGTGTTCAGTTCCTGTGAGGCCGAGTTAAGGTTTTCACGCCCCGGGTCATTTGCAGAGAGCGCTGCATCTTTCAAAGACTTTCCGACCTTGCGCGCCTGATTTGCGAGGGTGTGGTTCGAGCGAGACTGCTTCCGGTCGCGATCCTCCGCCCCGGACCTGTCGCGCCCCTCCTTGGATTTGTCCGCGGTTGTGTCCTCGACTGTCGCTGTGCAAAGGCTTGGCCCCGTAGTCCAGCCATGGGACCAGTCACCATAGATTTCGGAAAGCCGCACAGGGAGATTGTGCCTGGTCTGGTTGATCTGGTCTTCGAGGCTGTCATCGTCCATCGCAGGCGCTCCTAGTCACTGGAGGCCGCTATATACCACAGAAATCCGAATTAAACATCAGGTTCCGAGACGGTGAACCTGAGGAGAGGTCGCCATAAGGGGCGCGAGAAGCGTCCGGCGTTTGGCGCTGGATGACTTGGACAGGGCGACGCGCAATTGGTTTCGCTCATCGATAATGACGCACTTTTGACGCGCTCGGGTGATCCCGACATTGAGCATGTTGCGGTCCAGCATGCTCCCATTGCCCGGATCGGCAACGATAATCGAGGTATTCCACTCCAATCCTTGCGACTTGTGGAACGTGATGCAGTAGGCCTTGGACAGGGTACCTGTTGCCCGGAGGTCGAACTCGGCCACAACTCCTGCATCGGTCACGACACTTATCGTGCCTCCGCTGATGTCAGCGATGGTTCCGGTTTCACCATTGAAGAAGTCCTGATCGCGATCATTCTTTAGCTGCATGACCCGGTCGCCGACAGCGAATTCCCTTCGGCCAGTGATAGCGTCATTGATCGCCTTCGTACCGACCGGCCCATCATGACGGGCGGTGAGCACCTGCACGTTATCTGTTCCAACCGCGCTTTTGGCCGCTTGCCACGCCTTGGTCACCGCGAGCAACGTGTCTTTCGGCCCCATCGTCTGGGTATAGAGGATGTCCGGGCCTACCAGGGGCATAAGTCCCTTCATCACCCGCTTGCCTGAGCTGGGGATCGTAGATCCTACTCCCGAGCGATGATTCGTGTTTAGGATGACAGAGGGGACGGCCCCCGAAGCGAGGAGGGCTTCGATCGGTTTGCCTCGGCCGATCGGCGCGATCTGCTCTGCATCGCCAATGATAACGAGCCTCGCCGATGGGCGCAGGGCACGGAGGAGGGCGAGGACGAGGGTGTTTCCGATCATGAAGGCTTCCTCCAGGAAGATGAGCCCTTCATCGAGCGGGTTATCCTTGTTTCGTCCAAACGTACCGTCGATGTACTCGAGCCGGTTGTGGAGCGTATCAGCAGCCAGACCGGTTTTCTCATGGATCGTTCTGGCGATCCGAGCGGGAAGGGACAGACATAGAGGGACAAGAGCTTGGTCTGCCTCCATCAGGATCGATGCAATGATCTTGATGATGGTCGTCTTTCCGGTTCCCGGTCCGCCGGAGATGATCGTGGTGCGGTGAGTGCAGGCGGCTATGACGGCCTCGACCTGGCTGTCGTCGATCCGCGGGATACCCAGACGGGTGGCGTGGCGGATTACATCCGCAGCCGTGACCGAGAAGGGTATAGCTCCCAGCCGCTGCTTGATCTCAGTCGCAATCGTCGCCTCCTCATAGAAAACCCGATTGAGCATCGCTCGCCGGATACCATGCAGGCTGAGCTCTACGATGAGGCCCGTCTCGAGGGCTTGGCGCCACGCCCACTCGATCTCCTGCATGGATGCGCCGGACGTAGTCGCCATCCGGTCAAGAATTGTCTGACTGTCAGCGAAGGTGTGCCCGGCCCTCTCGAAGTGATCGAACGCTTCGAGGATTGCGGCTCGGAGCATGCAGCGCCGGTCTGCGCTTTCCGCGGTTCTCCGCCAAAGGCGAGCGGCCTTGTCGAAGGCGACGGCGTCGATCTCGGCGTAGAGACGAAATGGGTCGGTTGCCAGGACGAACGGGAGCCGCCCACCATAGTAGGCTTCCAGCGTGTCCTGCAGCTTCGGGCTTATTCCACAAGCGTGGAACAGGATCTTTCGGGCTTTTTGAGACAGCCAAAGCTCTGGCTGGTCGAGGTCTTCGAAATCTCTGGTGTCTTGGCAATAGCGGTCGATATCAGCGCGTGAGAGCCTGATGTGCATTTCTGTCCTGAGATAGAAGCTAGAGTTAAAGCCAGCCAGCGTCAGGCTAGCCGGCTATCTGACCGGGGAGTGAGGAAGGTGATGATAAGACCAGTCAGAAGGAAGAATACGGTTACGACAGCAACAGCAACAGTGATGGGGACAAATCGAGCGAGGACGACGATCGGAGCGGTGATCACGGTCAGTGTGACCAGGCCGTTGAAAACGAACTTCATCCAATAGCGAACCTCCTTCATGGAAGCTGCGATGAAGAGGGCCGCGAGGATCACGACGAGAACAAGGATAATGGGATATCGCTCGTTGATTGGGAGAAGCGTGCCCACGATGTATCTTGCGGCGAAGTCAGGCAAGTACGGGGCAGCAATCTCAACCAGGAAGATGAAAGCGAGCGAGGCGCTCTTGAAGCTGTTGGCAATCGCAAATGGTGTGCCGCGCATGGGAACCAACCCTTTTGGGTTTTTATGTGTGCTTCTAACCCAACCTTTATGATAAGAGTTATAACGACCTTCCAACGCATTGCAAATCTTGATTTGCGAATTTGAGTTCTACCAGGTGGTCGAAACTTTCTCATGGAGCCTTGTCGCTGATGAACGCCGTAGCCAAAATTAGAGCCGTCCAGGATGAGCCGAAAACCAAGTGCAGCGTGATTTTCCTCAGGAACTCTGACGGCGCCCCTTTCATCCACCACTTCGAGATCTCGGAGCGAGAGATCCAGCAGGGGCGGATCTATGACTATATCCTCGCGTGTTGGGGCTCGGTGGCAGACTATCAGAACCTGAAGCCCGCTCTCTGCCGCCGTGAGGAGCCGACGGGTGATGGGTTCCTGGTGACCTACCCGAGCCTTTGCCAGTATGTCGAGCGCAAACTCCTCGAGGAGGAAACCTCTCGGACCCATAGGGCCTAAGCCATGAGTTGGTTCGAGTCCTCCGGCACCCGGGACAGAAAGTACCGCCGCCGCGCTGAACTTGCCCTGCTGGGTGTAATCGGGGTGGTGGGGTACCTGAGCCTCACGTTCTTGACCTCAACCGGGGGCGAGCTGGTGATCAGAGTTGTTTTAGGCCTTTCAGTCGTGGTCTTGTTCGGGCTGATCGGCTTGCTGTGCTGGCGAGCGCGGGAGCCTGAGGCCCGCAGAAGACTGATTGGGCTGGTACGCCACGCACAACCGAGGCGACCTAGGGGGCCAGACGAGGACACGAAGGGCGAATAAGAAAAGGGGGCGGCCAGCGGGCCGCCCCCTTCGTTTTGGTAAGACTACCGGATGCTCCGAGCCTTAAGGGCCAGCACTCCGCCATGGACCGAAGCGACGACCCTGCTGATGATCCGGCTCTCGAAGGTGCCGAGATTAAGCCGCAGGAGCACGGCCGCGACCGTGATTGCGGTGCCAGAGGAAGCCTCGATCGAAAACTCGGCGACCTTGTAGAGTCCCAGCGCAAGGAGCGCGGCAAATACGAGAGCGCCGATGATGTGTCCGACGATCTCCGGCAAGCCGGCGAGAAACCGGTCTTCCAGCTCGTCGAACTCGTCGTAGCTCTTCCAGAAAACACGCCAGAAGAACGGCGCGAGGAAAGCGAGGATGATGGCGAAGATGAACATGTGATGATCTTTCTTTTAGGGGATTCTAGCGTCCCGATTTTCACACTTCACTAATCAGCAATAACATTTCAAAACAGGCACCAGTGATCTTTGGCCCATAAGAGTTTCCCGGGCCTGTCCTTGTCAACCCAATTCAAAAAATCAAAAGCCCTCGCGCCATCCGGCCGAGGGCTCTTCTTGATTATAAAACGATCCGGCTAGGGGCCAGCGGAGAAGGCTTTGACCGTTTGTGTGGTCGAAGCCGCCCCAGGAATGTTCGGAATTCCTTTGGTGCCCCCAAGGGAATTCTTCGCGGCACCCTTGAGGAAATCCCAGACCTTGGGACCGGCAAACCCGGCACCCCTGCCTGCCAGGCCTCCAGCGCCGAGGGCAACTGTTCCGCCCAGAGAGGCCGCCACACGGGCTCCATGCATGATGCTGGAGACAGCGCCCGCAGCGAACGAGTTTTCGCCTGCCATGCCTTGGTAGCTGGAGATCGAGGCGGCAAGGCTTGGTGCGGCCCGCATAATCGACGCGGCCATTGCTGCGGTAGCAAAGGAATAGATCAGGAAGTAGATGGCGTTGCCCATTCCCTGTGCGCTGCCGATCGAAATAGCGGTCGGATTACCTGCCTTCTCAATTCCCTGGGCGAGAACGAAGAGCACAATAGCTGACAGGAGGCCCGACATGACGAGCAGAACCGAACCGTAGAAGAAGCTCCGTAGGGCGTTGGTGAAGGTTTTCTGGGTGGACTTGTAGACCCACGCATAGGCAAGGAAGGGGGCGAAAGCCACGAAAAAGCCCATGCGAACCAGCGCCTCGACAATCTGGAAGGCGAAGAGCAAGAGCGCCAGCCAGTAAAGCGCAAAGACGATGAAGAAGAAGATCGATAGGGCAAAACTGACTATTGTACTTCTTACTGAGGAGTCAGCCGTTTCGATTTTGCTTGCTGGTTCCGAACCCTTTTTGATCGCCTCGTTGACCGTGAGGTGAACAGCGCAAACCAGCTTGATCACGCTCTCGCCGGCGCGGATGATTTCCTGGTCGGTTCCGCTGATCCGATCATACCGGCATACACCGGTGGATTTGTTGTTCTTGAAGGCGTTGTTTCCAACATTGGCCAACTTTGTTCCAAGTTCCCCACCGAGAGACATGGACGGGACGAGAATATAGGGGCGGACGATTTCGGTGTAGACAGATCCAGTCCCGATGAGCGTGATCACGAAGGTAAACCGCATGACCAGCCAGAAGATGTCGTTCCATCCGCCCGACCGGGAGATCCAGAACAGCCTGCCGGCGATCAGCAGCGCAAAGACGATGCTGAAGATCAACCCCATGAGTTTCGCTGCCTCCGTGCCGAACTTGTTGATGAGAGCAGGACCGATGCGGCCGGTGATCTCAACAACGCGGGCGACGCCGTCGCAGCCCCAGCATTCCTGAACCTGGAGATCCGGGCGAGAGGACAGATCGGAGGTGTCGGTTCCCTCCGCGATGTTCTGGAACGGGTCGGAAACCTCGGTTGGAGTAGAGGCTCCGTTCCGCATCTTTTGAGCCATCCCGCAGATCGTGGTTCCGTTAATGTCTGAGAAGCCGGAGCATTTGCCGGACTGGACCATCCTTTGACAGTTGCCTGTACCAAGCTGAATGCAGGCCATTATCATCGCGCCATCGACCGGCTGGCCGTCGAAGGTCCCCATCTGTTGCAGTTGGCGAACGACGGCCGTGTTGGCTCCTTGGTTGGTCAGGTTGGCCCATACCCTTACCTGCTCGTCCAGCCCTGCGTTTGCATATTCCTCGGGCGTGTAGCCGGCGGCAGCCAAATTGGAGCGGTTGAGCTGAAAAATGCCCGTGCAGCAACTCCCGTTATAGATGCCGGCATTACCTGAGGATTCGAACATCCCGAGGTTGCCCATCTGGTCGGCATACTGGCGCAGGCTCGGATTGAGATTGGAGTTGCGAACGGCGTTGGCGATGTCGCTGGCCGAGTAATTCGTCTTGGGACCGAGTTGCGACCTCCCAGCCCAAGCCTCTGATATGAAGCCGACATATCCGACCATGAGGATCGCCAGGAAGGCAATCCAGCGTAAGGGGGCGCTCATTCTCATTCAGCCGATACCGTGGTTGCGTTCTCAAATCATCGGCCCTTCAACAAAAAAGGGCTGACGCCATATCGTGGGTTACCACGGCGCCAGCCCTCTTTCTATCAGGAATACACGTTTTAATTCGTCTTTATAGCCTTTACTTCGGGACGGTGCCTTAGCTGATTTTCAGCGTTGCGGTGCAGCCGTTCAGCGGACGGCCCTCCCGAAGAGCGCGGATCGTAACGGTCCGCTGCTTCGGGTCGTATGCGGCAAAGGTCGCGTTCTTGCGCGGATCAAGGCCGGAGGGATCGCCCGGCGGGACCACGAGGAAACAACCCGTCGTCCGCGTGGTCTTGGAGCCGCCGGGCCCGGTCACCACGACCCGCAGCGGGCAGATGCCGTGGATGTCGGTGCTCGAAGCCGAGTTCGCACCGTTATCGCACCGACGGGCGATGTTGATCAGGCTGACGGTGATCTGCTCCTGGCCGTCTGTGAACGTGTGGGACAGGAACTCGGCCGGGGCGTTGCCCGTCTTGAACCGGGGATCCTTCAGTTCGTCGCGGAAGTAGCGATTGTTGTCCGCAATAAGATCGCCCCAGATCTGGGTCATCGCCGGGGTCTCGGCAGAAGGCTTGCGCAGATTGCCGTAGGTCAGAACCTGCCAGTCCTGAGCGAGAGCAGCGCCGGAAAGAGCGAACGTCGCTGCGAGAAAGGTCAAAAGGGTCTTCATCATCGTGAAATCCTACCTGGGGAATTAAAAGGTCATATCCTCAACTCCTGCTTCGGGAAAGGAAGCAAGCGCATTGCTCTAATGGAACTGCTTGAACGTGCACAGATTGGCTTCGATGATATCGTTAATGTAGACGTTCGGGCGCCGTTCTGATCCGTCGTTCGTTCGATTGATCCGGCTTTTGGCATAGCTGATCAGAAGGCTGAGCTTGGCGCGGGTCATCGCCACATAGGCCAAACGCCGCTCCTCCTCGAGGTCGGTATCGGGGCGAACGACAGGGAAGATCCCTTCCTCCCAGCCGACCAGGTAGACATAATCGAACTCCAGGCCCTTGGCCGCATGAATCGTGCCGAGCCAGACGGCGTCATCGACAGAGCTGTCCGTCTCCAGCAAGCTCATCGAGTCGACGAAATCCTGGATGTTCGTCTGTTCCTTGGCATGGAAGAGGTACTGTTCGACCCGCTCTTCGATGGCCGAAGCCTGCTTGCGGAACTGATCGGCCTTCTTGCGGTCTGACTGGTTCTCGGCTTTCTCACGGAGTTCCTGGACGTGCTCTTTGATGCCGCACTCAGCGATGACTTTCCGGATCACTTCGTCGAGCGGAACGCCAAGACGGTAGTCATCACCGATCTCGTCGATGAACTCGATGAAGGCCTTGACCTTCTCGACAGCGGCCTTCCGGATTGCTCCATTTCGAATCTGGTCGGCCAGAATGTCGATCATCGGAAGTTCGGTGATCCGGGCGGTATCCGACAGCTTAGCGAGGCTTTCCTTGCCGAACCCTCTGGGTTTGGCATCAATCGCATATTCGAAGGCAGCGTTGTCGGAACGATTCAGCATCAGGCGGAGATAGGCCGAGAGGGTCTTGATCTCCGCAGTCTGGTTGTACTTGCGCCCTGCCGTGACTGTGAAGGGGACCCGGCGCATGGTCAGCGCCGGCTGGAAGCCATTGAGCTCCATAGAGGCGCGGGAGATGATCGCAATCTGGCTCGGGCGCATCCCGCCCTTGAGCTTCCTCTCGATGTCGTCGACGATCCAGGAGACCTCCCCTCGGTCTTCCGAGAATTCATGGACGAGAACAGGGCTACCCTGGGTCCCCTTGGTGAAGAGGGCCTTGCCGTGACGGCTCTCGTTTCCGGCGATCACATGGTTCGCGGCATCAAGGATGGCACGGGTCGAGCGGAAGTTCTGCTCCAGGCGAATGATCCGGGCGCCGGGGTAGCGGTCGGCAAAACTGAGAATGTTGTCGATGTTGGCGCCACGGAAGCTGTAGACGGACTGGTCGTCGTCTCCGACGCAGGTGAAATAGCAGCCCTGCCCATGGTCGGTGATCAAATCGAGCCATTCCTGCTGAATGTCATTGGTGTCCTGATACTCGTCGACCAGGACGGCACGCCAGAGGGTCTGATAGTACCGGCGGACTGCCTCGTCGTCGCGCAGAAGGTCCCGGCATTTGATCAGGATATCGTTGTAGTCGACCGCGTTCATGCGCTCTTTGGAACGCTCGTAGCGGTGGTACATCTGCTCGATTCCGTGAGGCGTCAGGAATGTGCCGCGGTTGAAGTTCGGCGGGAAGCCGCGGCCGGTTTTCTTGGCCTCGATGCAGTCGAGGATGAACGCATAATCGACCTGGCGGCGGGAGTCGGTGGAATCCGGGGGAATGATGTGCTCGCCATAGGACAGGCTGGCATAGCAATCCTTGACGACGTTCTTCTGGTCGTCAGCGTCGAGGACGGAAAAGTTGGGCTCCAGCCCGGCCCGATCCGCATTGTCCCGGAGGAGGCGAGCCGAAATGGCGTGGAAGGTACCGACGTCCATGGCTTTCGCCACCGGGCCCATCATGGCGGCAAGGCGGTGTTTCATCTCCTGGGAGGCTTTACGGGTGAACGTAACAGCCAGGACCTGATGGGGCTGAACTCGCTGGGAGCCCACGAGAAACCCGATGCGGGAGGTGAGGGACTTCGTTTTGCCGGTTCCGGCGCCGGCCAGGATCAGAAGGGGATCAATCCCGTGGGTGACGGCAGCCTCCTGGATCTCGATGAGGCTGGTAAGGGCTTTGGCGCGGGATTCCTCCGCATCGAAGACCGCAGCATGCCCAAGGGAGCTATGATCTTCGATCTCGGAGAAAACATCGTCCTCCAGAGCGTAGTCGGGCGTTGAAGGCAGGAACGGGGTCTCGGACTCGTCGAGATCAAACTGATCAAAGGGATTGGCAGAAACGAGATCGAGAGACATGGGAACCTATCCTTCTAACCTCCGGTGGGCTCTAGGGCCCTCTCGGGACTTCGTACGGCGACCTTCTGGGTGGCGGGCTCCTGGCGTGCCTCTGTGCCGATTAGCGCGATGAGGCGGCCCGCCCTGACAGCGACGTCAGGACGTTTGCCAGCGATGTCGATGAATCGGTAAACCCGGCCGCCCACGTTCACCGC
This sequence comes from Microvirga sp. Mcv34, assembly GCF_024519725.1. Classification (GTDB taxonomy): domain Bacteria; phylum Pseudomonadota; class Alphaproteobacteria; order Rhizobiales; family Beijerinckiaceae; genus Microvirga. Next base: position 44,340 of record NZ_JALJRK010000037.1, on the reverse strand, counting down.
GCCCTCCGGAGTCAGTGCTCCGATGATCACGGTGTCCGCTGATCCTGTATCGGTCGTCGGGTGGACCGTCTTTGTCTCGAAATCGACAAAGACGATCCGGCCCTCGGCCGTCAGAATTTTTGGGGTTTGGGTTCCCGCCACTTTCAAATCTCGATTGAACCGTCACGCCAGAGCGCTGCGAGCTGCGGCGCAATCACTGCTTTTGCGCTTCCGTTGCCCTTGAACTCGATTCCGGCAATCTCTTCGCCGTCGAACCGGAAACGGACGATCAGCTTGTTGTCACGGTCGACAATGTCTGCACTGCGACGGGCCAGATCCTTGCCGTTCGCGTCATATTCTTTCAGGACGTGAGCGCCCATCAGGCCACCCTCGGATGGCTCGGCTATGGAAATGCGCTTCAGGGTGAACTGGTCGCCAAGCTGCCGCTCGAGGCTGGAGATGATGCTGGCTGGCGTCTGCTGGCCTTCAACGGCGTATTGCTCGACGACCACTTTGGTAACGACGACGCGCGATCCTGAGTCATCGGGTTTGGGCTGGGGGACCATAGTTAGGAAACCTTCACGTGGCTTGTTGGAGGGGTGGGAAACTCGATCCGTCGAGGAGACGAGACGAAGGGTCATGCGGCAAGCTCGCTGGGAGCAGCCCGCTCGGGATTCACTTCCGCCGTATCGGCGGGAGCAAAATTGAATCGATTGAAGTGGTTGCCGCGCTTAATGGAGATGTAGGGAGATCCAGTTTCCCCCTCATTCTCGGCGCGGTATTGAAGACGGCCGCTCAAGGTAACCCAGTCGCCCTCTTTGAGAACGCCCTGGATCTCATCGGTGATGATCTCCTTTGAGTGGACCACGATCCGGTGGTTCTCGTCCTTCTCTACGACAGAGGCTTTCGGAGAGCCCTTTCCCTTGGTGAAGGACGCCTTGGTCGTGAGGGTGAACTCAGCAATCATCCCTCCCGAACCGTCGAAGGATTTGATGCTGATATCGCCCTTCACGATCCCGCAGAGGGAGATTTGATTAAGCCAAGACATGGCTTTCTCCGTTGATTCGCAAATCAAGAAACTTGGTAGCTCTTAATCCGTGTATACCCCGCCCAAGCGCGAAGTGTAATGCAGAAAGAATGCTTCTTATTTCGTGCGCCGGATTAGATGGTTAATAGTGGCGGGGATCACACATCCCTGGCAAAGCGCCGGCGGGATTTGGAGCACAAATCGATCCAGCGAGCTTCGTCGGCCTTGTCGTAGGAGACGCGACGGACGTTGAAATCAATGGTGACAGACCGGCGGGAGATTGTGGCGACGAGCGCAACGCGCTGATCCTCGATCTTCTCCGGATCTCCATTCCAGTCGCGATCGGCAACTGTGTGGGAGAAGGTGACGGACTTTGTCTCCGGGTCAGAGCGGAGCGGGGCCGCTGCAGCACTGGCGAAAGCCTCAACCAGGGCCAAGGCTCGCATATCGGCTCCATCGAAGCCGGTGAAATCGGGATCCGTGCCAATGGCGCGCTGATAGACCCGACGGGTGACATGAACCGAGCGGCCATCCCATTCACCTACAGTGAAGAAAGCCTGCTGGCGGGTCTGAACATCCTGCATCATGGTCTGCCTCCTTTGGAACGAAAAAGCCCCGGCCGAGGGCCGGGGCTGATGGTCACCAGATTGTTAGAAGAGGTTACATCCCGATCCCATTTTGCTGGGCCCTGGCAACCACACGGAACTTGTCATTGGCTGCTAGCTTTGAGAGCTTCGTTTCCAACTCGCGCTTGTCATTGTCCGCGAGGGCAACGGAGATCTCTTCAGGGGATTTAGCACTCTTTTGCTCATACTCGCTTGGGTGCCTCACAACTCCATACTTGAGAGCAATCTGAGCCGCCGTCAGACCGTTGAGGTCGTCGCGGGTCAGGGTGTTGGCCTTTCCGGCTTCAACGTTTTCGATGAACGCCCCCATTTCGCCGGTCTTCATGATGACAGTGGCCGGACGGGAGAACGACGCAACGCGAACCATCGGGCTGGACTGCGGGTCCATGCCACCGTCAGCGTTGTAGCCGTTGCTTTCGAATACGCCGTCCTCACCCTGGAAGCCGACACCGACCGGGCTGATGGTGTTTCCGCCGCGGCCGGTCTTGGCCGTGATGGTTCCCATTTCGCGGGTGAGGGCAACATTCGCCGTGAAGTTCAAGAACTCCTCGGGGTTCGGCGAGAGGGTGGCGACCGGACGGGTCTGACCGGACTCGACCGCGATCAGGGCTGACACGTCCTTGTCGCTGGCGGCGGCGAGCACGACGCTCTTCGCCGTTTCGGTAGCCATCTGCAGAACCTTGGTCCGGTTCGCGGCCATCTCGTTCTTGCCAAAGCCCTGGGCTGAGACCATGGATCCGCTGCCGTTGTTAATGGCGTCGAACAGAGCGTCTACAGCCTTATCGGATAGACCCGAAGCGTCCCGGTCAGGGGAGAACGCGACGAACTTCGCCCCGTGTTTCGAGGCAGCCTCGATCACAGCCTCACCAATGCCCTTTTCGGCGGTGGTGTGGATGATCGCTCCCTTGTCACGGGCCTCGACGACAAGCTGCTCGATAGCGCCCTTCGTCTTTGCTCCGATCTCATTGTCGTGACCGATGATCGCAACAGCGTTGCCTACAGACGGCTCTCCGTAGACCACGACAGGCAGGGCGCGAGCCTTGGCGAAGTCCGACGTCAGGTCATAGCGCATATCGTTCTGCTTCGCTGCCTCAACCTTCATGGATGAAGCGAGGAGCAGGGCCTCCAGAGCGGCCGGGTTGCGAAGCTTTTCGACACCACCCCGGAGGGCAGCAGCGACCGGGCGAAGGGATGCCATTTCCTCCTTGCTGAGCGTCACGACGTTCTTGCCGGACCGCGACGCGAACTCGACCACATCGCCCAAGGTCGAGAATTGCTTCTGAATGACCTCGAGGTTCTTGATGCCGCACACTTGGGCCAGAGCGAGGCTGTTGACCGTGGCGATGGTCTTCTGCTCCGGGCTGATGCCAGGAGTTTCCGGATTGATGAGACCGGCAGCGCAGCTCTGGATTTCACGGCGAGCTCGTTCCTGAGGGGTCGGAGCACCCATGACGGCAGTCTTGTAGGCTTCCTCCAGGTTGACCGGAGCGCCGGCGTTGTCCCGAACCTCGATCTGCTTGCCCCCTTCGACACCGCGCCGGACGTGCTGGCAGGTGTTGTAGTCGTTCTGCTCAAGCCCGAAGACGGCGACCTTGTTGGAGATGGACTGGGCGACCTGCCAGCCGATCATACGGGCCTGGTTGTCGGATTTGCCATCCGGATGCAGGACGATGAGCTTGCCACGGGCGGCGCGCTGACCCTCACGGGAGTACAGATCAAAGGCTTCATCCGGGTTGGACGGGTTCGGCACAGTGATTTGCATCTTGCGCTCGTTGAACGACTTGGCGCCGTTCTCCCCGACAATCTTCATCCGGGTGGTCTTGGCAGAGACCGTGGCGTTGATCACGCCAAAGCCGTTCTTCTCGGCCGCCTCAGTCAGGGCCTTATAGGACTTGGACTTGTCATCCACGGTGACGACGAGGCTGGTGCGGGTGTGGGGCGGAAGAGCCTTGTTGGCCACCGCGATTTGAGCCACGTAGTCGTTGATGGCGCCGGCATTCTTATAGAAGCGGGAGCCTTCAACGGCGACCGTCGGGAACTTCAGCCCGCTGGTTTCGGGGCCGAAGAGGGCAGGGCGGATCGTCATCTTCACCGGGACGATCTTCCCGTCCTCGGCCTTCTTGTAAGACGCCATCTCGACCGGGCGGGAGAAGTCCTCCCGGATCTGCTTGGCGGCGTTCGCGATTGCGGTGCGGGATGGCACGTTCGGACCAGCCGAGGCTGCAAACGAGACCCAGGCTTCGGCAATCAGCGCCTGCTGACGGGAAGCCATGACGAAATCAGTCCGGTCCATCTGCTGCGAGGCGTGGCGGCCCATGGCAGCCGTGATCGCATTGCGCTCCAGGCCGCTCTTCTGAAGGTCGGCCAGGGCCTGCTTCTGGCTCTGGAAGAGGTCTGAGGCGAGAACCTCCTTGGCGAGGGCATTGAGGTCAGCCGTGAACCCGTGCTTCTCGGCCCGGTCAGAGCCGCTTGCCACCAGCTGGTCGTAGTTTTCCTTCTGCTTGTCCATCCCGGTACGCAGGATCCACTCGGGGCGGTCCTTGGTGCCGTCGAGGACGCCCATGGCGGCATTGTCGATGAAGGCCGCGAACATGCGGCGCTCCTTCTCGTCGGAAATCACCTCCGAAATCATGGAGCCGAGGCGCAGGCGGTTATAGACGGCCTGCTCGAAAGTCTCGTTGCCGACAAACGGGTCTGCCGCCTGCTGCGCCGGGGCTTTGCCCTCCGGAGCAAAAGAGGAACGAAGAATCTGGCGGGTCATCTGCTCGCGGCGGTCCGCGGAGACATCCTTGATGTTCCCGAGCTCATCCTCGTCATCTTTGAAGGGAACGGTCGTATCGGCATAGATATCGCCGACAGCCTTGGTAAGGGTGCGATAGGCCTGCGTGTTCCGGAGGCGAACAACCGTCGAGTCGCTGTCATCAGTGATAATGTGGCCCTGAGCGGTACCGATCGCCTCATTGACGAGGCGGGTAAGGACCTGATTAGTCTGGGCTACCGTGAGGTTCTTCGGCATCAGGTCCGTCAACTGGCGCTTGGCCATCGTGACGTTCATGGTGCCTTCGATCTGACGGGGGGTCAGGTCGACGTCGCTGGCCTCAAGAGCCTGATTGGCACGGTCGCGCACCTGGCGGCGGCCCTGCTCGGCCGAGAGGACGCCACGGGTGGCGACAGCTGCGATGGCGCGAAGCTCATTCCAGTAGGAAGCGCGAGCAAGCTCGTTGTCCTGGGTCAGGGACTGCTCGATGTGGAATGCGAAGGAGGCAGCCTTATCACGGTCGCTGCCGAACTGCGGGCGGTTGGGGTCCTGGATCGGGTGACGATCGCCGATGGTGATGACAGTAATGTCTCGCCGGAACGGGGCATCGGAGTGGTTCAGGAAGGACTTAGCGCTCATCGGGAGTTTGCTCCTGGCACGATGAAAAGAACAAAGGGTGGATGGGGTATCCCGGCAAAACGAATTATAACGCAGTTTTGCCGCTTTTCATATCGGTTTCGTCACTTGATCTGTTATCTGAGGCGGAAAAGCAGATATTTTTTGCGGGCGATCTCCTCCAAATGGTCGAGCGTCCAGCCTTCCTGCCGGAAATCGTCCAAATCATATCCGGGCTCGATATCCTCTGTCCGAGCGCCCCTTGCATTAGGGAGCGCGGATCGTGGCATCCGAATTAAAGTGATGGACCGTGCCTTACTTCTCAGGAACTGGGACGCATAACTGAGACCGGCGGCATCCATATCCTGGGCGATGAACAGGTCCCGGCCTTCCAAGGGGTCAAGATCGGCCATGTGGACCTTCCGAGAACCTCCAAGGGTGGTGGTGGTCCAAGGGACGGTGCCGCCGAAGATCTCCGAAGGCCGGGTAATAAGCTTCTTGGCAGCTTCGGCGGTCTTTTCCCCTTCGACGGCGAGGACAGGGCTCTCGCCATCGTCCAGGTGAAGATCGTACATCGGGTGCGGATCCGGAGGGGCATATCGGATCCACTGCACCTTGCCCTTAATCATCCAGGGGGTGAGGGGCTTGATATCTTTGCCGCCTTCTGGGTCATCGAAACGCACTGTGTAAAAGCACTCGCGGCCATGCCGGTCGTGCCAAGACCACACCCCATTGTTGTTCTTGAGGAGGAATGAAGGCGGCTTTCCCTGTTGGGACGTGCCCGCGTAGATCGCGCCGTCGGGGAGCCCCTTCTTCTTCCGGCGCTCCGTGGGCGCAACGCGCTGGCGCGGTTGGGTGCCATCGCACCGCAACTCGCGCTTCTGGGTGCGTCCGAGCTGCCTGGGCTCGATCTGGTACTTGCTCCTGAGCCTATCGAGGATAACGCTCTGGGCGCAGGCTGCCCGACAGTAGAGGAGAAGCCGGTCCCCCTTTTGCGTAATGACGAGGGACGGCTTGCGGTCATCGTGGGCGGGACACAGCGTTTCCCATTCGTCGTCGCTGTAGCGGCGCTCCTTCCCACTTCCGATCTGTTTGGCAAGGTCACCTGCGGAGAGCTTGAGGTTCTCTGACATTGTACTCAACGAGCTTTCGGGGTTTTCACTTTCCCCTGGTTCCAAGGGATTATTGATTGGCGCACAGAAAAGGCCCCGCAGGATGCGGGGCCCGTTTAGGCCTACGCCGCTTGGCCTATGCCAAGGATATGTTGACGGCGCTTTTCGATGAACGTGTCCATCGTGTCGAAGTAATGCTTGATGTCTTTCGCACCGGCAGAAGTGCCCGAGATGATGTTCTCGTTAGTGGCGCGCTTCCTGAAGTCGGCCATGTGAGCCTTCATCGTGACTACATCTTCGACTGTTGTGACCCAGTTCTTCCGGGCCTCATTGATCTGCGAGAAGATGTTCTTCCACCGCTCAGGGATACCAACTTCAATCAGGTTTCCCTGTGGGATGATCAACCGCAGGTGCTCGGAGAGCGGATCGGTGAGGGTGCGGACATCGACGGGGGCCTGATTCAGGGCATTATCGAAGTCGTCCGCCGGCCCGGACTGGGAGGCATGCTGCGGCTGGGCGGTCGGGGCCACCGGAGCGTGTTCCGGAGCCTGGCGTGACAGGCCGCTGGTGACATTTGGCTCGTGATGCTGTTGAGGACGGGACGGCTGCTGGGCCGAAGCCTGTGTCCTCGGCTGCGGCGACTGGGACTGAGGCTGGGGCCTCGTCTGCGCCTGGGGCCGAGATTGGGATTGGACCTGCTGCTGAGGCGGGTTCTGGGGCTGGCCGACGTCATTGGCGATTACGACGTCCGAGGTGGGACGGGTTTCCTCGTCCGCCTCATCATCCAAAGGTGGGACGTAATCATAATCGTACCGCTGCGTACCGTCCTTTTCCATGCCGCGGCCAAAGATGTTGCCGAGGAGGGTTGCAGCACGCTTGATGGCGTCCGTTCCGGCGGCTTTTAGGGCCAGACCTTCAGCCTCCACAGAGTTTGGATTATCGGCACGCCGGATCGCGTCACCGGCGCCGACGCCGTCGCGGAAGGTTTCTCTTCCGTCAGGGAATTTGACGGTCAACCGAACGGTGACCCAGGCCGAGGCGACCCGAGCTTTGTAAACCTCTTGCTTGTTCTGTTTGAAGCTGACGAGATCCTGCTCCCAAACACGGGATTCCTGATTGAGAATCTCCGCGCTCCAGTTTTCCGGGCCGAAAATCTCGTCGAGCTTGGTCGCGTCGTACTCCATTTTAACATAATAGAGTTTCGACCTATTATCGCCCTGGCGGTCCTTCTTGTTCTCGTTGGCGACCTTTTCTTTTAAGGCTATCACCACGTCCGAGTTAGTGCGTGCTGGCATTTGAACCTCTAAAATTTAATCTGAAATCAGTGGTTTGCGATCAGACCGCCTGTGTCTGGCGGTCGATCTTGAGGGTCGAATAGGAGTATGCGGCCCGCTTTTGCTCCCCGACGTGGTGTTCATCCCGGAGGAGCCTGAAGCCCTTGCCCTGTGCCGCCGACCGGTTCCCCAGGGCTGTGATGAGCTGAGCCTTCAGCTTGCGCTTGGCTTTGTCCTTCTCCCGGACATCGCGCTCGAGCCCCTGGATCTCCTGGGTGATGGCCTCGTACTCCGTGACGAGCTTGTTGAAGGCCCGATCTTCCGAGTAGTCGGCAGGATCGCTATTCGTCGGGCGGTACCGCTTCTCGATAGCGTCCCCGTCGATGGCGAAATCAGGGGCGGGCTCCTCGTCCATATCCAGAGAGAAGATGAAGTCGGTCGTAGCCGTTTTGATCATTTCCCAGAGAGGAGGATCGAAATCGATCTCGACGAATGCCTCGAACTCGCCGCCGGCGACAATCAGAGCGACCGCGAGGCTTTCGATGCCAAGCGCCGCCATGATCGGGTGAACTTCGGCCACAATATAAGGAGGAGCCTGGACAACTCCGTTTACATTCCAGTTGATCGCGTAGTTCTCGGACGAGATCTGAATCAAGTGGATGTGCTTGGTATCGTGGCTGAGGGGCAGCTGCCCGCGCGACCGGACCTCTACCAGGTGGCGGGAGAGGATCTGCCTTGTCGGGTAAATCTGCTCCTTGCTCCGATCGAACAGAATGCAGGAGTAGCGCTCCTGCAGCCCGATCACGAACTCTCGGTGGAGGCGGCGGCTCCAGAAGCCGCGGCTGGATTCGACCTGCGCCGAGGGAATGTTGCCCTTGAGAACGTGCCAAAGCTCCCAAGGAGATGGTGTCTTCTTGAGGCCAAGGAGCGTCGGGACGTATCGGGCCTGAATGACATAGTCTGGATCTGGGCTCATCGATTTTTCCGGGGATTGGAAACCAATAGGTTTGTTTGACCAGACATGCCTTTTGCCTTTCGGGCGACCGAGTTTTGCAAATCGTACCGAATTACGTGCATTGTACCCGAATTTATGGTACAGGACTTGTGTCGTTAATTCGCTATCGGAGACGGAGATCCCGCGATGCAGACAAGTCAGGTGAGCGTGGAAGCTGGTGTGAGTGGTAAGTCAGGACTTGATTTTGTGGCTCTCGGGCTGGTGTCCGAAGGGTTGACCGGGTTCTTCGCGCCGCGCGCCCAGGCCGACACAATGATTAAGGCGCTCGGCCAAGCGGGCATCCGGGCCAGCTACAACGAGGAGTATGGCTGCTACGCCGCGCCTACGGGCGCGATCCCGGATGTTAACCATCCTGCCGTCCAGCGTTACGGAGTGGATTCCAAATCGCATGCGCTTTGGAAGGAGGACCGGGCGAGCCAGCTTAATCTCGAGGCGATCCTTTTCGGCGCAGCGGATGCCATCAGCCGAGAGCCGGAGATGGCGAAGGTCCGTGAGGCTGCCACTCCGGTATCGACGAAAGTCGCTTCGACCCCACCGCGCCGGCAGCAGGGTCAGGTGAGTGACGAGCAGGTTGCGTACTCGGCAAGGGCCGAGGCAGCCAGCCAGCAGGGCTTAAAGCTGGTGGCGGCCTATATCCGTGGCGGGCTCATGCTGGCGGGTGACCGAAACCCGGAACGGCGGGATCAACAGCTAAACATGATCCGTGAGGCGTCTCGTGAGGAGATTACCGAGGTTCTCGACCGGACGGTGAAACGATTCCAGGAACTGGATAACAAGGAGAAGTTTGCGCGGTTTGACCACGCGATCCAGAACCATCTGCCGGAAGTCGAGAAGCTGGCGCGAGCCATCGACCATGATAAGGCGTTCCAAGATCGTATCACCTCGGCTGTCGAGAACCTGAAGTCTGGGAAGAGCACGGAGGCAAAGTTCGTCCTACGCGGCGCATTCATGCGGTTCGAGTTTGACGATCAGAAGCGCTTGGGGGGCGGGGTCACTTTAGATCAGCAGGACAAGATCCCGATGGACTCCCTTCGTCGTGGCTTCAATGCGCTGGAAAAGATCCATGTTGAGCGTTTCGGCATGCCGTCTGGCTACCGGCTGACGATGGGGCGGTCTGAGGGTGGCGTCTATAAGGCTGCCCTTCAGCCCCAGGATCGGCCCGCGCCGGCCACAGAGGAAAAGCCTGCTGCGGAGAACCAAGCCGCGCAGCCAGCACAACTCTCCCGCCTTCAGATGCGTCGGCGGATGATGGAGCAGAATAGCCAGGGCATGTGATACATCAATCAAATCTATTCGTTTCCGAGAGCGGTCCGGTGGGCCGCTCTTTTTCTATGGGGATTGACTGTCTTCGTCTCTCCGAGAGGGGCTCCCCAAGAAGATCTCGACCAATGCGCCATTTGGATCACCCGGCATCCGTTTACTTCCCTTGGGACGGTATTCATACTGGGAGGCTATGGGTGGGGGCGAGAGCAGGATGCTATCTAAGGGGCTCGTGCTTGGGGTTTTGTCTTTTGCTATCTGTGCGAGTACCGGAATGGGTGCTCGCCTCTCAGCGGAGGAGGCTTCCGGAGAGGCCAAACGAAGGGCTCACGTGCCCTTTGTCAGGGCTGCCACGAAATGTGTCGCTGACCACGTGCAGCGGACCTTAAAGCGGCAGCACCAGCCGGAGGAAGTCTTTACCCATCTGAGCGAGGGCCTCAAGGCGTGTAAGGCTGATGTCGACCGAATGTCAGCCGAGCATGATCGGATCTTTGGCCAGGGAACCGGGTCTGGCTTCGTGGCGGGTGCCTACCTGCAGGACCTACCCCGGGCCGTTGACCAGATGATTGGCCGCCTGCGGTACGCACCGGGTCCTTATCCTTGTAACACTGATAAGATCGTTTTCGCACCTATCCAGGACGCCTTCGGATTCTTCCTGATCTCAGATCCGAGGAAAACTGACGCGCCGTGGGACTTGAGGATCATCGAAACGGGCGAGACCTTCCAATTCCGGCAGCAACGGCGGAAGAACGACAACCAGGAAATTCTGGTTGGGGTGGGAGCATCCGAGGCCGGGAAAGAGCTTGGAGGAGAGCTGCGCCTATACAAGGACGCGGCCGGGGAGATTGGCTCGGTAAGCCTCAGCGCCATCTCGGAATCCTTTAGGCAATTCCGTATGCAGAATGATCAGGAGCCAGAGACCTCAGATATTCCGCCTGATGGGCACTGGGCCCGGACGAGCTGCGAAACCATGCGGCAGGCCGAAGTTGCATCGGGTACTGGTCACGGTGTCCAAGCGGCCACAGAGACCGCCCAAGCCGCGCCCAGCACCCATGAGCCGAACCCAAAGCCGGGCAAAGCAGATCCGTCACTGGTGCACACACTCGAGGCGTCAAAGACGTCTGCTCAGGAGCAAGCTGCAGTCGCGAAGGCGGAGGCCGCCCTGCCAAAGAAATCTCCGGTGTCTGTCCCACAATTCCCGGATTATCCGGCCAGCAAAATCCACAAGGGCGCCAACGCAAAACCAATTTTAGACGATCCAGACAAGAACAACTACCGCACCCGTATTCGGGAAGCAGCTCAACAACCCCCGAACTTCGCCGGCCGATACGTCATCACGACGTGGGGCTGCGGGACCGGCTGCAATCGGGGAGCCGTGGTCAATGTGGCGACCGGAAAGGTGAAGATGCTCCCGTTTAATCTCATCACCGGCACAGGCGATTGGTGCAACGACAAAGCACACTTTGTGGGTGGGCCGGACTTCGGATTTGAGGTAGACAGTTCCCTCATCGTGATGACTGGCAAGTTCGATCTCTATGACAGCGCTTGGCATGATCCGAGCGATGGAACGAGCGGATTCCACTATTTCGTGTTCGATGGGAGTGACTTTCGCTACCTGAAGACTGTCCACGAAACCGAGTGCACCGTGGAACGGACGGAGGAAAATCGATCTGACGCCCCCGGCAAGGCCCTGAAGTTAACGCGGGCCGCCGACGGCTCCCTGGATAGCCGTGATTTCATCAGCCTGTGGCGAGAAGTGATTGGGGAACACGTCGCGGTCGAATTCTGTACCGTTTACCTGATCGGGATGAACACGCCATCCTGTGCCGTATACGAGGGGTCGAAACGGGTGGGAGACATCATTCTCGATCGGGGTACGCTGGACCTGGGGAGCATGAAATGGGTTTTGGCGAACTGTAGCGGCCCGGTTCCAAAGTCTCAGTGTAACGCCCGTATTGAGGGACTTGTGCAGGAAGCGAACGGTAGCCTTGTTCTCACCAATGGAGTGGTCGCGCCCTGAGAGGCAAGGATCCTAAGAACAGCTCGAAATCTGTCTAACGACCCATCCTTGCTCTTCAACCCAGAGGCGGCGCCGAACCTTCCGGCATGGTGAAATCTCCGGCTGGACTACCGGAATTGCGCTGACGGTCTCAACTTTGGGAGCTTGGGCCACGTTCTCTGCCTTCTTTGTGGCCTTGGCATGGACCGCTGTGGCTCCGAATAGAACAACAGAAAGGATGAGGCTGGCGCGCAGGCAGGAACAGTAGGCCATAAAAAGCGATCTCGGAGGCGCCAGGAGGGCTCCCCCGGCGTGCTGAAACTACGATGTCTAGAAACGAGCGGCCGGCGCTCGAAGTCGGGATCCGATCGCGGCGGTGTCGGTGAGGATATACAGCGAGGGCGCTAAACAAAGGCCCTCGCTCCTCCTGCGCGGCAATTGGCAGTCAATCAAAGTTTAGGAACTGAGACCTTCTGGCTTTTCGCTGAATGCTGGCGTTCGGCTTCTTCATACAACGAGTCGATGTCGGCTTTTGCCGCCTGTCCCTTTTTCGTGACGTCGACAATTGAGATCGCGAAGTCTTTGAGTTTGGTTTTGTCTTCGTACCAGGGCTTCAATTCAACGAAAACGATAACTCCGCCGTGGTTTTCTCCCCAGTGGACATACTTATCCAAGTCCTGCGGAATGTATTTTGTCGATTGCCCCAGATTGCAGTAGGAGGGATCTGAGGATCTTTGCGAGCACGGTACCTTCGCTCCGTTCCGGTAGACCCAGCTGAAGTATCTCGCGCCAGCAAACCCCTCTCCTTTAGAAGACGGCTCTCCATATTTCTGAGCCAACGTTGCGATCATGTCGTCCATCGTTGGCGACCCGACCGTGCTTTCCCAAAATCGGAGCTGCCGAGAAATGTCAGCGACCTGATTGCCACTCGCTGTTCCGGTGCAGCTCAGGCGGAGGACTTCGGTCTGGTCTATGACTTCGATGGTGGAGGTAAATTGCGTGGTCGAGACAGGGATACCTTTGTATTGCAGCCCCGAAGGTGTTCGTATAGGTTGAGATCAGCTCGGGCTTGTAGCTTTCCTTGATCTTAGCCAATGCCTCTGTACATCCAAGGCCCGGAACAAGGCCTACAATGTCGAGCGTGCCGCCTTGGACAGAGCTCACGGACGGTTTGATTTTCTCAGCAGGAGTGTACGGGTCAGCAGTTGCGACGGATGCGAATGAGATGGCCGCAGCCAAGCCGAGCAACGCCTTGTGGCCGAAACGTTTGTACTTCATCTTCTGATTTGCCCCGTGTGGATTTTTTTGTGGACGATTAGTAGGCCGGGTACAGGCCTTGGCCGGATAGGCGGGGAATCATTTCCCTATGCTAGCTCGTCGTTTTCACCCTAGCACATTGCGAGGACAGTTGATGAGCCAAGTGCAGCCTTGGTTAAGGAAGAGCTTGGTCTGTCTTCGTATATCATTGTTCAGGATGACTACGACCAACGGCGGCGCTGTTGTGGGGTAGCGGTGCAATTGATAGAGGGTAGTCGAATTCAGGAGGCCATTTGAATTATGAAACTTTTCTGGTCCTGGCAGAGCGACCGCGATCCCAAGTTACACCATTACTTCGTGCGTGATGCCTTGAAGGATGCCTGCAAACTGATTGCACGGGACGCCGATTATGATGAGGCGCAACGGCCGGAGGTCGATCACGATACAAAGAATGCGATCGGCACACAGGACATCACAAAAACGATCCTTGAAAAAATTGCTGCGGCCAATGTCTTTGTCGCCGATATGACGCCGGTCGGGGTGACAAACCCAGCCGCGCTATTGCCAAGCGTAGCTCCCGAGGATCTGCCAGACCCTAAATATCTTCAGAATCCCAACGTGATGTCGGAACTTGGCTACGCAGAGCGGGCGGTGAGCCAAGACCGAATTGTCTTGGTTGCAAACTCAGCACATTATCCTGGGCCACACGCGCTGCCGTTTGACTGGCGGCATCGGAGTGGTCCGAAAACTTACAATCTGCCGGATGGAGCGACGAAGGAGCAGGTGAAGGCTGAACGGGAGCGGTTCGCGACCGTCCTTAAGAACGTGATCGCGCCGATCTTGGCTGCTCAACGCCCTCAAGCGGCACCTCCTCCGGCGATCGTGTGGCATGAGGAGAGTTCGTCTGCGGCAGGGATCTGGGCGGGCGGCGATCGAGACTTGGAGCTCCGGAACGTGGCGATGGAGGACTCCGTTCGGCGGGTAAGCCTTCCTACAGGGGCAAGAGTGTTCGTCCGTGTTGCACCGACGTACTGGACACCTCCGGTGAAAACCCTTCTTGCGGCAAAGATCAATCGGGCCGCGTTCCAAGTGCGAGGAAGTGGCGGCGACTGGGGAGTGAACGGCTCGGGCGCTCTTGCGATCTGGGGCCGGTCTGGTGCTGTCGATGAAAAAGTGACCGGGAATGCGACACAGTGGTTCCAGGACACTGGCGAATTATGGGGTGTCAGCTCGACCTGCTTCGGCCTCGATGACAATAACCGTCCGAATCTGGGCTATGCACTGATTTTCAAGCCGATAGACAGTTTCATTGAGCGAGCCATTGAAGCGATCAATGAGCTGGGTGGATCAGGCCCCATCGGTGTGAAGGTCGGCATTGCGGATATGAGGAAGACCTACTTCCCTGGTCAATTTCTTTCTCAGGCGTCGGAAGCACTCCAGGACTCCGTCGCCATCGAAAAGACGAAGGAAACGTGGACAGATCAAAGCCGCAGAGAGTTCCTCAAGGACTTTTGGAATGCTGTATTGGACGGGTATGGACGAAATCCTGTCGAATCCGTGGCTGAGTTCGAACGAATGGTAGAGCTCACGCCTATTGCGACTGGAAAACAGTAGCGTTCTAAGTCAAAAAGCCGGGGGATCGATAAGGTATCCTCCGGCTGCAAGGGCCTCACATCTAATGATGATCCGTCGCGAGGTTCTCGTACATACTTCTGAATGCGTGTGAGCTGTGTTCATCTCGGCGTCGCATCCAAAAAAGAAACGGAAGGGAAAGAACAATCATCCAGGCTTTTCCGACAATCTGACCCAGCACGTGATCGAGAGAGCCGAAAGCCAGTAAGAGAAACACAACCGAGTCAGCCATTAGGCCTGCGAGGCTCGAGGCCACAACGGCTGCGATCAACCCCTTACGTTGGAGGGGGGTGTAGACAGCCAGATCGATGAGCTCAGAAATCAAAAAGGCGACCGCGCTTGCAAGGGCCAAGGCAGGGCTGATCAGATAGCTGAGTGCGGCCCCGATCAGGACTCCGACCGTACTCCACGCGACCCCGAGCTGCCGCTGGACAAGATCGCGGAGGATAAGGGCGGCCCCGGCCCAGATAACGCCGCTCGGGGACATGATCCCCGGCGCCACTGGGATGAGACAGGGGCCGTCGGGCGGGCAAATCGTGCCGATCCGCGAGACGAAGTAGTTGGCGAGGGGAACGGTCAGCAGAAAGCCGACCAGGCTGGCGAGACCAGCGAGCCGTGATTTGGTCATGATGGGAGATTTTCCTTCTGATTGAAATTCGGACGGTATCAGGCCAGACCCATTTCGGTCAGGAACGGAGAGGGGCCGAGCTGGCTATCCCAAAGCAGGAAGCATCGGGCTGACGCGCGGGTGATTGTCACAAAGGCAAGGCGGCGGGCCTCGTCGATCTCGTCTCCCTTATCGAAGCCACTTGGGAATTTCCCTTTGCTCCATCCGGGGGAGATCACAACGGGCGATTCCAGTCCTTTCATGGCGTGCATCGTTGAAACCGCCACCGCGTTATCCGGCCGGCCATCGACGTCGGCGATCTCCGTCTGGGCCGTCGCGATGATTGTGGCGAGATCCTCGACCCGATGGGCGTGTTCCGAGATCGCCATGTACTGGCGGAAGAAGCGAGCCCGGCGGGCCGGGTTGAGGGCCTCAATGTCTTTGTCGAGATCCGTATAGGTCAGGGCGAGCTCGATCATCTCGGATGTGCTCGAGATCATCGTCGCACTCCTGAGGCCCTGATAGATATCCATCAGCCGGAGAAGGCCATCCTGCCTCAGGCTGCCGGCATCCGCACGCTTGCTCAGCCACTGCATTACCGGAATGCCCTCCATCCTGGCGGCTCGCCAGACTGCTTGGGCGATCCCGAGACCGGCGAGGCTGGTCATGATCTTGATCGCTGCCGGGCTGTCGGATTCATTTGCGAGCAGGCGGAGCCAAGCAAGAAATGTCTGGAGCTGCGGGGAAGAGTCCGCATCGGGATTGAACCGAAAGATGTTAACCCCGTGGCGGCTGAGGAACTGGGCGACCTCATCGGCATCGCTGTTCGTCCGGGCAAGGACGGTAATGTCCTTGGGCTGAGCCTTCGCGACCGATTGGATCAGGACCAGAGCCTGGTTGAGTATCCCCTGCTGTCCGTTGCAGGAAATGCTCGCGACATCGCCCTGACCCTTGTTGCCGGATCGGACCGTCTTCGAGAGTCTCTTCTGGTTGGCGGAAATTAGTTTCCCTGCTTTCCGGACAATCTGCTCAGGGCAGCGATAATTGATTCCGAGCTTGATGACGACGGAATTGGGATACCGCTTCTCGAAGTTCAGGATGTTGTCGACAGTCGCATGGCGCCAACCATAGACAGCCTGATCATCGTCTCCGAAACACGCAAGATTGTTTCCCGCGTCAGAGAAGATCTGCAGCCAGCGTTCTTGAACGGGATTGGTGTCCTGATACTCGTCCACCAGGACGAGCTTGAATTTCTTTCGCCAGGACCGGGCAATAATGGGGTTGCTGTTCGTGAGCCGGATGAAATCCAGGATTAGGTCGTTGTAATCGAGACAACGGTTCTCCCGCATCGTCTTTTCATATTGGGCGAGGATATCACTATCCTCCTTGGAGGTTCCCGGAGCGCTCGTGATCCATGTCGAGTTGCTATCGGAGCCGAGGTTGACGCCTATATTCTTTGCAGCATCGATGGTCTTGAGGAGCCCATTGATCCGCTTGTCGATCTCCCGGCTGCTCGAAGAGTTCCCGAACCCGTCCAGGCTGGCGAGGATGCCCGTCAGGGTCATCTTGATCTCTTCCGGCTCGACGATTGTGAACGGTTTCTCGCCGGTATGGATCGCCTGGTGGATCCGGAGCATGCGGGATGAAAGAGAATGGAACGTCCCGACATAAAGGTTTTCGACGTCAGCGACGATTTTTCGGCCAATGCGCTCCTTTAACTCATGAGCTGCCTTCCTGGTGAAAGTGACCGCCATGATTTCGTCCGGCTTATAGCCAAGGACGTGGACCGCGTAGATGAATTTGGTGGCCAGAACGTGGGTTTTGCCAGTTCCGGAGCTTGATAGAATCAGAAGTGGCTTATGAAAGGCTTCGACCGCAGCTTTCTGCTGAGGGTTCAAGCCGGCGGTAAAGGATGCCTGGGTTGACGGGTGTGCCGAGATAGGGAGGGCCAGGTCTGGCATATCGGTCTCTTAATGGGGTTTGAAAAACTTCTCTCTTGCCCGAAATGGATAGACGTCTGAGCTTAGCATTGAACGCCATTGAAAAGTGCGATACTATGTACTTTGTTGCGTTGCTCCCAGATCCTGGTTCAGGTAGTTGCTTAAGAGTGCAACTCTTCGTAGTTGTTGAGGCAATGGCTATGCTGCTCAATGCGTCGCACCGTGGTTTTCTACTACGTGGGAAATCTCAGGTCCTTAGCAGAAGGCTATCCAATCTAATTGGATTGTCATTCGTCGCTTTCTTCACCTTAATGACCGCCTGTGCTGCAGAAGACGAGGAAAGTGAGGTAATCTACAACGCGTGCATCAACGCTGCATCTCCTGTGCAATGCTTTGAAACTAGGTCAACATCCGTCTGCTCCTCCCGCCAAGTGAGTTGCACGCGAGACATCGCTAACAATGTCGGGCAGCGCGTGAGAAGTTGTATTCGAGACCGTGTCGGCAGAACCGTAGAGAATCTGCGCGATCAATCCGGCTGGCACCTGACCTCATATCATGTAGAGTTTCTTACTCAGGATCGGATCTTTGCTGTTGGTGTAAGTCTCGGTCACCTACCGTTTGAGTTTCACAGTTTCAAAATCCATCATTCTGGTGACCATTTCCTTATTGACGACCATCTTCAAAACAGCCGCGAACGCGAGATTGATAAGCTCAACGCTCTGGCGGATGCCAACGACATTAAGATCCTCGACTATAATAGTGATCGATACCTTCGAGTGTCGTTAGCAGGCTTTCTCCCGCGCCTCCGCTCTCTGATTGAAGCTCATCGCCTCTGCGGCATTCATGTTCCTAAGACGGGTGCGGATCTATGAGCTCGTTCACTTTCCTCCTGCGCGTCATCTACCGTTCTTGCTTAGGAGTTGTTCTTGCCGCCGCAACACTGCCGGTTGCTGGCATGAGCTCCGCTCACGCCAGACCTGAAGTGGTATCATCGTTGTCTGAAAATCTGTGGATGCAGCGATATAGAGAAGCTGTTCACGATCGGCCGATCATCTTTTATCGCAGCATGGCATTCATTGCTGCAACTGCAGCGGATCCTCGGACGCGTCCGGGGACAGTATTTGAGGAGCTTTCACGTAAGAAGGCGCCCCTTGATGGTGTGCGTGATTTCCTGAGAACGTATGCGCCAGTCCTAGGTATTGGTCTCAATCTTGCTCCCTCCTTAAAGCGCCTCGAGGTGAGCGCCAGTCTCGACTTCTCAGCGGGGCTGCAAGCCCTAATCACCCGAGTTCTAGTTGGACGGGGTGGGATTGATCTTGAGATGCAGTCGTTTGTCCGAGACAACCCAGACATTGTCGAATCCATAGGCCGCCTAACGTTCCGCTCATACCAAGCCACTGACGAGCATATGGGCCGCTTGCATTCACTTTATGCAATTGCCCAGGCAGAAGATCCCTCTGTCCCAAAACCTGATGCTGCACCTCGGACCTATTTGAATGGTCGAGACGATATTCTAGCTGCTTGGATAGGAAGCAAAATAAGCCAATTAGGCCAACGTGACCGTGAGGACGCTCTCTCCAACTGGGGCCCGTTCGAACGTGTTCTTCAGCGCGCACTTGATGGAGAGGGCAAAGATCCCCGACAAGTCCAACAAGAAACGTCGCGATTGATTGAACGAGTAGAATCCTTAGAGGGCCTCCTGGGCGAACTTGGGGCACCTAACGGTGGCGGTGAGGCCTTTCGCCAAGCACTACGAGAGTACATAAACACAGTCGGGCAATCGTTACCAGAATCTACGAGAGAAGAGCTCGCAAAACGTCTAATTGGGAATATGCAAGCCAGAGAGTTACGCGATCTGCACCAGGCGCTTCAATACTCAATTTCCGGGTTTGCCAGTATCCTTGCATCAGGTGATCCCGCCGTGGGACAGGAGTTTCAGGCGGTCATCGGATCGCTTGCGGACGCAGGCATTTTAGTTGCAATTGCTCATTTGAGTCCTGAACCAACGAACATCGCTGCTGCCTTCGCCGCGTCAGCCAACGCTGCAAACATTCTATTCGGACGAACGCCAAAGAGCGGTGCCGCGCTAGCGAAGACATTAAACGCAAATTTTCAGGCTATTCTGGCACGCTTAGATCATTTGGTTAAGAGGGTCTCAGTGCTAGAAGGTGAGCTGCGCCAAGTTAAAAGGTTAATTGAGGTCGGACGACTTGAAAGTGAATTGCAAATAGGCGAATTAGCTGAAGAAGCTCGGCGACTAAATGAAGCATTACGCAATGACGTCGCTATGATTGTCTCAATTCAACGAACTGAAGTAGATAGGGATGTTGCGTTAAGTCACAAACGAATTGCTACTGCTCTTTTAGACACTCGGCAGGAACCGTTCGCTGACACTAAAGCTGCGTTTATCGAGCGCGACATCACTGATCTAGGTTTCCTTGCAACTAGTGCGCCGATCTCTCCCCCGTTCCTGCAACTGCCACCTTCGACTAAGGAGTGGGCAAACTTGCGTGATGGTCGTTGCCCAATCTGCCTGTCGTCCGCCATCACCAAGTGGCTCATAGATGACTACGCACGAAATGGGCAGATCTTTCATAAGCTCCTTGTCTCTAGCGACTACAACCGACGCATAGTCGATGAAACTATCTCGGCAATGGAGCATGCGGTTAGGCAACATAGTGGTGGAGGAAACGGTCCGGTCGAACCGGTTTCTCAACTTCGTTTCGCTCACTTCTACGTCGATGCCCTTGTCCGACTGGGCAGGAGTAGGCTACCCGTAAACGTCAGTGAGCAACTAGATCAAATTTGTGCAAACACCCGCAATACATTTGCGCATTTTGCAGTTGAGCAGGACCTCGTGCCATATGCGCTGTTCACACTAGGTCGGGCAGCAGACGAAACTCTCACAATCTTGGAGCATTATCTTGGATTGATCCGTGATGAAATTTACCCGGCACCGGCGCAGTCCAATCCCGGGGAGACTACGACAATCCAACAGCATTGGAGGGCGCGGAAAGACGCATCTTACTTTGTCCTCGAGGTGGCTTCCGGAGAACCAGTGGAGATCTTTGACAGCGCTGGAGCTTGCCCCAACCTCGATATGGATCGAAGGCTCTACGTTTTTAGGGAGCTTGGACTCATCGCGGAGGCAGAACGCACAAGCGTCATTGATCGGCGAGGCATTACGTCTGGATTGTGGAATTTCGGACCGGCATTTGGCGGGTGCGCCGTTGCACAGTATTATAACGTCTGGTCTCGATCTGCAGAGAGACGACATGAGGGGCTCATAATTCAGGAGCCGAAGGGCTTCCTGTACAGTATCAACAAAGCGTGTATCAAGGCTCGAGGTATTTGTCAGGGAGATATATCGTATAACTGCGTCCGTGCAGGACCAGATCCAGAAACTCTTGAAAAAGCGCTTCTAAGCGCCGACACCTATGAAGGCCTTTCTTGTAAACCAGACAACACTGCGACTTGGGCTGCGGCTGAAAGTGTGCAGCGTGAGATGTTAGTGACGGAGCAGCGAACGGCTGCACTGGCAATCCGAAAGACGATCTTTTCGGACATCGAAAAGAGTGGCGTCCTTGACCAAGCCCTCGAGAGGCTCGATGCTGCCTACATCGCAGTAGAACAACTGCTTTCTAGGAGGAATCCGGCTTGTGCAGAGGCGACAAGAATGATGATAGGGGAGATAACACAGAGGCTGCCAAAGTCACTCGCACATTTTAGCCTTACGCGTGAAAGTCCAGGCGCATCAATTAGGGAAATGGTCAGAGACGGGAACTGGCGCGTTTTGAAAGATATCCTCGTCGAGTGGCAATCAGTCTCGAAGGCAGGAGCTACCGTCGACGCCATATGGCAACAGGCAAAGGCTGCTAATGGTGCAGGATCTAACCGGTGCGTTCCTTCGGATCTGTCGGATTCACTAGCAACCGCAAGGCTCTTGTCCTTTGCTCAAGAGCGTCTGTTCGGACGTGAGAATCAGTGTACACTGCCATTTACCCCTTAGGCATTGTTCATGGACTTGCATGTGTAATGAACTGAATGGATCCGCAAATTAGTGATCCGGGCTTGAGTGCAGTTGGAACGCTGGCGACGATGGATAGGACTGAATAACCTAGTCAGGCTCCGGCACGGCTCAAGATCACCCAAGCCGTCTCTATCGGTTCAGGGCAGAATGACGGTCGGCCGCATCTGAGAGGCTCCCGGTGTGGCTGCGTCCGGAAGGTCCACCTCGGCTACAGGATACATCCCGAGCCTATGTTGATAGAGGCCTCCTCTCTGTGTAGCAAACGCGCCTTGGTGGAGGTTAGTCCACCAAACGCCGTCGATGGAGGCATCTCCCCTTGCAAGAACGGCTAGGCACATATTCAGGAGCCATGTCTCCCGATCCTTCCCTCCGCCGTTTGGCATCGAATTTTGGCTGATCTGGAGCGTTGCCCAGAGAGTTGCGGTCCCTTGAAGCTGACCAGAGGAGATATGGGCGACACGGAGGGCCACCGCGTCGCGAATGATCCTGTCAGCGTAGTTTGCAACCGTCCAATCAGCGTCGAGTAACTTTAGGAGACCATCTGAGGTGAGCTTGTAAATTGTGGGGCTTTCAAGAGGGCTGCGAGCGGCCCATTCGGCCGGATCGAGCGAGACCGGAAGCAAGCCGAGTTCGAAGTCGCAATTGCGACCGGAGAGGGGTTCTACCCGTTCGTGGAAGATCGTCAGATTTCCGGCGTGATACACCTCCGGAATGAAGATAAACGGCAGCTCTGTTTGCGGCGGTTGGGCGCTCATGATGGCCTCATAGATGGCGGGAGGGATAGGCACACTCTTAGGAGCGTGCCTTTCTTATGAGGCCTGTGTAGAAGTGCAAGGGCCTTTAGCCTTCGTAAGCTACCACCTCCGGCGTCAGGTGCCGGGTTTCCTGATCGTCCCGTTCCCTCCTCAGCCGGCCGGCTTTCCGTTTCGCCGCTTCGGCAGGGTCGACGGCAGTCAGGCGGTCTTTCAGAATGAAGTCAGGAATGGTTTGTGTCGCGATCGGCCCCTTCCCGCGGGAGCGAACCTTCTCGGCCATTTCCTTGTCCTTGAAGAAGTAGGGCGTATCCAGCTTCATCGGGCGGTTCAGGAAGTTCTGGACGAGGACGATGTTCTTTCCTGGTTTCAGAGAAGCCACATCCTCATTGCGCAGGAAACTGATGTTTTCGATCTGCTCGGACCGGCTCCAGGCCATTGGATTTGCGGACTTCGAGAGTCCTTCGTTGTAGGTCTTCTGAGCCCGTTGGATCGTGGTTTCACCGACCATCTTCTTGAATTTGTCGATGGTGTCGGTGTTGTTCTGCGCAAGAACGTATTTGACGGCCGTCGTCGTGATGATCACTGACTCGTCTTCAGCCGTGTACTTCTTTCGGATCTGGCCGAAGTCCTGTGCCGCCAGGAGGTAGCTAACCTTCTTAGAGCGGCCAAGGTCGGGGCCGGTGATTACCGACTCGATGCGCGGCAGCTTGGCGAACTCGTCCAGGGCGAAGCATACGGGGAAGGGGCCGAGCTCGTTGCCCGTCTTGTGATTGAACTCTCCGGGGCCGTAGGAGATCAGGCTTTGTGAGAACACCTCATAGAGGAGCGCTGTGACGGTTTCGAATGCCCCTGCCTCCGCCTGGTTGACGCAGATGTAGAGCGTCACCGGCTTGATCTCGTCCGACCCGGGCGCTTTCATCCCCCGCATGTCGTCTGGAGTGAAGTCACAGGCAGATGTTCTCTGAGCAACAGCGGCGTTTTTAAACGGCAGAAGCGCCTGATCCATAGTGCCGAATACGCCGGATCTTTCCTTGTCCGCCATATTGACGAGAGAGCTTAGCTCAACGAAGGCGCGCGGGGAGGGGAACTTGCCGCCCTGTTCGGCAGGAACAACGTCGTCGCAGAGGGTCCGAATCCAGTCTCCCATCTTGTCGGCACCCATGGCTGCCATGGGATCCTCGTCGCCGGTCTTCTTGGTGCTTTCGAACTGGGAGACAGCAAGCCAGTCCGACAGCATCGGGATGGACGGTTCATAACCGTTCCATTTGGCTGGCAGCCCCTCGTAGTTCTTTTTGTCACCAACCTTCGAGATCAGGTAGTGCATGAATCCGGTAAGGGCGGCCCGACCTTTGGTCACAAAGTAGTCGTTTCCTTTACCGCCATCTGGGTTAGGGATCAGGGTCTTGGCGACGGTGTCAAGGTAGGTGTCGCGGTCCGGCCCCTGTGGTGGGACAAGCTTCGGCGACAAAAAGTTGAACCGCGGATAAAACACGGGGTCCCGGACTGTATAGACCCCAGCGCCATCCCGCTGGTTGATCCAGTCTTTGACGAGCTTAATCCGAGTAGGAGCGACCGAGGCATCGAATGTCCCGTCGTTGCGTCCGGCAATCTCACGGGCTTTGTAGCCGACAACCAGCTCTTCGGGAATTTGACCCTTGGTGCCCTTGCCATAAAGATCGAGAAACACGTCCCAGAACGGACCCGCTTTGTTCGTATCGAAGGTCAGGGTGTAGTTGGGCTCGTCCACCTTCGCCCAGTTCAGCATAAAGACGTGGCTCACCGTCGACCGATAGTGCCCGGTCATCTCGTAGAGCTCGGGCTTCGGATCATTGACGATGAAGGAAACGTTGTCGCCCTTTAGGAGCGTCGGTACCACGAAGGCAGCGGTTTTACCGGTTCCGGGAGGGGCGAGACACAGAGCGGAAAGGGTCTCGATCATCATGACCATCTGCCCTTTTCGAGGACCTTTTGGCCATCGCCCAAGGGCCATCAGGTGCCCACCTTTGATGCCGACCTGTTCCCGAGCCTCCATTTCTGCGAGCGTTTCGTCATCGCACCAGTCGGCAAAGCCGCCCTTCATGACCTGGCGAAGATAGGGGTTGAGGAGCGCCGGGGCCATGTAAACAACGGTGCTAACAAAGGCGACCCCAAGATAGGCCTTTAGCGCGTCAAACCCGCCGTAGTTGGGCGAGACAACAAAAGCATAATTCATCGAGAGTATGTCGCCACCCGCCACGCGGCCAACGAACGCCCCGACCCCATCCAGGGTTCGCTGGTTCAACGGTTGATCAATGAGCCACCGGAAAAGCGGAGTGCATAGGGTTGTTCCAGCGGCCAGCGGCAGGCCGATAGCCGCGGTGATCCCGAGCCAGCGGTAATGCTTCCGCTGACTTTCCGTCATGTGTTCGGGCAGGTACTCGGTTTTTAAGGGGTTGTGGAGCTTCATGACAGAAACCGGAATTGAGGGCGAAAGGTGTAGCGGCCCGGGACGTTGAATGTCCCGGGTCTCTGATCTCAGGCTGCTGCGGAAAGTATCGTCGGGGTTTCGGGACCAGTGCCTTCAGCAGACATCTCGTGGGCACCGGCGAGGGCGAAGCCGTCCGTGATGTGTTGGCCCAGAGCATCGAACACGGCCATGATGCCATAACGTGCCGCTGGCTGATCCTGTAGAACCGTCAACAGGTGGGTGACGGCGATCTGGCGTAGAGGTGTGGGAGAGTTTCCGAGTGCGCCCTTGTCAGAGATCCATTGGATCAGGGGAGCATTCGCACCCGCGATGTGGCTGTGAAGGTCAGCAAGCGTAGCGTCGGCGAAGCTCTCAAGAGTCGGATCAGGAGCATCCTCGCCGTCCAGCGCGGGCTCTCGCGCACGATCGTCGATAAAGGCCAGCAGCAGCCCCTTCAGCAGCATCCTAGCTGGGAGGAGATGTGCCGAATAATGCTGTGCAGGAAGCACATTGAGAGCAATGGAGTTGACCGCGGTCATGGTCGCGCTCAGGGTTTGCCCCTTGGGGAGTTTCGTAGCCATTGATCTATGCTCCGGCCTGCAAGGCGATCTGACCGCCTACTGGCGCTTCTGGAGCCGGAGCCGAGACAGGGTCGTTGGAAGCAGGACGCCCCTTAATGGCGGCGATAATCTCCCGGGTTCTGCGGTCCTCGTCCTGTCGGCGGATAACCTGGAAGCTGTGCACAATAGCGGCAATCCAGATGTACGGGAGAACGGCTGGCGCGAGGAGAATGCAAAGGCAGATCATCACCAGACTGGCGATGGCGTCATACTTGGCGTCTCGGATAACAAGGGAGATCGGCGGAACGAATATGGCGATTAGGAAAATCATGTGAGCCTCGATGTTAGGCAACGGCTGAAATGCGGCGCTGGCCGAGAGAATCTTTTTCGATCTGAATGACGCGGATGTGCTCGACCATCTGAGCCCGGAGCTCGTCGCGGTCGATGGCATCCGTGTTTCCCGCCATCGATCGGGCGTTTGAGATACAGTTGATGAAGGTGGTCAGCGCCTCGTCCGGGGATCTGGCGTGGATCGTCGTCATGAAGTGGCCGTGGCCAGTCGTCATGAGCTCCCAGATCGTGGCCGCGTTCGAGTTCGAGATCTCGCCGGCCATAACCACGTCGGGGGTCATACGAACAATTAGGTCGCGCACAGCACGGTAGTCGAATTTGTTGGCCTGCTGCGTACGGCTCATCAAGATGTGGACACGGTTGGGCTGGAGAACCCGGATTTCGCGGGTGTCCTCGACCGTGAGGATCCGCTTGCGGTCGTCGAGGAACGAGACAAGGCGGTTCAGAAAGGTGGTCTTGCCGCTGCTGGTCGCGCCAGAGAGGAGGATGTGATCGCCTCGGGTAAGGGAGTTCACGATCTGCGCGAAGGGATCATCAGGGTCGGTCGCTCGGGTGAAGATCGAAGCCACCGGAGGGCGAAGCCTCTGACCTGGCGTGATGCCGTAGTCCTGCAGATCGACCGTCTGCTCCTTGCTGTATTGGCGGACGCAGACGCAGATCGAGCCCTCTTCGCTGGTTCCCTCGGGTGTCTCGGACTGGATATTCGGGCCAATCCCGGCCGCGAAACGATGCCCGCCTGGGACGGTACCGAAGACGACCGGCATTCCGGCTGCGCCGAAGTTCGGGATGTTCTGCAGGTTTGCCACCATGTGGCAGATGTTCTCGAGGTACCGTCCCGTGAGGTCGGGAGCCTCTTCGGGGATCCACTGGCGTCCCTGCTCGTCAGGCTTGCGCCGGCGAACCCAGATTTCGCCGGGCTTGTTGATGGCGATCTCCTCCACGTCAGGGTGGAGGAGGCGCTCATAGAGAGGCCCAATGAATTTCTGGAGGAGGACCTGGGTGCTGGTGTTGCTCATGGGACCGTCTCCTAGAAGGGCGACCAGTTCTGACCCATCGGGGTCCCGGCTGCCGACTGTTGCTGCGAGTTCTGGCGGGACTGCTGCCGCTGCTGAAGCTTCTCATTCGCCGAGGGGGCAGTGATGAAATCCAGACTGTCGTCCGCTTGTCCCCGCTTCTGGGTTCCCGCCCGGGTTAGGTCCTGAACCATCGGGCTGTTCATGCTCGCCGCCGGGTTCTGAACGACACCGCCGTTTTGCATGTACTGCGGGACACTCGTCCCGATCGGCGCATTGAAGCGGTTCGGGCCTGCCGTGGCTGCCTGCTGAGTTGCCCCCGGGCCACCCGAGCGCCCAGGATTGTTGCGCGCTGCCTGATACTCCGGGGAGGCGCGGACCTTGCTGGCGTATTCCTCACGCATCTTCTGGGTAGGATTGATCGGCTTAAGCCAGAGATCGGTGCTCGGGAACACAGTGATACGTGTTCCAGCCGGAACAGTTCGGATAGGCGGCAGAGCCAACTGCTCCTCGGTGAACTGCTGAATGAGGGGCTGGGTATCCTCGCGGAACTGTTGGGTGGCAATCCCTCTGGCGTCCTGGCCGATATTGGCTGACCCGGCTCCGTAGGGGCTGACCGAAGTAACAACGGTCTGGGAGCCGTTGAGGCCCAAAGTCACGCCCACGTTGAGCGCCGACATCAGCATTGTGGTCCCGAAGCGCTCGAACCAACGGTTGTCCATGTGCGCGGGGATGCTGGCGCGTCCCATCGCATCGCCACTGGTGGCCTGGAATGCGAACGCCGCACCGTCGGGTCGAACCAAGCGCTCCCAGGCGATCGCAACCTTCTCCTCGCCCGTTGAGCCGATAGCTTCCACGGTTCCGATGAGCGTCGATCCGCGCTCGATGATCACGAGACGTCCATCGCCGCCATAGATGTCGCGCTCGACGGTAGCAACGGCACGGGAGGCATTGCGGGTATCAATTGGGATCTTGATCACCGCCGGGATGGGCTTGTCCATCGTGACGACGCGGCTCATGTCTACCGGGTAGCTTGAGGAGTTCCGCTTATAGCCGATTGACTCCCAATCCTCCTCGCTCGGCCGCTGGGGTCCCAGGTAGGTCAGGTTCTCAGCATCCGACTGTGAGGTCAGAAGGCTAGCCGACCGCCGATTCCGGAGGACTGCCTCCGCCGCTGGATCGTATTCGGGTTCCGGCGGCGGTGCTGGGGCAAGAACTACTGGCTCGGCGACAACGGGGGTGATCGCGGTAGCATCGACGCTGACCACCTTCGTGACATTGCGGATCGAACCGTCCGACCGCTCTGAGGCGGCGGTAATCAGGATGCGGCCATCCACGCGGCCTGGGATAGCGGGATCATAGACAAACTGGACAAGGCAAGCCTGCTCAACCTCGAGCCGGACGCCCTCGCAGTTGCTGGCATCGAGGCGGATACCGGCTTCCTGGGCATAGGGCATGCTGACCGTCTTGATGGTCGCCGGCATATCCGTCGCCCGGATCGAGAACGTCGACGTGAAGCGCTCCTTTCCGGCTGGGATGTCCCGAGCCTCAATCGTGGCCCGATCAGGGGAGATATCACCCTCCCGTGGGGGCGCCTTTGGCGCCTCCGGCTGGGCAGGTGCAAAGACAGGCTCGGACGGCGGCAGGGCGGCCTGCTTCATCGAAAGCGCGGTGTTCCTTTCAGGCAGTGTCAGAAGGAACAGGGTCACACCGAAAAGCGCAAAGGCGCTGGTAGCGGTAAGGAGCCGGATTTTGGTTTTGCGCTTGGGATCATCGCTCATTGTCTAGCCCCTTATTCCGCGACCAGGCAGGTGTCGCCGTGCCGACGACGGACATCACAAATCGAGGTAGCTGCAGAAGGATTGACGCCGCTGATCTTGATCATGGCCCGGCCCGAGGCGGGAGCTGCCTTGAGAGAGCCACCGGTCTGGGACTGCCAAGACAGTTTTGCTTTGCCAGCCTGCAGACGATTATCCGCCCGATAGAGGTTCCAAACCTGCTCGCCTTCAGCCTTCGTGTAAGGGCCGAGGATGAGGGCGCTGGACACGGGAGCCGGAGGCGGCGGTGGGGCGGCGGGAATGACAGCCGCGGCAGGGGTGGGAGCTGCGGCCGGAGCCGGCGCAACGGCAGGGGCGGGAATAGCCATCGGAGCCACGAGAGGACCGGCAGATGCGACGATCTTCTTCTCGACGGGTTCAATCGCGCCCTTCCGGACAAGTGGGGGCTGGGGAGCGGGTGGAACAGGCCGTACCGCAGGCGCCGGGACCGGCTTCTCGATGACGACGGTCTTCTGGACCTCGACCGGGACCTCACGCTCGACGATGACCGGCTTTTCGACCACCACGGTACGACGCGGGTCGACAATCGGCGCATCCTTGGCGTAGCGGTTATCATCCAGAGGGCGAGCGAGGCGCAGGCAGACAAGACGGCCGCCATTGCGCAGCGTGATGTTGCCGATGGCTTCAATAACCATCATCGACCGGTCTTTGCCGGCAACGCGAGTGCCGACCGGGCTCTCGACACCTTGGATGACAAGCGCGGCCACAGGCCATTCAGTCATGGACGAGGCGTTCGGGCCGAAATCCAGGTAGGTAAACCGTCCATCGTGCCACGCGCGGATAGGGGCAATGACCGCATCTTCCTGCGAGCGGGCTTCGATGCTGATGTTGTTACGCATATCGCCCGGATTAACGGGAGCGCCACGGGCATATTCCCGTCCGCCGGCATCAAAGTAGGCGGTCGCCTTGTTCACCGCGGGCTCGTAGAGATCCTTGTAGTTCGTGTACGGCATCGACACAGGGGCAGTCGACGCAAGGGTCTCACCGGTTCCAGCCTCCATGCCGCCGACCACAACCTCAACTGTCGTGTCGGGAAGACGATCAGCATTGAAGGGAAGAGAGCGGAGATAGAAGTTATAGACGTTACCCGAGCTGCCGTAGACGATCAGGTTACCGTCTACGCCTGGGTAAATGGCGCGGATGGCAACCGACCGCTTGTTGGGGGCAGTCGAGGTCTCGAACGAACCGGGATCCGACGACATTACCTGAACGACTTCTTCCTGGCGCGGGAACTTGATCACACTCAGAAGGCCTTCACGAGCGTTGACCTCCATCACATCATCGGGACGCCAGGAAATCTTCACGAAGCCGGGGCGTGTCTGGCGAGGCGACTTATGCTTGTTCGGGTCAAGCCAAGCCTTCTGCTCCAGGCCGAGGGGCTTCGAGGCGACTGCAGTCGCAATTCTGGCCGTTCCTTGTGCCGTCACCTGCGAGGGCATATCGAGAGGCTCCGGCGCGAGGCCGGGAACGCCCGGTTTGGCATAGTCGGCCGGCACATTTGCCTGTGCCTGGGTGATCTGCCCGGCAGGGCCCATCGGAGTGCCCTGCGCGAGAGCAGCATTCAATGCAGAAGTGGCAATGAAGGCAGTCAGCGCGGCGGTTGAGAGATGACGAGAGCGCGAGGAGGTCATTGGGTAAGGTCCTGGTGATCTTGTTGGCGCCGCGACGGCTTAGTCTTTTTTGGACGCCACTGTGTAAGCGGTGACAGTGAACCCGAGTGGATTCAGGAAGCGGTTGTCGTAGCTGATGCTCTGCTCAACATTCTGAGCACGGAGTTGGGCAACGAAGGTTCTGCGTTCGTCTCCGCCGTCGGTGAGGCCGGAGCCGATGCGCCGGTCAATGACGTCGAACTCGACCTGCCAGTAGCCATTCTGGATCTTCAGAACACTCTTGAGCGACACGCTGCGGGTAAAGCGCCTCTCCTTGAGGGAGTCATAAACAGGCTTCGTCTCCGCAAGGAACTGGTCGTAAACGGGTTTGGAGGACATCAGCCGGACGATGGTGCCCCACTGATAAATCGTGCGCTGCGGATCGTCCGTGATCGTATTGCGCATCGTCACATATTCACGGACGTTCGCCTCTTCGAGGATCGCCAGCGATTTCAGATTGCCGGTCGGCGGCTCGACGCGAACCACCTGATCGGACTTGTCGGACCAGGTGACGAAGAAAGGAACGACACGGTAGAGCGGGATTAGCTGCATGATCGCGACGGCCTGCACCACGTTGATGGCAAGCGACACGCCCGCGACGGCAATCAGGAGCTTGTCCGAGACCGCAGCACGCCGGCCAGCGGCATGAGGCGCATCATGGTCACGCAGGTAGCCGCCGATCTTGTCCTTGGGCTTCTGGCTAGAGACGGACGGGAAGTGGGTCACACGCTCAGCATGAACCTGCGGCTCGGGCGCCGAGGTTGCGAGTGCAGCATCCCCTTCCTTCTTAGGAGAAATACGATCGGTGAGACGCTGGAGGCGGGAGACGCTGGAGGTCATGGTAAACGACGCCGATTGAAAGGATTAAACTGGCAGCACAGGCACGTCATTCGCTGCGTTTGGCAGCTGAATGCAGGCGCAAGGGCTCTTCTTCAGGTCGTTGGGCGAGCGGCCGATGCCGATTGGATCGTCCTGGGTCAATGTTCCGCAGGCGCTGAGAGCAAGGGCAGTAAGAGTGACGACAAAAATGCGAATCAACATTCGATCTTTCCTGGTGATCGGTGTTCTTTAATTCGCTTCTATACCTTTAAATTCGGTCGTCCAATCTATTTCGACGCTGTGCGGAACAATCCGCGGGGATATGAGTAGGAAATGACTAGGTAAGTTAAAATGTAAGAGTTTCAGATGGTTAACGCAGGCCGGTTCAGTCGGTCAGAGTGCCTGATGGGGGCACGTTTGCGTTAACCGAGATGTATGACTGGTAACTCGAATCGTTCCGTAGATTTTCCAGAACGGTCTGCTGGTCCGTGATCATCCGGCGCAGCGATGCTTCTGAAGCAAGAGAGGGATGCTGCTGCATGATTTGCGTAGCGGTTCGGATGCCCTTTTGGGTCTCCGCTGCGAGCTTGTTAATGAAGGCGTGGACCTGCTCTGGCGTATCGAGAGAAGCGCCATACCGTTGGCTGAGGGTTTGCAGTTCCTCTTTCAGGTAGTTGGTGTCAGATCCTCCGCCGGATTGAATGCTCTGGTTCAGGTTGTGGCCGGTGATGAGGCCGTTGTGGAGCTCGACGGCATACACAAGTGACTGGCGGCCGGCGTTTAGAGCATCCTGAGCCTGCAAGAGTGCTTTCGCGCTTACAGCCTCTTCGGAGCGGGCTTCCTGCTCCACACTGTTCGCGTAGGCTTGGGGATTTCCATACGCATTGGAGTTGGAGGTCCAGCTGCTGTTGCTGGCGAAGGTATCCTGGCCCATCTGCCGGAGGTGACTGACGGCCTGGCCTGATGTGAGGCGCGCGACGAGGCGATTGCGCTCCTCGAGAGCTTGGAGAAGCGTCAGGCGGATCTTTGCGTTAACGGCAAAGTCATCGCGGAGGGTCTTGGCTTTGCCGACCTCCTCGGACAGCTTTTTGATTTCATCCTGGTTCTTGGTGACCACGGACTTGGCGGCCACTGCAGCTCCTAAGCCGTCGGTGTAGACGGAGCGGGACAGTTGCGTCCGTTCTGCCGGATTGGACGCTCCTGGGCGGAGAAAGAAGTCTGCGACCGCCCGTGACATGTCTGGCACGTTCGCCGGGTTGGCCGAGGCCATCACCTGAGGCAGGTTGATCCTCCCGTCGTCCTTGAAGGTCGTGAGAGGTCCGGCTGAACCACCAAATGAGAAGAGGCTGTTGAGGAAGGCCTTAACCTGGGAGATCGGTGCCGTGACGCTGCTGAGGGTCTTCTGCCATTCCTGAAATTGCTCGATGAGGGCACCCAGCTTCAAGTTCTCGTCCAGCGTCGTCTGGACTTCATCTGCCAGACGCTTGGGATCAATGATCGGGCAGGGGAACCAGCCCCAGAGCGTACCGCCGGAAGCGATCTCGCATGGGGTTGGCTTGTACTTCCCGAAAGCCTCCGAAATGAGGGGCCGATTGGCTTGCCCGATCATATCGCTGGAAAAGAGCCCGACGATAATCGCCGTGGAGGCGAGTATGACCTTCTTGCGTTGCATGGCACTTCTCATTTCGTTGGCTTGAACAGGCGACTTACTGGCCGCTGGACTGGCTGTTGTAGCTGTCGTTGCCAATAGCGCTGGCCGACTGAAGATGGAGCATGGCGGAAAGCTGGGCGTTGCTCTGAATGACCTGCTCCAACATCTTGATCATGATGGCATTGTTGACCGCGAGGTCACCGCGCATGTCCTGAGACTGCTTGGCCTGATCCGAGATCTTTTGAATGTCCTGAGAGGTCTTGGAAACCTGGTCCTTGCCCTGGATGGCAATCGCCATGGCGCTGGTGGCCGCGGTGCGAGTATTGATGGCTCGCACAGCGTTGATGGCTTCGACATCCGCCTGGGTACCAGCGGCCTTGTTCACGTAGAGCGATTGGGTGATGCCGCTCTGGATCGTTCCGACGCCCTGTGAGGCTTGGCTAAACGCATTCTGTAGGGTGTTGAAGGAAGACGTGAAGCTGCCGTTGCGTCCGAGGTTCCCGAAGTTCTCTAAGGAGCCCAAAGTGGCCTTGATCCCGTGGAGAGAACTCATCATCTGACCGATGCCGCCGGCGCCCTTGATCTCCGAGAACATGGAGGAGAGGCGGCCGAGGAGCCCGGAGATCTGGCTTGGACCAAGCTGGCCGATCGCCTGCTGCAACTGGTTCACGGTGCCAAGGATGTTTTGTAGCTGACCGAGCTGGTTAGCAACGGTCTTCATAGTTTGCTGGACCTGGCCAAAAACGTTGGAGTCTAGAACAGGCACCTGGGCGTTGGCGAAACTTCCGCCTGCCGCACTCAGCCAGACGGACATGAGCATAACAGCCAGCATCGACGTGATGGCCGATGCCCGGGATCGAAGGGAGCGTAGGGTCATGATAGCCTCTGTTGGTCAGGGGACGGACTAGCGGGCGGCGAATTCGCCGTTCAGGTAGGGCTCGAGGAATGCGTCCTTGCCGTATTTCTCGATTGCCTTGGTGAGCTCGATGACCGCTGGACGGCCGGAAGAGAACACTTTGAGGTAGCGGCCCAGAACGGACAGGTCGATGTCGAGGATGGCCGACTGGCCGGTGGAGTATTTCTTCACCAGGACGGCGTACTTATGCTCCGGCCCGGCGAAGTCCTTGCCGAGGACGAAGGCCAGTTCGCTCTCGTTGAGACCCCAATCGTCGTAGTCTTCAGCCTTGGCGTTGCGGTTCCGATAGAAGAACACGGTCTGGCATTGGCCGCGGATCAATTCGGACATCCCGGTCGCCTTGATGGCTTCCGGCCGCTGGAAGGCCAAGATGTAGGCCTGGCGGAGCTTTCTGGCCTCCTGCAGACCAACTTTCACGAAGTTGTTCCGGAAGAGCTCGTTCTGAAGCATGGGTTCGGTCTCGTCGACGAAGACGAGCGAAGGCGACCCGGTGGTGGTGGCGTTCGACCGGATACGGTGGATGATGTAGTCGACGATCGGGGGAGCCAACCGGTGGTCCCCGAGGATCTTGGTCATATCGAAGCCCGCAAGGCGGGTCTTTGTCAGGTCGAGATTATCCTCTTCCGCATTGAAATAGCCGCCGAGCATGTTGGGATCGACCCAAGGCTGAAGAGACTTCCTCAGATTGCCGTGAGGCGAGAAGGCAGCCTTGTGAAGAGAGTCCAGCTTCCGGAAGCTGGCATCGAGGTAAGGCGCATAGTTGATGTCGAGGGCTCGGGTGATCTCCTCCTCATCAAAGGCGTCCTTAGCGTCGCCCAGCAGGCGCAGCCATCGCTGCTGGAACTGACGGTTGTCGGGGGTGTCCGCCAGGAGGAGCGGGTTCATCTTGGCGGAGGAGGCATCGCCGTCGAAAGTAACATAGTCGCCGCCGGCGCACCGGACGAACACTTCACAGCC
The DNA here is from genome assembly GCF_024519725.1 of Microvirga sp. Mcv34. GTDB lineage: Bacteria > Pseudomonadota > Alphaproteobacteria > Rhizobiales > Beijerinckiaceae > Microvirga. Next base: position 10,254 of record NZ_JALJRK010000037.1, on the reverse strand, counting down.
GTTGAGGCGATCGAACAGGTAGACCCTAAGGTCGGGCAAGCGGAGCGCCTGGGCCGCGAGGAAGCTCACAAGGGTCGTCTTACCGGTTCCGGTTGGCCCAATCGAGACACAGTGGGGCACGGCCTCCTTGTCCTCGGTTGCGTGGAACTGGAAGGCGTAAGCCTCGCCGGTCACAGAACGGAAGTAACTGAGGGGCTCGTTACACCAGTCAGATTTTCTTAGGCCGATGTTCGGCTTATGCAGGACCAGGTTGGTGGCGACATTCTGGCTCATAAACCTGAATTGGCGGGGCCAGAGCCGGTCGAAGGAGAACATCGAGAACCAGACGGCCTGAGCGGTGATCAACTCACGAACGCAGGTGGCGCCGGTCCGGGAAATCGTTGAGACGATCTCGTTCTCAATCTCCCCGATATCCTCTGGGGTCTGGCCGTAAATCACAACATTCATCGAGTAGTTGTGCAGCGTAGCCTTCATTTCGGATTGTCCGTCGAGAAGGCTGATAGCCTCCATGATCTCGTAGGACGCATTCTGTGACAGCGTCATCATGGGGGCGGCCATCTGCTCCTGCTTCAGCTTCGCCATCTGGAGCGAGGTATTCAGGGGCTGAATGGCATGGTGAATGACCAACTCGGCATCGATGCCGATGATTTCCCTATAGGCGTTCTCCGAGGTCTTCTCGCCGCAATCCCGGACCCCGAGAATGGTTGCGAGCTTCTCTTCACGGCCATTCGAGAAATGCAAGATGCCGCTGTCGTCAGAGCCGAAGTCAATCGAATCCACGGCGATCATTCGGTTCATCGCCCGCTCCTCCAGTCCAGCCACCTTCGGGGACGGGCGGCTGACAGGGCTAATCAGGCGGGCAAGGACTGCCGCCGGACCTGTTGTCGGATCCGGACCTTCCTCGAGAACCCGACAGTCATAAGCATTGAGCGTACGGAGGATGAAATCCTCGGACTGCTTCAGTAGTTCTGAGGCCTCCTGGTCGTCGCTGGACTTGACCACCAGTAGCGCGAAGTGGCGCAAGGAGTATGCGTGGCTGAAATCCTTATTCCATTGCTCTGAGATTGCCTGGAGCAGAGGGTTGGTCCGGTTTGGCGATGCCTTGATCGGGAGGCGCTCCTTGGTCGTGAACAGCCGGATTTCAGCAAAAGCTGACCGCTGGGCCTCGTCCAGCATGTACTTTCGGGCCAGAAAGAGCTCGGCCCGGGTTTCGAAGGAGCTGAGATTTAGCTCCGCACCCCCGATCTCGACGATGGATATGTACCGGTCAGCGACACACTTGATGTGTTTGCGGTTCGGCAGCAACTCGATGAACGGCAAGAAGTCGGCCAAGGTCTCCTGGCGAGCAGGGGGCCGAAGGCGGTCAACAACCGATGGAATCGTAAAGGCGAGGCCCGCGGCCGCTGCCCCGGCGCCAAGAACCGTCGCAACGGCGCGAAGGCTTGTTTGATAGGTGAGGAGAAGGTCTAGGGTTTGGCTCATGTGAGCGGCTTTCGTGACGGCGTGAAGGGCGAGTGATCAGGGCCAGAACCGGCGTTGGGATTTGCCGCCAATCCGGCGGCACTTCTGGAGCGAGTAGCGCATTGTCTGGATGAGGGTGGTCATGTGGGGCTCTTTCCCCCCGAGCATGACGAGAGCCCCGTGGCCGACAAAGATCGAGACCAGGAAACCCAGAACGACGAGCGCGTTCGGCAACCCAAAGTCATAAAAGACGAGGAAAAGGAAGCTGAGGACGGAGAAACACAGGGAGAACACGGCCGGCAGCAGGGGAGCGCCGACGAATTTCTGCGGCATCGAGACGGGCCGGTAAATCTTGGTGTCGATGTCCTGCACGACGGCACCTCTATCTGCTTAGCGAATTGATCTGTACGATTCGAGAATTTTAGTTCGGCGCCCCCCTTTTACCTCGGCTCGGGAGCAGTCGTCGACAAAAAGGGGCCCGAAAAGGGCCCCCTTGGTTAAACTTTCGACCGTCGATCAACAGATTAGCGCGCGGTCAGCGTATCGCCGAAGTCCGTCTGGGTGATCGAAACCTGCTCGGAGTTGCTACCGCTCTGGGTAACGTAGTCGATCATGCTGCCGGAGGCAGCGATCAGCGCAAGGCCGCCGACAAGGGCGAAGAGCCATTTGAACTGAAAACGGCCGAAATAGGCCATTACGGCGAGGCCGATGATGCCGAAGCCGCCAACAAGAAACGACAGATTCTTGATGTTTTCGAAGGCGTTCTTGCCCTTTGTCTCCAGGGCGCCGAACACCTGAGCGGACGCCGAGCTGTCGACAGCCATCAGCGCCGTTACGGCAAGTGCGCAGGCCGCGACTGCCAGATGCGTTTTGTACCTCATTGAAACCCTCTCTGCTGATAGGCGACATGCCACCTATGATTCGTGAACGGTTTGGAATTCGTTCCGAGGATCACTCTATAACCGTTTTCCGAATTACATTGAAGCGGAATTGCCATTTATTGCGGGAACATGAGCTAGATCGTAGCCCAACGCCGAGAGATACCGCCGTAGCGATCGGACGGTCGCCGCATCGGGGTTCGCTTCCAGGCGGCAAACCCACGGCTGGCTGGTCTGGAGCAGAGTGGCCATGTCCCTCTGGGTCAGCCCCGCCTGTGTCCTCAGGCGAGCGAGCTGGGTCGGCTTGTTCATCGGAAATGCTCCTTCCGTCCCTTAGAGCGTGGTGATGTCCCGGAAATGGGGCCCAGCCTCCCGGTCGAGGATGAATTGGGGAGATCCGATGCTGCCGATATCGAGTTCGTCGGTGATATTGCTCACGATGGTTTCCATCCACGCCTCGGAAGCATCTTTGTCCCGGTGGAGGATGAGGAAGAGGTTTGAGGCGGTTAGCGCGGCCGAACTGTCACGGCTCCGGCCGTTGTCGCTGAGCTGGCTGGTCATGAAGATCGGGATATCGGCATCGACACTGGTAGCCTGAAGCCTCTGAGCAACCCGCGTGAGGTGTGCATCAAGGGACTCCCCTTTTTCCTTCCCCTGGATCAACTGCCAGAAGTCGATGAGGGCCGCGACAATTCCGTGGCGTCGTCTGTGATACAGGATTTCGTGTCGGAGGTCGTCGACGGTCATGGCCGTGTCGTGGACATAGTGGCAGCAGCGTTTGGCTGGAGCGAGAGCTGCGATCTTGTCCTTGTACTTACCGAGGTCGAAGCCCTTGCAACCGAGCCGTCTGGCCGTTTTGAGTTCCTCGACTTCGGTTCCACCCCGCTCCAGGCACGCCATCAGGTGAGGGATATTTGCGGCCTCCATGTTGTAGCTGATGGTGGCGCAAAGTGTGGTTTTCCCGGTTTTCCCAAAGGCGCCCAGCATCGTGAGGGTACCTGGGTGGAGACCGCCCCCTAGCCGCGCGTCCAGTGCTCGAAGACCCGTCGGGATTCGGGTAGAGACTTGCCGGTCCAGGCGCCGGAGAAGCTGCTTCTGAACCTCATTGGCCGTCATAGAGCGCCCGGTTGGTGTCTCGCTGACCAGGTTGTCAGAAAGGCTTTTGGTTACATCGCGCCATTGTGGATTTGATCTGTCCTCAAGCTTTTTAAGGGCCTCACGGGTTAAGGTGATGGCTCGACCTCTACTCCGCTCCTCGGAGATCAGACGCGCCTGACGGATCAGGGCGTCGACGTTGGCAGAGGCTCGGTGGATCAGCCGGCGGGGAAGATCCTGGTCATCTAGGAAAGTGGAAGCGGCAATGCGTTCTGGCGTTGGGTCGTGCCCTTCTGAGACGCTTTCACGGATCGCGCCCCAGATCTGGATATGGTCGTCTTGGACAAAGTCACCCGGACTGAGAAATCGCACCTTTTCGTATAGGCTTGGCTCGCGGAGGACTGCGCCAATAATTTCGTCATACGCATTCATGTTTGGACTGCCGTCTGGAACTGTGGCGGGTTGAGGTCAGCGGACGTGGAAACCGATATCTTCTTGAACCGAAGGGATCGGCATATCAGGGGGAGGGAGCTCCAACCGGATATGCCCCGTGCGCTGCCGGTAGATGCGTCTACGGGCTCCCTGTGGCCATTTGAATTCAGGGCTCGATGGATCCATGCCATCTGGCGGAGCCTCCCACCCGATGAATTCGGTTTTCGCTGCTTCGGGATTGGACGGCTTGACGAATTTGAACACGACGTTGGGCTTCGGTACGCGCAGGGTAGATGCGGGTGTTCCGGCCGTGCGTCGAAGCCAGTTAAGCAACATCCCGACAGGCTCTGCCGGATTGAGTGGCTTGCAATAATCGATCGCCTGTATCAACCGATCATGACCGTGGGCTTGGGCGAGCCAGTGATAGGTCTTTGGGGCCTGTTGCTCCGCGATCCCGAGAGCGATGAGGTCACGGATTGCACGGGCCTTTGGAGTATCGGCATTGAGCTGTTCGTGACGCTTCACCAGGCTTTCGAGATGTTTAGCGACCCTTTGGTCAGCTTTGCTGTCATCGATCTCCCACGGCGCGGGCAGGCTGTCTTTATCCTTAAACGTGATCCGGCCTGCGTGAATCGTGAAGAAGTCCTCGAGGTCTTTGCGGACCTCTTCAAAAACGAGTTCCGATACTCGACAAAGGGCTGCGGCCTCATGGCGGCTGATAGAGCGCCCCTTCTCAGCTAGGGCCGCAGCAAGCCGGATCGCCACGACGATCTGCTTTTGACCCTTTTTCGAGAGATCCACCAGCGATTGCGCGTCGAACATTCGCGTCGATTCCTGAACCGGGGAGGTTGATACCTGCTAAAGTATCAAGCCTCCTCCGAATTACAAGAACAAAACGGGATTTAAATTGCAATCTATCGGCCTTTGTCACGCGTGCGCCGCCTTTGGGCGAGGATTGCGCGACGGCGGGCTTCCGCGTCTGCGGCAGCAGGCTTCTGCTCCTGGGCCTCTTCAGCGCCGGTCTTCCGCGGCTTCCGTTTCTTCCTCGGGAGTTGTTCGGCCACTGGCGCCGGGATGGGGGCAACCTCAGGGATTGTGCGCGGCGGTTCAACGATCGGGGGAGCTGGGGCTTTGGCTGGCGTCTTTTGATCAACCTGGCCCGGCAAAGCACGCTCGGCCCCTTCGCTTGGTGCGTGACTTGGGGCTGGTATTGGCCGGTGCGGTGTAGCGAGTCGCGGCTTTTGTGATGCCGGAGCCGTCGGTTCCACGGTAGATACCTTCGGGTCGACGACTTTGTCCGCCGATGCAGCTGGAGCCTGCGGCTTGTTGGTCGCTTCCTTCACCTGGGAAGGCTTAGAAGCCGAAACCGGCTTCGGCCCACGTTCGGGCATCTTGCCCGCGTTCTTCGGATTGAAGAAGTTCTTGCCGAGGTAGCGATCGACGGCCGACTCCTGAGGAGGCTGCGGTGTAGGTTTGGATGGGGAATCCGACAAGCTGGTGTGCTTCGGAAACCATCCTGCAGTCATTTCCCTGATCTCCTCGAGCGACATCCCGCGGCGGCGCGGCTTCGGGCTAGGCGCCGGATTGCTGGGAGCAACCATGTCGAGGAACTGGCCGAAAAGTTGCTTTTGGAATGATCTGGCGAAGTCGGCGCGGATATGGGCGATCTGCGAGGCCTTCTCGCGGTATTCAGCCGCGAAGCGGTCGGCAAGTGCGCCAAACTGTTTGCCCTCGGTGGCTCTGATTTCCGCGGCCACCTCTATCAGAACCCTATCGATCTTGGTCCTCTGCGCGGGCTTCTTGAGACGCGCTCGGGACACCATCTTGTCAGCCACAAAGTTTGCCGCCGTTTGGGAGGCGACGGCCGACATCACAAGGCTATAAAGATCGGCCGACCTGCGGATCAGCCGTTGAAATCGTTCGGAATCAGGGTGCCCGGCTGAGTGGAGGGCAGTAAAGAAGGCTCGGTTCTTATAGCTCGCATTGACCGCCGTGGTCGCGGCCTGTCTGGATTGCTGGTCGAGTTCGGCCGCTGCAGCTGCCCACTGCTGGCGGGCTGCCTCGATACCCTGCTCCGTGACTTGGCCCTTGCGCTCCTTAGCGTAGATTTTCGGATCGATGCGCTTCTTTGCCTTCTGGGTTAGACCCATGGCCTTGTAGGAGCGATGGTCGTAGCGCTTGGAGCTGCCGGATTGCTCCAGGATCCTATTTAGAACATTACAGAGCCGGCGGCGCTCCATCCCAACCCACGATAACTTCGTGATGTCGCGATTACGCTCTTGGGCGTAAGGATGATGAGCCCGAACATTCCGCCACTTGTTCTGATAGGTCTCTACAATCTCGAAATCCCAAACCTCCTTTCCCGTTGCCGGGTGTATCATCCTCTTGGCGGGACGCTCGCTGAGAGCGATGTGGATGTGGAAGTTGCGCCGATCGTTATGCTTGTCCGGGGCATGGATCACAGCCCAATAGGGAAGACCGAGCCGATCGAACTCGGCGCAATATTCCTTTGCGAGCTTAAGCCGCTGGGCCGGAGTGATCTCATGGGGGAGTTCGGCGATGATTCTAGTCTGAACCCGACCGCCCCGGCCGAGGGAGACCTTGATTGCGCCGTCGGTCTGAAAATCTCCCATCGTCCGTGCGAACTTTAGTAACTTGATCGCCTCCTCGTCTTTGAGCGTTAGTTCAAGGGGAGGCACATCGCTCAGGCAATGCTTCATGGCCCGGGTGAGCGGATCCGGAACATCCTTTCCCGAGGCCGCATGCTTCTTGACCGCATCCCAGAAATCAGCTCCCCGAAAGGGATTGATAGTGAACTTGTGCCCTCTTGGGCTTTGCTCGATGGCTTCGAGCTTCTTCCAAAACTCAAGGCGTTCCTCCTTGGTTTCAGCGATATTCCCAAACGAAGAGATGATGATGCCCTCGTCCTCATGAAGCTTTTCAGAGGCGCCAGGCCTTTCAATGTATTCCTGACCATCGGCTGCTTGCTCCTGGTCAAACCGCTTCGACTCCGGGTCGATGAAGGTTTCCGCGGCACCGTCCCGCTCAATGTAGCTTTCGTGCTGTTCCGCACTCCCGGATGGCGAGCGGCCAGCATAGGCGGCGACTGTACGGTTTGTTTTGGAGACCGAAGTTACAGAAAAGTGAAACGTGACCCCGCCGGTATCGGGAGCCTGGGGCCTCGGTGCGGTCTTGAAGGCGATAGACCGATTGAAGTCTCTGGCCGATCTAAGCCCGGGTGACTTCATCGCATCAAGCATAGCGTTCAAATTTTTTGGCGATGTGCTGTGACGCCTCACCCGCTCCTGTGCTCTACGCTCAGCCTCCGCAATCCGGCCTGAAATTGCCAATGCGCGAGCGGTATCGCGGCGAACCATTTCTTCAGCTTCTTGCTCAGTCATCGTTTGATTTGCAAATTGAACTCCTTGCGTGCTTTACCACAAAACCGCGAATTAAAGGAGGCTGTGGCATCTTTATACCTCGGTCTTAACCTGCGCTGAGACGCTTTGGGTCAGTTTGAAACTGAGCCAAAATGGTGCAGTTTTTCGGCTCCAGATCGAGCGAACGATTGTTGTGCTAATTCAGCGAAAACATTGCGTTTTTTGCGTTTCGGCAGGGCGTGTCCACAGGTGCTAAAATTGAGGGTTCAGATGTTTACCATCCGAGGGATTCAGCTTTGTTTGCGCCCGAATTACCGATTATAAGAATCCTGTCCAAAAAGGACGCAAACAATCACCCAAAAGGGGCAACCAGGAAATGGATGGTTCAACTGATGGAAGTATAAGGGAATCGATTTTCCACCCGATTGCGATTAGTGGAAGTCTCTCCCGGCTTACGGAAGCCGTCGCGGCCGCAACAAGCGTTGTGTCTCGGGACAAGCGCTTTGTGGACCGAATGGGCGAAGTTTTCGCTGATCTGCCAAAGTTCAGAGCAGGCTTCAATGTCTCGGGCCGCGTTCTGGGGATGCGACAGAGAAAGTATCTGGAGATCGCCCTTGCAACGTCGGAGAGTTTGGAAGCGATCCCAGAAGACGGCGCGTGTGAGTTGACGATTGTCGTCCGCGAGCCGGCAAAGTGTGAGGATATGAGGTCCTCACTGAACATAGGTGATTTGATCGAGGTACGTGGAGTGATTGTTCCATTCGCGTACTCGGAGGATGACGGCGAGCGCGTTGTTTCGCTGACCCTTGTCGCAAGCAATGTCAACGTCATCGATAATGCGTAGAGATGAACTCTGACGCACCAGACCCTTCGACGATTTCGTAAGGGTGTTCGCAGGGGGCCGCCATCAGGCGGCCTTTTTGCGTTATATCACTGAAGAAACTGGACTGATGAGAACTGAAGCGACGCAAGTTTCAGTGTCATGAAGGTCGGAATCGACTCATCCGTCGCCGCGCCCCTGGTGTAGAAGGCATTTCCGCCGGCCACCACCAGATATTGAGCATCCTTGTACGGGATCCGGAACCCGGCAGTGTGGAAATACAGCGATCGACCGACCGCTTTGTGCCTGGCGCCGGTGAGAACTTCAGACGCGACCATCTTTGCGCGCGAGTATCCTGGATCGGGCGTTGGCTTAGTCAGGACGCCTTTGGCGAACTGTCCCTTTTGACCGACAACTTCGCAGATCGTGTCTGGGTACTTGTGGGACTCGACCCGGTTGATTACGACAGTTCCAACGGCAAGCATTCCGTCATCACTGTTTCGATTGCTCTCGAAGTACATCGCCCGAGCTAGACATTCATGGGCGCTGCTGCTCACTAGCGTTGCCTGCTTTGGCGTCTCCTTTGGCAGAGGTGCGTGGACTTGGGCACTTGTCTGGATGGAGGAGACTGGCTCGGCCTGTCTGAATAGAGCGCTTTGGCATCCGCCAAGCGCTAGGCAAATAATGCTGGCGGTCCAGATGTGCGACGTTGATTTATGATTTGCGTTTCGGGTCATGCTCCTTTTTTAGCGCAGAGCTGGGCCTGAACGCAAACTCGGATAACCTCTTTCTATTTCGCGAAATTCGAATCGGACTATCGGGCAACTGGCTAGGTGGTGTCGTTATGATCCCGCCGGGGGTTCTTGATCCTGCCATTACGGGCCAGGTGGGGTTCTTTGGCTTTCGTTCTCGGCTGCCGAGGCTCTGACAGTAACGAACCTGAAAGGGAACTCGGCTAAGCAGTTGCTCGATGGGCTGAACGTTTCGGCTGAATGAATTGGCTCGGATGGTTCAGTTGATGGGAATAAGGAAGACCGGCGATTTGACGTTTGGGGTGTTTAAGCGCCGATGGGGCTTAGCCACTTGTCGACAATTGCCGGAATGATCAGAGCCGAAGGGAGGGTTTGAGGTTGGGGTAAGCGAGCGTGTTGGAAGCAGGCATGATCTGCAGTCGCCGGCCGCTCGCGGGATCCACCGGGCATACGGCGAATAGGTTGCCCATGTCTTCAAAGGGCAAATCCGGATTCGAAACGACCCTGCACATGGGCGTCTCCTGTTACGCAACTAAACTTCGTCACCTTGTATACCAAGGACGGCCAGAGTCCAGACACATTTATGCCACAACAGCCAAGAAGTGGCCGGATCGTCCTTTATCTGACGTTATAAAGTGAGAATGACTACAATGGCTACGCTTCTATGAGCGACATCCTCTCTCTTCGCAGCATCGTTGCGGAAAAGATCGCTGCCGCAATCCTTAGCGGTGAGTTTGAGCCGGGGGCACAGCTTAAGGAGGCGGCGCTGGCCGAGCGCCTTGGCGTGAGCCGGGCACCAGTGCGTGAGGCGCTCCGCTTGCTGGAGGAGAGGCGTCTTGTTGAGAGCCATCCCTATTCAGGCGCTAGGGTTACGGTGTTTACACCGGAGGACGTGGCCGATCTTTATGAGTTGCGAGAGGTCTTGGAGGCTAGAGCCGCTTTCAAGGCGGCATTGAGAGCGACAAAGGAGGATATCGCGGAGCTCAAAGCAATTATCGATCAGGAGGCCACCCAGATAGTAGGGGAGGCTGTCGAGCCTGCTGGTGATGAGCCTAACATCGACTTTCACCAAAAGATCATTCAGATCTGCGGGAACCGAGAATTCGCTCGCCTGATGAACAATGATTTCTGGCGATACAATCGGATCCTTTACCGGATGCACTGGGGCCGGAAGGAGGGAAGGGACGAGGAGCGGCATCTCGAGCACGTGCGGATATTCGAGGCAATCCAGTCTGGGGACGGTCCTTTGGCCGAACTACTCATGCGCCGGCATGTGCAGAGCACTCGAGTTGTGATTGGGGGGGCCCGAGAAGTCAGGTACGGACGCAGGGCCTCCGATAAGGTTTAAAGTCGACGATAGAATGCAGGGGAAGGTCTTTAGCCGTTCTTATGCATCGGAAGAGGGATGAGGGCTGGCGGATGTAGCTTAAGCACTT
>NZ_JALJRK010000036.1 GCF_024519725.1 Microvirga sp. Mcv34 | reverse complement strand
TCGACAAGGACCCGCGGCTGCCCTCCCAGAAGAAGGTTCCGCGCGGGCGCCGGCGTCCCGACCCGCTCGCAGATGTCTGGGACAGCGAGATTGTCCCGCTGCTCCAAGCCGCCCCGAGCCTGCGCCCCGTAGCCCTCTTCGAGGAGATCATCCGCCGCCATCCCGAGCTCGGCACCGGCATTCGCCGCACTTTGGAGCGCCGCGTCCGCGCCTGGCGTGCCCTGCACGGTCCCGAGCAGGAGGTCATCTTCCGTCAGGTGCACGAGCCCGGACGCATGGGCCTGTCCGACTTCACCGACATGGCCGATCTGGCCGTCACGGTGGCCGGCCAGCCGCTCGAGCACCGGCTCTATCACTTCCGGCTTGCCTATTCCGGCTTCGAGCATGCCCACGTGGTGCTCGGCGGCGAAAGCTATGTCGCACTCGCCGAGGGGCTGCAGAATGCCCTCTGGGCCTTGGGTGGCGCTCCCCGTGAACACCGCAGCGACAGTCTCTCGGCCGCCTTCCGCAACCTGGATCGCGACGCTCGCGAGGACCTGACCCGGCGCTATGATGCCCTGTGCACCCATTACGGTATGGAGCCGAGCCGCAACAACACCGGCATCGCCCACGAGAACGGCTCCATCGAGAGCGTGCACGGTCATCTCAAGAAGGGGATCGAGGATGCCCTGCTGCTGCGCGGCTCACGCGACTTCACCGATCTTTGTGCCTACCGCCGCCTCATTGATGAGATCATCGGGCGCCGCAATGCCCGCAATATCGCGCGTATCGAGGTCGAGCGCGCTGCCCTTCAGGAGTTGCCGGATCGACGCACCGCCGATTACGAGGACGCCATCGTCACGGTGACCTCGACCAGCGGCTTCGTCCTGCGCAAGGTGTTCTACAGCGTGCCCTCGCGCTTGATCGGCCACCGGCTGCGCGTGAGGCTGTATGACGATCGCCTCGAGGTCTATCTCGGCGGCACACACCAGATGACGCTGCCGCGCGGGCGGGCTCATTCCAACGGCCGGCACGGTCATGTGGTCGATTACCGGCACGTGATCCACTCGCTGCGGCGCAAGCCCATGGCCCTGATGGGGCTGGTCTACCGTGACCAGCTCTTTCCCCGGCAAGCCTATGCCCGTGCGTTCGAGGTGATGATCAAGAAGCTGCCGGCCCGAACCGCCTGCCGTACTATGGTCGATCTGCTCGCCTTAGCGCACGAGCGCGCCTGCGAGGCCGAACTCGCCGCGCGCCTCGACGAGGATCTCGCGTCCGGGCGGCTGCCGGATCTCAAGAGCTTGCGCGTGCTCTTCAGTCCGGATGCCGGTGCGGTGCCTGATATTGTGGTCTCTCATGTGCCGCTCAGTGCCTACGAGGAGCTTGCCCGCGTGGATCAGGGAGAGGTCGCATGACGAGCCCTGATGCCATTGATGCCGGTCGCCTGACCCTGGCGCTCAACGACCTGCGGCTGCCGGCGATCAAGACGATCTGGCCGGACTTTGCCGCCCGCGCCGACAAGGAGGGCTGGCCGGCGGCCCGCTTCCTGGCGGCCCTGGCCGAACACGAGATGGCCGAGCGTGCCAGCCGGCGCATCCAGCGCCATCTCGACGAGGCCCGGCTGCCGCCCGGCAAGACCCTCGACAGCTTCGACTTCGAGGCGGTGCCGATGATCAGCAAGGCGCAGGTGATGGCGCTGGCGGCCGGGGACAGCTGGCTCGAGAAGGGCGCCAATCTTTTGATGTTCGGCCCGCCGGGCGGGGGCAAATCACACCTGGCAGCGGCTCTGGGCCTGGCCCTGGTGGAGAACGGCTGGCGGGTGCTGTTCACCCGCACCACCGATCTGGTGCAGAAGCTGCAGAGCGCGCGGCGGGATCTGCAGTTGGAGGCGGCGATTGCCAAACTCGACAAGTACCACCTGCTGATCCTCGATGACCTTGCCTATGTCAGCAAGGATCAGGCAGAGACCAGCGTCATCTTTGAACTCATCGGCGCCCGGTACGAGCGTCGCTCGCTCTTGATAACGGCCAATCAGCCCTTCGGCGAATGGGGAAAGATCTTTCCGGATCAAGCGATGACGCTCGCCGCGGTGGATCGCTTGGTGCACCATGCCACCATCTTCGAGATGAATGTCGAGAGCTATCGCCGCAGAGCCGCCATTGAGCGTAAACGCGGTCCAGGCCGTCCGCCGACCCGCGCGACAATCAAAACCTCATCCTGATTGACGCTCGCAACGACAATCAAGAAAGCGCTTGCATCTCTGTCGCGGCGCGACAATCATCGTCCTGCCGCGACAGCCAATCACCCGATCCTGATCGTCGCGCTCTCCATCCAGATTGTCGCGCTATATTGAGCGCCTCCTCGACCGGCGCGGTGAGCCAGGTCGCGTACTCCTCCGGGGTCGTGAGGGTCACCGGCATCGCATTCGAGTGGGCCGGCGCGACGACGGCGTGAGGTTCCGAGGTGAGGAAGGAACAGAGCAGGTTCTCGCCCTCGACCGGCTCGGCCTTGGTGACGGGCACGCCCATTCACAGCCGCCAGATGCCGGCGGGCAGTATTGGCCGGGAATGGCATGGCGAGGTCTTTGCTCGGACGCCCAACAGGCCGCTACGCTAAGATCCCGTTACGAGCTCGCTCACCTTTACAATAAGGCCTTGGCAGACCCTAGAACAATGGCGCCGGTGGCTGATTTGCACGACGCCCCTCCGCCACAAGCCAAGTCCCAAACCGCTCCGCCGCGGGATGACTGGCAAGTGAGGGACGTAGGTAGGTGAAGCGGCTCGCAAGAGGCTTGAAGCCCCATGGCGCGATCAGCCGGCCATTTTCGATGTCGGCCTGCGCGAAGGCCCAAGCCGTCACTGCAACACCAAGGCCGCTTGCGACCGCTTCCAGCATATAGGAGTTGTGCTCGAAGGAACGCTCAGCTGATGGCGGCGGGAGTTTGAGGCCAGCATCTACGGCCCATTGGTCCCACCCCTGGGGGAAGGTCTCGCTATGCAGCCGCGGCAGGCGAAGGATCTGCATCGGCGCGTCCCTTGCTGTCTCAAAAAGGGCCGGCGACAACACAGGGCCATATGCATGGTCGAGAAAGGGCGTCGCTTGTACCCCAGGCGGGGCGGCACTCCTGTGCAGCCGGATTGCGGCCTGAACGCCGCCCCGGCCGAACTCCGGCGGTCCGCTGTCTTCAAGGATCCTGACCTGAACCTCCGGGTTCGCCTCGACAAAATGCGCCAAGCGCGGGATGAGCCACTTCATCGCGAAGGTGCCAGGTGACGAGATGACGAGTTCCTCGCGCGCGGCGGCTCCGGGCAGGCCCGCGGAGATCTGGTCGAACGCCGCTGAAAGACTGGCGGCGAGTTCACGCCCCGCCGGTGTCAAAGAGAGGTTGTGCCGCGGCCCTGTCAGCAGTTTGGCGCCTAACTGTTGTTCGAGTGCCTTGATCTGACGACTCACGGCGCCATGCGTCACGGACAGTTCCTCGGCCGCGCGCACCATCGAACCGGCCCGGGCGAACGCCTCGAAAGCCTGCAGACCTTTCAGCGAAGGAAGGCGACGTCTGCCCATGTGACTCCAGCTCACAGCCTGAGGCGGCTTAATCGATTGCCGGGCCACCGGCAAGGACAATAGAACTCGTGATCATGCGCGCCGTCTCATCAGGGGAACTCGGTTCATGGCCAGCTTTGTTGAACGCTTTACCGATCTCGCCACTCATCGATCGCCGCTCTGCTTGGGCCTTGACCCGTCGGAGGACACGCTGACGATGTGGGGGCTCGAGAATGATGTCGAGGGTCTGCGCAGGTTCTGCGGACGCGTCTTGGAGGCGGCGGGCGACCTTGTCGCGGTCGTCAAACCACAGATGGGGTTCTTCGAACGCCTTGGTCCTGAAGGCTTGAAGGAACTCGCTGTCGTGACGGCGCAGATCCGAAGCCAGGGTTCGCTCTGCCTGATCGACGCCAAGCGAGGCGACGTCGCCGGAACGATGACGGGTTATGCGGCCGCCATGCTCGGCGCTGGGAGCGGCTTCGGAGGGGACGCAGTGACGGTCAGCGCCTATCTCGGCTTCGGAGCGCTGCTCCCGGTGTTCAACCGCGCGATTACCGTGGGGGCGGGCGTGTTCGTGGTGGTGTATTCCTCGAACCCGGAAGGGCGTCTGCTCCAGGATGCTCGTCATTCGGATGGCCGCACCGTGGCGGAAGCCCTGGCCGACGACATCACCGCCTTCAACGCGACCCATGGGGCCGGCATCGGTGTGCTGGGCGCCGTGGTTGGTGCAACGATTGACCCGGCGGCGACGGCTATCATCGATCGTCTGCCGCAATCTCTGATCCTCGCACCCGGCGTCGGAGCGCAGGGAGCTCAAATGGCGGAGGTGGGTCCTAAGTTTCGCAGCGCACAAGGACGGGTCCTCCCTTCGGTATCTCGCGCGATCCTTCGCCACGGTCCAAGTCCTGTCGCCCTGCGCGATGCGATCGAGCGTTACCGCGAGGCGGCTTGGTCAGCGTGGGATGCCGGGTCTTCCCTGGCGGCGTCGCGAGGGCATGCGCGCAAGCGGTTGTTCGTGGATGAACAGTTGCCCGGCTGTTCGCGCCAGCAAGGACGGCTTTCAAATCATCGCGTATGACGGGGTTCACTTCCGTGTCAGGAGAATAGAGGCGATGCCAATGGATGAAATCCCGGCTCTCCTGCCGCGCACGCCAGGCCACCAGTTCGTCCTTTATGGCGACGCCTGCTCCGGCGTGCGCGGTGCTCCGCATGAGGCGACCTTCGCCTCCGTCAACGCAGTGATCCAGCGGCTCCAGCCGCAGCCGGAGTTCATCCTCTTCCCGGGCGACGAGATCATCGGCCTCACGGCAGACGCTGACGCGCTGCGGGCGCAATGGCGGCACTGGCTCGACCATGAGATGAGCTGGCTCGACCACCGCGCCATCCCGCTCTGGCACACCACCGGAAATCATACAGCCTACGACGTGATGAGCGAGGACGTGTTCCGCGAGGTGCTTGACCTGCCCCGGAACGGACCGTCCGGGCAGGAGGGGCTGTCCTACTGGGTCCGTCGGGGCGACCTGCTGCTGGTCTTCGTCCATACCCTCTGGACCGGGTTGGGCGGGGAGGGCCACGTCGAGACCGCGTGGCTTGAGAGCGTGCTGCGCCAGCACGCGGACGCCCGGCACAAGATGGTTCTGGGCCACCATCCCGTCTTTCCCGTCAACGGCTTCTCGGGTCCCTACCAACGCGAGATCGGGCCAGAGCACGCCAGCCGCTTCTGGGACATCCTGGTGGAGGCGAACGTGCTCGCCTACCTGTGCAGCCACATCCTAGCCTTCGACGTGCAGGTGCACCGGGGCGTGCTCCAGATCTGCACCGCAGGAGCGGGAACGGCCCATCGCATGCCCGAAGGCGTCGAGTATCTCCACTGCGTCCAGGCGGCTCTCGATGATCGCGGTTTGCGCTATCAGGTCCTCGACACGGACGGGATCGCGCGTGAGCGCCTGGAGTGGCCCATGGCACCGCTCTCCGGCGATCGCTGGCGGGACCTTGCCAGAGGCGAGGGAGAGCCACCCCTCACCGGACGACTTGGCCAGTGCCGCAGAGTCGAGTTCCGCTTCCGGGGCCGAACGGCAGCCGACACCGTCAGTTCAGCGCAGACCTTTCTCTCCGCTTTTTCGCCCGGAAGCATCGCCCCGGTCTGGATCGGGCTGCAGGGACCGGGGCAAACCCTCACCCTGATCATGGGACGAGAGCCGGGCCGGAGCCCGCACTACTGGATCGGTCCCAGCATTCCGGCCGGCCAGGACTTCGACATTCATCTCGCCATAGGCCCCGATATGGGACCGGGCGGTGTCCTGTATCGGCCTTGGGATGAGGAGCGATGGACCTCGCTATCGGCGGCATCCCCGACAGGGCTGGAGACGCTGCTTTGGCCGGACCGGTGGAGCGTCGGGCATGGGCAGCATGGCGGCGAGGACCGGCCTTTCGCCGGACCGGAGCTGACGGTTTCGTTCGCCGTCGGCTAAAGGTTCGGCGAGTTGGTGACGGCACGAAGGATACTTCAATGCGCTCAGACGTCATGGACGAGGTGGCGACGATCCTGCGGCACGCCGCTGCCGAGGCCATCCTGCCGCGCTACCGGAAGCTGCTGGAAGGCGACGTTGAGGAGAAGACACCTGGCGAGGTCGTCACGGTCGCCGATCGCGAGGCCGAGCAGATCATCAGCCCCGGGCTGGCGGCGCTTCTGCCTGGATCCCGCGTCGTTGGCGAGGAGGCCGTCGCCGAGAATCCGTCGCTGATGGACGGGCTCGACGAAGGTCGTGTCTGGCTGGTCGACCCGCTCGACGGGACCGCCAACTTCGTGGCAGGCTCGACTGCCTTCTCTGTGATGGTCGCGCTCCTGCAAGATGGCCGGACGACGGCCTCGTGGCTGCTGGACCCGGTCAGCGGCCAGCTGTCGGTCGCTTCCCGCGGCGATGGAGCCTTCATCGACGGCGTGCGGGTTCGTACGCCGACGGCATCCCTGTCCGCCTCGGAATGCCGCGGCTCCGTGCTCACGCGGTTCCTGCCGGAGGAGCTCAAGGAGCAGGTAGCGGTACGATCGTCCGGGCTCGCTGACGTGCTGCCAGGAGCCAAGTGCGCCGGCGTCGACTATCCCTCGATCATCCGGGGCTCTCAGAACTTCCTGATGTTCTGGCGTCTCCTGCCCTGGGATCATGCCCCCGGCGCGTTCCTCGTCGAAGAGGCCGGAGGGCATGTCGCCCGCCTCGACGGATCGGAGTACCGGCCCTCGGACCAACGCCCCGGCCTGCTCGTTGGCCAGAACCGCGAGGTCTGGGATGTCGTCCGGAGCACGCTCCTGAAACGCTGAGGCGGGTGAGCTGATTGAGCGGGACCTTTCAGGAGGGATCAGGGCTTTTCAAGGTACCGCGCATAAACTGTCACTTGCACGCTCCGGCCTGGAATCGAGCGGCCCGCACGACCCGTCCGGCTCACGACGCCAGCGCCTCGCGCCGGATCTTCAGGGGCTGTGCCGGGACGTAGACGAGCCTGCGGTGCCAGTCGCACCAACTCGATCCTTCGGGCGTTGGGCCTCCGCACCAGACGGCGCTGCGAAGGTCCTCCGAGACGATGTAGCGGCACTGCCGCGTTCCGAGCTTGATGAGCTTCGTGCGTTGTTTTGGGTCGGGCTCTTGCATGACGGGCACCTATGGCACGGCGGGGCGGATCAACGGAAGTCCCTCGTCGCAGTCCAGATGGCAGGGGCTTCGACGCGCTCCTCCGAGGGTTCAGCGACCGCGACGACGAGAAGGTCCGCCAGTGAAGCCCGACTGGAATCGAAAGCCTGCAATGCTGCGAGTCTTGCCGTGGGAACCGGTTCGTCATTGGGCGTGTTCGCCTCTCACGAGCCCGAGTGAATTGCACAGCGAGTCGCCATGTCGGAGACAAACAACCGTGGACGTTCCATCCCCGCGCCCCTGACGTTCTCGCAGCGCGAGAGCATCCATATGCTGGGTGTCGCCTTGCGAAAGCTTTACAAGAGCTATCTCAAGGAGCCGCCGCCTGAGCGGTTCCTTCCCCTGATCGCCAAGCTCAATGACGCCGACCGGAGATCCTTTTCGGCCAACGACGTATGAATCTGATCCACGACCCGGATGGCTTGCGCACGCCTATCCAAACGCCTCGCCGACAACTGCGGTGAGCTGCGCCGAACGATAGGGCTTGGCCAGGAAGCGGCCATGATCAGGGATGTCGGTATTCCGAAGTGTTGTGTGCCCTGACGTGACGAAAGGCCGGATGTGCGGCCAACGTTCGGCGACCAAGGCAACCAGGGCCATACCATCCATCGAGCCTGGCATGTGAATGTCCGTAAACAGCGCCGCGATTTCATGTGCGCGGGTTTCCAGAAGCTTGAGGGCCACATCGGCGTTGCCAGCCTCCAGAACCTCGAATCCAGCTTCTTCCAGCATGTCGACCGCATTCATGCGGATAATCGGCTCGTCCTCGACGACAAGGACGAAGCGCGGGGCAGGGTCAGTCTCAGTCATGACCCGCACAAAGCCTATCCCTGCGGGAAGGTTCCATGCTCATGCGGCGGTCTCCTGAACGGAGGAGGCGGCTAGACTGTCAAGCGGAGCCGTGATGGTGCACACCACGCCGGCGGGCTCGTAGCTGAGCGTCACGTCGCCGCCGATGTCGCCCGCCAGGCCGCGGGTGATCAGGCGCGAGCCAAATCCATTGCGCTGGGGCTCGGCCACCCTCGGACCGCCGTGTTCCGACCAGCGCAAGGCCAAGCACGCCGGCGTGGTCTCAGTCACTGTCCAGACCAAGTCGACATAACCCTGCTCATTGGACAACGCCCCGTATTTGACAGCATTGGTGGCGAGCTCGTGCAGGATCAGGGCCAGGGACAAGGCCGCTTGCGGGCTGAGGCGCACGCGCGGGCCTCGGATGCGCAAGCGCTCCGGCTCCGAAGCGCGGTGAGCCTCGAGCACCGCGTGGGCCAGCGTTCCGATCTCGGCCTCCTCCGAACTCTTGGTGATGAGCAGGTCCTGGGCCTTGCCCAGCGCGACCAGCCGCGCCGCGAGGGTCTCGCGGGCGACCTCCATGGACGGAGCGTTGCGCAGGGTGTGGGAGGCGATTGCTTGGACCATCGTCAGCACGTTCTTGAGCCGGTGGCCAAGCTCGTGATGGACCATCTCCAATTCCTGCTCCGCCCGCTTGCGGGCAGTGATGTCGAGCATCGCGCCGATCATGCGTACCGGACGCCCTGCCGCATCCCGCACCATGTACCCGCGGTCATACACGGTCGCGTAGTGGCCGGAAGCACACCGGAAGCGATACTCATGGCTCCATTCTTCGCCGCCCCCTGCGATCGCCGAGCGAATGTCGTCCTCAACCCTTTGACGGTCATCAGGATGAATGTGAGCGAACCACCATTCGCCACTCGGCTCGATCTCGTGGGGAGTGTAGCCATAGGCGGTGTAGAGGGCTTCATTCCACTGGACATGGTTGCGCACGAGGTCCCAGTCCCAGATGGCGTCGTTGGTGGCGCGGGTGACGAGGCTGTAGCGCTCGACCGTCTCGCGCAAGGTGGCTTCGGCCTGCCTGTGATCCGTCACGTCCCGTGAGATCGCCAGCAGCCTGTCCGGCCGGCCGTCGGAACCAGCGATCGGCGTGACCTGCACGTCCCACCAGCGCGGCGTGCCCTTCAGGGTCTTGGCCAAGCCGCTGAAGCGCCCGGTGCCGCCAGTCATGGCGGCCGACATGGCTTCCCCAGCTGCGGCGGCCCCGTCTCCCTCCCAGAGGCTTGCCCAGAGGAGGCTCCGGATGGCCTCGGCGTCTTCGGCCTCCATTCCCCGCAGCCCAGCCTCATTCATGAACTCGATCTGGCCCGCGAGATCGAGGACTGTGATCGTGTCGCCCGAACTCTCCAGTACGCCGCGTAGGAAGGCTTCGCTCTGGCGGGTCTTCTCCTCGGCCAGCCTCTGCTCGGTGCGGTCGCGCAGGATCTTGAGGTAGCCTTCGATCACGCCACTGGCTTCGTCGACGAGTGGCATCAGGGAGCCATTGGCCCAGAAGCGCTCGCCGCCCTTTCTGACGTGCCAGCGCTCGTCAGACGCCCGGCCATAATCGCGGGCGATTGCCATCTCCTGGGCCGGAACTTCCGCATCCTGATCCTCAGGGGTGAAGAACAGGCTGGCGTTCTGCCCCAGCACCTCGGCCTCGGACCAGCCCAGCACCTGCTCGGCTCCGCTGTTCCAGCTGGTGATGCAGCCGTCGAGATCGAGGGTGATGATGGCGTAGTCGGTCGCGCTCTCAAGCAGGCTCTCAAGGAAGCGCTCGCGGTCCGATTGGAGCAGCTTACGAAGCAAACGGGTCGGCATTGGGGTTCACGGATGACGGAGCTTTGGATGGTTGTGGTTCGGCGCCGTCGATCCCGACGACGTCCTTACTCTCCTGGACCTGCAGCAGCCTCAGTGCCGCGCGGACGACCTCGCTGTTGTTCTGGTAGCGGCCCGAGGCGACACGCCCGGCGACGAAGCGTTCGAGTTCAGGGGTGAGCGAGACATTCATGGATTTGCGAATCGGCATGGAACAAACCATGGCCATACCGGCAGTCCTGTGTCAAAGACTGCTACAGCCCGGTGGGTGCAGAATTGTCGCAGGGCCTCATCCCCGGTCACAGGCAGCATGCTCAGCCGCTTCACCAGGTGAATTGCATTAGAGGCGAAGGCCTGAACGGAGGCGAGAAGTCCGATGCGATACCACCCCTGCCTGGGAAATTAACCTAGGCATGGTAACAGGCGGGGCCCACCGAGCAGAGAACAATGCCCCCTGTCCGATCTTTCCTGACCCGCCTGACGAGACCCACGATTGCCAGCCGGCGTGATCTCGTTCGCTACGTCGTCTTCGTGACCGTGTTCAGCCTCGTTGTCGCCCTTGCGATCGATATCACCCAGCAACTCCTGTTCTTCTCCACGTGGACAACTGCCCTCAGGTCGTGGGCCGTGACGGTCGTCGCCGTGACCGTGATCGCAACGCCAGTCGCCACAATGTTCGCTCGCGCGCAATGGGAGTTGCAGCGCGCTAAGGACGCCTTGGAGGATCTCAGCCGCACTGATCCCCTCACGGGGCTCCCCAACCGACGCGCCCTGATGGAGGCCAGCGAGGCTCCAACTTCACGGACGATGGTGCTGGTCATCGCGGACATCGACCGCTTCAAGGCCGTGAACGACACCTATGGCCATCGGGCCGGCGATGCCGTGCTCCGGGCTGTCGGTCGGATCATGACCCAACGTCTGGCCAGCCACGGGCTAGTAGGACGCCTCGGTGGGGAGGAGTTTGCTCTTATTTCCTCGAACGCCTCGCTCGACCAGATCATTCCCGCGCTCCGTGACCTGTTGCGGGCGATCGAGACCACACCGTTTGTCACGCCCGGCGGCGCGGTCCGGATCACGATGTCAGCCGGCGTTGCCATCCGGGATCAGTCGGAGCCGTTCGAGCGGCTGTACTCGGAGGCCGACGAGGCACTGTACCTCGCCAAGCGTTCTGGCCGGAACCGGATCGAGCTGTCGGCTCGGGCCAGGGAGGCTCTTCCAGCCGATCAGCAAGCTGATCACCCGAGCATGGCATAGAAGCGCTCGGTGCGGCGATAAGACGGAACAAGCCATTGCCGAACGGAATGAGTGACCAAGCTTCGTCAGAGCTCGGATTGCCAGTCGGCCGCATGCTGGAAGCCGAAGTGGCCCTGCGGCTCGCCGAGTTCATCCTGTCGCTTCCTGGCTCCGGTGCGATGGCCAGCGTCGCGATCGACGCTGCCAGCACAAAGGTCCGCGAGACCGTTACCTTTGATATCGGCCGCTTCATGGCGGTCACTGGATGGGAGCCGATCAAAGAGCCGCAGCTCGGCCGGAACGCCTGGACCGGCGCTTACCGGCGCGGTGACAAGACGATCCGGGTGCACTCGCGGCCGGGCGAAGGTGATGTGGTCGCGACGGTCGACGGCCGCCGGATCATCGCGGAATGCACGAACGGACCCCTGGTCCACAAGGCCGGACGCGCAGAGCACTCGCTGCTCACGACGGCGCTTGGCCAGACGCTCCTGTTCGACGTTTCCGCCGACGACATTGCGGTCGTCGCGGTGCCGGACACGCTTTTTTTCCGCCGGCTGGCTGAGGTCTGGCGGGAACGCCCGCTCGTCAGTCGGGCCGGTATCAAAATCGCACTGGTTAACCGCAACGGCACTGTCGTCGGCCTAGTCGTTTGATCGAACGCGGCGGCATCCGTGACCGAATTTGAATCACTGATGCAGGTTGCAAGCTACTCCCAGGATCGTTGCATTTGCTATCCTGCCACAGAGCGTTCCGGCTGGCTGACAAGTGCCCGGCGTATCATTGGCGAAAGGTCACGCTCGTTCAGTTTCGCGAGCGCACCGTCCGAATCCGTGCCGAGAGTGACGCGTTTGGCACCGCCGAGCCGGTCGACCGGCAGCCGTCGGCAAAGGAGGTCCGCAAGCGCTGCATCTTCGACCGCACAGATGATCTGGCGCCCCTCCGCCACCAGCTGGGCGGCGACCTCCGCCAGATGGACGGTGCGGAAGTCGTCGACATGCGGGACTGGGTCGTCGAGCAGGATCGTGCGCCACCGGCTCCATGCCAGCGAGACGTTGATGGATAGCAGGAATGCCAAGCCGGTCGCCCTTCGTTGCCCGCTGGAGAAGAGAAACTGCGGATTGAGGTTCTCGCCGACTTGGAGCTTCAGGAAACGCTTCACGTCGCCTCGGATGGAGTATTCGATGTCGCGCCAGACCGGATGCGGACGCAGTCGACGGTAGAACTCCGCCATGAGCGGAAGAACCCGATCAAGCCGCCGATCGAGGGTTTCGCTGGCTGCCCTTCGGGCCGCATCATGGATGGCGGACGCTACGGCCTCAGCCCGCCGTGCTTGACCGGCCCGTTCCTGGGTCCGCGTGAGGATCTGTTTGGCTTCGGCCTCGGCATGTTGGGCCCTCTCAAGTTCGCCGCTGAGGCGGAGCGTCTCAAGAATGCGCAGGTCCTTGCGAGCGGCCTCGATTGATGTCCGGAGCTCGGATTGACGGTTCTTGATTTCGTCGAGTGTCGGTCCTTCCGCCAAGCCATTCAGCTTGAGGTCGTTGTCGAACGTCTTGAGGAAGTCCTCCACCTTGCGATAGGCGGCATAGCACGCCGCTGCATTCGCTTGAGCGGTCGCAAGAGCGCTCTTGGCCGCCTCGATTGCCTGCTCGCGCTTCGCCTCCTCAGCGGCTTGGTCGTCCAGCCGTCGCGCGAGTGCTTCGGCGACCGCTATGCCGTTCTCAAAGTCCTCGTGCGGCTGGCCTTTCGCGCACAGCGGGCAGCATCCGCCCTGGAGGCCGACTTTGCGGCCGAGCGAAATCAGGCCGATCAAGTCGCGAGCTTGCGCGGCCAGGGCAGATGCAGACGCTGTTGCAGGCTTCTGTGACACAGTCTTCAACGCCTCTGCGGCGTCGTCGCTGGCGTCCTCTGCCTCCTGCCGGGATTTGGCGAGGTCTGGCAGGCGCAGGCGTTGTTCGCGGGCCGCCTCCCACCGGGAGGCGAGGCTTTCAAGCGCGTCGATGCGTGCGACGGCGGCGGCAAGGCGCTCGCGGACTGGACCCGCGAGTTTGTCTGGCGACGCTTGCGTGTCAGCGAACAGTCGTAGCCGCGCAACTGCCTCGGACATGACCTCGTCTGCGACGAGGCCTGCGCGGACTTCATCGATCCGACGGGCGGTGAGCGCGACGGCGTTGTTTGCCGCGGTGACTTCCTGTTGCGCCGCAGTCGTTCTGCGCTTTGACGCGGCCAAAAGCTGCGAAGCCTTCGTGATCCACTCGTCCGCGTCGTTGGCTCCGAGCGCCTCGCGCAGGAGCGCGTATCGCTCCGTTTCCTTGAGGTCGAGGCTGAGGCTGGCGATGTGCTCGTCCCGAATGATCGAGGTTGAGCAGAGTTGCTTCAACGGCGATTGGGGGGCGAGAGCGGAGTCGCAGAGTCTTGCGGCAACCTTCTCCAGCTGCGCGGGATCGGGCTCCCCGAACTGCGTGCGGCGGATGTTGATCTCCTCATCCCCGCTCCGGAAACCGACGTCGACGTACCGATCGTCCGGGGACGGTCCCTTGCCAGTCCACCAGATGTAGTCCGCCACGGACTGGCCGGCAGCCTTCGCGTCGTTGTACTTGCTCAGGGTGCCGGTCAGCGCGAATTCGATCGCATCGAATATCGTGCTCTTTCCGACGCCGTTTCGGCCGTCGATAATGGTGAACCGTTCGGCAAACTCGATGCGGATCGGCTTCCGGTACCCGCGGAAGCCGCAAAGGTCGACATAGGCGAGCTTCACGGTGCCTCCTCTAGGACTTGAATGATCGCGGCTTCGTCGGCGTTCGAGAAGAAGGCTTCGATTGCGCGCACAGGCAGCTCGGTCGTGCGCTCGCGGATCTCGTCGGGCATGTTGACGGCCTCGAGCATGGGGGCGGCTTGAAGCGGGAGCAGCGGCAGGAGGGCAGCCCGCAGATCCGACATGTCGGCAATGCCGGCCCGTGCGATCTTACGCGTGCCTACGAGGTCCTCCTCGATCGCTCCCAGGGTCGTCGCGCCGGCAAAGTCGGCATCCCGTCTGGCGAGCAGGACCATGTAGGTATTCCATGCCTTTTGGCCTGCGCGGCGGAGGCCGAACTGTTGGGACGCGACAGCCCGCTCGGCATCCTTGTCCCAAGCGGCCAATAGGTCCTCTGGGCCGTCATAAGCGATGAGGAACCCGAGGACGGTGTCGCTCTCGAACGCAAGTCCGGTTCGCTCGCCCAGGTCGATGATGTCCGTGGAGAAGCCGGCCTCCGACAGGATTTCGGCGCTGGCCGATGTGATGTCGATCATAGGCCCAACTCCTGGACGGCTTCAGGTCGGGTGAGCCAGCGGCTCGAGCTCCCCCGCGTGATGGTCGGCGTCGTCGCGCCTCGGACGATATCGGACGGGAGCGGGTAAGCCTCGGCACCCACGGCAATGACGATATCTGGCGCTACGGACGGTGCCGTCTCTCGCTCGAAGTCAGCCTTTACTCGGTGGAGCGGCTGGTTGGGCGTACGCAGGACCCGGATCAGGCGGCCGTTCAAGCGCCAGTATGGCCCGTCAGGGACTGCGCCGCCAGCCCTCAGCTTCAACAGGATAAGCCCAAGCAGCGCCTCTTCCGGAGGAACGGTTTCGCGAGATGGCTCGCGTGGTTTGCGCCCTTCCAGGTCCCGGCGCATCTGCCATAATGTATCGTTGTCGGCGTCCGGGAGCTCGAACCATGCGGGTTCGGCCAAGCTGCCGGTCTCAACCTCGAACTCGTCTCGGCCCGAGAACAGGACACGGCGCACGAACGATCTCGAGAAATCCAGCCGCAGGCGGTCGAGGAACTCTGCCCCTGACGCCCTGACATGATGGAAGCCGGCCGCTGCCCTCTGGCCCAGGGCGTAAAGTGAGGGGGCCTTTTCGGGAAATGCAGCGCTGTCTGCAGGGTCGACGACGATGACCTTTGACGGGCGGGCAGCCCCTAGCGTGCGTTCCAGCACGGCGTTGAGATAGTCCCAATCGCTCCAGTACCCGACGACGAGGAGGTCCCGGTCGAGAAGGTTGGCGCTCAGCCACTTCTCGCTTGAGGCGATGCGCTGCGCCACAGGGTCGGCATCGATCTGGCCGGGAGCCCAGACCGTATTGTCGGGATCGCAGGTTCGGCAGCCGTGAATTTTTAGGAGAGGCGAGGATACGGGCGGAAGCCTGGCGACGCTGACGCCATCTATGCCCATGCCGATCTGACCAAAAAGCATGTGTCCGGCCGCTTCGATCATGCAGTCGACATTGGTCGTGACGGCGATCCGAAGCCCTCGGACAAGGAGCAGGTCGGCGACCGCGTGATGGCCGGAATTGGGGTGCCCGGCGAAAGCGTTCGGGTCGATCAGGTTGCGGAGATAGACCGTCGCAAGCTCACCGCGGCGGAAGAAGAACTCCGCCTGGTCCTCAATGCCGGGTGGTAGCGGATCTCGGGTAGCGCCATACTGCGCGTCATACTTGCGTTTGGCCTCCCTCGCCAGCGTTGCCGCACTCGGCAAGGAGCTTGGCTCCGCCATAGAGAGCCCTGCACCACAGAGGATTGCAAGGCGGTCGCCAAGCAAGGAATCGAAGGCGGCAGAAACGCCTTCTTGGATTGAGGTTGGCTGCATGTAGGATAATTAACCTGGAAACACCCTAGCGGGCAGTGCTTGGTCGCGGAAGTCGTGCTTTGCTTATCCGGATCCGGCGGGTTTGGGCAACGAGGCTTTTAGTCATGGTGAGGCCGCGCCCGTTAGGGGTAAACGGTCGCGCCCTGTGGCAGAGGGCAAAGTTTCATGGCTTGGATGCGTGCAAGGACTGAATGAGACCAGAATATCGCTTCAATGTGATAACTCTGGGCCACAGCACGATGTTGGTTGCACCCAATCTGTCGATGCCAAGCAAGCCTCATCTGAAATCCCGCGTCGCGATCCGGATGACGGGCGCTTCGGCGCGCTGCTCAGGCAGCTCGGCGGGCATCATGTCGATGGTCTCCTTCGGCCCTTTGCGCAGGCGGTCGCGCGTGCCCCCCATTGAGTAGCCCTCGCGCGGCGGCGCCAGTGGTGATGGGCCATGAACCCGTTGCGGCGTCGCGCGTTGTTCGCGGAAGCCGCAACCAGCGTGAATGTCAAGCCTGTGCCCCTTCCAAGCCGAGATCCATCGTCCGACAGGCTACACCGGCAGAACCGCCTCCTCGCCATCCTGCCCCAAGATGTACTGACGGCCCTGACCGAACAAGCCAGCATTGTTCCTCTCGCCCGCGGGCGCGTCCTCCAGGAGATTGGAGAGCCGGTCCGTGAGGTGCTGTTCCCCCACAGCGGCGTCATCGCCCTTGTCTCGGACATGGGCGACCGTCGAGGAGCCGGCACGCTGACCATAGGAGCCGAAGGTTACCTCGGCTTCTGGGCCGTTCTCGGCGGAGATCACCGGGCTCTCAGCCGCGCCGATGTCCAGGTTCCGGGCACCGCGACCCGGGTTCCGATTGATGGGCTCCTGGCTTTGTCCTGGACGTATGCCCCACTCAGGGACCTCCTATTGAGATACTGCAAGGTGCTTCTCAAGCAGGCCATCCAGACGGCGGCCTGCAACGGGCTGCACCCGCTGTCGGCCCGCTGCGCCCGCTGGGTGCTCGTCGCCCATGACCGGGCACACGGCGCCGACACGATCGATCTGTCCCAAGCCTTCCTTGCCATCACGCTTGGCGTCCGGCGTCAGAGCGTCAGCGCGGTTGCCGCGAAGTTCCAGGAGAATGGCTTGTTGCGGGTTGACCACGGGCGGATGACAGTGCTCGACCGGCCGGGGCTCGAGGCTGCGTCGTGCTCTTGCTACGGCACCGTGCGCCGGATCTATGATGCGATCGTGCCTTCGGTCACCGACTGAGGGTGTCGGTCTGCATCGTCAACCGCACGGTAAGACCATCCCGGGACCAATCCTGCTCCATGACGGCTCCCAGCTGGGAGGTCGCACTTTTCTGCGCCAGCCTTGTCCCAAAGCCCTGCCGTGTGGGAGGCCCCTCAACCGCTGGTCCGTTCCGCTCCTGCCAGGTCAGACGGTATTCGGTCCCGGCAAGGCTTTCCCCCGTGATCGTCACGCGACCGTCGGGTTGTGAGAGGCTGCCATACTTGATGGCGTTGGTGGCAAGTTCATGCACGATGAGAGCGAGAGCCGTACCTGCGCTGACTCCGACAGGAGCATCATCGCCCGCGACAGCCACGCGACGATCATGGGGGCTGTTCGACGGCTCAGGGGGGGCAGCCTGCTCCTGAGCGTACGGACGAATGAGAATTGCCAGAAGGTGCAGTACCGTCCGCCGCGTCGGCTCGACTTCGAACCACGGGGTATGCGGTTGAATGTACTCGTGGGCTTGCGCAAGGCCGTTCAGCCGCTGCAGGAACTCACTTGCGAACGGCTTGGCAGCATCGTCGCCGCGCGACGTAAGGGTCACGAGGCTCGAGACGACCGCGAAGATGTTCTTGATCCGGTGGGACAGCTCGCGACCGATCAGCTCCCGTTGTTCTTCCGACGATTTCAGGTCGTGGACGTCCGTACAGGTCCCGAACCATCGCTCGACCGATCCGTCAGACCGCCGGATCGGCAGTGCTCGGCCCAAGGTCCAGCGATACTCGCCGTCGTGACGGCGCAGCCTGTAGTCGACCTCGTAGGGCTCCCCGGTGGCGAGTGAATGCCGCCAGCGCTCCCACGCCCTGTTCTGGTCGTCGGGATGAAACATCCCGCTCCAGGCGTCCCCGTCGGTTGATCCGTAGGGCGTGCCGGTGAACTCGTACCAGCGGTCGTTGTAATAGTCGTGGTAGCCGTCCGGCCGCGCCGACCAGACCATTTGGGGCATGGTGTTGAGGATGGCTTTGAGGCGCGCTTCGCCCTCCAGAACTCCCGCGATGCCCGGATCGTCCCTCGTCATGTCCTGAAGCGTGCCAACAAGGCGGAGGGGGCTTGAGCGGCCATGAGGCTTGCCATCCGGCGGTCGGTCAACCATGCCGGTCGCGGCGATCCAGACTGGGGCTCCGTCGCTGGGCCGGAGGACCCGGAACTCGTCGACGTACCGGGAGCCATATCCAGCCTCGAAGGTTCGTTGCAGGCGGGTGCGCGTCAGCGCACGGTCGTCCGGATGCAGGAGCGCCAGAAAGGCCGCCATGCTCATCGGCCAGTCAGGCCCCGGACTGTCATCCGCACCAAGCAGAAGACGGCGGCAGATCGCATCGCCGTGGAACTGGTCGTTCTCAAGGTCAATCCACCACAGGCCGAGGTCTCTTGCCTTGAGCGCGAGCGCGAGCAGATGCTCGTGTCCGGCAGCAGGATTCTCCTGTTGCCCTGGAATAACTCCTGTGCCGCCATCCTTCGGCTGGGGCGACGCACCCAGGCATTCATCGTTCATGACGAGTGTGCCGCCTATGAAACGAGCGCTCGGCCACCGTCTTCGTGTTTGATCGGCGGTTTGACTGCGTGCTCACAGATCGGTCGCCGTGATAATGCCCTGCGGCCGGACCTCGGGCAGGACGCGGTTGAAGTGCTGGTTGACGGCCGCATAGCACTCACAGGACGCTTCCTGCAGGCGGGTCCGATCCATGACAATGATCTGGCCGCGGGCATAGCGGATCAGCCCACGGGCGCGTAATGCTCTGGCAACCCCCGTGATCGTGGTGCGCTGCACGCCAAGCATCTCAGCGAGGGCTTCTTGGGTCAGCGGGATTTCGCTGCTGTTCACGCGATCCTGGGTCGTCAGCAGCCAGCGGCAGCACCGCGCCTCCAATGAGTGCAGGGCATTGCAGGCCACGGATTGAATGATCTGCGCCAGCAGCGCGTCCGCATACCGGCTGAACAGGTCGCGCAACGTCGAGGACCGCACTTTGGCTTCTTCGAGGCGCGTCGTCTCGATGCGCAGCGCCGGACCGGGGATCTGGACTTCGGCGCGCGTGAAGGCTGGCTTGTGGCCTGACGAGACGATACCCCCGACCGCCCCCTCGCGCCCAATTGTGGCCGCTTCCGCGCCTCGTCCCGAGTGCATGAGGACGATGAGCGAGACCATCGTGCTGCCGCCCGGGAAGTAAGTCCGAGTGACTTCATCGCCCGGATCGAAGAGGATCTCTCCCTGGTACAGAGTGACGGCTTCGAGATGCGGTTCGAGCAGAGCGCGATCGCTCGGACTGAGCGACACCAGGAGGCGATTGGTCACCATATGCCTGGCCACGGCTGTATCGGCATCGGCGTTGAGCGTCCGATTTGGTTTCATGAAATTTCCCCAGCCTGCAGTCCGGACAATCTGAGGGTTGTCCTTGGGCGGACCAGCAGGGTGCAAAAATCAGGTTGTCAGAAATCAGACTTTTTGTCTGTCGAGTCCTCGACTTAGCTTTGCATTATTTTCGAGGCACTCTTGAGGATCCCGTGAAACGGCTTCCAAACTGAAGCCAAAGCAGGCGGCCTGAACAGGCGCGACTGAATTGGGTTCGCTGCAAGCGATGGATCGCGTGCGAGGCCGATGGTCTGGTTCCGGCCGTCCCGTCCACTCTGGCGAGACATGACCCCGTCGTTTGCGTGCCGCCCGGACGCTCCACAGGGCAAACATGTCTAAACGGGCAGCCAATGCTTCCGCCGGCGTGGCAGCTCCCTTGCTTCCTGGCTCATAAGACTTGCTTCAGGCAATCTTCTTGGCCAAGGCGACGACCACCTTCTTAAACGGCGCCATGGCCGGCAGGTCCCTTCCAGTCAGCCATGCCCGTCCGGCACGGAGCTCGACCGCCTCATCGTGCACCTCGTCGATGGGCAGGAGGGACCTGGCCGAGGGCGCGGGGCTGCGAGGACCTGCAGCGGAGGACGGGCCGAACGGAGGTGATCGTAGTCGTCGGACGGCTGACGTCTCACATGGCCGCCAACATCGCCCTCCGAGCGCTTCAGGATGATTCCTCGGTGGCACCTCGCCGCCCATCGCTTGGAACGGATTTCCGGGCAGGGGACAGTGCGTCGGGCTTATGAGGAGATCCGCAAAGGCGTTGGGCGCTGACCACCTGCGTCCTGGATAATCAGCCACACCTAAGGCGGAATTGACACGCGGAGCTTCGCAGCTGACATCTCAGAAAAGGCTGTTCAAGAGCCATATGAGATCGAGTGCTGCATGTCGGGGCAACGTCCGTACTTCAATAAGGGGACTACTGAGCTCACAGCTCTGTTTGAGGCTTCCCGCGACAACCGCGCCGTCCTGGAGGCGCTCGCCGAGGAACTGAAGCACCGCGACCGGCCCAAGGCCCGGGATCTGGCAGCCGAAGTCGGGGAAGCCCTGCTGCATCTCAGGCGAGCCGATGCTCAGGCCGTGGGTGCCGGCGGATCGCAGTGCCCGGCGACCGGGAGGGCTGCACCGGAGCCGTCGCCGACCGCCACCGTCCTGCCCTTTCCACCTCGACCGGCCCCTGAGCCGCCAGCTGACGAACCGCGTTCCCACAGGCCGGTGGAACCGCGAGAGGCTCCAAGGCAGCAGTCAGCTCCCCCGACCGAGGACCTGGGTACGCTGCCCACGTTCCCGAGCCCCCCGGGCCCTGACGAGCCGCGTGCCCTGCTCGCCGCATGGACGGCGTTGGAAGCCCTGTCGCCCCAGACCTACCGGAAGCCGGAGGATCTGGCTGCCGGCGACCGCCGGTGTGTTGCCGACCTCGCCGCTGGGCAGGTGCCATGGGGGGCGGGCGAGCGCTCGCGTCCCAACAAGAAGCTCTACTATCAGGTGGTCCTCGGGGCGATCGCGATGGACCGTGCGACCGACGAGCTCATGAAGGCCTTCGGGACCGACGAGGAGCGCAGCCGCCGGGAGCGAGAGAAGGCAGCGATCGCAGCCGTGCTGGTGGACAAGGCCGGTTTCGTTCTTGAGGACAATGCCATCGCCGTGTCCTCCTTCGCATGGGCCCTGCCGCATGCCCTGAAGCTCAACCTCGGAGGGCTAGGGGCATGGCCGCGGGTCGAACGGACCCTGCTCGACCGCGTCGACCAGATCGTGCGGCGGAAGGACTCTAACGGGAAGCCACTGCCGCTGGACATGGCCACCGTCCGGCGGGCGCACGATTGGCTCGTCGCGCAGTTCCGGCTACCCGCACACCTCGTCGAGAAGCCGACATTCGCCCTGCGGGTCTACCATTACTACAAGTCCAAGACGCCGCCGGAAGCCTCGCTCCTGAACTCCTTCTTCCTGGCAGACCTCGCCAGGGCGTCCGAACTCGTCGGCAACGGCAACGCCGGTCCTGGCCTGCGGCGCTATCTCGGCATGGAGCATCCCGGCAAGACCGAGGACGTCCTCGCCGACCTGACGCTCATCGAGCCCGCGGTTGCTCCGGCCCAGATGCCTCCGGCGCGCTGGCCGTCACAGGGTGGTCACCCGCTCGTGCTGCTCCAGCAGGCTGCCGTGAACTTGGCTCGCTCCGAGCTTGGAGGCGGCGGTGGCATCATGGGTGTCAACGGTCCGCCCGGCACCGGAAAGACAACGCTGCTGCGCGACTTGGTCGCGAGCTGCGTCGTCGACCGCGCCGCCGCCATGGTGCGGTTCGATGATCCGGCTTCAGCCTTCACCAGCTCGGGACAGAAGATATCGGTCGGAGGCAACGCCTTCCTCCACCTCTACCGGCTCGATCCCAGCCTCAAGGGGCACGAGATCCTGGTCGCGTCGAGCAACAACAAAGCCGTCGAGAACGTTAGCCGCGAGCTGCCTCTGAAGAAGGAGTTCGGCCGGCCAACCGAGGTCGCCTACTTCCGCTCGATCAGCGACCGCCTCGCGAACTCCGTCGGGCTCGATGACGACGATGTGGACGCTGACATCAAGGCCGTCGAAACCTGGGGCCTGATCGCCGCCGTGCTCGGCAACGCGAAGAACCGGGCCGCCTTCCAGCAGAAGTTCTGGTGGGACGAGGAGTTCGGCTTCCGCGTCTATCTCAAGGCGGCCAAGGGAGGGTCTGTCGTCCGCGAGATCAAGGATCCCGTTACGGAACGGGTGATCGAACGGCGCACGCCCGAGGTGGTCGTCCGGGAGCAGCCGGCATCGGGAGATGCGGCCGCTGCGCGCTGGCGCAAGGCTAGGTCCCGGTTCAAGGCACTGATGCGGGAGATCGAGGCCGAACTCAAGAGCCTGGAGGAGCTGCGGGCTACCTGCCAGCGCCTGCCCGGAGAGCGCGACAAGTTCGCCAAGCTCGAGGAGCAGCACGCAGCGCTTGAGCAGCAGGGTGCCGACGCCAGACGTGCCCTCGATGCGCGAACCTCCGAACACGCGGAGCTGGCCGATGACGCCAGGCGCCAGGAGATCGCCCAGGCAAGCCATGCCTTGTTGCGCCCCGGATTCTTCGCACGCCTGTTCGGCACCGCCAGCTGGAAGGAGTGGTCGAGGGAGGCGAAGGAACTTGCCGACCGTACGAAGGAAGCCCAGGGAAGGGCGGCGGCAGCAGAGAGGGCGAGGGTCGACGCCCGTGCCGCCTCCGACGCCTTGGCCAGCAGGGTCTCGGCCTCGGCGAAGGACCTAACAGGCCAAAGGGATCTCGTATCCCGGCTACGCCAAGCGGTCGACAAAGGCCGGGCGGAGATTGGGGACAGGCTCATCGACCCAGGCTTCTTCGGCGGCGATCACGAGAAGATCCATCTGACGGCTCCGTGGCTGCCCGACACCCTCCAGCGCAAGCGCGAGGAACTCTTCATGGCCGCCCTGGACGTTCAGAAGGCGTTCGTCGACGCCTCGGCCCAGAAGGTGCAGCATAACCTGGGTGCCCTGATGAGCGCCTTCACGGCGGGGGCGTTCCCGGAGGAGGAGAAGAAGGCGCTGCTGGGCGACCTGTGGTCCACGCTCTTCATGGTCATCCCGGTCGTGTCGACCACGTTCGCGTCCGTCGACCGGATGCTCGGCGACCTGAAGCCAGGAAGCCTTGGTTGGCTTCTGATCGACGAGGCCGGTCAGGCGCTGCCGCAGGCTGCCGTCGGAGCGATCATGCGGGCGAAGCGGTCCATCGTCGTCGGGGATCCGCTCCAGATCCCGCCAGTGGTCTCGCTGCCCGACCGCCTCACTGCCGAGATCTGCACGTTCTTCAAGGTCGACATGGCCGAAT
Source organism: Microvirga sp. Mcv34 (assembly GCF_024519725.1). GTDB lineage: Bacteria > Pseudomonadota > Alphaproteobacteria > Rhizobiales > Beijerinckiaceae > Microvirga. Next base: position 36,666 of record NZ_JALJRK010000036.1, on the reverse strand, counting down.
GGGCGGCGCCGATCGCCTCCGCGCAGACGCTTGCGGACAAGGCCTCCAAGACGAAGGCGTCGTTCAGGTCGGACCAGGGCAGGCGGACTGTCGGAGTGCCGCTGCTGGTGCATCGCCGCTGCCAGGATCCCATGTTCGGGATCTCCAACCAGATCGCCTATGCCGGCGAGATGGTGCATGCCCCGAAACCGAAGGATCCCGGGCCTGTCGGAAGGCTGCTGGGCCAGTCCTCCTGGTTCGACATCGACGGGACGGCGGAGACCAAGTGGTGTCCCGACGAGGGCGAGATCGTCGTCCGGATGCTGAGAGCGGTCGCCGCAGCCGGCATCACCTCGCCGGACATCTTCGTGATCACGCCGTTCAAGATCGTCGAGCAGGAGATGCGCCGGCGGCTGGAACGGGAGCGGGACGTCTTCTCGGCGTTTCAGGCGCAACCTGACGAGTGGGCAAGGGACCGCGTCGGGACGATCCATACCTTCCAGGGCCGCGAGGCCGAGACGGTGATCCTCCTGCTCGGCGCTCCGAACGCGGGCCAGCATGGCGCGAGGAGATGGGCCGGCTCCGGTCCCAACATCCTCAACGTCGCCGTCACGCGCGCGAAGCAGAACCTCTACGTGGTCGGTTCATACGGCGCCTGGTCGGGGATCCCGAACTTCAGCGAGATGGCGCAGCTTCTGCCGCGGGTGCGTGTGTCATGATGAGCGCGGCGCTCCCTGCCCGGGGACATGGGGCCTCGAAGAAGGGCAACCTTAGTCGCAAGAGAGATCTGAGCAGGGCGTCACAGTGCGTCATGGTCACTTGGCGCACCCTCCGCTCCGCCAGGGAGTGCCTATGACAAAACGTGATGCTACTGGGGCGGAGACGCCGACGGGCGCCGACGCCCTCCATCCGTCGTTCCTCTACTATGGGGAGACGACCGCGAAGCCGTTTCCTCTGATCTTGGTGATCGGCCGCGAGCCCCAAGTCGACAAGGCTGTCACCCCAGGCGCAGGCCCCTACGATTTCAGGGGCAGTCCCAGATGCGCCTTCTGGAATTCCGCGGCGGGACTGGCCGCCCGCTACAGCGGCGTTCCGGGAATGACGACGGCAGCCATCAAGCGGGAGTTTCAGGCTGCCCGAGCTGCGCCCCTGGTCTTTGCCGACGCTCTTCCAATCGGGTTGTCGGACAAGACCCCGCCGCGCGACAAGGCCCGTCTGCGTCGCGCGGTCCCGAAGGCGGCGATCGACCGACACCTCGCCTACGTCCTCTGTCTCGATGACCGCCCCGACCCCCAAGTCCGATCGCTTCTGAACAGGGTTGAGTTCGTGATCCTCTCCGGTCATGCCGCTCCCGGATTCGAGTATTCCTCAGGCGTTCTGGTCAGGCATCTCGAGGGGTTGAGAATACCATTCGTCAGGACAGCCTTCCTCTACGGGTCGAACATGCCGGGGATCCTCTCAGCGTTAGCCGCCTCGGGCTGGGATGCGAGGTTCGGGAGCGTCATGCGCAGGTTCTGGGGCGACAGCCCGTAAGCTCCTCGGCTGAACGAGCTGCACCATGACGGCTTCAAGCACGATATCGATCGCCGCCTCGCTGCCGAAGTGGTCATGTCGTCGAGGTTCTCCCTGATCGTTCTCTTTGATCCCGAATTCGGGGACAGGGCAGGGGTCGGCCGCGGCTGCTCCCGAGGCGTCGGATCGCCCCGGGCCCGGAGGAGGGCGGTCCCGCCCGCCAAGGCCGTGCCGGTTCGGACAGACATCCCGATCCTGCCTTTCCATGGTTACCGTGTTGCGTCAGCTTTCTCATCTGATAGTTGGCCATCCGTTCTCTGAATACCCGCCCTGTTTCCGCAGCTGAGGGCCTTGAGGTTCTGCAGAAAGCTAAGTGCCGTTAAGCTCGGTCTGAGCCCCTGCCGTGGATGGGCACCTGACCAAGCTCGGAGCAGCCGGCTCGGAAGCGCCGGCGGCGACGCTTCGCATGACGCACTTGGTGCTCTATCTTCAGCCTGAGGCTCATGGGCGGAGAAGCGGGGAGGTAATGGCGTCTCAACACAATCCCGAGGACTACCGCATGATCTTTGCTCCGGACGATTTCCAGTGGTCCGGGGAGCGAGCTCCGGGCCTCCCGATCATCTGCGAGCGTGACGGATCCGTCAGCGAGCCACTCCTCCGCTTTTTCGGATGGTCGTTCCGCTACAAGCGCACCGCGATCTCGTCCATGCGGGACGAGGCATACATCCTGAGGGAGTGGTGGGCGTATCTTGAAGGCCGGGGATGTCGCTGGGACGAAGTCGACGACCAGGTCATGATCGACTGGCGCGAGTGGATGAAGGAGGTGCGCGAGCGTTTGAAGGAGGCGAACAAGAAGCTCGGGGCAGATGCTCGCCGTGACAAGGATCTCCTGTCCGATCGGCGCATCGGCCGCAAACTCTCGACCTTGTTCACGTTCTACGAGAGCGCGGCCGAAGCGATGTTGCTGGACAGGGAACTGGTCGGCGCCAATGGGCCTATCACTTACCGGGCTGCGGACCGGGGCAAGGGGCGGGGCGGTGCCAGCATCCCGCCCCAAGCCACCGCATACGGCAGCGTCCGGGTGTGGCGCTGCGCGGAACCCTCAGGACGAAAGGCCACGAAACGGCCAACCCCCGACGACATGGGGGTGGCGTCTGTGTTGGCGCATCTTCGGAGCTCCGCCGAGGGCCCGGCTCTCGGTGATCGGAACTGGCTCATCGGGCGTACGGAGGCGGAAGCCGGTCTCAGGCGCGATGAGGTGGCGCGATTTTCGGTGTTGGCGCTGGAGGCTGGGCTGGCGAAGGAGGGGATCAAGGTTCCAAAACCCGAGAATAGGGCAGAGGCTGTTCGCGCGGGTTGGCAGCCACAGTTCGCAGGCCTCGATGCGGTCGCGAATTGGGCCGAGGGCCGGCAGGCCGTACTGGACGGCCTCGAGCGGCTGGAACGACGCCGCCGCACGAACATTTACATCGCCGTGACGGGGAAAGGGAACGTCACGCGGGAGGTGCCATTCCCGATCGACCTTGTCCGTGACCTCGTGACGATCGGTATTTGGAGCGTCCGGAGGGACCAGCTTTTGCGGTGGAGCAACGCCTTGGAGCCGCCGGGTCCCGCGGAGATCTTCCTGTCTGAGAAAACAAGAGGTCCGCTGGAAGCCGACGCGATCGGCAACCTCCTCAAGCACGCCTTCAGCAAGTGTGATGTCCAGGGGAGCGGCCATCGGCTCCGCGCGTACTTTGCCACCAAGCTCGCCGAGCGCCTGTGGGCCGAGGCGTTCGCGGACAATGGGTTCCGCTGGGACCAGCGCGTCGAGAACTTCGTGCTCGACAGGGTGGCCGAGGCGCTCGGGCATGCCAAACCGACCACGACGTGCCGCCACTATCTCGACCTGGGCCGGATGGCGTACTTCAAGGCGGGATCCAAGTCCGCGCTCCGGGCCATGCGGCATGTCGTGAACGCGATGGCCGCGCACCACCGCTGGATACCGCCGGAGTTCTACGCCAACATCGCCCAGTTGGTCGAGCGCCGGGGAGGCGGGGTCACCGCCATCGACGCCCTGGTGAAGGCCATCCTGGAGGATCCGGACTATGCCGTCCCCTCTACAACCACCACTGGTGGCACCCCTGCTCCGTTTAGCTTCGGTGACACTCCCTTCCTTCACATTGTCCCTACAAAGGAGTAATGTGTGAAAAAAGATCGGTGGCGAGATGATCTCGCTGGCCGCCATCGAGGCGACCGTTCAGAGCCTCTGGCCGGACAGCAACCATGTGGTCGTGGCCGTGCCGGATCCGCGCAAGGGCGAGCAGATCATCCTCATCACGGACAAGCCGGAAGCGGACCGGGACGTGCTGCTGGCCCATGCGAAGGCGCAGGGATTTCCGGAGTTGTGGATGCCGCGCTCCATCCTGGTCTCCGGCATTCCGGTGCTGGGCTCCGGCAAGACCGATTATGCCGCCGCCGTCGAGCTGGCGCGGCGCCTGCAGCCGATGCTCTAGGCCGGCTCCTCGAAAAACCTCGAACCCTTGCGTAACCGGGAGCACATTTCCACGTTGTCATGCGTGAAATGTGCTCCCGTTTGGTCAAGTCCGTATGAAGGGTTCGGGTATGAGACGAGTTGCTCTTGTTGTGGTCGCGTTGTCCTTCGCTTCGAGCGCACTCGCTCAAAATCGGCCCTTCACCCCCGGCATGACCTGCAACCAGGCGCGCGGCCTCGTGTTCTCGCGCGGCGCCATCGTTCTCGGCACAGGCACCTATACCTACGACCGCTACGTCCGCGACCGCAGCTTCTGCGAAATCAATGAGACCACCGATCCGCGTTACGTGCCGACCCGGGACACGCCGCAATGCTTCGTCGGCTACGTCTGCCGGGATGCGGATTACTTCTTCAATGATTGAGGACAGGGCTGGCGGGCTGATCGGGCGGGGAAAACCCTCCTCGTTTCCTGCCGTAACGGCAGGATTTCGAAGTCCCGAAATGACCTTGCGTCATCCCGATCCGTCGTTGTTGAGATAATGACACACCGGCCCAGATAATTCTGGGCGTCGTCCAAAATTGCTTATCTTTTCAGCAGATTGCGCCATGTATGGGCGAACCCCGCGTCTGCCCCCGTTGCGCCAAGCCGACGCTTGATTATGGTCACGGTTGTATATGAGTCCTGGACTCAGGAATTTTTTGGAGAATACCATGAAGCTCGCTAAGAGCCTCTTCCTCGGATCGGTCGCGGGTCTCGCGGCTGTTGCCGGAGCTCATGCTGCCGATCTTCCCGTCGCGAAGGCTGCTCCTGTCGAATACGTGCGCGTCTGCTCCACCTACGGCGCAGGCTTCTTCTACATCCCCGGCACCGAAACCTGCCTCCGCATCGGCGGCCGCGTTCGCGCCGAGTTCCTGTATCTCGAGCCGAATACCCGCGCCGACGACGCCATCGGCTTCCGCGCCCGCGGCCGTATCCAGCTCGACGCTCGTACCGCCACCTCCTACGGTCTCCTTCGCAGCTTCGTTCGCTTCGAGATGACCCGTGACACCGGTGCCTACGGCTTCAGCTCGACCTCTCCGAATGTCGACCAGGCTTTCGTGCAGTTCGGCGGCCTTACGGCCGGTCGCACGATCTCGTTCTTCATGAACAGCGACCTGCCGAACGAGAACTGGGGTACGCTCCGCTTCTATGACGCTCCGACGGTGAACGCCTTCGCCTACACCTTCTCGTTCGGCAACGGCTTCTCGGCCACGCTGGCGATCGAAGAGGGCAGCTTCACCGGCAACACCTTCGCTTCCACCGCGGTGTTCGCGCCGGCCGGCCAGACGATGCCGGACGTGGTGGGCAACCTGAAGTACGAAGGTTCCTGGGGCTCGGCTCAGCTCGGTGCCGCCCTGCACCAGCTGCGCAGCGACAATCTCGTCACGTTCCCCGGCGGTGGCGTGGATTACCCGGACACCAAGCTCGGTTGGGCTGTCACGGGTCAGGGTTATGTCAACCTGCCCGCGCTCGGTGCGGGTGACGCCCTGTGGCTCGCCGCCACCTATGCCGACGGCGCACTCGGCTACCTGGGCTTCGACCCGAACGTCACGTCCGGAGCGACGACCCGCGACGTCGTCGATGCATACGTCGGCGCCAATGGCGACATCAATACCGGCCGCGGCTGGTCCATCGCCGGTGGCCTGAACCACTATTGGACACCGACGGTTCGCCAGAGCGTGTTCGGTTCGTACGCCCGTGTCGACTACAGCAACGGCCTTGTTCCCGGCGTCGGACCTGGCGGCTTCGTCAATGCGTCGGTGTTCGACTTCTCCGAATGGCGCGCCGGCACGAACGTGATCTGGTCGCCCGTTTCGGGTCTCGATCTCGGTGTTGAGGTTCTCTACTCCAACATCGATCCGCGGGGCCCGACCTTCGGCCAGGACAGCGACAACTGGGAAGGCCGCCTGCGCGTTCAGCGCGACTTCTAATCGGCTTCCCGATCAAATCGAAAAACCCCGGTGGCAACACCGGGGTTTTTCTTTTGCCGGGTCCGGTTGGGTGACATGTGGTCCCGCCCTCGATCCGAGATGCGGCACGCTGCGTTGCCGTATCGGAAGCGCTGCCTGTAAGGTGCGTTCAACAGACGAGATCAAAGATCGGGGTAAGTGATGTCGAAAGCCTTCAGAAATCTGGCTTCTGTTGCGTGTCTCGCCTTGGTGCTGTCCGGATGCGTGGGCACGGCCGGCGTTTCCACTTGGCAGTACCAGTCCGGACCGGGTTTTGAGACAGAGCGCGTCTTCGACGGCAGCGTGCAGGCGGATACGAGCCGCGGCTTGACGCGAGAGGCCTGTACGACTGTGTCGCAACGGCAGATTGGCCCCGCCGGGGCTGTGGCCGGCAGGGATGTGACCGACTGCGCTGGCGATTGATCGGACGGGCTCGATCGACGGAACGAAGGCTCACCTTGACCGTTGGCATGGGGTCTAGCCAACGTCAGGAGAGCATCATCATGAACAACATCATCTGGCTCATCGGAGCAATCGTCGTCGTCCTCGCAATCCTGTCGTTCCTCGGGTTGCGGTAAGGCGACGGTCGCCTAAAGCGCCTGCGCTTTTCGGCGACACGATCATCGTTGTTGGCCCGCGCATCGCCCGGCACGGATCGTCCGTTCCGCACGATGCACAGGCTAATGTCCATGAACCTGCAAGGTCGCTTCTCTGACGGAGCGCCTTGCAGTTCTTTTCGTTTTTGCGCGTCGCATGGCCGTTGCGAACCTGCGCTATTCCATCAGCACCAGAACGACGGACGCGACGTTCAGGATCGCCAATGCGCCTAGCAATGTCGGTATCAAGGGAATGCCGATGCGTCGGGGGGCCCGATCGCCGGCATTCTCGGTTCGTGATGTGAGATGAGCGCCATCGAGGGTCATACCTCATCCTCTTCGTGAACTGACCTAACGTTAATCGCGTGCCACCATGGACCTTCGTCGCGTTGCGCGAGGTGCTCTGCCGCACATGAAATCAAGCGGTGTCAATGCCGCGTGGCGGTCTTCTGAATCTGCATAAGCTGCCCCTCGACGGCGCGCATCCGGGTCATGAGGCGGTCAAGCTCCGAAAGAAGAAACTTCTCGTCCTGCTTGGCTTTCTCGACGAGGTCGGGGGAGGAGCCGTGGCGGATGCGCTGGATCGCATCTGCCAACTGCCGATCCAGAAGCCTCATATGTTGCTCCAGATCCAAGAACTCTTGATGAAGCTTGGTCTCCTTGAGCACAATCGGCATCTCACCTGCGGTCGTTCGGTCCAGGCTTAAGCTACAGCCTGGGAGCAGGTTCCTCCAAGGCAAAAACGTACCGCCGGCAAATTTCTTAACGGCCAAGCTGAAACGGAGCCGGCGATTCACCGTTCTGTGATCAGGGCTTCACCTGATGGCGCACCATCGGGAAATCGAATTTGTGTATTCGCATCCTCGACCAGAAGGCCAGCGTATCGAGCGAATTCGGAAGCCCGTGCGTTAGGATGCGCTAGCCACGAGTTGGAGCATCGGATCCGATCCCAGAAGTGCCACTACACTTTCGGGTTCGGTGCTCGAGAGGCGTGACAGGCCGGGGAGCCATGTGCATCGCGCCTTGCTTCGTTCACCACGACCACCCGCTTTGCGTTTCCGGGACGGTCTTTCCACCGATCACCGAGCCTCGTTGCACCTGCAGAGGGCTCCAAGAACAGCCGCCGGATTACAGAGGAGAAGGCCGGATGGGACAGAGAATCGAGCCTTATCGTGTCGCCTTGATTGTCGAGGATGATTTCGAAGTCAGAGGCTTGGCGGCAGCGCTCCTTGAGGAAACCGACCTGAAGGTTGTCGAAGCGTCCAGCGCGGAAGAGGCGCTGAATTATCTGCGGCAGCATTCCGATGAAGTGGCCTTCCTGTTCGCCGACGTCCGACTTCCATGCCTGATGGATGGGCTGGACCTCGTCCGCACCGTGCGCCTGAAATGGCCCTGGGTCCGCACCGTCCTCACCTCCGGGCGGCCGCTCGACCAGCGCGAAGGCGAGGTTCCGCGGGATGTGCGCTTCATGCCCAAGCCCTGGAAGGCGCTCGACGTTCTGATGGAAGCCGAGAAGGCGGCGGATGCGTCCCGGCGGCATTGACCCCTGAGGGATCGGACTTCCTGCCGGATTGAAGACGTGGAACCTTGGCGCTTGCCAGGAATTTGCGTCAGCAGTTTGAAAGGAATGACTGATGCCGCATACGTCTATCGCCACAGGCAGCTTCCCGTCCCGCAAGGAGGCCAACCGGGCCGTCCAGCGCCTGGTCGCGAGCGGTTTCGCCCGCAACAGCATCGCCGTCCACGAGCGCGAGGACGACGATGGCTACGACCTGGAGATTCACACCCGCCGTGAGAATCTCAGGCGCGCCGAACGCCTGATCCATGATTCCGCGCCTCTTTACGTGGTGCGTGAGAAGGCTTCCGACGTGGTTCATACCGCAAGGGCTTATCCGCTGGTTCTGCTCGGGGCCGGGATCCTGACGGGCTTCCTCGTCTACAATCTCATCCCGCGCGGAGGTTCGTCCGGACAGCGGCGGAACCGACGCAGAGGGTGAGGTCGCATTAATCGATGCAAGGGATCTCTGAAGGCCTGCCCGGTCTTCAGAGGTCTTCCTCGTCATGATGATGGGTCTGCTCCAGGCGCTCCAGCAGGTGTTGGATGCGATCGGGGGCAGGCTCTTTCAGCATGCTCTGGTAGTTCTGCTGCAACTGCCGTCCGAGATCCTTCAGAAGTTCGGATTGGCCAGCTGGCGTCAGGGTACTGGAATCGATGCTCCAGCCCCGTTCGCTCTCAGCGTCATAAGGATGGTGCCGCTTTGGCATCCATACCCTCCCTCTCTGCTCGTCTTTGAGCTTGAGAACGGGCAAGGATCGATTGGGTTTCAGCTAAGTTTATGAAAAAGAATACTTTTCTGGGAAAAATGAGGCTTTGGCCCGAAAATGGGACAAGCTTCCTTTCCAGCTCGATCCGCGCCCTCTCATATTCGACGAAAGGATGCGGCGACCGCCGGTCGCATTGGATTCACGTGAGCACTGCGTCAAAGCTCGACCTTAACGACAAAGGCGGGCTGGGTTCATGCGTGAAGTTCTCATGGTCTATTTGTGCGGCGTGATCCTGCTGCTGGCGGTCTCGACGACCATCGACGGCGATGAAGGAGTGGGCCTCGACCATATCCTCATCGCGGGTTTCGGCTGGCCCATTCTCACGCCGCTTCTCGCGTTGCGGGCCTGGAACGGCCGGTGACGGGTTGATGGCCCGGAGTTTGGTCGAAGTCGTCGGATGCATTCCCTTGCGTCATCGTTGTTGCTAAGCTGAGCCGCAACCTCTTCCGCGAACGAACTCATGTCCAGAGCGATCCTGTCCACCGCGATCCTGCTGTCCTCCCTCGGCGTGGTCCACGCCCAGACGAGCTGCTATCCCCGCATCGGCCCCTATAGCGGGCAATATGAGGGCCAGTGTCCCGGTTCCGCTCTGAAATGGATGGCGGTCGAGAATACGATCGGGGCTTTCGGACGGAACTGCAGCGACGAGCCGTGGACGTACAACCGCACGGAAAAGACATTTTACCATCCGCGGGCGAACGAGACCTTCGCCATGCAGGATTGCTACGCGGCCGGGCGCGAGCAGGGCGCGGGCACCACGAAGGCGAGTCTCTCCACCGAGATCGTCCGCCGGTTCCACGAGAACAAGATTCAGCGGCCCGGCACGAAGGAGCAGCCTTCGCCGGGCTCTCGTTGAAGATCGTTCACGACCTAAAGGGGGAGGGCGCTCACGAGCGTCACGATCCGTAAGGATACGTGAATTGACTGCGGTCTCCAACGGGGTGACACTCGATGCGTGGCCGACAGCATTGGTTGCTCCCTCTGAAGAACTGAGGCCCCTTTCGGGGCCTCCTTTATTGTCCGTCCTATGACGGCCTTCAGGACTGGAGACTTTCGAGGAGCTTCTGGTAGGGCTCCCGCCTCTCGCGATATTTCAGGAGCAGCTGCGTCTCGATATACCGCTTCTGCTCGGTGTCGATGGCGCTGCTCTCGAGGTTCAGGATGTCTTCGCCGTATTGAAAGTCGATATTGGTCAGGGTCCGCGCCACCCATAGTATTTTCAAGTCATTGTCGGTAATCATGCCCCTCGGCGCCTTGCGCCTCGGCTGTTCATTCGACACACTCGCCTTGCTGACCGGCATGTTTCCCCTCCAGCCATCCGACCCTGTGAGGAATAATATCGTTCCCGGGGGTGAGCCGGCAACGGATGCAATCTAAGCTTGCGGGTTAATGGCGAGGCTCCAAGTCGGTAATCCGGAGGGCGAGAGGCGGAGCGTTCCGATCGATTCCAGGGCGCTCAGAACCTGTTCCGATGTTTGGTTTCAGGCCGGACTCTGGGAGATATTAACAGATGCTTTCCGTAACGGAGCCCTTAGGGGGTACGTAGTACTCCTTAGTGAGTAGAAGAGGCCTTCAACGCCTTGATCAAGTTAGGATTCTGAGTCCTGATAGGCCCAGGAGGACTAACCCGCACCATTTTGTCCTAGGGGGGCAACCGATGATCAAGGATCATTCCGAAAATGCCGGAGCGCCGGCAAACGAAACCATGCAGCGCGTGGCAACGAAGTTGCTCTGCGGGAACGTCCTGCTGCAGGCCGGCCTCTCACAGCTTCTGTCCGGCACTTGCTTCGATGTGCCCGGATCGGCATCAAGCGGTCCCGACCTCTGCATCGTCGATGCGACGGGTGACTTTCAGCAGGCGCTCGACCTCGTCCGCGAGACGAAGGCTCGGCATCCCGCCACCCGAATTGTCGTGATCGCCAACCAGTTCGCCATCCCGGCCGTTCAATCCGCCGTGGATGCTGGGGTGGATAGTTTCTGCCTTGCCACGAGTGTGCGCCAGGTTCTGATCCGGACGCTCGAACTCACCATGCTGGGCGAGCGGATGCTGCCCAGCTCGCTCGTCCGCCAGCTTCTCGCCCAGGATCTCTCGTCCGCCGGTGCGGCCCAGGTCATTCCCCTGGCCGAGCACCGGACGCCGGACCCGAAGGTATCGAAGCTTTCGCCGCGCGAGACGGTGATCCTGCAATCCCTGATGGGCGGCGACCCGAACAAGGTCATCGCGCGCAAGCTCGACATCACCGAGGCGACGATCAAGGTTCACGTCAAGGCGATCCTGCGCAAGATCGGCGTCGCCAACCGCACCCAGGCGGCCATGTGGGCGACGGGCAATCTCCGCGATGCCGGTTCGCCGGTCGGCGAAGTCCGCGACTTGCGGCGCTTGAGCTGAGACACGCGGGAGAGCTTCAGGCGTCCCTGAAAGAAACAGGCATCGGGCGTGAATTCGAATTCACGCCCGATGTTTTCATTTGTGCTTCATCACGTCCTTCCGTGCGCGTGGAAAGACGGACAGCTTCAGGCCAGCAGCGACAGGATGGTCGCCGTGACGTTGATGCCCATGACCACGAGCAGCAGCGCGACCGATACGGGCAATCGCCTCATGGCCGGCTCGTGATCCTTCCGATGCTGATCCATCGCCTTCATGGCGTCGTCCTTTCGGCTTTCCTCGATGGCCTGGAGGATGACGCCGCCCGTTCGACGCCGCTGTGAAGCGCTTCACAGGATGCGTTCGATCAAGACCGATCGCCGCGACCGACGGGCACGCAGCGCCCGCCGATGGGACACAGACGGATATCCTGAGTAGGAACCCAGACTGGTCCCGAGAGCTCGTTGATTCCGCAGTAACCGCTGGACGACACGTAACGTTCATAGGTTGTCGGGCCGGTGTTGAGGACGATCGCGCCGTGGGCCGCAAGGAGGCCTCGTGCCTCGGCGCAGGTCATACCGGTGGTCAGAGGGTGGCTCTGCGCGATGGCGTCGGAGCCGATGCCGATCAGTGCGACGGCGGCACATGCGAGCTTCATGCGTTCCATGGCTAGACTCCTCAATCGGAGCGCTCCGGCCCGATCCCCGATCAGGACAAAGACAACGCCAGCAAGGATAATACCGCAGCCAGGACATTCATGGCCACAGCGGCTCCCGCCACACAAAGGGCGATGAAGAGGCGTCGCCCATCCTCGTCCGGGTTACCGTCGACGGGGATGAGCGCATGGGCTGCGGGTTGGATCTCTCTTCCGGTCACCATCCATTTCCTTCAGCCTGGATGAGGCAACAACGCCTCTTGCATGATGCGCCGAAGTCCTCACGGGAGCGGTGCATCCGCGCACGGACGTCGAACACGGTCATTCCGAAGAAACCGCGCCACCACCTTCGCCACGTCCCGCGCCCGCTCGACCGGGAGCATGTGCGTTTCGTTCCTGAAGAGCTGCAACTGCGCCCGGGGGATGAGCCGCGCCGTCTCTTCGAGGGCCGCCACGTCGAAGAACGGGTCGCGGGTCGCGCCGACCACCAGGGTCGGCGCCGTGATGCGGGCGAGCCAGGACGGATCGCTGCCGAATTCCTCGCCTGCGACCGCGTTGAGGCCGCGCACGATGGTCACGGGATCGTTCATCGTTTCCCGCAGCCGTCCGCGCTCCTGCCTGAACCGCAGGCGGATGAGCCAGTTGAGCCACGGCCGACGGAACACCAGGCCGAACTCGTCGAGAAAGCCCTCGAAGTCACCGGCCCATGCGCAGGCGATCTGCCGGTCGACACTGCGCCGTCCCTCCGGCGAGAAACGATGCGCGCTGACCATCAGGATCAGGTCCTTCACGAGGTCGGGGCGGTCCGCCGCAAGACGCGCGGCGACGAAGCCGCCGAAGGAAATGCCCATCACGGTGGCCGGGCCGATTTCGCGCAGGACCCGCGCCACGTCGTCAATGATGGTGCCGACTCCATACTCGGCGGGCGGCGACGGGTCGTAGCCCAGGATGTAGACGGGGCGCCCCGGGGGCAGGAGACGGACGATGCGTTTGGCGTCCCGCAGCGACCGCGCCGGGGTCGGACGCCTGACGAAAGCCTGTCCACCATTGAGCACGACGATGGGGTTCGGGCCTGAGCCCGATCGCACATAGGAAATCTTGTTCAGGAACAGACCTGATTGAAAGTCCTTCATGGTGGATACGTGAGGTCGGAAGCGGCCGCTCCGAAAGCGTTCGATCTTGGGCGAGGAACAGGCCGCAACGGGAATGAACATCTGCCTCGGATGCCGTCTCCCGTCAGGGCAGGCGACAATGCGCGCCAGTCATGGGCTGGAGCGGGATCGAAAGGCAGGAATGGAGCCGACGGACACTGGAAGAGTGGCGGCGGCTGGCGGCCGGGAGGGTGTTCCTAATGCGGCTTTGACGTTGCGTCAACGGCCAAGTTCGGCTCTCTCCGAACCGACCTCTCAGGATGACGGTTTCGGAGGCGTACATGATGCGCCGATCTCTCCGCCTCAGGAGCTGAGCGCGACAGCCGGGAGATCTTCGATGGCCGGGCGGGCGAAGAGGAAGCCCTGGAACAGGCTGATGCCCGCGCCGCGCAGGGTGGATAGCTCCGCCTCCGTCTCGATGCCTTCGGCAATGATCGTGATGCCGAGGGCGCGCGCCATCACCAGGATGCCGGCGATGATGGCCTGACGGGCGGAGGAATCCGTGATGCCGCGGACGATCTCCATGTCGATCTTGATCAGATCGGTCTGGAAATTGGCCAGAAGGTTCAAGCCCGCATGACCGGCGCCGAAATCGTCGATGGCCGTGATGAACCCGAGGCGCTTGTACTCCGCGATGATGCGCGCGACGTGCTTCGTGTCCGTCATCCGCTCATTTTCGGTAAACTCGAACATGATGCGGCGCGTGTCGAAGCCCACGCGGCGCGCGCTCTCGAGGGACGTTCTGATGCAGGCCGAGGGCTCGTAGACCGCATTCGGCATGAAGTTGATCGAAAGCCTCGTCTCCTCGGTTCTCGGGAAGAGGCGACCGGCCAGCTCGATGGCTTTCACCCGGCAGGCCTGATCGAATCTGTACTGCCGTTCTTCATCGACCTGGCTCAGGATCTGCCATGCCGATTGTCCTTCCGTTCCCCTGACCAGCGCCTCGTAGCCCCACACGATCTCCCGGTCGATATCCACGATCGGGTGGAACGCCATGGTGAAATCGAAGGGAAGCGGCTCGCTGTCCCGGCATCCCCGGCAACCCGGTTTCATGTCCACTGGCGTTTCCGATCCGATGATTGGAGAATTTCACAAAGCCCTACGGGGAAATATCTTGCGATTGCCCTAACGTGAGGAAGAACACATCCAGAAAACGGGCATTCGGTCAGACTCGCCCATGGCCACAGCCTGCCGGCTCCGCTTCGAACGAAAGGGGCGCCATACCGATCATCATCGCGAGGCAGGCCGGTGGCGCTGTAATTCGCGAGAAACGCGGGGTCCCTGCCATGGTCGGTCGCCGATTTGCCTTTCCACCCTCCGACGATGCCATCTTTCTGACCGACGGCGGTCTCGAAACGACGCTCGTCTTCCACGAGGGCCTCGATCTTCCGTGCTTCGCGGCCTTCCCGCTTCTGAGCAGCGAGGACGGGCGCGGCCGGCTCGAGCGATATTTCGAGCCGTATCTCCGCACCGCCGTGGAGCGGGACGTCGGGTTCATCCTGGATACGCCCACATGGCGCGCCAATGCCGATTGGGGCGCGAAGCTGGATATCTCGCCCGACGAAGTGGCGGAGGTGAACCGGGAGGCGGTGCGCTGGGCCGACTCGTTGCGCGACCGGCTCTCGGACGAACGGGATCGCGTCCTGATCAACGGCGTCGTCGGACCGCGCGGGGATGGATACAGGGCCGATGCCAGGATGACGGCCAAGGAGGCTGAAGCTTATCACGCGCCGCAGCTGCAAGCCTTCCGAGAGGCAGGGGCGGACATGGCTAGCGCCCTCACGCTCAACTACGCGGAGGAGGCCATCGGTATCGCCCGCGCGGCCAGTTCCCTTGGCCTGCCGGTGGTGATCTCCTTCACGCTCGAAACCGATGGCAGACTCGCCGCGGGAGAGACGCTCCGATCCGCCATCGAGCAGACGGATTGGGAAACGGGTCATGCTCCGGCATATTACATGATCAACTGCGCCCACCCGACCCATTTCGAGGGCGTCCTGTCGGAGAGCGGTGCATGGTCACGACGCATCCGGGGGCTGCGCGCCAATGCGTCGACCAAAAGCCATGCGGAACTCGATGACTCGACCGAGCTCGACTCCGGCGATCCTGTCGATCTGGGTCGGCGTTACCGGGCGCTGCGCCAGCGCATGACGCAGCTGTCCGTGCTCGGGGGATGCTGCGGAACGGACCACCGGCATATCGCGGCGATCTGCGAGGCCTGCATTCCGCCGTCAGGCTGACCGGCGTGAAGGTTCGATTTCGGTTTTGTGCCGGTCCCACGGCCAGCGGCCTTCGATCTCGACTTCGAGCGAGAAGCTGAGGAAGGTCCGGATGATGACGATGCCGCCGAGGATGAGCAGGCTTTGAATCGTCGGCTCAATGGCCACCGTATTGATGATGTCGGCGGCGACGAGGAATTCGAGGCCGAGGAGAATGGCGCGCCCGACGTTGGAACGATAGAGCGTGAATGCATCCGATCCCGGCCGCCCGTGGGCGATCTGCCAGAGCGCCGCGATGCTCGATCCGAGGATGCCAAGGACGATGATGGCGATCCCGCCGACCTCGATGGCGCGGGTAGTCAGCTTCAGCGCCGAAAAAAACCAATCGTCCATGAGCGACCCTTCAGCTTCATGGACTAGATTCATAGGACAGCGCGGCGAAGCCTCCAGGGGGGCGATGTCGGCAATCCGGTCATCTCGCAGCCTTCACCTGGGAAGCGTCCATGATGGGGCGATGTCATCCCCTCTCCGGGGCAGGGGCGAGGTGGCGGGTGTCATCACCGGTGGCCGTAGGCCGGGAAGGGGATCCACGATCGAGCGTTGAGCGATGGATTCCCTTGCCGTCCGATGGCTTCGCCATCTCGGGCCGGAATGACAATGGGGCGCCTATGCCGGTGATCCCCATCCGGTGACGCGCGACCATGCCTGCGCGGTGATCAGGTGAATCCCGGCTTGCTCGGAAGTCCCATGCGCTTGAACATCATCACCACCGGGCACATCCCGGTGAAGGAGGCCTGCACCAGGTGAGCGCCGAGAAGCCCGGTGAGCCAGAGCCAGTTGATGTTGACGGTAACGGCGAGCAGCACAGAAACGATGATGAGCCCGCCGACGGTCAGAAGTATCGCGCGTTCGAGGGCATCGGACCAAAAAGTGGAAACCACTTTTTGGGCTTATCCGATGCCTCTTTTGGAAAGCGCATCGTTCGACGCGGAAAACCGGGTCCACTTTTCCGCACGATGCGCGTCATGGCCATGCCTCCATCAGAGACACGCCGATGGTACATCGGGCCCGCCGGGAACAAAAGAGAAAGGGTCGGCTGTCGGCCGACCCTTTTGAACCCGATGCGTGTTCCTCAATAGGCCGACGACACCCGCGTTTCGTCCTCGACTTCGAACAGGCGCTGGCCGCGCAGCACGACCACCGGCGAGCCCACGGGCACGCGGTTGTAGAGGTCGATGATGTCCTGGTTGAACAGGCGGATGCAGCCGCTCGACACGGACTGGCCGATGGACCAGGGCTCCGTGGTCCCGTGGAGCCGGTACATGGTGTCGACGCCGTTGTTGTAGAGATACAGCGCGCGGGCGCCGAGCGGGTTGTTCAAACCGCCTTCCATGCCGCTGGCCCAGCGGGCGTTGCGCTCCGGCTCGCGGCGGATCATGGCCGCGGTGGGCGTCCAGCGCGGCCACGCGGCCTTGCGGCCGATGCGGGCGCGGCCGCTCCAGGCGAGACCTTCCTTGCCGACGCCGATGCCGTAGCGGATCGCGCGGCCGCCCTCGCGCACGAGGTAAAGATGGCGGGCCTCCGTATCGACCACCACGGTGCCGGGCTCCTCGCGCCCGTAATAGGCGACCTCACGGCGCAGGAAGCGCGGATCGACTTCGGAAATGTCGGTGGCGGGCAGGGGATGCGGCTCGTCCGGACGCGGTCCGTACATCGCCGCATAGGCGGGATCGATGCGGCGGACGGCTTGCTGCGCGGGGCCTTGCGTGGAAACACAGGCCGCGAGGGCCATCGGAAGAAGCACCGCAAGGAAGCGGATTGCGTTTTTCAGCGGTAACGGGCGCGAAGCCAGGGCAGCAAACATCAGTGGGGCAACCTGCAGTTTCTGTTTTTGGGTGTCATCTGCCGAAGCGCTGACGCTACGGCAATACTCATGAAGAGACATAGCCTAGCCGGTGACGACAAGGTGGATCTTGCATGGCCGAAATGTGGCAAAGCCGCACTGTTGTTTGCAAGACACAGTATTTTGAACAGTTTGAGCCAACTGCTTGATGGATCTTAAATCTCTGGCAAGGTTCGTTAAATTTTCGACGTGTCCACCCTCACGGTCAGCGTCGCGCGTCGGCCCCTCGCGAGCCTGTGAAGCGCCGGACCGGAATGACACCCGCCACGTCATGGTCGGCCTTGTGCCGGTCATCCCGATAACGAGACGCTCCTCGCTTCACACAATCGGGATCACCGGCACAGGGCCGGTGATGACAGGGAGGGAGCACCCGCTCGACCTTTCGAATGAAACTCGTCGTGCAGAGGTGCGCAACGGCCCTTAGAGCATTTTTCGGTGAAGTGGATCCGGTTCACCGTCAAAAAATGCGGTGAGACAAAGAAAAAAGGTGATTCCACGTCAGTGGAAACAGCTCTAGCGCGCCGCCACTTTCCCCAATGCACCGAACTTCGCATCCGGCTTCGTGGGAGCGGGCGCCGCGTCGTCGCTCGCCAGCTCCTCGATGATCGGGCAATGGGGACGGGCATCGCCGTGACAGTTCTTCGCGAGGTGCTTCAGGGTCGATGCCATCTCCTGCAGCTCGCGGATCTTGCGCTCGAGCACGCCCACATGTTCGAGCGCGATGGCCTTCACGTCCTTGCTCGCGCGCTCGCGATCCTGCCACAGCGATACGAGATCGGCGATCTGCTCGACGGAGAAGCCGAGGTCCCGCGAGCGGCGGATGAAGCGCAGGGTGTGCACGTCATGATCCGAATAGACGCGATATCCGGACTCCGTCCGCACGGTCTTGGGGATCAACCCGATGGATTCGTAATAGCGGATCATCTTGGACGATACGCCCGAAGCCGCGGCGGCCTGTCCGATATTCATGCGACACCTTCGACGGTTTGAGTTTGAAGAGCTGCCTGCGCCGACGCGACGGGTGCCTTGAAGCCGCGCAGGCGCAGGGCATTGCCGAGGACGAACACGCTCGACAGCGCCATGGCGCCGGCCGCGAAGATCGGTGACAGCAGGGTGCCGTCCAGCGGATAGAGCACGCCAGCGGCAACCGGGATCAGCAGCACGTTGTAGGCGAAGGCCCAGAACAGGTTCTGCCGGATGTTGCGGATGGTGGCCTTCGAGAGCGCGATGGCGTTCACGACGCCGCGCACGTCGCCCGACATGAGCACCACGTCGGCGCTCTCGATGGCGATGTCCGTGCCCGTCCCGATGGCGATGCCGATATCGGCCTCGGCCAGGGCGGGCGCGTCGTTGATGCCGTCGCCCACGAAGGCGATCGGGCCGTGCGCCTGGCGCAGACGCTTGACCACCTCGACCTTGCCGTCCGGGAGAACCTCCGCCACCACCTCGTCGATCCCGATCCGCTTGGCGATGGCCTCGGCGGTCCTGCGGTTGTCGCCGGTGATCATGGCCACCTTCAGCCCGAGCGCGTGGAGAGCCGCGATCGCTTCCGGGGTCGAAGGCTTCACCGGATCGGCCACTGCCACGATGGCCGCGAGCCTGCCGTCGATGGCCGCATAGAGCGGGCTCTTGCCCTCGGCCCCCATGCGGGCGGCGATGTCGGCAAACCCGGAAACGGGGAGGCCGAGCTTCGCCATGAAGCGGTCCGCTCCCACATCCACCTTCCGCCCTCCCACCACGGCAGACACGCCGAAGCCGGGCACGGCCTCGAAGCTGTCGGGAGCGGACAGGGTGAACCCGCGCCGCTCGGCCGCCGTCACGATGGCCTGCGCGATCGGATGCTCGGAACGGCTCTCCACGGCGGCGATGAGCCCAAGCGCCTCGGCCTCTGCGATGCCGGAAGCCGTGACGAAGTCGGTCAGCTCGGGCCGGCCCTGGGTCAGGGTCCCGGTCTTGTCCAGGGCGACGACACCGACCTCCTTGAGACTCTGCAGGGCCTCACCCTGGCGGAACAGCACCCCGAGCTCCGCCGCCCGGCCGGTGCCGACCATGATCGAGGTCGGCGTCGCTAGGCCCATGGCGCAGGGGCAGGCGATGATCAGCACCGCGACCGCATTGACCAGAGCGAAGGTCAGGGCCGGGTCGGGGCCGAAGAGGAGCCAGACCAGGAAGGTGAGGGCGGCGGCCCCCATGACGGCGGGCACGAACCAGGCAGTCACCCGGTCCACGAGAGCCTGGATCGGGAGCTTCGACCCCTGGGCCTGCTCGACCATACGGATGATCTGGGCCAGCACTGTGTCGGCGCCGATGCGGGTGGCGCGGAAAGTGAAGCTGCCGGTCCGGTTGATGGTACCGCCGACCACTTCCTTGCCATCCGATTTCTCGACCGGAACAGGCTCTCCGGTGATCATGGATTCATCCACGTAGGAAGATCCTTCCACCACCCTGCCATCGACCGGGATCCTCTCGCCGGGACGGACCTGGACGAGATCGTCGGTCACCACCTGGTCGAGCGGAACCTCAAGGGATTCGCCGTCGCGCACCACCCGGGCGGTCTTCGCCTGCAGACCCATGAGGCGCTTGATCGCCTCCGAGGTGCGGCCCTTGGCCTTTGCTTCGAGAAAGCGGCCGGTCAGGATCAGGGCCACGATCACGGCCGCGGCCTCGTAATAGACGTTGTCCATCGCCTCGGGCAGAAGGCCGGGCAGGAAGGTCGCGACCACCGAATAGGCATAGGCCGCGCTCGTACCGAGGACGACCAGCGAGTTCATGTCCGGCGATCCGCGCAGGAGGGCGGGAATGCCCTTGCGGAAGAAGCGCAGCCCGGGCCCGAACAGAACCAGGGTGGTCAGGGCGAACTGAAGATACCAGCTGTTGCGGTGGCCCACTGTGCCCATGACCCAGTCGTGGATGGCTGGCACGAAATGTGAGCCCATTTCGAGGACGAAGACCGGCAGCGTCAGGATCGCCGCGACCAGCACGGCCCGCCGGAGGCCGGCGATCTCAGCCTCCCTGGCCTCCCGCTCCCGGTCCGTCCCGCCGTTCTCCCGTTGAAGCGCCTTGGCCTCGTAGCCGGTCTGCTCCACGGCGCCGATCAGACGCCCGACGATGTCGGGACCGCCGAAATAGCGGACGGAGGCCCGCTCGGTGGCGAGGTTGACGGAAGCACCCACGACGCCGGGAACACGCCCAAGCGCCTTCTCGACGCGGTTGACGCAGGAAGCGCAGGTCATGCCGTCGATCTTCAGCTCGATCATGCTCTCGGACGGCTCGTAGCCCACGGCCCGGATCGCGTCCGCGACGGCCGCAGGATCGGCCCCGGAAGGAGCGAACTCCACATGGGCTCGTTCCGTGGCGAGGTTGACGTTCGCCGCCTTGACGCCCTCCACCGCGCGGATCGCCTTCTCCACGCGACCAACGCAGGAGGCGCAGGTCATTCCCTGGACGGGGATGTCGATGCTGTCGATCATCGCAGATCTGCCGGCACTCATGGTGAAACTCCTGATCCTCATATGGGAAGAGGGTTTAGTCCTTCCAATCATGGGAAGGTCAAGCGGGTTCGAAAACGCGGCTTTTGAGATCCCGTCCGTAAGCACACGAAGGAAGCTTCGTCCGCTGCGGACCATCTCTGGACAGGGCAGGCCAAGCCGGGATGAAGAATGGCTCGTCCTGGTTTTGCCTTCTGTCAGGCTCGGAGAGGCAAGGCTTGGCTAGGGAACCATGCTTGAACTTGGGTCATTGATCCGACACGTTTGCCACCTAGGTGGCGGAGGCGACGTTCCGCTTCGGCGACTGACGCGCTATTCTGACCTGTAACGAACATCGAGCCGGTGCCGACCTTTGAAGCATAGCGACAAACAGGGGCCAACCCTTCGGATCCTCACCTATAATGTCCATCGCTGGCTCGGCACGGACAGGAAGATCTCACCGCAACGGATCGCGGATGTCATCGCGTCCTGCGATCCCGATATCGTCGCGTTGCAGGAGGTCAGGGTCGGGCGTGTGCGGGCCGGGGAGATCGATCAGGCGGCGGCTGTGGCTTCCCGGCTCGGCATGGACCTTCACTTCCAGCCCACAATCCGAATCCTCGGCGAGCAATACGGCATCGCGGTCCTGACCCGCCATGCCTCGAGGATCGTGCAGTCGGGCCGCCTTCCCACGCAATCGACAAGGCCATCCTTCGAGAAGCGCAGCGCCCTCTGGGTTTCCGTCGAGATTGACGGCCAGACGGTCCAGGTGGTCAACGCCCATCTCTCCCTGCGCTCGGGGGAGCGGCGGACTCAGGCGGCCGCCCTGATCGGGCCCGATTGGATCGGCCACCCCGATTGCGGCGACCCGGCGATTCTGCTGGGCGATTTCAACGCGCCGCCTTACTCGCGCTCCTACCGTCTCATCGCGAACCGGATGCAGGACGCCCAATTGTCCAATTCCTTCGGAGAGCCGCAGCCGACATTCCACACGCGGGCGCCCGTCCTGCGCCTCGACCATGTTTTCGTGACGAAATCCATCGAAGTGGTCGATGCCGGTCCGGTACGGAATCCGATGACCCGCGTGGCATCGGATCATTTTCCGCTTCTGGCGGAATTGCGCGTGCGCAAACGGCTTGGTACCGCCCTGCCGAGCCGGACTCGCGCGGGAGAGCTGCTCTAGCACGCCTCGCAGACCAAGTTCGCATCAGACAGGCGCCCAAGCCACGGCGGTCGCCGTTCTACCGGCACGAAGGAATAATGGATTAGGCGGCTATGGATGCCTTGAACAGGTCAGCATGTGACATAGTAATAAGCCACGCAGTAACGTTATAAGTATATACATTACCGAAGGCGTGGAATCTGATGAAGCTATATTATACTCCTGGGGCCAGTTCGCTTGCCGCGCGTATCACCGCTTTCGAAGCCGGTCTGGATATCGAATACGACAAGGTCGATCTGAAGACGAAAACGACGGCATCGGGGCGTGACTTCATCCAGATCAACCCCAAAGGTCATGTTCCTGCTCTGGTTCTGCAACATGGTGAGATCTTGGCCGAGGTTCCGGTCATTCTGGAATACCTTGCGGACCAAGCGCCGTCGGCCCAGCTCCTCCCAGATCTCGGTTCCTGGGAACGCTACCGGGTGAAGGAATGGCTCGACTTCACCGGCGCGGAGCTTCACAAAGGGTTTGATCCGCTCTGGGAGGCGCCAGTGCTTCCCCAAGCCCGAGAGCTTGCTGTCCGCCGTCTCCAGAAGCGGATCTCCTTCTTGGATCAATGCCTTCGAGGGCAGTCCTACCTGGCCGGCCAGCAGTTTACGGTGGCCGATGCCTATTGTTTCACCGTCCTGAAATGGGCTCGCTTCCACAGGATTGAACTGACCGGTCATGCGGCGGTCCTAGAGTACATGTGGCGGATCTCGGATCGCGAGATGGTCAGGAGGGCTCTGCAGGCTGAAGGACTGCCGATCGCGGCCTGACGCGGGGCAGCCGGCGAAAAACCGGTTCCACTTGCTCGCACGATGCGCTAGGCACCCGGTGCCATGCTTCCTGTTTCCGTTTTCATCATTGCCAAGAACGAGGCCGACCGTATCGGGGCGACCATCCGCGCCGTCCGAGGCCTGACGGACGATATCGTCGTGGTCGATTCAGGCTCGACGGATGGAACCCAGGCGGTGGCCCAGGAGCTCGGTGCCCGGGTGATCTTCAACCCATGGCCCGGCTATGGGCTTCAGAAGCGCTTCGCGGAGGACCAGTGCCGACACGATTGGCTGCTGAATCTCGACGCGGATGAGGAGGTCTCGCCGGAGTTGCTGGCCGAGATCCGACGGTTGTTCGCCCAGGGAGAGCCATCCTGCCAGGCCTATGGGATCCGCATCGCCGAGACCTATCCGGGCGAGGCCGCGCCCCATCCGCTGGCCTACCGGATCGCACCCGTCCGGCTCTATCGCCGGGACGCCGGCCGGTACTCGTCATCGCTCGTCCATGACCGGGTCGATCTGAAGCCGAAGACTAAGGTAGGCAAGCTGAAGGGCCTCGTGCACCACCGGTCCGTCCGGTCCCTCGGCGATCAGTTGGCCAAGCTCAACAGCTACGCTGATCAGCAGGCTGTCGACCTTGAGGTGAGGGGGGTCTCGATCCCCACATGGCGGGTCTATTTCGAATTTCCCGCGGCGTTCCTGAAGGTCTATTTCGGCCGACTGCACTTCCTGCGCGGCACCTATGGCTTCTTGATCTCCATGAACTACGCCACGTGGCGTCACCTGCGCCTAGCGAAGCACTATGAGCGCAAGCGCCTGGGAGCGCTCGCGAAATCGGACGCCCAGGCGAAGCGGGTCAAGGCTTAATACCTCAAAGCGCGGCGACGACCTGGATCTCGAGCTTGTAATCCGGGTCGGCCAGCTTGGATTCGACGCAGGCACGCGCCGGCGCTTGGCCGGGAACGACCCAGGCGTCCCAGATCGCGTTCATTTCATCGTAGAAAGCGATATCCGCGAGCCAGATCGTCGCCTGGAGGATCCTGGACTTGTCGCTGCCGATCTCCCCAAGGGATTGCTCGATCTGTCCCAGGATGTCCCGGGTCTGCTCCCCCGCCGACAGACCCAGGGTCGTCTCGGGCACGTAGCCCGAAAAATAGGCCGTCCCGTTTTGGATCACGAGGTCGCTGTAGCGCGCCGCAACGCCGATCCGCCGAATGTCTGTCACGATGCGCTTCTCCTCATGCCCGATCACAGGTCGGGCTCGTACCACAGGTCGAAGCCCCGAGGACAGCCGAAGATCGTCAGGCGAATGAGGAAATGGCGGAGATGGAGGGATTCAACCGCCACGCTTGCCAAGTTTTGATAAATAAAGGCTTTTTGCGTTTGCCTCAATGCCCCTTCGTAGCACTTTCTTGGGGCACCCGGCAACTCAGATCAGATGTTGAAAGCCTTGGCCGTCGTCCAGGACAGGTGTTCACCACATCGCTGGAATTGAGCAATCCGGCTTGGATCGATGAGGGCGACCATATCATCATGCGGCTTTGAAAAAGCGGCAGGCTGGTCGAGATCCAGCCTGCCGCTCACCTCATAAGATCACATGCTTCTTCGCGAAGAATTCTAGATATCGACCTGCACATCCAGCAGCGGAGCGTATTGTTGCGCCCCGAAGATATCCGAGTCGCCGGCGCTGCCGCTCGGACGGAGTCGGAAGATTGTGAACTTGATGGCGCAGGCCGGATCGTATTCGACGAAATCGGCGATGCGGCTTTCGTCGATCGCATAGAGCTTGGCCACGGTCGCAGGCGTGAGAGCCTTGCTCCGCAGAACCTTCTCATAGATGCCTCGGTCCGTGAAGATGATGTCGAACGTGATCTTGTCGACGCCGGCGTTTTTACTGCGAATGGTCTTCGCGAGGTCTGACAGCTTTTTCATGATGGATGTCCTCAGGCGCCGACGGTGACGGTGTGGGTCGGGAAGAGTTCGAGCGGATCGTCGACGGCCAGCGTGTGATTGAGGGTCCAGCGATAGGCAGGGGATGCCTTCAGGACTTCGTCCAGCACGAAGGCGACGCCGCCGGCTGTGCCCTTCACCTCGGGCAGGCGTGCGTAGAAGAGCTGGCGCGTACCGGTCATGCAGACTTCCTCCGCCATTTCCTCCGTCGAGGCGACGCCCTGCACGATGATGCAAAGCTCGTGAGCCGGAGTCTTGACCGGCTCGAGATCGCCCATCACGCCGTTCTTGCCGTAGACGCCATAGTGCAGCTCGTAGCCTGTCTGGCCGAAGCGCTCGACGACCTGCGCCTTCGCCCACGCGATGACATCGTCGATATGGGCGATGGTATAGGGATCGCGGACCGAGGCGATGCCGATGAAGCGCTCGCCGACCTTACCCGCGCCTTCGAGCTTCACGCGGATTCGCTCGGCCGGAACGAACTTTTGCCCGGTGACGAGGGTCGTGCGCGGGTCGATCTGCTCGTAATGACAATCCCGCATGTCGAGGCGTCCGCCTGCGACGAACTCGTCGTAGGGATTCGAGCGCTCGTACATCGCATGGCCCGCGACCGAGGCGATGGTGCAGCGCTGGTCGGGGTGCATGGCCGTCACGGTCACGCCGCTGCCGTTCACGGCGCCGAGAACGGTTTCCTTCGCGCCATAGGGCTCGGCGCAGAAGGAAGCGCATTCGAGAACCTTGCCGAGGTAGTAAGCGTCGGCCTCGCTCGTGCCGCGATGTAGGGCGGGCGCGGCGAAGACTGCGCAGTCGCTCGAGCGGCCCCCGATGATGACGTCGCAGCCCTCTTCCAGAAGCTTGCGGTAGGGATGAATGCCGGCCATGGCGACGATGCGGTCCGTCGCGTCGAGTTCGGCCTCAGAGAGGGCGTTGCGTCCGTCGAGGCCGAGCACCGGCTCGTCGCTTCCGATGGCCTTGCGCACCCGCTCCTTGTCGACCTCGGAGTAGAAGTAACCGAGCTTGAAGGGCGCAAGATTGTGCTTCTTCGCAAGCTCCTTGATGATTGCCACATAACGGTCGACCCGGCTGTTCGTGCCCGTATCGCCGGCGGATCCGATGACCATCGGCACGTCGATCCGGCGCGCGGCCAGAAGCATGGCTTCGAGATCCTGACGCTGCCAGGCCTCGGGCGATGTGGATGTATCGGTTCCGAGAGGAACCGGACCGATATCGTCGCTTCCGGAATCGGCGGCGATGAAATCCGGCCCTGCCGCCACACCACGCTGGAAGCTATCGGGCTTGAGAGGGGCGAAGCCCAAATGACCATTCGGGCAAATAATTTTTATGGACGGCATGACAGGCGTTCTCCGGTGTGCGTCACAGCGTGACGACCAGGAATAAGCAAGGGTCATGCCAACTGACAAAAAGGAAAGCAAGTCATTGCAGAACAACACAAAATACTATGGCTTCGCGACAAGCCACGACCCTCGCCTCTCAGTATTGGCGACTTCCACGCATGGACGCGCGGGATGCGCGCATTCAGGTCATGTCGAGCTTCAGCATCTGGTGCCGGAGAGCATGACGGGAGAGGCCTAAGCGCGCCGCCGCTTCGGTCAGGCTGCCGTTGGTGGCTGCCAGCGTTTGGCGGATGAGCTTGATCTGAAACGCCGTGGTCGCCTCGTAATAATCGACATTCCCCTTCGCGATCGTCTCCCCGATCTCGGAAAGTTGCCCGGCCTTTTCGCCTTCCTTGATGTCGCGCAGGATGCGGACAGGTAAATGCTTGAGCATGATCGTGTTCTCATCCTCGAGAATGAAGATGCGCTCGAGCAGGTTTTCCAGTTCGCGCACGTTGCCGGGCCAGCGGTAGCGCCGGAAAACATCGATCACGTCATTGTCCAGCCCCCGAATGACACGCCCGTAGCGGCTGCTGAGACGGCGGAGGAAATGCTCGGTGAGGACGAAGATATCGTCTCCCCGTTCCCGCAGGGGCGGCACATTGATGGCGACCACTTGCAGCCGGTAATAAAGGTCCTCGCGGAACCGCCCTGCATTCACCTCCGACAGGAGAATGCGGTTCGTGGCGGCGATGAAGCGCACATCGACCTCGACCGGATCGATGGCCCCCACGCGGCGCAAGCGCTGCGTGTCGAGAACGGTCAGCAGTTTCGCCTGCATGACGAGGTTCATGTCGCGGATCTCGTCGAGAAAGATCGACCCGCCATTCGCAGCCTCGATCAATCCAGGCTTGCGGGAAATGGCTCCGGTGAAGGCCCCCTTCTCATGCCCGAACAGCTCGGATTCGAGCAGCTGGTCGGGAATGGCGGCGCAATTGACGTCGATGAACTCCTGCGTGCTCCGGGGCGACTGCTGGTGCACGAGACGGGCGATCAAGCCCTTTCCGGTGCCGGTTTCACCGTAGATGAGGACGGCACGCGCCGCGCTCCTTGCCACGCGTTCGATAAGGCGTCTGACTTCGAGGATCGAGGCGTGCTCGCCGATCAGACCTGCTTCGTAAGCCACACTGTTCCATCCAGGCTAGAGCCTTTTCAGGCGAAGTGGACCCGGTTCGCCGTCCGAAAAGGCGGACAAATAAAGGAATCCGGAGCGGTTTGCGGTTCTGGCGAACCGCAAACCGCTCTAGGGCCGGCACTCGAAGGAACTCCACTGGCCGGCACAGGGTTCACGGGATGAAAAGTAGAGGCGAAGCTCGGCCGGTGCAAATATGGAGCAGGAGATGGTCCGCGCATCGCCATCCTCGCCGTGACGGCACAAGGCTTCCTGACCGTTCTCGGCGTGAGATCCCATGAGCGCGGCAATCTCCGGGAGCGACGGGCCGTCATCCCGGCCTGAGAGCCACGCCTTGAGCCGTGCGTAGCGCCCCTCCGTACTGGCCGCCATCGGATCGCTCGCCGCTGGAAGCCACGAGGGAGCGCATGCGGAAGACATGAAGTGGTTCGTCCGCACCACATAGGGACCGGTCTCGATGGAAAAGGCCGTGTGTCCCAGTTCGACGGCCGCGCAATCCCCCGACGCATCCGTCATGATGATCGTTCCCCCGCCGGCATGTGGGGTCTTCGCAATGAGTTCCAGTGCCTCCTCAATGGAATCGCAGTTCCAGAGAAGGCGGGTCATGAGGAAGTAGCGTAGGAGTCCCGGGCCGTGATCGCGCGTTGCGACATGGGTATCCACGAGGGCAAGGCCATGGGCGTTCATGCCGCTGGAGAATGCCCCAGGACTGCCGAGACTCCCGACACAGAGGATGGCCCTGCCGGGCCGCTCAGGATCTCGATGGAGAAAGACCCTTTGCAGCAGAGCATGTTCGCCGCGATAGTCGCGGTTCTTGACCAGGACAGGCTTATGCGCAGGCGACGCGCCCCACCCCCAGGCGGAACAGCCATCCACCGCCAGATCGGCAACAAGCCCTAAATGCAGATAAGCGAGAACGGATACGAAGCTGCGCCCGAACCCGTCCGCAATGCCACGCACCTCAGCGGCGGATTCCGGGTCCAGAATGTCAAGCAGGCGCGCCTGCTCATCGAGAAAGGACCGTATGGTTGCCTTCTCCAACAGGGCTCCCGCCTGCGCCAGGCGAGTATCGATGGCGTTCTGCACGGCCGCGACCAGTGGCTCTCCGCAGAGCGCCTGCATCCGCCCACGCGTATAGGAGTCACCTGTGAGCAGGACGGGGGAAGCAGGTTCGGCTTTCATCACGATGCACTCACCAGGTGACAGGCTGCCTTCATGTCGCCCCCGAGATCGCGAAGCGCCGGAACCTCGTGGCGGCAGCGCTCGATAGCAAAGGGGCAGCGCGTATGGAACTTGCAGCCGGGAGGCGGCGCGATGGGGGACGGCAGATCGCCCGTGAGCTTCACCCTTTCCCGCCTCGCACCGGCATCGATCTGAGGCACCGCCGAGAGGAGAGCCTTGGTATAAGGGTGCTTCGGGGCTTTCAGCACCTCGCGGCTCGGGCCCATCTCGACGATGTCGCCCAGATACATCACGGCGATGCGGTCGCTCACATGGCCGATGACACCGATGTCGTGCGAGATGAACAGATAGGTCAGTCCCAGCTCGCGCTTGAGCGATTCCAGAAGGGTGATGATCTGCGCCTGGATCGAGACGTCGAGAGCCGAGACCGGCTCGTCGCAGACGACGAAGCTCGGATTGAGAATCAGGGCTCTCGCGATGCCGATGCGCTGGCGCTGGCCGCCGGAGAACTGATGCGGGAACCGGCCCATATGCGCGCTCTTCAAGCCGACGCTCTCCAGCATCGCGACCACGCGGTCGCGGATCTCCCCGCGCTTGGCGATGCCATGGAGGGAGAGCGGCAGCCCGACGATCTCCTCGACCGACTTGCGCGGATTGAGGGAGGCGTAGGGGTCCTGGAAGATGATCTGCATGCTGCGGCGCAGCGCCGTCATCTCCCGATGCGGCAGCTTCGTGATGTCGCTTCCCTCGAAGGTGATGCTGCCGGATGTGGGCTCATGCAGGCGCAGGACTGTTCGGGCGAGGGTCGACTTGCCGCAACCCGACTCGCCGATGAGGCCGAGTGTCTCGCCCGGCTGGATGGAGAAGCTCACCTTGTTGACGGCGCGAAGATTGAGCGCGGGCTGCCGGGCAATCCTTTGCAGGAGGCCGCTGTTGAGATGGTAGACTTTTTCGAGATCTCGAACTTCAAGGAGAGGTCGATGCTGCATATCGCTCATGACAGGTTCTCCTTGGCGCGAATGCAGCGCGCCTGACGCCCCGGCCCGACGGCAACCATCGGAATATCGGACCGGCACTGGGGCAAGCGGTAATCGCAGCGGTCGTGAAAGCGGCAGATTCCACCGAGCCCGATGAGTTCGGGCACCTGCCCCTCGATCGGCTTGATGGGCGCATCGAGATCCGACAAACGCGGAATCAGGCCGATGAGGCCGCGCGTATAAGGATGCTTGGGCTGGCTGATGAGTTCCTGTGTCGGGCCTATCTCGACGACTTGGCCGGCATACATCACCGCAACCCGGTCGGTATGCTCGGCCACGACGCCGAGATCATGCGTGATGAGCACCACGCTCATGCCGAGCTCACGGCGCAAATCGCCGATGAGATCCAGCACCTGCGCCTGGATCGTCACGTCGAGGGCGGTTGTCGGCTCGTCCGCGATCAGCAGCTTCGGACGGCACGACAGGGCGATGGCGATCATGATGCGCTGGCGCATCCCGCCCGAGAACTGATGCGGATAATCGTCGATGCGCTTGTCGGGAGCCGGAATGCCGACAAGCCGCAGCATCTCGACCGCCCTCGCCCGCGCTGCCTCCCAACGTCCCTTCCGGGGAAGATCCGTGGCGTGGGCGAGCAGGACCTCCTCGATCTGTTCGGCGACCGTGAGGGCCGGGTTGAGCGCGGTGAGCGCATCCTGCATCGTCATGGCGATGTCGCGTCCGCGCAGCTGGCGCCATTGCTCGGCTTCTAGATTTCTCAAATCGGTGCCGTCGAAGCGGATCGTCCCCTCCGCCACGTAGCCCGGCGAACGCACAAGGCCGATGACGCTGGCGAAGGTCACGCTCTTTCCGGAACCGCTCTCGCCCACGATGCCGAGGCACTCGCCTGGATACAGGTCGAGGTCCACTCCATCGACCGCCGTCACCAGCCCCGCGCGGGTGGGAAAGCAGGTCTTGAGGTTACGGATCGAGAGAAGAGGCGCCGTCATCTCAGTCACTGAACTTCGGGTCGAATGCATCGCGAAGGCCCTGGCTTGCCACATTGATCGAGAGGACGAGGACGAGGATGGCGATGCCCGGGAAGGTGCTGACCCACCACGCATCCAGAACGAAGCTGCGTCCATCAGCCACCATCGAGCCCCACGAAGCCGTTGGCGGCTGAACGCCGATGCCGAGGAAGGATAGGCTCGCTTCCAAGATGATCACGTGAGCCATGCGGATGGTGGAGACGACGATCACCGGCGACAGGATGTTCGGCAGGATCTCGCGGAACATGATGTGAAGGCGCGGCGCGCCGATGGCACGGGCGGCCTCTACGTATTCCATCTCGCGTGCTGCGAGCACCTCGCCGCGCACGACGCGCGCGGGAACGACCCATTCCTTGTAGACCAGCGCCAGAATGATGTTCTGCAGGCCGGGGCCCATCATGGCCATCAGGGCGATGGCGAAGATGAGGTAGGGAAAGCCGAGAAGGATATCCACGACGCGCGAGATCGCGATATCGACCCACCCGCGCATGTAGCCAGCGGCGAGGCCGAGCACAGTGCCGATGGCGGTGGAGATCAGGACGACGGCCAGTCCGATGGTGATCGAGACCTGAGAGCCATAGATGATCCGAGAAAGAATGTCCCGGCCGAGCGCATCGCAGCCGAGGATGTAGCTCCACTCGCCGCCCTCCATCCAGGCCGGGGGCTGCAGGCGGCGCAGGAGGTCCGTCTCATAAGGATCGTGAGGCGCGATCCACGGCGCCAGAACCGCCAGCAGAACGAAGATGAGGACGACAATGGCGGCCGCGACGGAGAAACCGTCTCCGGAAAACCGTCTCAGGCTCTGCCATGTCGGAGTCTCTGCCCGCTCCGGCATGGCGGCAGGGGCTTGAATGGCAGCGCTCATAGGCGGACCCTCGGATTGAGCAGCGTGTAGAGGATGTCGGCGACGAAGTTCAGCAGCACGTAGGTCACGGCGTAGAGCAGCACCGCCGCCTGCACGAGGGGATAATTGCGGACGAAGATGCTTTCGACCACAAGGCGGCCGAGGCCGGGCCAGCCGAAAACGGTTTCAACCACCATGTTGCCGCCGAGGAGCGAGCCCGTCTCGATGGCGGCGACGGTGACGGTGGGCACCAGCGCGTTCTTGAGAGCATGGCGCCAGAGAATCCGGCGGCGCGAAAGGCCCTTGGCCTGGGCGAAGACGATGTAGTCCGACCGCAGCACTTCCAGCATGGCGGCCCTTTGGACGCGGGTGAGCACGGCGGCCATGGGCAGCGCCAGCGTGAGCGCAGGAAGGATCAGGTGCGACAGGGCGTCGGCGAAACAATCGGGGCGCCCGCGCAGTAGGCTGTCGATGGTCATGAGCCTGGTGATCGGGGCCACCTCGCAGGCGAAGTCCATGCGCCCGGAAACCGGCAGCCACCGCATCTGCACGGCGAAAAGAATGATGAGGATGATGCCAAACCAGAACCCCGGCAATGAGACGCCGAAAAGCGATCCTATCGCGGCGAGCCTGTCGACGAGACGGTTCTTCTTGACGGCCGCCACGACCCCGAGGGGGATCGAGATCGCGAGGGCCAGGAGCAGGGCCGCGAGCGTCAGCTCTATGGTCGCGGGCAGACGCTCCGCGATGACATCGAACACTGGACGGCGGTGGAAGAAGCTCAGACCGAAATTTCCGGTCAGCGCGTTTCCGATGAAGATGCCGAACCGCTCCAGCGCGGGGCGGTCCAGTCCCATGTCGTGACGGAGCGCTTGAGCCTGCTCGGGAGTGGCCTGCTGATCGGCCAGCATGATCTCGACGGGATCGCCTGGCGTCAGGGCCATCATCACGAAGACGATGACGCTGACGCCGAGGAGAACCGGCAAGAGCTGGGCGATACGACCTATGAGCGCCAACGGTTTCATCGGGCTCTTTCTCCCTGAGCAGGTGCTGGGCTGATGCTTACTTCACGCAAGCGTCGTGAAGGTTGATCTTGCTGTCCGCGCTCGGCTCCCAGCCGCTGACGCGCTTCGAGACGCCGTAGAGATCCTGAGGCAGCCACAGGAAGATCCAGGGAGCGTCCTTGTTCACGATCACCTGCGCCTTCTTGTAGAGATCGGCGCGCTTGGCCTGGTCGAGTTCGACATTGGCCGCATCCAGCAGCGCATCGACTTCCTTGTTGGAGTAGAAGGCACTGTTGCCGCGATCCCCGGTCTTCAGGGTCGGCACGAAGATGTCGGCCGGATCGAGCGAGCCGTTCCCCCACGACGTGAAGTACATGTCGCCGGTCTTCTCGCCCTTCGGCGACCATTTCGCGCGCAGCGTCGAGCCTTCGCCGACATTGACCTTGGTGCGGATGCCCACCTTGGTCAGCATCGAAGCAACGGCCTCCGTCATCTCCTTGAAGGCGCCCTCGGTGTCGATGCTCGCATCAACGCCGTTCGGATAACCGGCCTCCGCGAGGAGCTTCTTGGCCTTCTCGGCGTCAAAGGCATAGGCCGGAAGATCGGGATTGTAGCCGAACGCATCGGGGCTCATGACGCCGTTGAGGGGAACTGCGGTTCCAAGCAGGACCTTGTCGATGATAAGCGCCTTGTTGATCGCCATGTTGGCGGCATGACGCACACGCGGATCGTCGAACGGCTTCTTAGCATTGTTGAGGGCGACGAAGAACGTGCGCGTGCCGTTGACCTTCATCACCTTCGTGTTCGAATTGGCCTCCACTTTCTTCATGTCGAAGGGGGGCAGCTCGTTGATGATGTCGACCTCGCCCGCGAGGAGAGCGGCGACACGGGATGCGTTTTCCGGAATGACGCGGAAGATCGCGCGGTCGACGCACGCCTTGCCGACGGGCGGAATGTCGGTCGCGCCGCCGTAATATCCGTCAAAGCGCTCCATGATGATGGAATCGCCCTTGCGCCACTCCACCAGCTTGAAGGGGCCGGTGCCGTTGGTCTGCGTCGCCAGTCCCTGCGTGCCCACCTTCTCGGTGAAGGCCTTGCTCACCACTTCCTGGAACGGAAGCATGGCGGGCAGGATCGGCCACGGCTCGCTCAAGGTGAACCGCACCGTCCGGTCGTCGACCTTCGCGATCGACTTGACCGGGCCGACGAGATCCTTGCGCGGGCTCGTCTGTCCGTCCATGGCGCCGTCCTTGGTCAGGCGCTCGAACGTGAAGACGATGTCGTCGGCGGTCATGGGCGAACCGTCGTGGAAGGTAACGCCCTGCCTGATCTTGAAGTCATAGGTCAGGGGATCGACCTGCTTCCAGGATTCGGCGAGTTCCGGAACGACCTTCATCTTGGCATCCCGGGTCAGGAGACCGTCGTAAATATTCCGGATGATGGTTTCCGTTTCGCGCTTGCGGTGGTTCGCAGGATCCAGCGTCAGAGCATCGAGGGTGAAACCAACCCGAAGCTCGCTTGCCGCCGCGGGGGCGGATATCGCTGTCGTGACTATGAAAGCCGTGACTGTGAGGGCCTTGAACATTCTTCCTCTCCATTCCGCGATCGGTGTTCCCTGAGCTTATGCTTACGCGGATAATGGAGTAAGTAAGCAAAAAACGTGCCAGTCTAGAGCGAAGACCATTTAGGAATGAAGATCAGCTACTTACCTCGCTTTATCCCAGACGGAAGATGGATATGCCTAGCGTGAAAATCCCGCGTCGCGCGCAGATTGCACACATGACCTCAAGGGCCCATGAGAGAAGATGTCTCGGATAGGAGCGCCGGCAGAAGGGGAAGCGTGTCCTAGACCCGGAAGCACCCGCAGGCCAGCCTCGAGACCTTGCTTGTCGGTCGCTTGCGAGGATAGTGGCGGAGACGGAGGGATTCGAACCCTCGATACCCTTTTGGGGTATGCTCATTTAGCAAACGAGTGCCTTCAGCCGCTCGGCCACGTCTCCACGCGAAACGGTCCGCTTTGGGATCCCGCTTCGCAGGTGGCGCAATAGACGCGAAGAGGGTCTTTTCGTCAAGGTCCAAAATTGCCCATTGCGAGGCTGCTGCTTGACCCTTCAGGGCAGGGTGATGAGAGCGGCAAGCAGGCTGCAGAGCCCCGCGGAGGCGCCGATCAGCAGGAAGGCATCCAGGGCAAAAGTCCAGAGGTCGTGGTGAAATGGGTGCATGATAGACCCCTTTGGTTGAGGTCCGTTCTATCACGCGCTGACGCTACGGCATTGTTCTGGATCAAAGACGTGCTTCAAACCCCGACGGCAAGGGCCGGGCTCCTACCAGAACAGGTTGGACAGCACGAGACTGGCCAGTCCAATTCCTGACAGGAAGATCGGAAACCATCTCGGGCATGAGCAATCGGCTTCGTCGAATTCCACCCTGATCCTCCTTCGGCCGCGGGACGATGCCATCAAAGCCTCTGCGGGCTCGATAGGGAAGAGTGACAGGTGGTGAAATATGAGTCTTTACGACTAAATGCCGGGCAAGATCGATGTTTTCGGCCAATCAAGGGCTTCCTCAGGAGGCAGGGCTCATCTCGGCTTGCCCGTAAAGGTGTCGAATTTCCTCGAAGCTGCGGATAGTGGGACCGGAGGGCCTGACAATGACGGCGCTCAACTGCCTGAACTTGTCGTCGGCCCAATCCTCGACAACCACGGTGACAGCATCGCGAAGAGGCAATGTCGCGATTTTGCACGCCACGTTCATGCCCGCCGACTGCTCATAGGGTCGGGTGAGGGCAAGAAGGTCCACCATCTCGTCCAAATCGTGGGCTGCGGTCACGATGCTCTCCACTGCGAAGTCTCGAACGGGTTCGCGCATTGGCAGGCAATTGTGGCAACCGAATGCCCAAGCTTGGTTCAGGCTTGGACGTTCAACGGAAAAGAGCAGGTCACCCTAAGGCACGACTCGGCGGGCCGGATATCTGAACCGCTTGAGCAGCTCGTCTCCATGACCGACAAGGAGGGAGGCTTCAGGGGGCAGGGTGTCCTCGGTTACGGATTCGAAGCCCGGGAAGAGTCCAAGATAGGCCGTGTTCGGGAGGCTCATGAGGAGGATCGCTTCGCCCGATACCCGGTCGCACGCCGCGGCGAGCATCATCTGCTTCGGGCTTCCGAGCTTGACGAACAGTTCCTCGAACCGATCCTGCATCGGCTCCCACTCAGCGGGATCGACAGCCTTTTTTGCCCAGAGCATCGCCGACTTCCCGACCTGAGGAACCCAGTCTCATGATCATCCTAATCCAATGCGAGCCGGCAGGCGAGCGGGTCAATTCAGGCTCTGCTTCTCGGGTCCTAGTGCAGAAAGGCAGGGCTTCGAAGCATCGCCCGTGGTATCCGGAATAATGAGCACGGAGACCGCATGGCCGTGCGACGCGAGAGTGTCGGCCGCGTCGAAAGCCGATCGCTCCGCATCCTGCCGTGTTGCGAAGGCTGATTGCTCCCGGTCCGCATATGTCACCAGCCACTCGTCCTGGAATTTGAAGACGACGAAGCGGTCCGTATGCATCAGCCCCTCCCATGCCTAGCAACCGAGCCCTGGCAGGCTACCCGATTGCGGTCCTTCGGGAACGAGGCGATGGGGGTAGGCGGCTGGTCAAAGGGATAGAGCTGTGCCGCCGCTCGAGCCCAATATTGCCCGTTGCGCTCTAAGGGGCGCCGGCCGCCGTAAAGCCGGTGCCGTCGGTCACCCCGACGGCACCTGTTCGTCATGGTTCACTCATGTCCGCTCAGAGGGAAGGTAGCCGACCGTCGGGTGTGTATTTGTCGACGGCCTGCGGGAGCTCCCTGGACAGGCGGGAGAGAATCTCCTCGCGGGAGAGGCCGGTCTGCTGTGTCAGGGTCGCCAGGACGTCGGGCCCGATGGCCTGTTCCAGTTGCTGGGGCGCGACCTCCTTGTTCGGGCCGGTACCCACCCAGGAATCGGCAACGTCGCCGTGACCGCTCTGCCGGAAGCTGTCGATCAGCTCGCCCAGGCCGCCGCTCAGGACACCGCCCGGGTTCTGGCCGCTCAAGCCCCCCAGCAACCCGCCCAAACCCCCCAGGCCACCTTGCGCCTGGCCAGGATTGGCCGGTGGTGTGCCTGCGGGATTGTTGTTGGACGCCGCACCGCCGAGCATTTCAGCGATCTTGTCCCGGTTCTGGTAGCCAGCGATGGCAAGAAGCCCCAGAAGGGCAGTCATGGATGGAAAGCCTCGGCTCATGTGTTCCTCCTCGTCCGATGCACGAGAATCCCGGCCGCCCCGAAAGAGTTCCAATTTACAGGCGGCGTTGTGGCAATGGCGGGGAATCCGCGGCCCGAGGAGGCGGCCAAAGGGCCGGATTGACGAACCTCTGCCCGCTGCCGAATGTATGCGCCCGCATTCGGGAGAGTCTTGAAGGGTGAGAGCGATGGCGACGTTCGATGTGGCGGTGATCGGGTTGGGGGCGATGGGAAGCGCCGCGCTCTTCGAACTCGCCAGTCGGGGGCGGCGCGTGATC
>NZ_JALJRK010000035.1 GCF_024519725.1 Microvirga sp. Mcv34 | reverse complement strand
TTAACCTACACAGCGAGCCGGACGGCCCGACGCGCCACCCTCGACCACCGATGAGGCTCGCAGCGCAAGCTGCGGGCCCACAGGTGCTGGCTCTTTGACATGAAGGATCAGCACCCCACCCGCACCAGCGCCATGGCCTCCCCGGACTCGATCCGGGGAGCCGATGACGTGCAGACTTACAGCCGCACCGGCTTTCCGCTCTGCGCTGATTCGGTGGCGGCATCGGCCAGACGCTGCGCCATGAGGCCGTCGCGGCCCGTGGGGTTGCACGGCTTGCCGTCGCGGACGGCGTTCAGGAACGTGGTCAGCTCGTCGCGATAGGCATCCGCGTAGCGCTCCAGGAAGAAGTCCTGCACCGGGTCGGCCGTGACGCCGGCGGCATTCGCCACCTCGACCGTCGTGCGGTGGATGTTGCCGGCGCGGATCATGCCCTTGGAGCCATGGACCTCGACGCGCTGGTCGTAGCCATAGGTGGCGCGCCGGGAATTGGAGATCTGCACGATCCTGCCCTTGGCGGTCTTCAGCATCACGGCGGCCGTGTCCACGTCGCCGGCCTGGCCGATGGCCGGGTCGACCAGGGACGAGCCGACCGCGTGCACCTCCGCGGGCTCGTCGCCCAGCAGCAGGAAGCGGGCCATGTCGAGATCGTGGATCATCATGTCCCGAAACAGGCCGCCGGAGGTGGCGATGTAGCTCACGGGCGGCGGGCCGGGATCGCGCGACAGGATCGTCACGAGCTCCACCTCGCCCACTTCCCCATCGGCGAGCCGGCGGCGCAGGGCCGCGAAGTTCGGATCGAAGCGGCGATTGAAGCCGATCATCAGGGGCGTGCCGGCCTTCTCAACCGTGGCGAGGCAGGTCTCGATGCGTTCGCTCGACAGATCCACGGGCTTCTCGCAGAAAACCGCCTTGCCGGCGCGGGCCCCGCGCTCGATGAGATCGGCATGGGTCGTGGTCGGCGTGCAGATGAGAATGGCGTCCACATCGGAGCGCTCGACGATCTCGTCCAGCGCCGCGACCTCGGCCCCCGTCGCGGCCGCCAGCTCCTGCGCGGCGGGCGCATGCGGATCGGCCACCGCCACGAGGCGGGCATCGGGATGGCTGGCGGCGTTGCGCCCATGGATGCGACCGATGCGACCGGCGCCCAGAACAGCGATTCGGATCATGTTTCCCCCTGGTCCTTTGCCGGCTCACGGCAAATTTGGAATTGAAATTCCATCATATGTTGCTAATAGAATAAACGTTCCATAACAGCAAGAGCCGAAAGCGCGGCTCGCAGACGGTTTACTCGGCCGGGAGCGGGAGGAATAGCATGAAGCCAGCCCTGGATGTGATCACCATTGGCCGCGCCTCGGTCGATCTCTACGGCCAGCAGGTGGGCGGGCGGCTGGAGGACATGGCGTCCTTCTCCAAGGCCGTCGGCGGATGCCCTGCCAACATCGCTATCGGCACGGCGCGGCTCGGCCTGAAATCGGGCCTCGTGACCCGCGTGGGCGACGAGGCCATGGGCCGCTTCATCCGCGAGCAGATGGAGCGCGAGGGCGTCGCCACTGAAGGAATCGTCACCGACCGGGAGCGCCTGACCGCCCTCGTGATCCTCGGCGTGAGGGACGAGGATTCCTTCCCGCTGATCTTCTATCGCGACAACTGCGCCGACATGGCGCTCCATGAGAGCGACATCGACGAAGACTTCATCGCATCCGCCGCCGCCATCGTGGTGACGGGCACGCATTTTTCACGTGAAACAACCGCCGCCGCGCAGAAGAAAGCGATCCGCATCGCCAAGGCGAACGGCCGCAAGGTGGTGCTCGACGTGGATTACCGCCCGAACCTCTGGGGCCTTCTCGGGCATGGCGCGGGCGAATCGCGCTACGTGCGCTCCGATGCCGTGACCGAGCATCTCAAACCCATCCTGGCCGAATGCGACCTCGTCGTCGGCACGGAGGAGGAACTGCACATCGCCGGCGGGTCCGAGGACACGCTGGCTGCCATCCGGGCCATCCGGGCCATCTCGACGGCCACCATCGTGTGCAAGCGCGGCCCCATGGGCTGCGTGGTGTTTCCCGGCGCCATTCCGGATTCCCTGGACGACGGCGTGAAGGGGCCCGGCTTCCCGGTCGAGGTCTACAACGTGCTGGGAGCGGGCGATGCGTTCCTGTCCGGCTTCCTGCGCGGATGGCTCAAGGGCGAAGAGCTCGAAACCTGCTGCGCCTATGCCAATGCGAGCGGCGCCTTCGCGGTCTCGCGCCTGCTCTGCTCGCCCGAGATCCCGACCTTCCCGGAGCTGCAGCATTTCCTGAAGACCGGCAGCCGCCATAAGGCCCTGCGCTTCGACGAGGACATCAACCACATCCACTGGGCGACGACGCGCAGGCCGCAATCCGACACGCTCATGGCGCTCGCCATCGACCACCGCATGCAGCTGGAAGCGATGGCGAAGGAGGTCGGCGCTCCGGTCGAGCGCATCCCCGATTTCAAGGTGCTCGCCGTCCAGGCGGCGGCCCGCGTGGCGGAGGGACGTCCCGGCTTCGGCATGCTGATCGACGGCACCTTCGGCCGGGAAGCTCTGTTCCGCGCCGCCGATCATCCGTTCTGGATCGGCCGCCCCGTGGAGTTGCCGGGTTCGCGCCCGCTCGATTTCGAAGGCGGCGGCTCGCTCGGCGCCAAGCTGGTGGAATGGCCGGTCGGCCATACCATCAAGTGCCTGTGCTTCTACCATCCGGACGATCCGCCGGAGCTGAAGGAGCGCCAGGAGCGCGACCTGCTGCGCCTGCACGACGCCGCGCGCCGCATCGGCCGAGAACTGCTGGTGGAGATCATCGCCGGCAAGCACGGACCGCTTCAGGCCAACACGGTCGCGGGCATCCTGCAGCGCCTCTACGATCTCGGCATCAAGCCCGATTGGTGGAAGCTCGAACCGCAGCGGGATGAAGCCGCCTGGCACGCCATCGGCAATGTGATCGCGCAGAACGACCCCTATTGCCGCGGCATCGTGCTGCTCGGCCTCGAGGCGCCGGAGAACGAGCTGGAAGCCGCCTTCGCGGCAGCCGCGAGCGAACCGCAGGTCAAGGGCTTCGCGGTGGGCCGCACGATCTTCAACGACGCCGCGCGGCGCTGGCTCAAAGGCGAGATCTCGGACGAGGCCGCGATCGCAGACATGGCGGGCCGCTTCCAGCGCCTCGTCGATGCCTGGCAGCGGGTCTCCGCCCGCTCGAAAGCCGCCTCATACCAAGGGCGGAGCCTGTGAAAGGCTGCGCCCTCTTTTCATGAAGCCGAAAACCTGAACACGCTGCGACGCCCTTCGAAGAGGAACACGCATGAGCACGATCCGGCTGACCATGGCGCAAGCCGTCGCCCGCTTCCTGACGGCACAGAAGACGGAGATCGACGGAAAAATCCTGCCGCTCTTCGGCGGCGTGTGGGCCATCTTCGGCCATGGCAACGTGGCCGGCATGGGCGAGGCCCTGCACGGCGTGCGCGACCAGCTGCCGACCTACCGCGCCCATAACGAGCAGGGCATGGCCCATGCGGCCATCGCCTTCGCTAAGGCCTCGCGACGGCGGCGCATGATGGCCTGCACCACCTCCATCGGCCCTGGCGCCACCAACATGGTGACGGCTGCCGCCGTGGCCCATGTGAACCGCCTGCCCGTGCTGCTTCTCCCCGGCGACGTCTTCGCCAACCGCAGGCCCGATCCGGTGCTGCAGCAGATCGAGAGCTTTTCCGACGGCACGGTCTCGGCGAACGACTGCTTCCGGCCCGTCTCCCGCTATTTCGACCGCATCATGCGGCCCGAGCAGATCATCCCGGCGCTCCAGCGCGCCATGACAGTCCTCACAGATCCCGCCGAATGCGGTCCGGTAACGCTCGCGCTCTGCCAGGACACACAGGCCGAGGCCTACGATTATCCCGAGAGCTTCTTTGCGGAAAAGCTCTGGACCTCGCGCCGCATCCGTCCGGACGAGACGGAACTCGCGCAGGCGGCAGACCTCATCCGCAAGGCGAAGAAGCCCTTCATCGTCGCGGGCGGCGGTGTGCTCTATTCGGAAGCGGAAAAGGCCCTGGCCGTTTTCGCAGAAAAGCACGGCCTCTCCGTGGGAGAAACGCAGGCCGGCAAGTCGAGCCTGCCCCACGATCACGCGGCCTGCCTCGGCGCCGTGGGCGTCACCGGCACGGGCGCCGCCAACGCCTTCGCCGAAGAGGCCGACGTGGTGATCGCCGTGGGAACGCGCCTGCAGGATTTCACCACCGGCTCCTGGGCCCTGTTCAAGAATCCGGACCGGCGCATCGTCGGCCTCAACGTGCAGACCTTCGATGCCGCCAAGCACAACGCGGTTCCGCTTGTGGCGGATGCCCGTGTCGGCCTCGAGGAACTGAGCCGCGCGCTCGGCGCCTGGAAAGCCCCGGAAGCCTGGACGGCGAAGGCGCGGGATGAGAAGTCGCGCTGGGCAGAGACCGCCGCGCGCTACACGGACCCGACCAACGCGGAGCTTCCCTCCGACGCGCAGGTGATCGGCGCGGTGCAGCGCACCTCCTCGCCCACCGACGTGGTGGTCTGCGCGGCCGGCGGCCTGCCGGGCGAGCTGCACAAGCATTGGAAGGCGAGCGCGGCGCTTGGCTACCATATGGAATACGGCTATTCCTGCATGGGATACGAGATCGCGGGCGGCCTCGGCGTGAAGATGGCCGATCCGTCCCGTGAAGTGATCGTGATGGTGGGCGACGGCTCCTACCTCATGATGAATTCGGAACTCGCCAGCTCCGTGATGCTTGGCCAAAAGCTCACGGTCGTGCTCCTCGACAACCGCGGCTATGGCTGCATCAACCGCCTGCAGCGCGCCACCGGAGGCGAGAGCTTCAACAACCTGCTGCAGCACACCAACCACGTGACGTTGCCCGACATCGACTTCGCCGCCCATGCGGCGAGCCTCGGCGCGCAATCCATGAAGGTGAAGAGCATCGCTGAGCTCGAGGATGCGCTGCGGAAGGCACGCAGCGCCGAGCGCAGCACCGTCATCGTCATCGATACCGATCCTCTCGCCTCGACCGATGCGGGCGGCCATTGGTGGGACGTGGCGGTGCCGGAAGTCTCGACGCGCGAGCAGGTGAAGACCGCCCGCAAGGATTACGAAACCGCCCTCGCCGCGCAGCGCGTGGGCGATTGATCAGGACAGAAGGAACAACACCATGACGATCCGCATCGGGGCCAATCCCATCGGCTGGTCCAACGACGACATGCTCGAACTCGGCGGCGAGACGCCGCTGGAGGTCTGCCTGGCCGAGGCCAAGGAAGTGGGCTTCGAGGGCATGGAGCTCGGCAACAAGTTTCCGCGCGAGCCGGAAGCGCTTAAAAAGGCGCTGGCGCCCTTCGGGCTGGCCTGCGTGTCGGGCTGGTATTCCGCCGAATTGTTGAAACGCGACGCGGATGCGGAGATGCAGGCCCTGCGGCCGCATCTCGACCTGCTGAAGGCCATGGGCTCGAACGTCCTCGTCTTCGCCGAGACGTCGAACGCCATTCACGGCGACCGCTCCAAGCCCCTTTCGCAACGTCCCGTGATGAAGGACGGCGACTGGGCCGAGTTCGGCCGCCGCATCACGCAGGTGGCCGAGCGAACGCTCCAGGAGGGCGTGCGCGTGGTGTATCATCACCACATGGGCACCATCGTGGAATCGGGGGCCGATATCGACGCCTTCATGCGCTCCACGGGTGAGACCGTTCATCTCCTGCTCGATACCGGCCACGCCACCTGGGGCGGCGCCGATCCCGCAGCCCTCGCCCGCCGCTATCGCGATCGGATCAGCCACGTGCATACGAAGGACGTGCGCAAGGCCGTGATGGAGAAATCTAAGGCGGAGAACTGGAGCTTCCTCGATTCCGTCATCGAGGGCGTCTACACGGTGCCGGGCGACGGCATGGTGGATTTCGTCTCCGTGTTCAAGGAACTGCCGGGCTACAGCGGCTGGGTGGTGATCGAGGCGGAGCAGGACCCAAAGAAGGCCCATCCGCTCACCTATGCCAAGATGGGCTATGCCAACCTCACCCGGTATCTCAAGGAAGCCGGCCTGCGTTAAGG
This sequence comes from Microvirga sp. Mcv34, assembly GCF_024519725.1. GTDB lineage: Bacteria > Pseudomonadota > Alphaproteobacteria > Rhizobiales > Beijerinckiaceae > Microvirga. The sequence continues at coordinate 53,848 of NZ_JALJRK010000035.1, read as the reverse complement.
AGCCTGTGCGATGTCGAAGCTTCTCGTCAAACCGTCGAAGCCCGATCAGACTGGGCGCATCCACGCCATCACGCCGGAAACGGCCGGCTGGACCTATGTGGGTTTCGAGGTCTACCGGCTCAAAAGCGGGCAGTCCCTGAAGCAGCGGACGGAGAACCGGGAGGCTTGCATCGTGCTCCTCTCCGGCAAGGCGCGCGTGGCGGCCTCGGGCCAGGATTTCGGCGTGATCGGCGGACGCAGTTCGCCGTTCGAGGCGGACCCGTGGTCCCTCTACGCGCCCGCCCGCTCCGAATGGTCCCTGGAGGCGCAGACCGATTGCGAAATCGCCGTCTGCACCGCTCCGGCCGAGGGCAAGCTCCCGGCGCGTGTGATCGGGCCCGACCAGGTCGGCCAGGAGACCCGCGGCCAGGGCACCAACACGCGCCATGTGCGCAACATCCTGCCGGAAACGGAGCCGGCCGAAAGCCTGCTCGTGGTCGAGGTCATCACGCCGTCAGGCCATTGGTCGAGCTATCCGCCGCACAAGCATGACCGGGACATGCTGCCGAACGAGTCGCTGCTGGAGGAGACCTATTACCACCGGCTCAATCCACCCTCGGGCTTCGCGCTCCAGCGGGTCTACACGGACGACCGCTCCCTCGACGAGACGCTGGCCGCCAGCGACGGCGACGTGGTGCTGGTGCCAAAAGGCTACCATCCCGTCGGCGCGCCCCACGGCTACGACCTCTATTACCTGAACGTGATGGCGGGCCCGAAGCGGATCTGGAAGTTCCACAACGATCCGGATCATGAATGGATGCTGGCGAAAGCTTGATCCTGCTGTCCCTATGACGTGGTCCGACCTCGCCGCCCGCATCTTCAAGACCGCGATCGCGCTCGTCACCGCGATCGTGATGGACTACGCGTTCCTGGACGGGCGCATGACGCGCCAAGCCGTGATGGGGATCGAGCGCATGGCGGCCGACGCGCCAATCCTCGTCGACCGGCTCGTCACGAGCGTCCTCAACATCAAATGGGATCGCTGAGCGCCTGCTGACGATTCAGGTGCTCGCCACCAGGTGCTGCTCGATCTCGTAGACCGGGTGCTTCGTGAGGTCCTTGTTCACCTCGGCCAGGATCCGCTGCTTCACCGCATCGGAAAAGTGAGTGCGCAGTTCGGCGAGGGTACGGGGAGGCGCGGCCACGATGATGTGCTTCACCTTACCGCCGGAGCAGGCCGCATTGACCTCCTCGGCCACTTCGCCGGCGAATTTCCGTTCGGCGAGATCGTGCCAATCGACCTGCTCGACCGCGCTGCGTTGACCGTTCATCCAGGTCCGACCCTGCTTGTCCGTGCCTTGGAGATGGGTCGGCAGATTGTCCGGGGCTTCCAGGACGCGCTCCACCTGGAGATTCGGATAAACTTCGTCGCCCTTGTTCTTCAGGAAAAGGGCCTTCCTGCCATCACTGACGAGAACCAATCCGTCATGCGGAAGCTTGAGAGCTTTGTTCACGGCCATGCTCCTTGTTACGGGAGGCATTCTTCGGCGCTCGGACCAGCCGCGCCTTGATCCAAATCATATCACGGTTACGAGCATGCTGCTGAGGGGATCGGCCGTCTAGCCGCGTCTGTCGATCATCGGCTCTGGAACGGAACAGCCACGGTTCCGTTCATTCCATGGTCTCACACTCTCCCCCTGTCGATCCCATGGCAAACCTTCTTCGCATCCTTCTCGCCATCCTGCTCCCGCCGGTCGGCGTCTTCTTCACAGTCGGTCTGGGCGGGCAGTTCTGGCTCAATATCCTCCTGACGATCCTGGGCTATATTCCCGGTATCGTTCATGCGGTCTGGATCATCGCGCGGCGGACGCGTTGAGATTGGCGAAGGATGAGCCGAGGAAAGAGGAGGCGCGATCCTCCTCATGGAACTCAGCTTTCTGCTTTGGTGGACATCTTCTTCGAGCGGCGAACCGGATCCACTTCGCCGAATATTCCCTCAGCGACGCCATTGTCCGATCACCCGATCCGCCCGGCCGTGCCGCGGTCGCTCCCGGTGCAAGCCATATCCACCGCGCGAATAATATCGGTTTCCATAGTACCGGTTGCCGTAGTGGCGGTTACGATAATAGCGGTTCGGCGCATACCGGTAAGCGCGATAGGACCGCCCGTAACGGTGACGCGGAGGGACATGGGCTTTGCGACGCACGGTCCGAGCCCTCTCATAAGTGACGCCGCCCGGCCCATACCAGCCGGCGCCATAAGGACCGTTCACCATGCCATTGCGCCACGTGCCGGTGCTCTCGCCGGCCTGTGCGGGAAGCGAGGCCAGCGTAGCCGAGCCCGAAAGGGCCAGGGCCAGAACACAGGTCTTCAGGATACGCGAAGAAAACATTGCACTCTCCGGCAGGTTACGGTCGTGGACAACGTTCCCATGTTGGACAGCGTTCCGAACCAAGCCTGAGCGATCGGTGCAAGGCACCCGAAGCGTGGATGAACATCGCCGGGCGATGCGGTCCGGCATCCGTATGGTGCTGCGGCGCACGTGACGCGATGGAAAACATGAACGGAGAGGCGCGAGGAACGTTCATCCCTTGCGTATGGCATTGCAGCACGCATGACCGAAAGACCAGGCCCGATGACCGTTCTCGACCCCATCTCCGGCAAGCTGGTCGCCATCGACCCGCAGGCAAAGCCACGCGACGCGCACGGGACCGATCTCCCTGACGATGCCCGCTCACAGCCCCGGCAGGACGCATCCGTCGACTGCGAACTGGAGCCTCGCTACGGAACTCGGCGGCGGGAAGAGCCTGAGGATTGATAGCCTAGAAGTGGGATGGCGCACCCGACACGATTCGAACGTGTGACCTTTGCCTTCGGAGGGCAACGCTCTATCCAGCTGAGCTACGGGTGCTTGAGGCGATGGGCCTGTTTCTTCCCTACCCGATTACGAGCGGCAGGGCAACCTCTGCCGATAGGTGAGAGCGGCCGTCTCCTTCTCAAGACGGCCGCTGTGGGTCCTTTCAATTCTTATGCTGGAAACCAGACAGGTTCGACGTCCGGAAAACAGGACCCATCTTTTGCTAGGCCTCGTCCGTTGCCGCCCGGTGCCGCGAGAAGTAGCCGACGGCGAGCACCAGGGCGGCTCCGACGATGGCGATGGGGATTTCCGCCTTGTGGCTGAGTTCCTGGCCGAGTTGCCCGACCAGCCATGGGTCGGAGATCAGCATCTCCCCGGCCACCCAGCCGAGAAGGGCGGCGCCGGCCCAGACGAGCAGGGGAAATCGGTCCAGGAGCGCCATGATGAGGGCGGCGCCGGCCACGATGAGCGGAATGGAGATGGCGAGGCCTATGGCGAGCAGCACAGTGGAATCCTGCGCCACGGCGGCGATGGCCAGGACATTGTCGAGGCTCATGACGGCGTCGGCGACCACGACGGTCCAGACCGCATGCCAGAGGCGATCGGTTTCCTTCACGCCGCCCTCGTCATCGTCGCCGTGCAGGAGCTTCACGGCGATCCAGAGCAGGAGAAGTCCGCCGACGATCTTCAGGAAGGGCGTCGTCAGGAGGGCCGCCACGACGATGGTGAAGACGATGCGCAGGCCCACCGCGACACCGGCGCCGAGCACCATGCCGATGCGCCGCTTGTCTTCCGGCAGGCCGCGACAGGCCAGCGCGATGACGACGGCATTGTCTCCGGACAGGATGATGTTGATCCAGACGATGCCGAGAAGTTTGAGGATTTGGGGAAAAAGGTCTTCCATCATGGGGAACTTGATTGGCCGTTCGAAACGAACAGCGACCGGAGCTTGCCTGGAAGGCGACCATGGCCGATATGAAGGCCCGGCCCTGCCGTTCAAAGGCGCTCGCGGAGACAGGATAAGGCGCCGTTTTGGGCGCGCGACACGATCGGCCCGCAGCCTTCGAGGCTACGCTTCTGGCCAAACTCAACTCACTTCAGAGGCGCGGAGGCCCCGTCGCATGCAGGAATCCCAGAAGAGAGACGGCGCCGGATCGCGGCGGGCCGAGATGGATGCCCTGCCCCGTCGAGCTATGCGAGCGGCAGGCGATGGCTGAAGCCAGGATCGCATCGGATCCGCCCGTGCCGTCCTTCCACGGGCAGGGACAGGCTTCCCCGTCCGCTTCGCCCCCATCGGTCAAGCCCGCGAGCGAGAGGGTTTCCTCGAACTGGATGAGAAAGGACGCGCCGGAATTGGCCTGGTCGATGGCCGGCAGCCACGCAAGCAGGATCAGCCCGAGCAGTGCCTGCACGAAGGGATGTGGAATGCGGGGTCGGGCCAATGCTCTGTCCATTCGAGCGAAAGGGCTCCCAAGCGGCGAACCTCCCCTCCCTAACCCGTCCGGAGGCCAAAGGGCAACCTGAGCAGGCGTATTCGCCTTTGCGTTCGATGCCTTAGTTCGAAATAGACATTGTGCAGGCGGCCGATCGTGCCTCACCATTTCGTCCTGGCGACTCGCTCAAGGTTGCTTTCCATAGGAGAGCTCAATGGCAGCCCCTGACGATCCCGTTTCCATACTCCGCGAAACCTATGCCCGCTGGGTCGACACCAAAGGCGGCGATTGCGAATGCTGGATGGACATCATTGCCGACGATGTCTCTCTCGGCTCGCTGGCCGAGGGCTCGCCGGAAGTCCCGTTCACCATGCGCCGGAGCAGCAAGTCCGGCGTGCGCGCCTATCTGGAAGACCTCATGCGCGATTGGGAGATGATCTCCCACAGCATGAACGAGTTCATCGCTCAGGACGACCGGGTGGCCGTGGTCGGGCGGGCCGTCTGGCGTCACAAGGGGACGGGCAAGGTGGCGGATACCCGGAAGGTCGACATCTGGCGCTTCCACAACGGCAAGGCGGTCGATTTCGAGGAATTCTACGACACGGCCGGGCTTATCGCGGCCGCGACGCCATAGGCGTCAGCCCCGTCCGACAGCTCACGCTCCCGCAGGCGGCAGGAGAAGGGCGAGATCGGCCTCGCCGAGCAGGCGGTATTGTCCCGGTCCGAGATCCTCCGGCAGGGCCAGGCCGCCGATCCGGTCGCGATGCAGGGCCGAGACATGGTTGCCGACAGCCGCGAACATGCGTCGGACCTGGTGATAGCGGCCCTCCGTCAGGGTCAGGTAGGCGCTTGTCTCGGAAATCACCTCCATTTGGGCCGGCAGGAGCGGCTTGTCCTCGCTCTCGAGCATCAGCGTCCCGGATGCGAAGATCTCCGCCTCGTCGCCGCGCAGGGGACGGTCGAGATCGACCCGGTAGCGTTTGGAGATGTTGGCGCGGGGCGAGATGACCCGGTGCAGCAGGCTGCCGTCATCCGTCATGAGCAGCAGCCCCGACGTGTCCTTGTCGAGGCGGCCGATGGTCGAGATCGCCGGGTCGCGCCGACGCCACCGATCCGGGAGCAGCCCATAGACCAGGGGACCGGCTTCCTTGTGCGAGCAGGTGACGCCCAGCGGCTTGTGCAGCATCAGGGCGAGGCCGGGCGGCGGATCGAGCGGCTTGCCCTGGATGCGCATCCTCTCCGACAGGTCGCGCGTCACGGCGATGCGTTGGTCTGCATCCTCGACTTCGGACCCGTCCAGGGTGACGAGACCCGCATTGACCAGGGATTGCACCTCGCGGCGCGAGCCGTAGCCCATATTGGCGAGGAGCCGATCGAGGCGAAGCGTCGGGACCTTGCTCATTTGACGGCCTCATAGATCTTGTAGCCGCTCGCCTCGACCTTTGGCGTCACGCGCTTGAACAGGCTCTTCAGCACGGCTTCATAGGGCAGATGGCGGTTGGCGACGAGCCAGAGGACGCCGCCCGGCCGGAGGGCCTCGGCAGCCCGGCGGATGAACGCCTGGCCGAGACTCTGGTCCTCGGCGCCGCCGTCATGGAAAGGCGGGTTCATCACGGCGAAATCGAGCCCCTTCAGCCCGGTGCCGCTGCGGATATCGGCCCAGCGCAGCTCCGCCCGCGGGTCGTCGATGTTGCGCCCTGCCATGTCCACGGCGCGACGGTCGATATCGATCATGGCGAGGTGCTCGACCTTGGGCGACGTCAGGATCGTGCGGGCGAGGATCCCGAGGCCGCAGCCGAAATCCGCCCCACGCCCGCTCAAGGCAGGCAGGGTCTGCTCCAGCAGGGCACTGCCGGGATCGATACGGTTCCAGCTGAAGATTCCCGGCCAGGTCCAGAGACCCAAGCCGTCATCGAGGCGGGGCCCGCCTTCGGCCAGGGCTTGGTCGAGGCCCGCGGGAAGGGCTGGCCGCGTACAAGCGCAGATGCGGTGATGGCGGCGTGAGGTTTCGGCAACGTCGCAGCCGAACGCCTTGAGCTCCTTGGCGATCCGCGAGCCGCCCTTGTCCTTGGGCGCGAGGACCGTCAGGGCTCCATCGGGCGCGAGAGCCCGCAAGGCCAGGGCGATGGTATAGCGCCGCTCCACGGTGCCGTGCGGGGCCAGCACGACCATGGTGCCGAGAGCCCCCTCCTCCTGCTCTTCCAGACGTCTGGAACCGGGAATCAAGGGCGAGAACTGAAGCGCCCCTTCCGGGGTCTCGGCCAGCTCCGCCGGTGGCGTGCCATAGACGCCGCTTGGTTGTGTATCTTGCAAAGTGATTGAGCCCACGCTGAACGCAGGCGTTCTTATTATGCTGTGATCGGGAAGGTAAGTCTCAATGGCCCTGTCGGGCCTGCTTTATCCCGGCCGCGCGAATTTCCGATTCACCAACCGCGCGCTGGGCGCCGCTCAGGGTATCGCGGATCCGATAGCCCAGCTCGCCGCTGCTGTTCTCCGGCATCAGGCGAACGATCTCATAGGTCCCGCTCGTGCGATCGGCGAAATGGGCGGCAGCGGCATGCACGAGCTGGCCCATGGTGTATTTGTGGCTCACGGAAATCTCCTTTCCGGAAAAAGCAAAAAGCCGCCCTTCAAGGGCGGCTTTGCGAGGCGGCACGGAGGCCGGGCCTGTTCCAAAGGCTATTACGCCGTTTGGATGTTGTTGACGGCGACCTTGCCGGAGCGACGGTCCTCAGCGGTGTCGAAGGACACCTTCTGGCCTTCGCGCAGGCCGCGGATGCCGGCGCGCTCGAGCGCGGTGGCGTGGACGAACACGTCCTTGCTGCCGTCGTCCGGCTGGATGAAGCCGAAGCCTTTTTGATCGTTGTAGAACTTCACGGTGCCCGAAATCATGGGAATATCCTTGGTAGGCTTGTATGCACGTGAGCACGGGGCATGCGGAAGCACGCCCACACTCGGGTTCGTCGATGTTTGGGAAGAGTGTCTGAACGTGCGCCTGGAAGGCCAAGGCGTAACGGCCCGATTGTCCGGCCAAATGTCGATGACCCTCATGTAATGCCGACTTGCGGCGAATACAAGGCAGTCAGCCGGAAAAGCGGACGACCTTCGCATCTTCCGCAAGGGCAATCCCGTAGGCAAGGGCTTGACCCTCGCTTTCGGGACGGTCCGCTTCAGTACTTCAGCCGCAGCGCCTGAACGCTCGCGCCGCCGTCGGCGCAGTAGATCCGGGCCCGGGGGCAATAGGAGACGTAGGCCGTCGTCGGGCAATAGGTCTGCATGAAACTCTCGTCGATGGCACAGGTCACATGCACGCGATAGAAGCCCTGCGGGCCGCTCGGCATATCGTGCAGCACCGAATAGCCCAGTCCCTGATCGGCCAGCCGGGCGATGGCGCGGTCGGGCTGGATGCGGGTGGTGGTGTAACGGGACACCGTCGCCATGTCGGCCGCCTGGGCTGCCGGCCCCACCAGACCGGTCGCCAGTGCGATCCCTATTAAAACCTGCTTCATGCTGCGCCTCGCTGCCGTTTTCCGAAAGACCGGCTCGCTCCGCTCGGGACCGGCGGGAGGAACCTCTCGAGGATAATGCAAAGCTGTCGCCCGGGATCCATCGGGGCGCCTCTACGAAAGGTTAACCACGCTCCCCGCCCCCGATCGGACTTTAAGCAACCGGTAGGATCTTGTGCCCGATAAACGCGGCCAGTTGTTTAAGCGTAAACCGACCAGGATCCCATGCATCACATCCATCTTGCTGAGGGTATGCGGCTTCGTTTTCCGGCACGGAGCGCCGATTTCGATCAGGGCGTCGAGATCGGCATCGTGGCCGCACTGATGAGCCAGGATCTGACGGAATTCTCCCGCAGGATCTCGAACGAAAACCTCGGTCAGGTGCGGGCCTTGGTGGAGCAGTTCGGCTACCGCCTCGTCGAGGGCCAGGCGGACGGGGAGTTCGTGGAGCTCAATTTCTACAGCCGCACGGCGCGCCCGCGCCTGCGCGTCGTCCACTCGGGGTCCTGACCGGATCAGGCGGCGAACTTCCTCTGCATGGCGCGGATGCGCTCGCGATAAGCCGTGTAGAAGCCACTCATGCAGATGAGGCCGGCACCCGTGATCGTCCAGGAATCCGGCAGCGATCCGAACACTAGGTAGCCGAGCGTTCCCGCCCAGATCAGCTGGACATAGGAGAACGGCGCGATCAGCGAGGCGTTGCCATGGCGATAGGCCATGACCACGAACCAATGGCCGATGGCGAACAGGACGCCCATGCACAGGCCCAGCGCGATCTCGCTTCCGTTCGGCGTCACCCAGTGGAAAGGCATGAGCGCGCTCAGAACGATGCTGCCGACCGAGGCTGAATAGGCGAGCGTCGTGAGCGCGTGGTCGCCGGTGATCTTGCGGGTTACCACGGCACCGACCGCCCAACTCGACGCGCTGACGATCGGCAGGAAGGCCGCGTGCTGGAAGGAGCCCGTTCCAGGCCGTACGACGATCATCACCCCTATCAAGCCGATCGCGGCGGCCGTCCAGCGCCGCCAGCCGACGGTCTCTCCCAAGAACAGCACCGACAGGCCCATGATCAGGATAGGCGAGACGAAGAAGATCGCGGTCGCATCGGCCACGGGCAGATGAGGCAGGCTCTGGATGAACATGATGGAGGAGCCCACCATGCCAAAGCCCCTGATCACCTGGAGGCCGGGCCGCTGGGAGCGGAACAGGGCGGGACCGCCCTTGATCAGCACGACGGGAATGATGACGAGCGCGAAGGTGACGTAACGCATCCAGGCCACTTCCGCCGGCGGCAGGGTGGAGGCGAGCTGCTTGGTGATGACGTCCGCCACGGAAAACACGACCGTGGAGGCGATCAGGAACAGGATGCCCCGCAGCGGAGAGGCAAGCACGCCGGGCGTTGCTGGCGCCTCGTTTTCCCGAGCAGCGGGGGCGGAGGTCATGACGAGCTCAAAAAATGAGGCTCGCACGACGATGCGGCGAGCCTGAGGGTCTCAAAGAGAGGAGGTAATGTGAAATACATAAAATACTGTTTCCTCCGCAGGAGAAGTGCAAAGACGGCACAGGGTCCATGCTTTCAATGAATGGATTGCTTTGTCGACTGGCTTACACTTGCGCCCTAAGCATACTGGCCTCGAAGCCGGCCCGGATCTTGGGCCAGCCGGTCAGGACCTGCTTCGACGGCAGGCGCGGAACGGATTCATGCTGAAGCCACTGCCCGAGACACCAAGCCGCCTGGTGAGCGGAACGCCTGCCTTTCGCCGATTGAACTTGGCTTTGTTCGCCGCCGGCTTCTCGACCTTCGCCATCCTCTACTGCGTTCAGCCCCTGCTCCCGGAATTCTCGCAGGAATTCCAGGTCAGCGCGGCGGTCAGCAGCCTATCTCTGTCGCTCTCGACGGGCCTTCTCGCGGTGGCCATGCTTGTGGCGGGCTCCCTGTCGGAGGTCTGGGGACGCAAGCCCGTCATGGTGGCCTCGCTGTTCGCCTCGGCGTTCCTGACCCTCTTGTCCGCCGCGGCCCCGAACTGGACCAGCCTGCTCCTCGCCCGCATGGCCATCGGCATCACCCTGAGCGGCCTTCCCGCCGTCGCGATGGCCTATGTGAGCGAGGAAGTGGACACGAAATCCATCGGCCTCGCCATGGGGCTGTTCATCGGCGGCAATGCGGTCGGCGGCATGGCGGGGCGGATCATCAGCGGCGTTCTGACGGATCTCGGTTCCTGGCGCATCGCCATCGGGCTGATCGGCGCCATAGGCTTGGCCTCGGCCTTCGCGGCTTGGCGGAGCCTGCCGACCTCGGCTCATTTTCATCCCCGCCCGGCCCGTCCAGGGCCGTTGCTGCGCTCCTTCGGCGAACACCTGCAGGATCCCGGGCTGCGCGCCCTGTTCGCGGAGGCTTTCCTCCTCATGGGCGGGTTCGTGACGATCTACAATTATCTCGGCTATCGCCTGACCGAAGCGCCTTATTCTCTAAGCCAATCGGCCATCGGGGCGATCTTCTCCGCCTACCTGATCGGAACCTTGAGCTCGGCCTGGATCGGAGAGCTGGCCGGTCGCCTGGGCCGCAGGCGGGTCCTGTGGGCCATGATCGCCATCATGCTCGCCGGTGTGGCGCTCACGCTCTTCCATCACCTTGCGCTTATCCTGGCCGGGATCGTGGCCGTTACATTCGGCTTTTTCGGGGCCCATTCCATCGCCAGCAGCTGGGTCGGCAACCGGGCTCTCGGGGCGAAAGCCCAGGCCTCGGCACTTTATCTGTTCTGCTACTATCTCGGCTCCAGTGCCGTCGGCACGCTCGGCGGCGTGTTCTGGACCCATGGCGGCTGGCCCGGAGTCTCGGCGCTCGTAGCCCTCCTGCTGATCGCGGCGCTCGCACTGGCCTTTCGACTGATGGTTCTTGCCCCAAGGGAAGCCAAGCAGCCTCTCGGGCAATAAAAACTCCGTCCTAGCCAAGCAATCCCGCTGCAGGTTGTTTACGTCCAGTTCAGCGACGACATGCCTTAGCGGACGATCTATATAGATTAACTGAATATGCCCGCCGGATACTCAGGCTATACCCACTTCCTTCCAGCCAAATATATCGTCTTAATGTTGCCCCATTAGCCTTCATTTTGCAGCCCATCGATAACAATCACGGGAATGCATTGTGGATCAACGTAAGGTATCGCTCGCACTCGCTAGTCTGTTCATCTCCGGATCGACGATTTTCTTACCTCAAGTCGCCTCTGCCGAACCGGCAGGATCTTCCGGTAAAGTGATTCAGAGCGGCCGCGCTTCCTGGTATGGGCCAGGTTTCCATGGCCGGCGGACCGCGAGCGGCGAAACCTTCAACACCAACGACTTGACCGCCGCCCACCGCACCCTGCCCTTCGGCACGAAGGTGCGGGTCGTGAACAAGAAGACTGGCAGGTCAGTGGTGGTTCGTATCAACGACCGTGGTCCCTACGCCCACGGACGTGTCATCGACCTGTCGAAGGCCTCCGCACAGGCGATCGGGATCTCCGGCGTCGCCTCAGTGGACGTCGCCCAGCTTTGAAGACCGGCCCTCGGGCCCGCCATTTATTTCATGACGTTTTTATTTGACGCCTAACCATTGCCACCCGCCCCGGCGACACCTTTGCCGGGGCGGATCATGGAACCGACAAGCCTTTTACCCGCTTTTCCCCGGTCCCTTTCTCTCAAGAAGAGGCCTTTTGGAACGCATGCAGATCGGCCGGTCGCTGACATCGATAACCGCCCTCCTGACGCTGACGGCGGCTGTCTCCTCCATGGCTGCCGCGCAGACGGGTCGGACCTGGGTGGATCCGCCGGCCCAGATCGGACCGGCGACGCCCCCGCCGCCTGCTGCCCAGGCCCCGCAGCCCGAAAGTCCTCCACAGCAGGCCGCGACTCCGGCTCCCGCACCGCCGGCCCCGCCTGCGCAGACAGCCCAGCCACAGGAACCTGTCGTGAAACCCGAGGCGCCGAGTGCGGCTCGGACCGAGCCGCCGCCCGCGCCCAAGCCTTCGGCGCCGGCCGTCGCCGCACAGCCGTCCAAGGAGCCTGAGGGGGACAAGCGGTCCGCCCGGGCCTCGGCCGCGCGGGACTTCGCCGTCGAGTATCTCGAATCCTGGTCCGCCGCGAACGAGGTTGCCCTTGAGGCCACGGCCGAATTCTATGCGCCGCGCGTTCTCTTCCACGGGCGCGAGATGACCATGAAGCGGCTCTTCAACGAGAAACGCCGTTTCGCGAAGCGCTGGCCGGAGCGCGACTATCGCGCGCGCCGGGATGCCATCGGGGCCACCTGCAACCCGCCGGGCGAAGTCTGCACGGTGCATGCGGTGTTCGACTTCAAGGCGTCGAGCCCCAAGCGGCGGCGCGTCTCGCAGGGTACCGGCGCCCTTCAGCTCATTGTAAACTTCATCGGCGACAGGCCGGTCATTGTCGCGGAACACAGCACGCTGCTCGGACAGGAGCGCAGAGGAAGTCTTGCCCAGGAGGGTGTCTCGCATGATTGACGATTCCACCACGCCGGATTCCAACGTCGATCCGCGCCGCAACTGGGCCCGGATGCGCGAGAGGATGCGCGAGGTCATCCATGCGGAGCTCGACAGGATCCATCCCACGGACGATGCGCGCCGCGCCCTCGAACTCATCATCGAATCCTCCGTTCGCCCGTCCGAGGAGAACGGCGGGCTGAAGCTCACCATCATCGATCACGACGGCAAGACACGGACGATCGAGAAGAACGGTCACACGGAGGAGTTCACGCTTCAGGACCTCCTGGACGAGCTGCGCATCAAATACCCGGTGCTCTTCCGGCCGGCGAAGCCCGATGCGGCGGCACTCGCCCCGGAGGACGAGACGCCTCCGCCGCGCGAGACACCGAAGCGCGATTGGCTGAACGTCGATGCCGAACCGTCCCGCCCCGTCGAGGACGGTGCCGCCATCCCGACGGATCACGATGCGAAACCGACGCTGCCGGAACGGGCGCGCGGCGCGTTCGAGACCCTGAAGACGTCCGCCGCGCCCGAGCCCGAAGAGCGGACCGAGGACCCCTTCATTCCCATCGTCGACGAGGATGAGCGGGGCGTCTTCGGCGAAACGCCCCGGCGCTCCTGGGCGCGGCCGGCCGTCGCCCTCGCGGCGGTATCATTCCTCGCGCTCCTTGGCGTCGGAGCCTTCCTGTTCCGGGGCCACGATGCGCCGGCCCCGCAAGCTCGCGCCACGGCGCCGGCCGCTGCCGGCCCGATCAAGGAGCCTGAGCCGGTCACGACGGGCTCGACGGCCCCCACGGGGACGCTGCGCGGCGTGCCCGACGTGATCGATACGGCGACTCTGTCGCTGAACGGCGAGGTTGTGCGCCTGTTCGGGGTCGAATGGGCGCCCGGCGCCGGCAAGCCCGAAGACCTGACTCAGTATCTCAACGGACGCGAAGTGGCCTGCGACCCGGTGGGCGGGAACGACGTCTACCGGTGCCAGGTCGGCAGCCAGGACCTGTCCCGCGTGGTGCTGTTCAACGGCGGCGGCCGCCCGACCGACGATGCGACGCCCGAGCTCAAGGCTGCGGCCCAAAAGGCCCGCGAGGCGAAGATCGGCGTCTGGAGCAAGCAGCAGCCATGAGAAAGCCGCCCCGGCATCGGCCAGGGCGGCTCATCCTTGATGGCACCGCATGTCAGATGCGGATTTCGGCCGGACCGGGAATCTCGACCTCGATCTCGAGGGTCGAGATGTCGGCGTCCCGGTTCATCTTCACCTGAACGTTGTCCTGCTCCACCATGACGTGGCGTCGGACGACGGCCAGGATCTCCTCCCGCAGCTGCGCCACGAGGTCGGGCTTGCCCCCGACGATGCCGCGCTCGTGCGCCAGCAGGATCTGCAGGCGCTCCCTCGCGACGGGCGCGGAGGTGCGCCGGTTGAAGAAACTCAGAAGGTTCATGCAGCTCTCCGTCCGAACAGCTTGCCGAACAATCCCTTCTTGTCGGTGGGGACGGTCAGTTCGACGGTTTCGCCCTTGAGGCGGCGCACCGCGTCGAAATAGGCGCGGCCCGGAGCGCTGGCAGGATTGTTCAGCGTCACCGGCGAGCCCACGTTCGAGGCGCGCAGCACTTCTTCGCTCTCGGGGATGATGCCGATCAGCGGGATCGAGAGGATCTCCAGAACATCCTCGACCTTCAGCATCTCGCCGCGTTCGGCGCGGGCCGGGTCGTAGCGGGTGAGCAGCAGGTGCTTCTCGATGCGCTCGCCCTTCTCGGCCCGTTCCGTCTTGGAATCGAGCAGGCCGATGATGCGGTCGGAATCGCGCACGGAGGAGACTTCAGGATTCGTCACGACGACGGCGACGTCCGCGTGGCGCATGGCCATCGTGGCGCCGCGCTCGATGCCGGCCGGGCTGTCGCAGATGATCCAGTCGAATTTCTGGCGCAGCTCATCGAGCACGCGGGCGACGCCCTCCTCGGTCAGCGCATCCTTGTCGCGGGTCTGCGAGGCGGGCAGCAGGGAGAGGTTCTCGAGCCGCTTGTCGCGGATGAGCGCCTGGTTGAGCTTGGCGTCGCCCTGTACCACGTTGATGAGATCGAACACCACGCGGCGCTCGGCGCCCATCACGAGATCCAGATTGCGCAGGCCGACGTCGAAGTCGATGACGACGACCTTGTCGCCGCCATGCGCCAGGGCCGCGCCCAGAGCCGCCGAAGACGTTGTCTTGCCAACGCCACCCTTGCCGGAAGTTACGACCAAGACTTTGGCCATTGTTGCCCTCTTTCTCTCAATCCATTGTCTTCAGGATGATCGAGTCGCCATCCAGGTTCACTTGCACAGGCTGACCGAGGAACTTGCCCCCCAGGTCGTCAGCGGTCTTGTAGAGCCCATCGATCGCAATCAATTCGGCTTCGAATTTGCGGCAGAAGATGCGCGCGCGGCCATTGCCCGTGCAGCCGGCGATGGCGCGTCCGCGCAAGGAACCGTAGACGTGGATCGAGCCGCCCGCCACGATTTCGGAACCCGACGCGACGGAGCCCAGGACCGTCACGTCGCCTTCCGGGTGCAGGATCGACTGGCCCGAACGCACGGAGCCTTCGATGAGCAGCGACTTCTCCGGCACGGGCGCATCGCCGAACGGCGCTGCGGTCGCGGCGACCGCCGCATTGGCGGCGTCCGGTACGTCGATCTCGCCCGTCGGCTTCCCGCCGGCGATCTGCGGCGGCATGTCGGCGTCGACGTTCTCGGGAGCGGCGCCCTCCAGGCCGATGATGCGGATGTTGCGCATCTTGAAGGCAGCCAGGAGGAATTTCAGCTCGGACTTTGAAGGCTTCAACGACGAGACATCGGCAATGATGGGTCGTCCGGTGAAAAACCCGGGCGACCGCTCGGACACGGCATCGAGATCTTCGAGCCAGTCCCTCAGCGGCACTTCGGGCGCGAGGACCAGGGCCATGAAGGACCTGCCACGGAAGCGAAGAGACGGACGGGTGCGAACGGCAATGGTCACGGGAGTTCAGATTCCTTTAATACCCCATGATTTCGACCGCTTATGGTTAACGGACCGTTAAAGCGGTGAGCGGCCGCTAACAATTTTCGCGTGTCCGAATCGGCGCAACCATTGGCATCCGGTGCGAGAAGACGCCGACGGTCGGATAAGAAATTGAACTTCTTCAAGGAATATAAAGATAAAACCTATTCCTAATTGAGTATTTTCTATCCCTTCTTGAGTAGTAATCCGTCCTCAAAACTCAATTGACCGAAGCGGACAGGAGCCTACGATGAACTTTCCTTCGTTTTTGTTTCACCGTTTCTTAGAGCGATTTTACACCGATCAGTACGACCGCACAGCGATCGGATCGACAACAGTCGCAAGGCTCATCCAGGGGAGGATGAAGAATGTCGGGTCGAGTGAATGCCTGTTCTTCGTTGATTGGATTTGTCCGCCGTTTGTCTCTTCAGGTCGTTTTTGTCGCAGCCGCCCTCGTGTCGGTCCAGGTCGCGGCTTCGGCCCAGAATGCGCCGGCCTCCAGCCCGGCCCGCGCCAATGCGGGCACGCTCGGGGTGATCTCCGGCGGTGCGGACGGCACTTATATCCGCATCGCTGCCGACCTCGCCAACGTGCTCGACGGGGACGACCTTCGCGTGCTGCCCATGATCGGCCGCGGCTCGCTGCAGAACCTGCGCGACATCATGTTCCTGCGCGGCGTCGACATCGGCATCGTGCAGATGGATGCGCGCGAGCAGCTCAAGGCCGAGAACCTCCAGAACGACGCGGTGCGGCGCCTGCGCTACATCACCCGCCTCTATAACGAGGAGGTCCATATCATCGCCGACCGGGCGATCACCGATATCCGGCAGCTCGACGGCAAGAAGGTCAATATCGACAAGGCCGGCAGCGGCACCAACCTGACCGCGCGACTGATCTTCGACAAGCTCGGGATCAAGCCGGACGTGACCACCTTCGACCAGGCCTCGTCCTATGCGAAGCTGAAATCCGGCGAGATCCAGGCGGCCGTCTATGTGGCCGGCCGGCCGGTCCGCGCCATCGCCGAATTCCAGACGGACGGGCGCTTCCACCTGCTGTCGATCCCGTTCGAGGGCGAGATCGCGGAAAGCTATTTCCCGGCCCGCCTGGCGAATGCCGATTACCCGCAGCTCGTCGACAACGACAAGCCGGTCGACACCCTGGCCGTCGGTAGCCTGCTCGCGGTGTTCAACTGGCCCGAAAACTCCGACCGCTACAATCGCGTCAAGCGCTTCGTCGATGCGTTCTTCTCCCGGTTCGACGAATTCCTGCAGCCGGGACGGCATCCGAAATGGAAGGAGGTCAACCTCGCGGCCGACGTGCCCGGCTGGGAGCGCGTGAAGCCCGCGCAGGACTGGCTCGACCGTGCGGCGGCGGCCGCCAAGCCGACCGCCGAAGGCAAGAGCTTCGAGAGCTTCATGAAGAGCAGGGGCATCGACGTCTCGGCCGAGCAGCGCGAGGTGCTGTTCCGGGAATTCCTTGCCTGGCAGAGCGACCGGCAGCGATCCGCCCGGCGCGTGACGCGGCAGGACTGACGATCCAGACGGGACCGAGTCCGAAGGCTTTTTCACGTGCCTTCGGCGACCATTGAAGGAGGTCCGACATGGTTGGGCACGCCACACCTGGACTGAAGCGTTTGACCGTGGAGCTGCTGACCACGGGCCTGATTGCCGCCGCGCTCGTTGGACCAGCCGTCGCGCAGATCTCTCCAGCCGGCAGCGCTCCCGCAAGCGCCGCATCCCGACCGGCGGAAGCAGACGATCTTCGCACGCTCCTGCCCCTTCTTCTCACCTCGCCGGATCGGAAGCGCCTTGCGGCGGAGCTTGAAGCATCCATGCGGGCCGGGGATCCGAAAAAGGCCGAGAGCAGCCTCAATGCGGCGATCGAAGTCGGCACCCTTGCGATCGTTCTCATCGACCGGCTGAACGATCCGAACCTCGTGACTGCCCTGCAGAATCTCGGAATTCGGGGCAATGACGAGCAGACGCCTGAGCCGCCCGCTCCGACGGAGGCGGCAACCACCGAGACTCCAGCCGGCGAGACCTGCGCGGCTCCCCTCGTGGCGGATGCGGCGAATCTCGCCGACATGCAGCAGGCCCTGGATCAGGAGCGGGCCAGGAGCGGTACGCTCTCGCAAACACTGGCCAGCCTGACGCAGGAGCGCGATCACCTCGCGGAACGCCTGGAGACGGAAACGAACTCGCAAGCGCTCGCAGGGTCGGAGATGCGGCAGGCCCTGCAGCGGGAGCAGGACCAAAGCCAGGCCGCCATCGGCGAACTGGAGAGGCTTCGGGAGGAGAACCGGGTTCTTCGGGCCGCCAGGGAGCAGGACAAGACGGCAGAGACCTCGAACGCGATCGAGCGGGACGCGCTCCTGCGGCGGGCGCGCGAGCGGGGCAATGAGGCCGAGCGCAGATTGGCCGAGGCCGAGGCGGAACTGCGCGATCTGCGCGCCTTCAAGGACGAGAGGATGGCCTCCGACACGTCCCGGGTCGCGGAATTGAAGAGAGCCTTGGCCGTGGCCGAGCAGCGCGACGACATGCTGACCCGGGAACTGCTGGAGACGGATGGCGAACTGCGCGCCCTTCAGGAGCCCCAACGTCCAAGCGCGACACCTGTGGTGTTCCGCCTCGCCGCGGCAGGCGCGGAACTTCCCTTCGGTTCCCCGCAGGAGGATGCGCCTGCTCCGGAGGTAAAAGCCGCGGTCGCGGCTCCCGGCAGCGCGCTGCCGGAGGCGACCTCCGCCCTCCCCCTATCGAAGGATCCGGCTCCCGTCGTGGTCGCGGCTTTGCCCGAAGCCATTCAGCCGTTGCCGCTCGGCACGGCAGGCATGGTGCCCACGAAGATCGAAATACCATCCGGCGCCGAGCCCAAGGTGAGCGCGCCCGCGGAGGCTCCCAGAGGCGACGACCGCCTGACATCCCGCGCGGAGGAACTCTTCCGCAAGGGCGACGTAAGCGGAGCGAGGCTTCTGTTCGAGCGGGCCTTGGACGGCGGCCATGCCCGTGCGGCCTTCCTGCTGGCGGAAACCTACGACCCGAACGTGCTGTCCAGGCTGGGCGTCCGGGGGATCCGCGGCGATGCCGCCAAGGCGCGTGACTATTATGCGCGAGCCCGTGCCATGGGCATCGCGCAGGCGGGCGAACGGCTGGAAGCGTTGAAGTAGAAGTTTAGAACGGCACCCACTCGCCGCCTTCGGTCAGGGAATCCACGGCGCGTTCCAGCGCCGTGCCGGCATCGAGCAGCTGCTGGGCCGTCTGCTGGATCTGCAGCGCCGGGCCGGGCAGCCCGGCCACGTGCTCGGTCAGTTCCCTGACCCGCTCGATCATCTCGATCAGGTCGGCGGCGAGCGCGGCCCTCTCCTCTGCCTCGGCGACAGGGGGGCGTCCTTGCTTCAGGCGCGGAGCGAGGGGGATCACGTTCGACATGCTTTGAAAATCTTCTTTTGTTCCGCCGAGGGCAATGGACGAACCGGGCGCGATCCACAGCAATCCGCAGCCTTAGCGGCTGCCACGCTTCCTGGCGACGGCTTTTTTGCCCATCCGGGCCTAGAGGATTTCCCGGACGCGCCCGTTGATTCCAGCATAGTGGAGTGATTTTCTAGTTTAATGGAAAATGCTTCCGCCCTTCACCTCCATCTCGCCGCCCGTTTGCGCGACCTGCGCGCAGAAAGCGGCATGACCATGGACGGGCTGTCCGAGCGCACCGGCGTGAGCCGCTCCATGATTTCCCTGATCGAGCGCGGCGAGAGCAGTCCGACGGCGGCCGTGCTCGACAAGCTGGCCGCAGGCCTGGGCGTAACCCTGGCATCCCTGTTCGCCGAACGCGACAGCCGGGAGGCCGCTCCGCTCGCGCGCCGGGCCGAGCAGCGCGTCTGGCGCGATCCGGACAGCGGCTACCTGCGCCGCAACCTGTCCGCTCCCGGCTTCCCCTCGCCCATCGAACTCGTCGAGGTGATCCTGCCGCCCGGTGCTCGCGTGGCCTACGACACCGGCCACCGCGCCTCCGTGGTCCATCAGCAGATCTGGATCGTCGAGGGCGCGATCGAGCTCACCCTGGGCGAGGAGACCTATCGGCTGGACGCTGGCGACTGCCTGTCTATGCGCCTCGACCGGCCGACCCTGTTCCGCAATCAAACCGAGCGGCCCGCCCGCTATCTGGTGGCGCTCGCCACCGATGCCCGTGGCGGCACCGGCTCTCCACGCTGAGGAATGCCATGAACGAACCGATCGCCATCCGCTCCCTCTCGCTCCTCGAAGCCAGCGAGCAGGTCGGCGCCCTCTCGGCCGTCTTGATTGATTGCGTCGAGGGCGGCGCCTCGGTCAGCTTCATGTCGCCGCTGACGCGGGAGAGAGCCGACGACTTCTGGCAGGGCGTCGCGGAAGGCGTCGGCCGAGGCGAGCGCATCCTTCTCGTCGCCCAGGAGGAGCCGGGCGGACGGATCGTCGGGACCGTGCAGGTGGTGCTCAGGCAGCCGGAGAACCAACCCCATCGGGCCGACATCGCCAAGATGCTCGTCCACGGCCGGGCCCGGAAGCGCGGGATCGGCGCGGCCCTGATGAAGGCCGCCGAAGATGCCGCCCTGGCGGCCGGCAAGACCGTTCTCGTGCTCGATACGGTGACGGGCGGCGACGCGGAACGCCTCTACGAGCGCGCCGGCTGGACGAGGTCCGGCATCATTCCGAACTATGCCCTCTGGCCGAAGGGCGGGTTCTGCGACACGACCGTGTTCTACAAGCAGCTTTCGCCGATCTAATCGCACGGAGACGGGAGGGTTGGAGCTGTTTCCACGGGCGTGGAATCAGCTCTCTTCTTTGTTTGATCGTATTTCTTGACGCTGAACCGGATCCACTTCGCCGGAAAATACTCTAGACATTGGCCTAATGGGCTTCCATGCGCACGCCGTGCTATGGCCGGGCCTCCTCAACTGTCCTGCGTCCTGTTCCTGTCAGATCGAAAATCATGGATCTCTCCACTGCGGCGCTTCTCGCCGCCTCGGGCCTCGCGGCCGGCCTCGTCAACGCGATCGCGGGCGGCGGCACCTTCTTCACCTTCTCGGCCCTCGTGGCCGCGGGCCTCCCGCCCGTCGTCGCCAATGCCACGAGCGCGGTCGCGGTCACGCCCGCCAACCTGGCAAGCGCCTGGGCCTACCGGCGGGAACTCGCGGCGAATGTGAAGCGCTTCGCTGCCCTCGGCATCGTCAGCCTCATCGGCGGCGTGATCGGCGCCTACATCCTCACCGTCACCAACAACGACGCGTTCCGCAAGCTTGTGCCGTGGCTTCTGCTGTTCGCGACCCTGCTCTTCGCCGCGAGCCCGAAGATCGTAGCGCTCGCCCGCAAGATCGGTAAGCAGGAAGGACATCACCCGTCCAACAAGGCGTGGGCGGCAGGACTCGCGTTCCAGACATGTGTCGCCATCTATGGCGGCTTCTTCGGAGCGGGCATGGGCATCGTCATGCTGGCCGCGCTCGCGATCACCGAGGGCGACGACTTCCACCTGATCAACTCCGCCAAGCATCTGTGCTCCACGCTGATCCAGCTCGTCGCCGTGATCCTGTTCATCGCAGCCGGCCTCGTGAGCTGGCCCGAGACCATGATCGTCGGCGCGGCTTCCGTGATCGGCGGCTATCTCGGCGTCGTGTTCGGCAGACGCCTGCCCGCGAGCGTGATCCGCTGGCTGGTCATTGCGGTCGGAGCGGCACTGACACTGTATTTCTTTATCCGTTGAATTCGATAACCATATTCGAAATAGCGCGCGATCGGGCCGCTTTTTGAGCACGGCTGCCCGATTCACGCCACAACCATGCTCCTTCCTGCGAGCCCGATTCTCAACGCTCGCAAAAAAGGAAATGCTTGTGGCCGATTCCCAAAACTTCACAGGACAGGACGGAACGCAATCGGTAAGCGCTCTCGGCCTGCGCTGGGCCGCGCTGCGCGGCATGCTGAACTCGCCGCTGATCACGGCCGAGGAGCAGCGCCCGCTTCGAGACGAGCTGCTGCGCGAGCTTTCTGCCATCGAGCAGGATTTCAGCGATCTGCCGTCGCGTAGCACGATGGAGATCTCCGCCAAACTCGACATCGCGAAATCGGCGTTGCGCGAGCGCATTCACGGCGGCGAGGCGTGGCTGGTCGACCTGATCGAGAGCATCCAGTCGGATCTCCACAGCGTCGCCCACAAGCCGGCATCAGCAACGACGGCGACGACCGGCCGCTCGCCGGCCAATCTCAGCCGCCCGCAGCAGCAGCGTTCCGAGGAGACCGGCAGCCCGTCGAGCACGACGTCCTCCACCGGCTCGGACACGGCTACATCATCGGCGGCGTGATCATAAAAAGAACGCCGCGCTCGATCAATTCGGGCGCGGCGTCGACGCGTGGCGATAAGAGCTAGACGAGCCCCGGATCGATGGTGCTCTTCCTCTCGAGCCATGCGGGAACCGGCAGGTTCTTCGAGCGCAGGAAATCCGGGTTGAAGAGCTTGGACTGATAGCGCGTGCCGTAATCGCACAGGATCGTCACGATGGTATGCCCCGGACCGAGATGCCGGGCGAGGCGGATCGCCCCCGCCACGTTGATGCCCGAGGATCCGCCCAGGCACAGCCCTTCATGCTCCAGCAGATCGAAGATGACCGGCAGCGCCTCCTCGTCCGGAATCTGGAACGCGACGTCGATGGGCGCATCGACCAGGTTGGCCGTGATGCGGCCCTGGCCGATGCCTTCCGTGATCGACGAACCGGAGGATTTCAGCTCGCCGGTCGTATAGTAGCTGTAGAGCGCGGCTCCCATCGGATCGGCGAGGCCGATGGCGATCTTCGGTTTGCGCTCTTTCAGGGCCATGCCGACGCCCGCGAGCGTACCGCCGGTGCCGACCGCGCAGATGAAGCCGTCGACCCTGCCCTCCGTCTGTTCCCAGATCTCCGGTCCCGTCGTCTCGATATGCGCCTTCCGGTTCGCCACGTTGTCAAATTGGTTGGCCCAGATCGCCCCGTTCGGCTCGGACGCCGCGAGACGCTCCGCCAGCCGGCCCGAGACCTTCACGTAGTTGTTGGGATTGGCGTAGGGCACGGCCGGGACCTCGATCAGCTCGGCACCGGCGAGCCGCAGCATGTCTTTCTTCTCCTGGCTCTGCGTCTCCGGGATCACGATCACGGTCCGGAACCCGAGCGCGTTGGCCACGAGCGCCAGGCCGATGCCGGTGTTGCCCGCCGTTCCCTCGACGATCACGCCGCCCGGGCGCAACGCTCCCCGCTTCACCGCATCCTGGATAATGAACAGGGCGGCCCGGTCCTTCACAGACTGGCCGGGATTCATGAACTCGGCCTTGCCCAAAATGGTGCATCCGGTCAGTTCGGAGGCACGGCGGAGCTTGATCAGGGGCGTGTTGCCGATGGCGGCGGGGACGTCGGGCTGGATGGTCATGGCGCCTAGCTTCTGGTTCCGGGAAGAGATCGGCGGATAGAAGAACCGGGTGTACGCCATCCGGCGGGATTCTTCACGGCCGATATTCACATCTACACATGTGATTAAAAATCAAAATACATCTCTTGACGTTCTTTATATCGAACCACATTGTGTGGTGGCAAGGGCCTCAGGCTCCTGGAACACAATTCATCTCACGAAAGCTCAGGAGCGACCATGTCCAGCTCTGCCGTAGCTTCGCCTCTTTCCGCCGGAAACCGTGCAAGCTTGACCATCAACACCCCGGCCTCCCTGGCGGCGGCCGCCGGCATCATCGGCGGCGCGGCCCTTCTGGGCGCCGCCATCAACCCGAAGCAGGCCGCGCTCTATGTTCTCGGCGCGGCGCTCGGCCTCGTGCTCTATCACGCGGCCTTCGGCTTCACCTCCGCCTGGCGGGTTTTCATCGCGGATCGCCGCGGCGAGGGTCTGAGGGCCCAGATGGTGATGCTGGCGATCGCCTCCATCCTGTTCTTCCCGGTCCTGGCCTCCGGGACCCTGTTCGGCCAGCCGGTCTCCGGCAATGTCTCGCCGGCGGGCCTCGGGGTGGTCGTCGGCGCCTTCCTCTTCGGCATCGGCATGCAGATGGGCGGAGGCTGCGCGTCGGGCACGCTCTACACGGTCGGCGGCGGCTCCACCCGCATGCTGATCACGCTCGCGGCCTTCATCGCCGGATCCGCCATCGGGGCGGCGCACCTGCACTGGTGGACGGCGCTGCCGAGCCTGCCCAAGATTTCGATCATCGAGCTGTGGGGCCCCTGGACGGCGCTCGCCGTGCAGCTTGCGGTGTTCGCCGCCATCGCGGCGGTGACCGTGGTGCTCGAGAAGCGCCGCCACGGCCAACTGATCGAACCTGCTTCCTCCCCACGCCAGGGTCTCGCCCGCTTCACGCGCGGTCCCTGGCCGCTGGTGGCCGGCGCGGTCGCCCTGGCCCTGTTGAACTTCGTGACGCTCTACCTCGCCGGCCGTCCCTGGGGCGTGACCTCCGCCTTCGCCCTCTGGGGCTCGAAGATCGCGGCTGCCATCGGCTTCGACGTGGCGAGCTGGCCCTATTGGTCGAGCCCGGCCAGCCGGGCTGCGCTCGAGGGCAGCATCTTCAACGACATCACCACGGTGATGAATTTCGGCATCATCCTCGGGGCGCTGTTCGCCGCTTCCCTGGCTGGCCGCTTCGCCCCCACCTGGAAGGTGCCGCTGCGCTCCGCCGTCGCGGCCATCGTGGGCGGCCTGCTGCTCGGCTACGGCGCACGCCTCGCCTATGGCTGCAACATCGGGGCCTATTTCTCCGGCATTGCGTCCGGCAGCTTCCACGGTTGGGTCTGGCTCGTGGCAGCCTTCGCCGGCAACGTCTTCGGTACGCGCCTGCGCCCCCTCTTCGGCCTGGAAGTGGAACGCGTGAAGCTCACCGGCTGCTGAACAGCCAAGGGGCTGAGATCGATCTCAGCCCCTGTCGGACAGGTCAGGCTGCTTGATGGCCAGGATCAGGTCGCCCAGGGCCTTGAAATCGTCCTTGCGGGTCGAGCTGCGCCGCCAAGCCAGCCCGACTTTGCGCATGGGCGCGTCATCGGGAAACTCGATGAGGGCGACCCGCCGCCGGTCGACTTCGGTCTGGGCGCAGAGTTCGGGAAGCAGCGTGATGCCATGGCCCGCCGCCACCATCTGCATGATGGTGGTGAGCGACGCGGCGGCGAGCGCCTTGCGGGACTGCATATTGGCGATGTGGCAGAACTGCAGGGCTTGATCCCGCAGGCAATGCCCTTCCTCCAGGAGAAGCAGGCGCTCGCGCTCCATGCGGGCGCGCAGATCGCCGCCCGTCCAGCCCTTCGCGGCCTTGCTCTGCACGGCGATGAGAAAGCGATCGTCGAACAGCGCCATGGTCTCCACCTGCGGCTGCGGGATCGGCAATGCGAGAAGGGCCGCGTCGAGATCGCCCCTGACCAGCTCCTCGACGAGCGCCCCCGTCTGCGTCTCGCGGATCTGAAGGTCGAGGGCCGGGTAGTGCCGTGCCACCGCGGTGAGGATCGCCGGCAGGAGATAGGGGGCGATCGACGGGATGATCCCGAGGCGGAGCGGCCCGGTCAGGACGCCCTGCTGCTGGTGCGCGTAATCCGACAAGTCCCGCACCTGGTTCAGGATCGCCTCGGCCCGCTGAGCGATGTCCTGTCCGGCCGGCGTGATCGCCACCGCATTACCCCGCCGCTCGACGAGCGCGATGCCGAGTTCCCGCTCCAGCTCCTTGATCTGCATGGACAGGGCCGGCTGCGTGACGGCGCATTGGTCGGCCGCCATGCCGAAATGCCTCGTGCGCGCAAGGGTTTCGAAATAGCGGAGCTGTCGAAGGGTGATCATGATGCCGATAAGAATATCTGATCGCGCCGTGCAATCAATTCAATTGGACCTTATCGCTTCTCCCCGGCATGGTGCGCGGCACTCAATGGGGACGACCATGACAACAACAACCATGACCACGACGGCGGGGGCGCCGATTGCAGATAACCAGAACAGCCTGTCGGCCGGAGCCCGCGGCCCGCTGCTGCTCCAGGACTACCAACTGATCGAGAAGCTGGCGCATCAGAACCGGGAGCGCATTCCCGAGCGCGTGGTCCACGCCAAGGGTTCGGCCGCCTACGGCACCCTGACCATCACCAACGACATCACGCCATATTCCAAGGCGAAGGTCTTCTCCGAGGTCGGCAAGCAGACGGAGGTGTTCCTGCGCTTTTCCACCGTAGCCGGCGAGCGCGGCGCGGCCGACGCGGAGCGCGACGTGCGCGGCTTCGCCCTGAAGGTCTACACGGAAGAAGGCAACTGGGACATCGTCGGCAACAACACGCCGGTATTCTTCGTGCGTGACCCGGTGAAGTTCCCCGACTTCATCCGCACGCAGAAGCGTCATCCCGCGACGAACCTGCGCTCAACGACCGCCATGTGGGATTTCTGGTCGCTCAGCCCCGAGAGCCTGCATCAGGTGACGATCCTGTTCTCAGATCGCGGCCTGCCGCAGGGCTACCGCTTCATGCACGGCTTCGGCTCGCACACCTATTCGTTCATCAACGAGGCCGGTGAGCGCTTCTGGGTGAAGTTCCACTTCAAGTCCATGCAGGGCATCAGGACCTGGACGAACCGCGAGGCCGAGGCCGTGGTGGCCAAGGACCGCGAGAGCGCCCAGCGCGATCTCTACGAAGCCATTGAGTGCGGCGAGTTCCCGCGCTGGAAATTCTGCGTCCAGATCATGCCCGAGACGGATGCGGAGAAGACCTCCTACAACCCCTTCGACGTCACCAAGGTGTGGCCGCATGCGGAGTATCCGCTGATCGAGGTCGGCATCCTCGAGCTCAACCGCAATGCCCAGCACTATTTCGCCGAGGTCGAGCAATCCTCGTTCTCGCCGTCGAACATCGTGCCCGGCATCGGCTTCTCGCCGGACAAGATGCTGCAGGGCCGCATCTTCGCCTATGCGGATGCGCACCGCTACCGCGTCGGCACCCATTACGAGGCGCTGCCGGTGAACCGTCCGCGCAGCGCCGTGAACCACTATCACGCGGACGGCCCGATGCTGTTCGACATCCCGAACCGCGGCGATGCCTATTATGAGCCGAACTCCTTCAACGGACCGGTTCAGACGCAGCGCGCCGCGGAGCCGCCGCTCAAGATCTCGGGCGATGCCGACCGCTACGATCACCGCGCCGGCAACGACGACTACAAGCAGCCGGGCGACCTGTTCCGTCTCATGACGCCGGACGAGCAGGACCGGCTCATGGACAACATCGCAGAAGCCATGCAGGGCGTGCCCGAGGCGATCGTGAAGCGCCAGATCGTCCACTTCTACCTCGCCGACAAGGCCTACGGTCTCGGCGTGGCGACCCGCATGGGCCTCAAGGGCGCCGTGATGATCCAGGCTGCGGAATAAGCGAATAAAAATCCGTAGGGGCAAAACGGAGCGGCCCGGGAGCGATCCCGGGCCGTTTTTGTTTCTGCAGTTTGCAGGACTGTCATTCCGGGGCGCCGGAGGCGAACCCGGAACCCATAAACACCACGTATGAGAATGGAGCACGTAGCGTCGCTCCTCTTTCTGCATCGTCAGCGGTTATGGGTTCCGGGTTCCGCTGCGCGGCCCCGGAATGACAGGGAGGTTTTTAAAACAACCCCTCGCCCTGCAGGAACGGGTTGGTCTGCCGCTCCTGGCCGATGGTGCTCATGGGGCCGTGGCCGCAAATGAAGGCGATGTCGTCGCCGAGCGGCAGGAGCTTGTCCTTGATCGAGGCGATCAGCGCCTTGCCGTCGCCGCCGGGAAGGTCCACGCGGCCGACGGAGCCCTGGAACAGCACGTCGCCCACGAGCGCGAAGCGCTGCGACGGCGACACGAGGACGACGCTGCCCGGCGAGTGGCCGGGGCAGTGCAGCACGTCGAGGGTAAGGTCCCCGACCGTGACCGTATCGCCTTCGTTCAGCCAGCGATCCGGCGTGACGGCGCGGGCGGGAAAGCCATAAGCCTGCCCCTGCTCGGCCAGCCGCTCGAGCAGGAACCGGTCCGCCTCGTGCGGCCCTTCGACCGGAACGCCCAGGCTCTCGCGCAGCTCGGCCGCGCCGCCGGCATGATCGATATGGCCGTGGGTGAGAATGATCTTCTCCACGGTGACGCCGGCCTGAGCGATGGCCTCGCGGATCCGGTCGAGATCGCCGCCGGGATCGACCACGGCCGCTTTCTTCGTCTTCTCGCACCACAGCAAGGTGCAGTTCTGCTCGAAGGGCGTCACGGGAATGATGGTGGCGCTGACGTCTGGCACAGGCGATTCCTTACATCGTGTCGCCTCCACACATAGGGGCTGCGGAGGCCGCTGGAAAGGCTCGCGTCTATTGACCTGACGGAGCCCGGCTTCACATAGTCCCCGCATCGAATCACCAGGTAAGGACACGAGCATGGAAACCAGGGCCGCCGTGGCGTGGGAGGCTGGCAAGCCGCTCACCATCGAGACCATCCGCATCGAAGGCCCCAAGGCCGGCGAAGTGCTCGTGGAAGTGATGGCGACGGGCGTGTGCCACACCGACGCCTATACGCTGTCCGGCCTCGATTCCGAGGGCAAGTTCCCGGCGATCCTGGGCCACGAGGGCGCGGGCATCGTGCGCGAGGTTGGGCCCGGGGTCACGACGCTGAAAGTCGGCGATCACGTGATCCCGCTCTACACGCCCGAGTGCCGCAACTGCAAATCCTGCCTGTCGCGCCGCACCAACCTCTGCACCGCGATCCGGTCCACGCAGGGCCAGGGCGTCATGCCCGACGGAACCTCCCGCTTCCGCTGCGACGGCGAGACCGTGTTCCACTACATGGGCTGCTCGACCTTCGCGAATTTCACCGTCCTGCCGGAGATCGCGCTCGCCAAGGTGCGCGAGGACGCGCCCTTCGACAAGATCTGCTACATCGGCTGCGGCGTCACCACGGGCATCGGCGCGGTGATCTACACGGCGAAGGTGTGGCCGGGCGCGAACGTGGTGGTGTTCGGCCTCGGCGGCATCGGCCTCAATGTGATCCAGGGTGCGCGCATGGTGGGCGCCGACAAGATCATCGGCGTCGACATCAACCCGGCCAAGGTCGAGATGGCCCGGAAGTTCGGCATGACCGACTTCATCAACCCGAAGGAGATCGGCAACGACAAGGTCGTGCAGGCCATCGTCGACCTCACGGGCGGCGGCGCGGATTTCTCCTTCGACGCCACCGGCAACACGGATGTGATGCGCCAGGCGCTCGAATGCTGCCACCGCGGCTGGGGCGAGAGCATCATCATCGGCGTGGCGGAGGCCGGCAAGGAAATCTCGACGCGTCCGTTCCAGCTCGTCACCGGCCGCGTCTGGAAGGGCACGGCCTTCGGCGGCGCGCGCGGCCGCACGGACGTGCCGAAGATCGTCGACTGGTACATGGAGGGCAAGATCAACATCGACGATCTGATCACCCACAAGATGCCCCTCGACGAGATCAACACCGCCTTCGACCTCATGCACGAGGGCAAGTCGATCCGCTCCGTGATCGTGTACTGATCAGGAGCGATGGGTTGAGTTTCGAGACTGTCTCGCAAGCGCGCTGCTTTGACGGTGCGCAATTCGTCTACCGGCACCTCTCGCAGGAAACCGGCACGCCCATGCGCGTGGCGGTCTTCGTTCCGCCGCAGGCCGCCGACGCCCCGGTGCCGGTGGTGTGGTTCCTCTCCGGGCTCACCTGCACGGAGGAGAACTTCACCGTGAAGGCGGGCGCGCAGCGCGTGGCCTCGGAGCTCGGCCTGATCCTGATCGCGCCCGACACCAGCCCCCGCGGCGAGGCCGTGCCGGACGATCCCGAAGGCGCCTACGATTTCGGCCTCGGCGCCGGCTTCTACGTGGATGCCACGCAGGAGCCCTGGGCACGCAACTACCGCATGCGATCCTATCTGGAGCGCGAGCTGCCGGCGCTCGTGGCCGACAGCCTTCCCGCCGACATGAGCCGGCAGGGCATCATGGGCCATTCGATGGGCGGCCACGGCGCGCTCACCATCGCGCTTCGCGACCCTCAGCGCTTCAAGGCCGTCTCGGCCTTCGCGCCCATCGTGTCGCCCATGAACTGCCCCTGGGGCGAGAAGGCGCTCTCGGGCTATATCGGGCCCGACCGCGCGGCCTGGCGCGACTACGACGCCTGCGCGCTGATCGAAGACGGCGCGCGGCTCCCCGATCTCCTGGTCGACCAGGGCAAGGCCGACAGCTTCCTGGACAGCCAGCTGAAACCCCAGCTCCTGGAAGCCGCCTGCGCCGAGGCGGGACAGCCTCTCACGCTGCGTCGCCAAGAGGGCTACGACCACTCCTATTTCTTCATCGCGACCTTCATCGAGGACCACCTGCGCTGGCATGCCGAGCGGCTCGGCGCGAGCTGAGAGGCTCATAGTCGAGCGTCTCATCCTCACGTCATCACCGGCCTTGTGCCGGTGATCTCGATCCATTGAAACGACGCGCTTTTCAGCATCGGGATGGCCGGGACTGATCCCCGGATCAAGTCCGGGGACGGCCATGACGTGGAGTGTGTGATCCCGGCCAGCGTCTGAGCAGCCGGATCGTGTAGAAGCAGCTTCAATCCTTCCCGAACAGCTCCGGGTGCCGGAGCTGCAGGGCCTGGATCAGGACCAGGGTCTTCATGTCCGCGATGGCGCCCTCGTTCATCATCCGCGCCAGCACGTCGAGACCGATTTCCAGCACCTCGATGTCCTCGTGCTCTTCCGCCAGCCCACCGCCCTCGCCTACCCGGTCGGCGGACGCATAGGGGGCGAGGAACAGGTATAGGCGCTCCGTCGTCATGCCGGGCGCCGACCAGGCCTTGGCCACGGGCTCCAGTCTGCCGATGCGAAGGCCGGCCTCCTCCATGGCCTCGCGCCGGGCGCAGGCCTCGGGCTCATCGTCATCGAGCAGACCCGCCACGGCCTCGAGAAGATCCGGGTGGCCCTCCACATGCATGACGGGCGCCCGGAACTGTCGGATCAGGATCGCCGTGCGCCTCTCGGGATCGTAAGGCAGCACGACCGCCGCACCGGCGCTGTTCAGCACCTCCCTGGTCATGGTCCGGCCGTCGGGTATCCGAACCGTGAGCTTGAGAAGCCTGCTCCAGCCGTCATGGAGGGTTTCGACCTGTTCGATGCGATAGCCTGACACGTTCCGTTTTCTCCTGTTCGATGCCGCAAAGCCTGAAGACAACACGCGACGCGCTCAAGTTATCCCTCAAGCCCAGCTGAAGCAGAGTGCCGCGCTCGCGCGTTAAGGGCAGGCGCCGGTTCTGGCGCTCGTGATGGAGAGTTGCGTGCTTGATGATCTGGTTGCCGCGATCCGGAAGCGGCAGGCTATCCTGTTCGCCGGGGCCGGGGTTTCCATGACGGTCGGGCTCCCCTCCTGGAACACCCTGATCGAACACATCGCCGACGAGCTGAAGATCGACCTGTCGGAGTTCCGGGGTGCCGAGCTCAACCACCTGACGCTGGCGGAATATTACCGCCTCAAGCAGGGCAGCATCGGCCCGCTCCGCAGCTGGATGGACCGGAACTGGAGCATTCCGGAGGAGGTCCTGAAATCCTCGCGCGTTCATGAACTCATCTGCGAACTTGATTTCCCGATCGTCTATACGACGAATTTCGACCGGAACCTCGAGACCTCCTTCGAGCTGCACGGCAAGGAATACGTCAAGATCGTCAACGCCAAGGACATCGCGCGCATCCAGGCCGGCGTGCCGCAGATCGTGAAGTATCACGGCGATTTCGACGACGACGGGTCCATCGTGATCGCCGAGACCGATTATCTCGATCGCCTGTCCTTCGAGTCGCCGATCGACATCAAGTTCCGCTCGGACGCTCTCGGCAAGACCATCCTGTTCATCGGCTACAGCATGAGAGATCTGAACATCCGCTTCCTGCTGCACCGGCTCTGGAAGACCTGGGTGGATTCCGGCTACGAGCGGGACAGGCCGCAATCCTATATCTTCATGCTGCGGTCCAATCCGGTCGAGCAGGCGGTCCTGGAGCAATGGGGCCTGCAGGTCCTGACCGAGAAGGATTGCCCCTCCGAGCAGGCGCTCGAGATCTTCCTCACCAAGCTGAGCAGGGCCGTGGAGGAATCACGTCAGGGAGGAGACCGGGCGTGATCATGCATGTGTGATGACGCCACATCTCGACCCGTCAAGCTTTTGTGCTAGAACTCATCCATTCAAAGAAGATTCGCGGGGTCTCTGCACAGGTGCGTTTGCTCCTGGGCAACCCCTTTGCCTTGTTGGCGTTTGCATCAGGGACAAGTTCAAGAGTGGGTCGATGAAGGTCTTGGGACGGAACACGACAATCGATTTCTGGCGCGGGCTTGTCCTCGTGATCATTTTCGTCAATCACATTCCCGGCAACCTGATCGAGCATATCACGCCGCGCAATTTCGGTTTCTCCGATTCGACCGAGGCGTTCATCTTCATTTCCGGCCTGTCGGTCGCGCTCGTCTATTATCCGAAAATCCCCCAGGGAGACATCGTCGGCGTCGTCAAGCGCTGCCTGAGGCGGGCGTTCGAGCTCTACCGGATGCATCTTCTCCTCACCGCCGGCGCCATCGCGCTCTTTTCCATCGGCTACGAGCTGAGCGAGGAGATCGGCCTCATCGAAGAGCATGGCCGCAGCATGGTCTTCGGCGACACGGCGAAGGGCGTGACCGGGATCCTCCTGCTCGGCCACCAGCTCGGCTATTTCAACATCCTGCCGCTCTACATCATGCTCATGCTGTGGGCTCCGGTGGCGCTGGTCCTGGCGCGAACCCATCTGGGGCTCACCCTCGCAGTGTCCGCTGGCCTCTACGGCCTCGCCCGCATGGAGATCCTCACCCTGCGGAGTTGGCCCGAGCCGGGAACCTGGTTCTTCAACCCTTTCGCCTGGCAGATCCTGTTCACCATGGGGATCGTAACGGGCATTCTCATGCTCAGGCAGCAGAACTTCTACAGCCGCCCCCTGATGCTCGCGTCCCTCTTCGTCGTGGTCTTGTCGCTTGTCTTCACGACGGCGGGGTTCGGAGTCTTCCCGCACCTTCCCGACGCGGCCCATGCGCTCTTCGACCTGACCAAGCATGACCTGGGGCTCGGCCGAATCGTGCACTTCCTCGCCCTCGCCTACGTCCTGACCCAGTTCCCCGTGGGCGAGGTCCTCAAGCGCACCTTCGTCGGCCCCGACCTGAAGCGCCTTGGCCGCAACGCGCTTATGATCTTCTCGGCCGGATCGCTCCTGAGCGCCCTGGGGCAGGTCACCATGACGCTGGCCGCCGTCAAATCCTCCGCTAGTCCGCAAATGATCGGGATGGTATTCACTGTCCTCGGTATCATTGGTCTTCTTGCGCTGGCGCGATATCTCGAATGGAACAAGCTCAACGTGGCCACCCCACCGAAGGGGATGGCAAAGGATCTCGGATTGTCCGCCTCGCAGGGGCGGTTCTCTTAAGTCTTGCGTTTCTGGGGGCGGGGGCTTCGGCACGGGCCGATAATACTCCCGCGTGTTCCAACGCCTCCGCCCGCCTGAAGGGGCAGAGCGCCATTCCGGCCCTGGCCGGCAAGCTGTCCCGGCACCAGCCCATCCGCATTCTCGCCATCGGCTCCTCCTCGACCGAGGGCATCGGCGCGTCCTCGCCTGACCATACCTATCCGGCCCAGCTCGAGGACGATCTGGCTGCGCTCTGGAAGGAGCAGGTCGCGGTAGTGAATGCCGGCAAGGGTGGAGAGACCGTCGTCCAGACCATCGAGCGCCTGGAGGCCGCCCTGAAGGCCGACAGATACGACCTCGTGATCTGGCAGGTCGGCACGAACGATGCCATCAACGGTGTCGACGAAAGCGCATTCAGGGCCCTGCTGGACCGGGGTATTTCCGCCGTCAGGCAGGCCGGGACCGAAATGGTCCTCCTGGACCAGCAGTACTTTCCTTCGATCAAGGACCTAGCCCGCTACGAGCGGTTCGTGAACGCCGTCAGCGTGACTGGCCTTGATCGCAAAATCGGCGTGTTCTCGCGCTATGCTCTCATGAAGGAGTGGAACAGCCGCTCCCCCGAGGAGCTGCGCTCCATGCTCTCCGCCGACGGCTTCCACATGGGCGACAAGGGCTACGATCACCTTGCCGATTGCATGGCCGATGCTCTTCAGGCCATGGTGGAGCATTCCGTGGCCGAAGCCAGGCCGACCGTCACGGCCGTCGCGTCCGTGAGGGATCGTTAACGCCTCTGCGGGACGATAGCGGAAGCACCGCATGTCCGCCGATACCGGCCGGGCCTGCGGCAACCATGTTCGGGGGTTCCCATCGCCGTCTCAGCCAAACGCCGTCTGTCCCTGCGTGACGTCCTGACCGACGGGCGCGTCGCGCTCATGCTGCCCCTCGGCTTCTCCTCGGGGCTGCCCTTCCTGCTCGTCTTCAGCACATTGTCGGCTTGGCTCAGGGAGGCGGGGATCTCCCGCACCGAGATCGGCATGCTGAGCTGGGTGGCCTTGGCCTATTCGTTCAAGTTCCTGTGGGCTCCCATCGTCGACCGCTATGACGTGCCGGGTCTCGCGGGGCTACTCGGGCGGCGGCGCGGCTGGATGATGTTCGCGCAGATCGCGACGGCCCTCGGCCTCGTCGGCATCGCTCTCAGCGATCCGCAGACGCGCCTTTCCCTCACCATCGCGTCGGCGCTGCTCGTGGCCTTCGCGTCCGCCACGCAGGACGTCGTGGTCGATGGGTGGCGCATCGACGTGGCCGCGACGGAGCGCCAGGGCATGATGGCGGCCTCCTACCAGCTCGGCTACCGGCTGGCTCTCATCTGCGCGGGGGCAGGCGCGCTCTACATTGCCGAGTTCGTGAACTGGCGCAGCGCCTATATGGCCATGGCCGCTCTCATGATTGTCGGCCTCGTCGGCACCCTCCTCGCGCCGCGCGGCAACGAGAGCGCCATGCGCGAGCGCCTTCCGTTCACGGCGGCGATCATCGAGCCGCTGGCCGATCTCTTCCGGCGCAAGGGGCTGATCCTCATTCCCATCCTGGCGTTGATCGCCTGCTTCCGCCTGCCGGACTTCGTCGCCGGCGTCATGGCGAATCCGCTCTATATCGACCTCGGCTTCTCCAAGACGGATATCGCCAACGTGTCCAAGCTCTACGGGGTCTGGATCGGAATCATCGGCGCCTTTGCGGGCGGCTTGGCGCTGACGCGGCTCGGCCTCTGGTGGACCCTGCTCGTCGGTGCCGTCATCGCGGCCTCCTCGAACCTGATGTTCGCGTGGCTCGCCTCGGAGGGAGCGCGGTTGGATCTGCTCACTCTGACGATCAGCTTCGACAATTTCGCCGCAGGCTTCGCGGGCTCGGCCCTCATCGCCTACATGTCGGGCCTCACCTCGCCGGGTTTCGCCGCCACGCAATATGCTCTCCTGAGCTCGCTCTATGCCCTACCCGGCAAGCTCATCGGCGGCGCCTCGGGCGCGGTGGTGGACGCCTACGGCTATCCCCTGCTCTTCACCGGCACCGCCGCCATCGGCATCCCGCTGGTCTTCCTCTGCTTCATCATCCGTCGGGATACAATGAAGACCGTCGAGGAGAAAAAGGAACAGAACGTTCTACCCGGTTCGGTTCCGGCTGCATCTCGATGAGGGTCCTAGCCTGGCGATTGCTTCGCCGTTCCAAATATGCAACTTGATAACACCAATCGCCAAGCTGCATGAAAGGCTATGCCGTGTTTAAGGCTGTCCGTCCCATCATCTTCTTATCTCTGCTGGCCCTGCCATTACCGGCGACCGCTCAATCGGTCGACGAAAAAATCAGGTACATCCTTGAGATCAGCGATACAGAGCGGGTCATGGATGTTGCTTTTGAAGGCTTCCGTCCCACGATGATCGATCAGCTCAAGCGGATATCCAATAAGATCACCCCTGAGATTGCCGATCACCTTGTCAACGTCGCAGCCGAAGAGATGAAGCAGATTAAGCCCGAATTTCTCGCTTTCGCTGCCGACCTCTATAAGAAGGAATGGAGCGAGGAGGAAATCGGAGCCTTGTACGATTTCTATAAGTCGCCAGTCGGTGCGCGGGTCGGCAGGAAAATGGCGACGTTTACCGAGGTTATGCTGCCTCAGGTCCAGTCCTTTATGGCAGCACGCTATGTCCCGAGAGTTCAGTCACGCATCGGCCAGGATGAGCGACTGCGCAAAGCTCTCTCTCCGTGATGTCCATCACAGGTATCGCCATTCATCTCATGATCAGAACGGCGACACCTGGACGGAATTCTAGACCCAGCCGCCGTCCACAAGATAGGTCTGCGCGGACATGGCGCTGGAATCGTCCGCGCCGAGGAACAGGGCGAAGTTCGCGATGTCCTGCGGTACGAGCTTGCGCTTCACGCATTGGCGCTTGAGCAGTTCCTTCTCGCCCTCCGGCGTGAGCCACAGGTCGATCTGGCGCTGGGTCATGATCCAGCCGGGCACGAGGCAGTTGACGCGGATGTTCTTCGGGCCGAGCTCACGCGCCAGGGCGCGGGTGAGGCCGATTGCGGCGGATTTCGCCGTCTTGTAGGCGGCGAAGGAATCATCACTCACCATGTAGCTCGTCGAGCCCATGTTGATGATCGAACCGCCGCCGGCCTTCTCCATGTCGGGCAGCACGGCTTGCGCTGCGAAGAACTGGTGGTCGAGATTGGTGGCGAAGCGCTCGCGCCAATATTCCGGTGTCACCTGGTCGATGGTGTGACGGTCGTCGCGGGCGGCGTTGTTGACGAGAATCGTGATCGGGCCGAGCGCCTCGCTCGCGCGGCGGATCGCCGCCTGGAAGGCCGGGATGTCGCGCACGTCGCTGTGCTCGAAATGCACGCGCTCGCCAAGCTCCTTCGCCAGGGCCTGCCCGGCCTCGGCATTGTAGTCGAGAATGGCGACCTTGCTGCCCTGCGCATGAAACGAACGCGCGATGCTCTCGCCGATGCCACTGGCGCCGCCGGTGATGAGAACGGTCTTGCCCTTCAGCGAGCCGTAAGTCGTCTGGGTCATGGTTTCTCACTTGATTGAAATGGAGTTCCGTCATCCCGGAGCTGCGCCGCAGAATCCGGGATGACGGAACAGAATCGGGTCTTATTCTGCAACCGATCCCGGATCTTCGCTACGCTTCGTCCGGGATGACGTCGAAGGATCAGCTCGCGCCCGGTCCGGGCGTCGCGCCGGGCGGGCATTTGCCCAGGATGATCATGCCGAGGACCTCATCCTGCGTGACGTCCTGGACGTCGGCCGATCCCACGAGCTTGCCGTTCTTCATCACGCTCACCCGGTCGGCGAGGCCGAACACGTCGTGGATGTCATGGCTGATGAGGAAGATGACGATGCCTTCCTTCTTCAGCTGCAGCACGAGATCGGCCACCTGCTGCGTCTCGGCGGGGCCGAGCGCGGCCGTCGGCTCGTCCATGATCAGCACCCGCGCATTGAAGTAGATCGCGCGCGCGATCGCCACGGATTGGCGCTGGCCGCCGGACAGCGCCTTCACGGGCTCCTTGAAGCGGCGGAAATGCGGGTTGAGGCGCGCCATGACCTTGCGGGTCTCGGCCTCCATCGTCGCGTCATCCAGGGTGCCGTAGGGCGTCAGCACCTCTCTTCCTAAGAAGATGTTGCCCGCCGCGTCGATGTTGTCGGCGAGCGCGAGCGTCTGGTAGATCGTCTCGATGCCGTAGCGCTTGGCGTCGCGGGGCGTCGCGATGTCGGCGTGTTCGCCGTTGACGTAGATCTCGCCCGAATCCGGCCGATAGGCGCCGGACAGGATCTTGATCAGCGTCGACTTGCCTGCGCCGTTGTGGCCGAGCAGGCCCACCACCTCGCCGGGGCGAAGGTCGACGGACACGCCGTCCACGGCCTTGATGCCGCCGAACGCGATGGAGATGTTGCGCATCTCGACGAGAGGCGTCGTTCCATTGGTGTGCATGATGCGCCTCCTTACTTGATGCGACGGCGATAGAGGCTGTCGACCCAGACCGCCAGCACGAGCACCGCGCCGACGACGATGTTCTGCAGCGGCGTGTCGACGCCGAGCAGCACCATGCCCGATTGCAGCGACTGCATGACGAGGGCGCCGAGCATGGCGCCCGCGATCGTCCCGATGCCGCCGGCGAGCGACGTGCCGCCGATCACCGCGGATGCGATGACGTACAGCTCGTCGAGCGTCCCAGCCGCGTTCGTGGCCGCATTCAGGCGCGCGGTCGAGATGCAGGCGGAGATGCCGCACAGGAGGCCCATGAGGCCGAAGACCTTCATGAGCGTCCAGCGGGTGTTGATGCCCGACAGCTCGGCCGCCTCCGGATTGCCTCCGATGGCGAAGACGTAGCGGCCGAAGCGCCGCCGCGTGGCGATGAAGGTCATCACCAGTCCGACCAGGACGGCGATCAGCACCGGAAGGGCGACGCCTTGCGAGATGAACAGGCCGCCTTCGGGCCAGGCGATGCCGCGGGCTTCGGCCCAGGTCCGGGCCGATCCCATCGGCATGGGATAGGCGTTGAAGACCGCAGCCGTGGCGAGAACGGCCCCGCAGGCCACGACGGCGATCACCGCGTCGGCCCAGCCGGGACGGACCGGAAAGCCGAAGCGCAGGCGGCGGCGGCGCGTCAGGCCCAGGCCCACGATGATGAGTCCGCAGGCGATCGCCGCGATGATCCAGGTGGTGGTGGCGCCGAGCGCGCCTTCCACGCCGCCGCCGAAGGCCTTGAAGCGCGAATCCATCGGCGCGACGGTCTGGCCCGTGGTGACCCACCAGGCCGCGCCGCGCCACACGAGCAGGCCGCCCAGTGTGACGATGAAGGAGGGAATGCCGAGATAGGCGATGAGCCAGCCCTGGAACAGTCCGATGAGCCCGCCGGCCACGAGCGCGATCAGCACGGCGAGCGGCGCGGTCAGCCAATGCTCGAGGCCGAGATAGGCCGGCAGCCACTGCACCTGCGCGACGCCGATGATCATGCCGACGACGCCGAGGATCGCCCCGACCGACAGGTCGATGTTGCGCGTGACGATGACGAGCACCATGCCGGTCGCCATGACGGCCACGGAGGCCGTCTGGACCGACAGGTTCCAGAGGTTGCGGGGCGTCAGGAACACGCCGCCGGAGAGAATGTCGAACCCGATCCAGATCACGGCGAGCGCCGCCAGCATGCCGAGCATGCGAACGTCGATTTCGAGTTTCGAGAGGAGCGAGCCGGACGCGGTGCTCGGTGGCGGCGGGGCAGTCGTGGCAATGGGTGCGGTCATGACGTCACGCTGAAAGACGAATGAAAAGTCTCATGAAAAATGTCATCCCCGGCCGGAGCGTCAGCGGAGGGGAAGGGGATCCATTCGCACGCTTTGCGCTATGGATCCCCTTCCCTCGCCTAAAGGCCCGCCGGGGATGACCCGGAGCGGGTTTCGATCAGTCGCAGGCCTTCACGGTGCCGGCCTTCACGCCCTGGCAGACCACCTCCTTGGACGCCCAACCGGCCTTGATGACCACGTCGAGATTGTCCTTCGTGATCGCCACGGGGGTGAGGAAGAGAGCCGTCATGGTCTGCTTCTTCGGGCCGAGATTCCACGGCTTCGCGCCCTGGATCTCGCTCAGCTTCTTGCCGCCTGCGAGCTGCACGGCGATTTCAGCGGCGTTGCGGCCGAGTTCGCGGGCATCCTTGAACACCGTCACGGTCTGCGTGCCGAGCGCGACGCGGTTGAGGGCCGCCTTGTCGGCGTCCTGTCCGGAGACCGGCACCGAACCGGCCAAGCCCTGCGCCGCGAGAGCCGCGATGGCGCCGCCGGCCGTGCCGTCGTTGGCGGCGATCACCGCATCGATCTTGTTGTTGTTCTTGGTGAGGAACTGCTCCATGTTCCGCTGCGCGTTGGCCGGGAGCCAGCCATCCGTGTAGGCCTCGCCCACGTTCTTGATCTTGCCGGCGTCGATGGCGGGCTTGAGCACTTCCATCGAGCCCTGGAACAGGAAGTTCGCGTTCGGATCCGAGCCCGAGCCCTTGATGAAGGCGTAGTTGCCCTCGGGCTTTACTTTCAGCACTTCACGAGCCTGAAGACGACCGACCTCGACGTTGTCGAAGGTGAGATAGAAGGCCTGCGGGATTTCGATGAGGCGGTCATAGCCCACGACCGCAATGCCTTCCGCGATGGCCTTCTCGACGGCCGGGCGCACCGCGTCGGAATCCTGGGCCAGCACGATCAGCGCCTTGGCTCCGCGGGAGATCAGGCTCTCGATGTCGGTGAGCTGCTTGGCGGGCGAGGATTGCGCATCCGCCGACACGTAGGTGCCGCCGGCCTTCTCGACGGCAGCCTTGATGGCGGCTTCGTCGGTCTTCCAGCGCTCTTCCTGGAAATTCGACCAGCTGACGCCGACGACCGGGCCCTTTTGGGCGAAGGCGGCGGTGGCGGACAGAGCCAGGGCGGCAAGGCTGATCAGGGCGTGTTTCTTCGATAGCATCGGCTTCCTCCTGGACCTTGCGTTCCCTTGCAGGTCCGTGGCTCATGGCAGGCTGTCGATCCGGTTGGTTCGACGATAAGGCTCGCTCCGCCATGCTTTATAGTTCGAGCGGGGAAATAATTATCTCAGGCATTGGCGCCTTCAAGCACCAGTAAGCTTATCTTTTCGTCTGATATCCAATCATTCTGGAATAGTTTTATTCGTAGTTCGAACAAATGACCGCGATGTCCATGATCCCTCTCTCCCCCCGTGAAGCAGCCCGCCGGCGCCTGCTCGACGCCCTGCGCCGGGAAGGCCCCATGGCACGGGTGGAAATCGGCCAGCATCTCGGCATGAGCCCGGCCTCCGTGTCCGAGCTGACGGCGAGCCTCCTCGACGAGGGGATCCTGGTGGCGGAGGAGACTGCCGATCAGGCCTCCGGGCTGATTCGCGGTCGGCCCAAGACGCGCCTCTACTTCGCGGAGACGCTCGGCTCCGTGGTCGGTGTCTGGACCGGTTTCAACCGGATTGAGCTGCGGCTCGTGGACAGCGCCGGCCGCAACCGGGCCAGCCGCCATATCGAGCGCCCCCTGCGCAATCTGGGGGCGGACGAGCTGATGGACGTGCTGGCGGGGACGATCACGGCCTTTGCCGAAGAGACGGGCGCTCATGACGTGAAAGCCGTCGGCCTCGCCTGCCAGGGCTATGTGGACACGCGGGACGGCATCGTGGCCTGGAGCCCGGTGCTCGGCACCCGCGACCTGCCGCTGGCCTCGGGCCTCGGGGCAAGGCTCGGCAAGCCCGTCCTCATGGAGAACGACGCCAGCGCCATGGCCTTCGCCATCGCGCAGCGGAACTCGGACCTGCGCTCCGGGCGCACCACCTGCCTGATGATCGGCGACGGCGTGGGCCTGGGCTTCCTCATCCAGGGCGAACTCTATCGCGGCGCCCGCTTCGGCGGCAGCGAGTTCGGCCATGTGCGCTTGCGTCGAAGCGGCCCGCAATGCCGCTGCGGCGGGCGCGGCTGCATCGAGGCCTATCTGGCCGATTACGCCCTGCACCGGGACGCCCAGCTCATCGACCACCGCCCCGCCCCGACCCTGCTGCTGCCGGGCGAGGACGCCATGGAATCCATCGTCGAGCAGGCCCGGGCGGGCGATCCCGCCCTGCTCAATCTCTTCCAGGCCGCCGGCGAGGTCTTGGGCGACGCGGTCGGCATCCTGATCCAGACGCTCGAGCCCGACCACATCGTGATCTGCGGCCCCGGCACGCGGGCCATGGATCTGCTGCGCCCCTCCTTCGAGGCGGCGCTCGAATCGCAGACCATTCCGGAATTGCGGGCGCTCGCCGCCATCCATGTGGTGGAATCCTCCATGGATCTGCTGAC
This sequence comes from Microvirga sp. Mcv34, assembly GCF_024519725.1. Classification (GTDB taxonomy): domain Bacteria; phylum Pseudomonadota; class Alphaproteobacteria; order Rhizobiales; family Beijerinckiaceae; genus Microvirga. The sequence goes on along the minus strand of NZ_JALJRK010000035.1, from coordinate 12,819 downwards.
GGAAGGGGTGGTGATCCAGGCCCTTCGTGAACTCGACCTGGACCTCGCCCGCCTCAGGGCTGCATAAACCCGCCGCGGGCGTAGCCATCGGGCCTCAAAAACACTATCTGTTACGGGTCGATTTCTCACCAAAAGAGACCCATGGCTTCCTCCCGTCCCGTCCAAGCCGGCGACCACATCTTCCTCGTCGACGGCTCCTCCTTCATCTTCCGGGCCTACTTCCAGTCCATGAACCAGGACCAGAAGTACAATGCCCGCTCGTCGGACGGGATGCCGACGGGAGCCGTGCGGCTCTTCGTGTCCAAGCTCCTGCAGTTCATGCGCGACGGGGCGGCAGGCCTCAAACCGACGCATCTCGCCATCGTGCTTGACAAGTCCGAGGGCTCCTTCCGCAAGGAGCTCTACGAGGATTACAAGGGCCACCGGCCGGACGCGCCGGAGGACCTGAAGGTGCAGATGCCGATCATGCGCGAGGCGATCCGGGCCTTCGGGCTCGAGCCCGTGGAGCTGCAGCGCTACGAGGCCGACGACCTGATCGCCACCTATACCCGGCAGGCCGAGGCCCGCGGGGCGGACGTGCTCATCATCTCGTCCGACAAGGACCTGATGCAGCTCGTCGGCCCGAAGGTGTGCTTCTACGATTTCGAGTCGGGGTCCAAGGGCAAGCCGGGCTACCGGCCCGAGCGCAACCTGGACGAGGCCGCCGTCATCGAGAAGTGGGAGGGCATTCCGCCGGAAAAGATCGGCGACGTGCTGGCCCTCATGGGCGACACCTCGGACAACGTCCCGGGTGTTCCCGGCATCGGGCTCAAGACCGCCGCCCAGCTGATCAAGGAATACGGCGACCTCGAAACCCTGCTGGAGCGCGCCCCCGAGATCAAGCAGCCCAAGCGCCGCGAGACGCTCATCAACAATGCGGAATCGGCGCGCCTGTCCAAGAAGCTCGTGACGCTCGATTGCGACGCGCCGGTTCCGGTGCCCCTCGACGACCTGCGCATGCCGGAGCCCGATCCGAAGACGCTGATCGGCTTCCTGAAGGCCATGGAGTTCAACACGCTCACCCGGCGCGTGGCGGAGCTCTACGAGGCGGACCCGTCCGCTATCGGGCCCGACCCGCGCCTCATGCCCGGCGGCGAGGCAATCCGCTGGGAGCGCAACGGCAACGGCACCGGCGTGACGGCGCCCACGGACGATGCCATGCCGTTCTTCGGCAAGGCCGATGCCGGGGCGGGCGAAGTCGATCCCTTCGCGGGTCTCGACCTGCCGGAGACCGCGAGCCCGCGCAAGCCCGTCGACGGCATCGGCACGCCGTCGCAGCTCGCGGGACGACGCGCGACGGAAGCCTCGTCGGTACCTTTCGACGTCGCCGCTTACGAGACTGTCACGACCCTGGAGCGCCTGAAGGAATGGGTCGCGCTGGGACGCGAGCAGGGCTTTGTTGCCGTCGACACGGAAACGAGCGATCTCGACGCGACGCGGGCCGATCTCGTCGGCTTCTCCCTGGCGCTGGAAGCGGGCAAGGCCTGCTACGTGCCTCTGCAGCACCGCGATGAATCGGATCTCTTCGGCGGCGGGCTCGTGAAGGGGCAGATCCCCATTACCGAGGCGCTCGATGTCCTGCGTCCGCTGCTGGAGGATCCGTCGGTTCTCAAGATCGGTCAGAACCTGAAATACGACTGGGTCGTGCTGAAGCGCCACGGCATCGAGGTGCATCCCTTCGACGATACGATGCTGATCTCCTATGTACTCGATGCGGGCAAGGGCTCGCACGGCATGGACGAGCTCTCGCGCCGCCATCTCGGCCACTCGCCCATCACCTTCTCCGAGGTCGCGGGCACCGGCCGGAACAAGGTGACTTTCGACAAGGTGGAGATCGGCAAGGCCACCGCCTATGCGGCGGAGGACGCGGACGTCACCTTGCGCCTGTGGCAGCTCCTGAAGCCGCGCCTCGCCGCGGAGCACCGCGCCACGGTGTACGAGACGCTGGAGCGTCCGATGGTCGACACGCTTGCCCGCATGGAGATGCGCGGCATCATGGTCGACCGGCAGATCCTCAGCCGCCTGTCGGGCGATTTCGCCCAGACGCTGGCCCGGCTCGAGGACGAGATTCACGAGATGGCGGGCGAAAAATTCGCCCTGGGCTCGCCCAAGCAGATCGGCGACATCCTCTTCGGCAAGATGGGCCTGCCCGGCGCGAAGAAGACGCCGTCCGGCCAATGGGCCACGCCCGCGACGTTGCTCGACGAGCTGGCGCAGGCCGGCCACGAGCTGCCCGCCAAGATCCTCGAATGGCGCCAGCTCTCGAAGCTGAAATCCACCTACACGGATACGCTGCAGGAGCACATGCATCCCGAGACCAAGCGGGTGCACACCTCGTTCTCGCTTGCGGCAACGACGACGGGACGCCTTTCGTCCTCCGATCCGAACCTGCAGAACATCCCGATCCGCACGGAGGCCGGCCGCAAGATCCGCAAGGCCTTCGTGGCACAGGAAGGCCACAAGATCATCTCGGCCGATTACAGCCAGATCGAGCTGCGCCTGCTCGCGCATATCGCCGACATTCCGCAATTGCAGGAGGCGTTCGCGCAAGGCATCGACATTCACGCGGCGACGGCGTCCGCCATGTTCGGCGTGCCGCTCGACCAGATGACGGGCGACCTGCGCCGTCAGGCGAAGACCATCAATTTCGGCATCATCTACGGCATCTCGGCCTTTGGCCTTGCCACGCGCCTCGGCATCGGCAACGCGGAAGCCTCCGCCTTCATCAAGCAGTATTTCGAGCAGTTCCCCGGCATCCGCAACTACATGGACCAGACGAAGAAGTTCTGTAAGGAGAAGGGCTATGTGACCACGCTATTCGGCCGCGTGTGCCATTACCCGCAGATCAAGTCGAACAATCCCTCCGAGCGCGCCGGCGTGGAACGCCAGGCGATCAACGCGCCGATCCAGGGCACCGCCGCCGACATCATCCGCCGCGCCATGGTCCGCATGGAAGACACGCTGAAGGCCGAGCGCCTCTCCGCCCGCATGCTGCTGCAGGTGCACGACGAACTGGTGTTCGAGGTTCCCGACGACGAGGTCGAGGCCTCGCTGCCGGTGATCTCCCGCGTCATGACGGAAGCGCCGTTCCCGGCCGTGACCCTCAAGGTCCCGCTCGCCGTTGAAGCCCGGGCGGCGCAGAACTGGGACGAGGCGCATTGAGCGGCGCCCTCACAGAGTAGTCGATGTGGCGGCATCCCCGGTCCATGTGCGAAGCGCGACGCCCGATGATGCCGACACGCTTTTTCGTTTGAATGCACCTCGCCGTCATCACCGGCCTCGTGCCGGTGATCTCGATCGGAAGAGTTCGGCGCTTCACAGCATCGGGATGGCCGGGACTGATCCCCATCAAGGCTGGGGACGGCCATGACGTAAGAGGGCATCGTTCCCGGGTCTGATCACCGTGCGTGACGGTCAGCCCGTCGGCTTCGTCTCGTTCTTTCGCGGCTCGAGCATTTTTTTCGGTGAAGTGGATCCGGTTCACCGTCAAAAAAGATGCGGCTCGGCAAGGAAGAGAGATGATTCCACGTGAGTGGAGGCAGATCTGAGCCGGATGGCGCGGCCTGGCGATGGGCATCGTGCATGCCCTCTCCGTTCTGCCGGAGGAGCGCCGCTCAGGAGCCGCACGGGCGCTCATGGTGGGCATGGCCCGGATCGCCCCGGAACGCGACCGGATCCGGATCGAACTCTTCGTCGAGGAAGGCAGGCCCGCCCTCTTCTTCTACGAACGGATCGGGATGCGGGACCTTCATCACAGGCATATGCGCCTCGAGGGGGAAGCCCTGGAGCGATTGGCTCACGGGATCTTTGACGTCGCATGACGGCGTCTGTGGATCCTTCCGTGTCAAAGAGCCAGCACCTTCAGCCCCGGGGCCGGTCGGCCCCGGGGCTGAAGGTCAGTCGAGGGAGGTGCGCTGCATCGCCCGGCTCGCTGTGTGGTGTGGAAGTGGAAGAGCCAGGCGGCGCCTCGCACGCGGTTCTTTTCAGGTGGACCAACTGGGACGACGCCCAAGGTCGACCTCCCGCGACCACAGGTGTGCGAGACCTGCGGCGGGACCGCCTCCCGCCCCAAACTTGCGACGCCTCGCGAGCGCGCCCCTCGTGGGCGGGAGTAGGGAACGATATAGCCAAGCTTGCAGCCGCTGTCAAGAACAAAGTAAGAACATAACGCTGCGCCGATCATTCCCGCGCCGATCTTTCCCGCGCCGTCATGGCCGCGCTCGTTGCGGCCACCCACGTCTTCGGGATCTCACCGTGGCCAAGACGGGGATGGCCGTCCCCGGATCAAGTCCGGGGAGGTGATGACGTGAGAGCGTGATCCCCCTCTCTTGGCATGCACAAGGCCGGCCATGACGAAAGAGGTCAGGCGCGAGGGCACGGAAATGTGCCTCAGCGCACAGCCAAGCTCGGTTTCGATGACTCTGCTCCTCGCCTCAGACAACAGCTTTTTCGATGCAGAGGCAATCACTTAGCGAAATTTCAGACCGATTTTGTACTGAGCCGCCCCTTCTCAGACAGTCGCACCTCTCCGAACGGAGAGTTGCGAGCGGGAATCCGCGCCCATATAGCGTTACGTAACTCGCTCCGGTGAATCGACAGCCTGAAAGGCTGCCGGTCGAGAGAGCGGCGTCTGAACCAAGACACGACAGGGCAAAGCTCATCTCGCTTTCATCGGATCCGGCCAAGGCCGGGTTCTCCACGCCTGTAGCCACCGACGAGTCCAGGCTCGGCGGAGCACATCATCTCTCATCATTCGGCGCATGCGCCTTTCAGGAGAATACACAATGGCCGTCGTTACGCCCAAGATCTGGAGCCCCATGGATGCCGTCACGCTAGACGGCAATGCGGACAGAGACTCGCTCACCATGCTGCCGAATGGCGGCTATGTGGTGACGTGGCGCGAGAACCAGAAGATCGCATTCCAGCTTTACGACGGCACCGGCGCCAAGGTTGGCGGGAAGAGCTTCGTTGAAGGTTCGAGCATCGGGCAACAATTTTCAGACGTCCTCAGCTACGCGGAAGATGGGGCCTTCGTCGTCACCTGGACTGAAGGAGCTGAAAGCGGAACGGGACGCACACTCCGCATGCAGAAATTCAATTTCGATGGCAGCCCGATGAATGGTGGCGCCTCCACCATCGCCCTAAATGCACTGTCTGACGGTGCACAGATTACGGCCAGCGGGAATCATGGTTGGGCGATTGCCTATACAGCAAGGGCAGGTGCATCGAACGATATTCGTCTGTCTGTGTTTGACAGCAACGGGACGGAGATAAGAACCGTAGCTCCTATTGTTGTTGGAAGTGCCAGCAGACCTGATGTGACGTGGCTTGGTGGAACGAAATATCTGGTTTCCTATCTTTTGACCGCAAAGCGAACCTTTGTCATCGTCGATGGAGAGTCCGTAGGTACGCCGGTCGTTACAGGAGACGATTCAATTGAGACAAAAGTCGTCGCTCTCAAAGGGGCCGATGGCCAGCCTTCTGGCGATTTTGTCGTCGTGCACGATACGGATATCGGAACCGGCACGATTTCTGCAGAGCGATATCGCATCGCAGCAGATGGAACGCTGACCTCGCTTGGAACGACTTCGATCTCGACTGGCGGGCAGCCGAGCACGGGCGACAAACTGAGCATCACGGCCCTCAAGGGCGGCGGATATGCGGTCGCCTATGTAGCACCCGGCAGCGCAACTCTTCACGACGTCTGGGTCAAGGTCGTCGATGCAAACGGGCAGGCGGGTCCTGCGATCAATCTCACCGCCCAGGCAGGCGAGCAGATCACTCCATCGATCTTCGAGATGGCGGACGGCCGCTTGGCTGTTTCATGGCATGATCGGTCCTATCCGACTTACGGCATAGGCGGCATCGTCACGAAGATCGTCGATGCACGCGCGGACAAAGTTTCCGTCACCGGCACCTCTAAGAACGACATCTATGCTCCGTCCGAGCACGCCGGCGACATCCTCGACGGCAGCGACGGCATCGACACCCTGACCTTCCAGGCAGCCGGCAACGGCGTGGGCGTCAACCTCGGGGAAGAGCGTGGGACAGCCGGCATCGCTGAGGGCGACACCTACAAGAACTTCGAGAACATCATCGGCTCGCACTTTGCAGACACCCTCGTCGGCAATGCCGCCGCGAACGTCTTCCAGAGCGGCGACGGTGACGACTACCTTGACGGTGGCGCCGGTGCGGACGTTCTGATCGGCGGCGCGGGCAACGATACTTACGTCCTCGACAACAGCGCCGATTCCATCCAGGAAAGCGGCGCGGCCGATGGCGGCATCGACCTGGTCTACACCTATGTCAGCCATGCCCTCGAGGCTTTCGTCGAGAACATGACCGCCCTTGGATCCGATGCCATCACGCTGACGGGCAACGATCTGAACAACACTCTTATTGGCAATGAGGCCAACAATACTCTCGTCGGGGGCGGCGGCAATGACATCCTGCGCGGGGCAGGCGGCGACGACAGCCTCGATGGCGGTGACGGCAACGACGTGCTGGACGGGGGAACCGGAGCCGACGTGATCGCCGGCGGCGCGGGCAACGACAACCTCAGCGGCGGCGACGGCAACGACAACCTCAATGGTGGCGACGGCGACGACGTGATCAATGGCGGAGCCGGAGCCGACGTGATGAACGGCGGCGCGGGCAACGACGTCTACTATATCGATGACGCCAACGACCAGATCGTCGACGGGGCCGGTGTCGACACCGTCTATCTCGCCGTGAGCTATGACATCGCGCGCCTCGGCGCCATCGAGAACATCACGGGCGTCGGCGCCGTCGACATCACGCTGACGGGCAATGACGGGAACAACACGTTCACCGGCAACGACGGCGCCAACATCCTCTATGGCGGCAAGGGCCACGACATCCTGGACGGCGGAGCGGGCAACGACCGCATCCACGGCGGTCTCGGCAATGACGTCCTCACGGGCGGTTCGGGCCGCGACATCTTCGTGTTCGACACGCCGGTGACGAAGAAGACCGAGAAGGCCAATCTCGACAGGATCACGGATTTCAACGTTGCCGACGACTCGATCTACCTGGAGAACAAGTACTTCAAGGTCACGCCCGGCGGCACGCTCACGAAGCCGAAGCAGATGGCGAGCAAGCACTTCTACAAGGGCGCCAAGGCGCACGACAAGGACGACCGGATCATCTACGACAGCAAGAAGGGCGTTCTGTACTACGACGCCGACGGCAATGGCAGCGCGGCGCAGGTCAAGATCGCCACGCTCTCCAAGAGCCTGAAGATGACCCACAAGGACTTCTTCGTCATCTAAACTGGATTCAGCCTGTTTCTCAGGCCGGCTCACCACGCAAGGGCGCCCTGTTCCGCAGGGCGCCCTTTTTTGTCTCAGCGGACGTATGGGCGCTTCTCCCATGCCCGGCGGGACGCCGCGCGCGGAACCCATCTAACCCCATCATCCTTGGTGTCGAAGCACCACGGGAGGATCAGCATGTCCTACGAACTCTATTATTGGCCGAGCATCCAGGGGCGTGGGGAATTCGTCAGGCTCGCTTTGGAAGAGGCCGGGGCCGAATATGTCGACGTGGCCCGGGACCCGGAGGGCCTCGCCGCGATGATGCGGATGATGGACGATGCGGAGCGCCCGCCCTTCGCCCCGCCTTTTCTCAAGGACGGCGAGACGATCATCGGGCAGAGCGCCGCCATCCTGCTCTATCTCGGGGCGCGGCATGGACTTGCCCCCAAGGATCCGGCCGGGGGGCTCTGGACGCACCAGATCCAGCTCACCCTGGCGGATGTCGTCGCCGAGGCGCACGACACCCACCATCCCGTCGGCGTCGGGCTCTATTACGAGGACCAGAAGGACGAGGCGCTCCGGCGGGCCAAAGAATTCCGCGAAAGCCGGATCCCGAAGTTCCTGACCTGGTTCGAGACGATCCTCGCCCGCAACCCCGACGGCGATGCGCATCTCGTCGGCCGCACCCTGACCTATGTGGACCTCTCCCTGTTCCAGGTCGTGGAAGGGCTGGCCTATGCCTTCCCCAAGGCCACGCGGCGGGCTCTGGAGGAGACCCCGCGCGTGGCCGCCCTGCACGGCGCCGTCGCGCAACGACCGCGGATCAAAGCCTATCTCGACAGTCCCCGGCGCATCCCCTTCAACGAGGATGGGATCTTTCGCCACTATCCCGAGCTCGACGGTTAAATCCTTTTTAAGGGTCGACAGGACTGGATGGCGCAGTGCCTCAATTCCTCCACGCTGCGCCCCAATTTTAGCGGGAGACCAGGAGCAGACCATGAACGACGACAACGAGGGCGTTGCGATCCGTCTCTGGCGCGACCGCGCGCAGCTGCGCGAGCAGGAGCGGAACGAGATTCAGGCCCGCCTTCGCATCGCCGAGGAGAAGATCGCGATCCTCATGGCCGAGAACGACCGGCTCGCCACGGAGAATGCCCGCCTCAGGGCCCAGGCCAGCCCGGACGACGGCTCATCCCGGACCGAGACGGAGCTTCAGATGGAGGCGCTGAAGGGCGCCCTGATGTCCCTGATCGCGCGGCCGACGGACAGCCTGAATTGAGGAGGGACCGCCCTCACGCGGCCAGCCGTCCCATGGCCTGGTTCAGGCATTCGACCGTGACGCTGCCGGCCCGGGCGACGAGGCTGCAGCCCTTCGGCACCTCGCGCCAGCCCCGGGTCTTGTCGTCGATGGGTTCGGAGACCACGAGCAGGTTGCCGTCGACCTCACGGAAATAGAGGGTCGGCGGCTTGGCATCGCAGGCCCAGCGATAGGCCCACAGGTTCTCGCCATCCGTGAAGGCGGCGGTGAAGCGCAATGCCTCTTCGATGCCCGCCTGGTCCATCAGGCCGCGCACCTGCTTGAGGGTCCTGGCCATGGCGGTCACGGGCTCTTCGGGCAACCCGTTGGCAAGGGCGAGGAGGAAGATCGCCTCCGAATCCGTGGTGCCGAGGCGTCGGTCGTAGAGCTCGTCCGGGATCAGGGCTTCCAGCCGCCGCTTGATGCGTCCATAGCCGCCGATCTGGCCGTTATGCATGAAGAGATAGCGGCCATGCGCGAAGGGATGGCAATTCGCCCGAGTGGTCGAGGTGCCGGTCGAGGCGCGCACATGGGCGAAGAAGAGCTTCGAGCGCACCTGCTCGCACAGGCTTCTCAGGTTCTCGTCGGACCAGGCCGGGCGGACCTCCCGGTAGGTGCCCGGCTCGCTCCGCTCCCCGTACCAGCCGATGCCGAAGCCGTCCCCGTTCGTTTCGGTCTTGGCCTCCACCGCGTGCAGCGACTGATGAACCAGCGAATGGGCCGGGGCGCAGACGAGCTCGTCGAGGAAGATCGGCTCCCCCTTATAGGCGAGAAAGCGGCACATGGTTTGACGGCAACCCCTTACCCCAGTGACCCCTGTAATGATGTTGTACTATCTTTGACTTATGGTGAATAGCCGGTTAACGGCACGGCATCCGGCCCAAAAGTGGACTTGCCCTTTCGGGATCTCTCCGATGCCTCGTCCTGGACGAGCGCACCCTCTGGTGCGCGGGGCGTTGCGGCACCATGGTGATTCCCATAAAAGCATTCGCAATCATTCGATAAAAAGCCGGCCGGGCCGGCATGGGGATCTCGACAACATGCTTCGCCTCTCGAGCTTGGCGCCGGCCGCCGCGCTGATCCTGCTGCCTCAGGCAGCCTTCGCGGCGGAATTCGACGGGGCGAGCCTCGGCTTCGCCTGGGCCCTGCCCTTCGCGGGAATTCTTCTCTCCATCGCCCTGTTCCCCCTGCTGGCCCCGCATGTCTGGGAGCATCACCAGGGCAAGATCGCGGCGGCCTGGGGCCTGCTGGTGCTGGTCCCGATGGCGCTCGCCTTCGGCCCGGTGACGGCGATCCACGCCCTCGCCCACACGGCCTTCCTGGAATACATCCCGTTCATCCTGCTGCTGCTGGCGCTGTTCACCGTGGCGGGCGGCATCCTCGTGCGCGGCAACATCCATGGCGCGCCAGGCACCAACACGATCCTCCTGGGGATCGGCACGATCCTCGCGAGCTTCATCGGCACGACGGGCGCCTCCATGGTGATGATCCGACCGATCATGCGCGCCAACGACGACCGGATGCACAACGTCCATGTGATCGTGTTCTTCATCTTCCTGGTGTCGAACATCGGCGGCTCGCTCACGCCGCTCGGTGACCCGCCGCTCTTCCTAGGCTTCCTGCGCGGCGTCGAGTTCTTCTGGACCACCACGCACCTGTTTCCGGAAACGCTGTTCGCCAGCCTTCTCCTGCTCGTCCTCTTCTTCGCGATCGATCTGGCGATCTACAAGAAGGAGGGCCGCGTCCGTCCCGATCCGACGCCCGACAACCCGGTGCGCGTCACGGGCGGGATGAACTTCCTGCTGATCTTCATCATCATCGCGGCCATCCTCATGAGCGCCACCGTCGATCTCGGCCGGGTGACCCTGCTCGGCGCGGAGATCGAGCTCGCCAACGCCCTGCGCGACCTGATCATGATCGTGGTCACGATCGTCTCCCTCAAGACGACGCCGAAGGCCAACCGCATCGAGAACGGCTTCTCCTGGGGGCCGATCAAGGAAGTGGCGAAACTCTTCGCCGGCATCTTCATCGCGATCATTCCGGTGCTCGCCATGCTGAAGGCCGGCGCGGACGGCGCCTTCGCGCCCCTCGTCGCCCTCGTGACCAACCCGGATGGCAGCGCCAACAACGCGGCCTATTTCTGGCTCACGGGCGGGCTCTCGTCGTTCCTCGACAACGCACCGACCTATCTGGTGTTCTTCGAGCTCGCCGGCGGTGATCCGCAGAAGCTGATGACCGCCGGGGCGTTGACGCTGAGCGCCATCTCGGCCGGCGCCGTGTTCATGGGCGCCAACTCCTATATCGGCAACGCGCCCAACTTCATGGTCTACGCGATTGCCCGCGAAGGCGGCGTGAAGATGCCGAGCTTCTTCGGCTACCTGCTCTGGTCGGGCGCGATCCTGATCCCGACCTTCCTGCTCGTGACGCTGCTGTTCTTCAGGGGGTGAGCCATCCCACCGTCATCCCGGGGCTGCGTAGCAGAACCCGGGATCGCGTGACGACAATAGCACCTCGTTCTTCTGACGATCCCGGATCGGCTCACGCCGTCCGGGATGACGCCTATGACGAAGCGCCCAACCTCTCCGCCACGTCCTCGGCGATCGACAGGCACGAGGTCAGACCCGGGCTCTCGATGCCGAAGAGCTGCACGAGACCCGGCAGGCCGTGCTCGGCCGGGCCGTCGATCATGAAATCGGCGGCCTTCTCGCCAGGGCCTGTGAGCTTGGGGCGGATGCCGGAATAGTCGGGCACGAGGGCGCCGTCGGGGAGGCCCGGCCAGTAGCGGCGGATGGAGGCGTAGAAGCTCTCGGCCCGGCGCGGATCGACTTCGTATTCCTCCCTGTCGATCCATTCCACGTCGGGACCGAAGCGCATGCGGCCGGCAAGATCCAGCGTCACGTGCGTGCCCAAACCGCCATCCACGGGAGCCGGATAGATCAGGCGCGAGAAGGCGGGTTTCCCGAGACAGCCGAAGTAGTTGCCCTTCGCCAGCACCAGTGGTGGCACGCGCTCCTCGGGATAGCCCTCCGTCGCGCGGGCGAGCGCCTGCGCGCCGAGGCCCGCCGCGTTGATCACCGCATCGACGGTGAGGCTGGCCGGCTCGGATCCGCCCACATGCACGTCCCATCCCGTTCCGTTGCGCGCGATGCGCTCCACCGGAGCATGAAAGGCGATGACGCCGCCCGCATTCTCGAGATCGCCCTGGAGCGCCAGCATGAGGGCATGGCTGTCGACGATGCCGGTTTCCCGCGACAGCACGGCACCCGTACAGACGAGGTTCGGCTCGAGCGCCTGCGCTTCATCGGCCGTCAGGTAGGCAAGACCCTCGACGCCGTTCGCCAGCCCCTGCTCGTAGATGCCCTCGATCTTGGCCTGTTCGAGATCGTTCGTGGCGACGATCAACTTGCCGCATCTCGCATGGGGCACGCCGTGGCTCTCGCAGAAGGCGTAGAGCATCCGCCGTCCCTCGACGCAGTGACGCGCGCGCAGGGAACCGGCGGGATAATACATGCCGGCATGAATGACCTCGCTGTTGCGCGAGGACACGCCGTTGCCGATGCCGCCAGTCGCTTCGGCGACGATCACGCCATGGCCGCGAAGGCCGAGCGCCCGCGCGACGGCAAGCCCCACGACGCCGGCCCCGATCACCAGGATGTCCATGACCGCCTCCCCTTTTGCGGAATCCAACCGGGTCGGGGCATATAACGAAAGACACGGGCCAGCCAGGGCAGCCGCTTCACCCCGGCCATGACCGCATCGCCGGTCTCACGAAAAAGGCGGCCTCGCACAAGGCGGGCCGCCGTCACGTGGTTTTCGGTTCAGAGGCGCTTGCCGGTCTGCTCGTCGAAGAGGTGAACGAGGCGCGGATCGGGCGTGACGCGGATCTGCTGGCCGGGCTGGGCGTTGACGCGCTCGCGGAACACGCCGACCACATCCGAGCCGCCGAACTTGGCGAAGACCTGCGTCTCCGAGCCGGTCGGCTCGACCACGGCCACCTCCGCCGGCATCCCGTTCGAATCGTCCAGGATGAAGTGCTCAGGCCGGATGCCGTAGATGATCGGCTGGCCGTCCGAGGCGGCCGGGGCATTGGCCACCGGCAGGCTGGTGCCGCTCGCGGTCACGAAGCGCCCGCCCTGCAGATGCCCTTTCAGGAAGTTCATGGCCGGGGAGCCGATGAAGCCGGCCACGAACAGGTTGGCCGGACGGTCG
>NZ_JALJRK010000034.1 GCF_024519725.1 Microvirga sp. Mcv34 | reverse complement strand
ACCTCCCTCTGTATCCGGCAAAGGGATAACGCTCTCAAGGCCTAACAGGGCCTAGGTTCCGCAGGTCTCGAAATCAGAGAATGAAATAGCTTTTGGCGATGCTGCTCAGGCCCTTCAAAGCGATGGAAAAATCGGCCTTGCCGTCGCCGTTCACGTCGCCATGCACGACGATGCCGCCGGACATCTTCTCGAAGCGAAGCTCGCCAGCCTTCTTCTGGAAAGTTTTCTTGGCGATGAAGTTGAAGGCCTGATCTCCAACCTTGCGCGTATTGGCGTCGATAGCCTTCAGGCTGATCTTGTCCCCTTCGCGGGCGGAAAAATCGTAGATCGTGTCGCGCGTCTTAGCGGTGGTGCCACTGTCCTTGCTCGTCTTGAAGATAAAGGTATCGGCGCCTTTGCCGCCCCACATCTTGTCGGCACCCCGATTCCCCTCGATCATGTCCGCCACGGATTTGCCCTTCAGGACGTCGTTGCCCCGGCCGCCGATGATGGGCTTGACCGGTTCAATCGGCGTCACAGGAACGTCCGGCGTGACGGGATCGCTCGGCACCGTCGGCGGTGTGCCTGTATCGCCCGGATCCACGGTAACGGTGGCCCAGGTATGGCGGCTGCCGGAATCGCCGAAGGCGAAGTCGATCTCGACGGAGCGGTTCAAACGTCCGGACGTATGGGTATAGGTGATGGAGTGAACCAGTTCGTTGACGGCAGCTAGAGTTGCTTTCTCGTTAAAATCAACGCGGAAGCTCGCGGGTCCGGCATCGAATCGGAAGATCCCGATAGTCTCTCCGTCGAACTGGATACGGCCATCCGCCGTGATGCCATCGGGCGTCTTGATGCGTCCCGAGGCATCAATGCCGAGCAGATCGCCTGGATCGGCGTTCTGATAAATATATACGGCGAAGAAATCCATGAAAACGTCATCATCCGACAGGGCGGCGTTACCGCCGGCGTCGATATGGACGATCTGTCCGGGAGACATCGTCACGCGGTCGCCCGCGAGATTGTTCACCGTGGGCACGGCGTTCTTGTAGGTTCCGGCATTCGGCCCGGTTAGGATCCTGATTTCGTCGATCCCATTGCGGTGAATGGCCAAGCGCTCATCCGCATCCAACGACGCGCCATCCACCACGAGGGTCTCGTATTGAGAACCTCCCACGAAGAGCTTGGCGACATCCTTGCTGTCGACCGTCAAGATGGAATCCCCATCCATCAAGCGGATTGAGCTGTAATTGGCGAACGTCATTCCTCTAAGATCAGCCCCGCCGCCTTCGATGAAGAGGCGATCCGCTTTGGCATTGTTGGACGAGCCGCCAATGAAGGATTTGATCCCGGAAAGCTGGTCATTCCTGATGAAGATGTCTTCCTGCGCCGCCGAGCTGCGGATGATCTCAAAGCCCTTGAACATTTCCATGATAGAGATATGGAAATCGCTGCCGTCAGGTTCGCCACCGCCGCCGATGATGAACATGTCCTGGTCGCCGTCTCCCGCGTCGATCCTGTCCTGGTAGAACACGCTCGTCCAGAAGGCATGGAAGACGTCATCCTCGGGGGTTCCCGTGATGACATCCTTCCCTTGGGTCAGGACGGTCATATCCTCGGGCGCGACGGTAACGCTCATCATGTTCTGGCTGTTCTGCCCGTTGGCGTCACCGAGATAAATCTCGATATAGGTATCGTGCACCAGCCCAGGATCATTCGAGACGTTCGTGTAGGTGACGGCGCGCAGAAGCTGCTGCACGAGATCCTTGGTCGCCACGCCCTCATGGAAATTGATGCTGAGACATTGCGGGCCCGCATCCTCGGCCATGACGCCGATCGTGATCCCGCCGACCTTGACCTCGCTGCCGGGCTCGAAGTCCGGATTGATCTCGATCCCCGGGAGCGTCTGCACCCCCAGGCGATCTCCCTCATGACGATAGGTTTCGTGGAAGAAAATCCAGAGGTAGCTTAAGGTTTCGGTCTCGGCTGTAATCTCGGCATCGCCGTCCACATCGATTCCGATCGGGGTATTGCCCACCCAGGTCCGGATCGTGTCGTTCTGGATGTTGTCGATGACGGGCGCCGAGGCGGCCGTTGTGATGGTTTGTCTCATCATGTCTCGATGTCCCAGAGCGAGGCTGCGATTTCGGATTTTGTGATATATTCCTAATAGTTACAGAGTAACATCTGTGTCTGTGGATCGCAAGAGCGCCAAGGCTGCGCAGCAAGTTCCCGGTCGATGGGGAGCTTACGGGCCAGGGAAGCGGTCGACATCGGCGTATGGGCGACGCGTCTTAGCGGACCTCGACGTGACATGCAGAAATAGGCTTCCGTTCTTGCGATCCGATGGTCCGCCGCTGCATGGTTATTGGGCGTAAGAAGTATTGCCAAAGCAGCATAAAGCCGCATTTTAGCCCCATCGGCTTAAGCCATCCCCGTACAAGCGACTTCGCACCCGGGTTCGGGCCGAATAGTCGCCACGATACAAATATCATTGGCAATGGACGCAAGGCTGGGAGGATAAGCATGGCGGACGCGCGGCAGTTGAGCATCTTGAAGGAACTCGAGCGGAAGGTGCTCTGGCTCTCGACCTGGACGATCCACAACGCCAACCACCTGCGCGCCAACGAGGACGGGCTCAAGATCGGTGGCCATCAGGCCTCCTCCGCGTCCCTGTCGACGATCCTGACCGCGCTTTATTTCTCGGTGTTGAAACCCGAGGACCGGGTGGCGGTGAAGCCCCACGCCAGCCCGATCTACCACGCCATCCAGTATCTCTTCGGCCGCCAGACCCGCGAGAAGCTGGAGAACTTCCGAGGCTACAAGGGCGCGCAATCCTATCCGTCCCGCACCAAGGACATCGACGACGTGGACTTCTCCACGGGCTCGGTGGGACTGGGCGTCGCCCAGACGCTCTTCGCCAGCCTCGTGCAGGATTACGTGAAGGCCCATGGCTGGGCCAAGGACAAGCCCGAAGGCCGCATGATTTCGCTCGTCGGCGACGCCGAGATGGACGAGGGCAACATCTTCGAGGCCCTGCTGGAGGGCTGGAAGCACGGCATCCGCAACACGTGGTGGATCATCGACTACAACCGCCAGAGCCTCGACGCGGTGATCCGTGAGGGCCTGTGGGAGCGCTTCGAGGCCCTGTTCCGCAATTTCGGCTGGGACGTGGTGATCCTCAAGCACGGTTCCCTGATGCAGGAGGCGTTCCAGGAGCCCGGCGGAGACCGCCTGCGGGCCTGGATCGATTCCTGCCCCAACCAGCTTTACTCGGCCCTGACCTACCAGGGCGGCGCCGCCTGGAGAAAGCGCCTGCTGGACGATCTCGGCGACCAGGGGCCGGTGACGCGCCTGATCGAAAAGCGCTCGGACGAGGAGCTGGCGCGGCTCATGTCCAATCTCGGCGGGCACGACCTGCCGAGCCTGCTCGACGCCTTCGAGAAGGCGAGGACGCACGACCGGCCGGTCTGTTTCCTGGCCTACACGATCAAGGGCTTCGGGCTGCCGCTCGCCGGCCACAAGGACAACCATTCCGGTATGCTGACGCCCTCCCAGATGGAGGCCTGGCGTGCCACGCAAGGGGTCCGTCCGGGCCATGAATGGGACAAGTTCGAGGGGCTCGAGGCTCCACCGGCCGAGATCGAGCGCTTCCTGAACGAAGTGCCGTTCATCCAGGAGGGGACAAGGCGCTACACGGCCCCCCAGGTGCCGGTGCCGGAGCGGCTCGCCTTCCCGGCCAACCCCGCCATGTCGACCCAGCAGGGCTTCGGCCTCATCCTCAACGAGCTTGCCCGCTCCGACCAGGCCCTGGCCTCCCGGATCGTCACCACGGCGCCGGACGTGACCGTTTCGACCAATCTCGGCGCCTGGGTGAACCGGCGCGGCCTCTTCGCCCGCGAGAGCCTGGTCGACACGTTCAAGAAGGAGCGGATTCCCTCGACCTACAACTGGGAGTTCTCGCCAAAGGGCCAGCATATCGAGCTCGGAATCGCCGAGATGAACCTGTTCATCGTGCTCTCGGCGCTCGGGCTGTCGCATTCCCTGTTCGGGGAGCGGATCCTGCCCATCGGCACCCTGTACGACCCGTTCATCTACCGTGGCGCCGATGCCCTGAACTATGCCTGCTACCAGGACGCCCGCTTCATGATCGTGGCGACGCCCTCGGGCGTGACGCTGGCGCCCGAGGGCGGCGCGCATCAATCCATCGGCACGCCCCTGGTGGGCATGGCGCAGGATGGGCTCGCCTCGTTCGAGCCGGCCTTCGTCGACGAGCTGGCGGTGATCATGCGCTGGGCCTTCGACTACATGCAGCGCGACGGCGAGGGCGAGCCGAACGAGACGACCTGGCTGCGCGACGAGACCGGCGGCTCGGTTTACTTACGCTTGTCGACCCGCAGCCTCGAGCAGCCGCAGCGGGCGATGACGGCGGATCTCGCCGACGAGATCATGGCCGGGGCCTATTGGCTGCGCAAGCCCGGCCCGAACGCCCAGGTGGTGGTGGCCTATACGGGAGCGGTCGCGCCGGAGGCGATCGAGGCCGTGGGGCTCATGGCCGAGGACCGGCGCGACATCGGCCTGCTGGCGATCACCTCCGCCGACCGGCTCAATGCCGGCTGGACGGCCGCGCAGCGCGCCCGCGAGCGCGGGCTCGTCCATGCCCGCTCCCATGTGGAGCGCCTGCTCGCCGACGTGCCGCCCCATTGCGGGCTGGTGACGGTGATCGACGGCCATCCGGCGACGCTGGCCTGGATGGGCTCGGTCATGGGCCACCGCACGCGTTCGCTCGGCGTCGAGCATTTCGGCCAGACCGGCACGATCAAGGACCTGTACCGCCATTTCGGCATCGACGCGCAGGGCATCATCGCGGCCGCCGAGATGATCGCGCCCGGAAAGCCCATCCGCCACCTCAGGGCCGTATGAAACGAGGCGGTCGGAGGCCCCGACCGCCGCTCACCCCTGTCCCGCTCGCAGCGCCACCGTGGCGACGCCCGCGCCGATCAGGAGGCTGCCGCCGGTCCGGTTGATCACCCGCATGGTTCGCGGGCTCTGCACGACGCTGCGGGCCCGCGAGGCGATCAGCGCGTAGGTGAGGACGTTCGCGAAGGCGAGGATCAGGAAGGTCGCGGCGAAGACGCCGACCTGGGGCAGGAGCGCCAGCTTCGGGTCGATGAACTGGGGCAGGAAGGCGATGAAGAAGGTCAGGCCTTTCGGATTGAGCGCCGTGACGAGCCAGGCATGGCCGAGCATCCTGAGCGCGGATGTCGCATCCGTGCGTGGCTTGGCGTCGAGTGCTCCGCCGGCCCGCCAGAGCTTGATTCCGAGCCAGACGAGATAGGCGGCCCCCACCCATTTGAGCACCGTGAACAGGGTGGCCGAGGCGGCCAGCAGCGCTCCGAGGCCGAGGAGCGACAGGGTCATGGCGGTGAAATCCCCCAGGGCGACTCCGACCGCCATAGGCAGGGCGGTGCGCCAGCCCTGCCCGAGGGCATAGGACACGACCAGAAGGATGGTCGGCCCGGGGATGACGAGCAGCACGGCGGAGGCGGCCGTGAAGGCGAGCCAGGTTTCGAGCGTCATGGCGGATTCCAGTGCGACGATAACGCCATGCAGCCACGGAACGGCGGCTCTGTCGAGAGGGAAAGCAGGCCCGACCGGAAGCGGTACGGCCATATCCATCGATCTTCGGCCGGCGGAGGATTTGCCGCCCGGGGCCTTTGCGTGCTAACCGCGAACCTCACGAAATAAGAACTTCCTTAAGGCAGAGCATGGCCCGCAAGAGCCTCCTCCGGGGCGACACCCTTCCCTTGATCAGCCGCCTGTGGCGCGACTGGATGCGTCCGCACGCGAAGACCCTGGGCTTGGTTCTCCTGCTGGTGGCCCTGGTGTCGATCGCCACGGGATTCTATCCGGTCCTGATCAAGACCGCCTTCGACGCCTTCGAGACGAAGGACGCGCAGGCCATCCTGCTGGCGCCGCTGTTCGTGATCGCCGTCACCTCCGTGAAGGGCTTCTCGCTGCTCGCCCTGACGATCCTCACCAACAAGGTGGTGACGCGGATCGAGGCGGACATGCAGACGGCGCTCTACGGCCATCTGATCGAGGCCGATCTCGCCCAGATCGGGCGCGAGAGCCCGGCCGCCCTGACCCAGCGCTTCACCACGGATTTCGCTTTCATCCGGGAGGCGCTCACCCGTCTCTCGACGGTATTCCTGCGCGAAATCACGACGATCATTGCGCTGGTTGCCGCGATGCTCTGGATCGACCCGGTCCTGACCCTGGTGGCCGCCGTCATCGCGCCTTTCTTCGCCTATCCGGTGAACCAGATCGGCCGCAAGCTGCGCCGGGTCGCCGTCACGACCCAGGAGCAGACCGGCCTGATGGCGAGCCTCATCACCGAGAGTCTGGCCGGAACCCGCATCGCCAAGACCTACGGGCTCGAGCGCTACCTCAAGGCCAAGGCCGCCCGGACCTTCGACGACGTACGCGACCTCAAGATGAA
Source organism: Microvirga sp. Mcv34 (assembly GCF_024519725.1). Classification (GTDB taxonomy): domain Bacteria; phylum Pseudomonadota; class Alphaproteobacteria; order Rhizobiales; family Beijerinckiaceae; genus Microvirga. The sequence continues at coordinate 54,612 of NZ_JALJRK010000034.1, read as the reverse complement.
GGCGGCCAATGCCCGCGGGCGGATGGATCCGATCCTGGAAACCGGCGGCGGCGTCGCCGTCGCTCTCGTGCTCATGCTGATCGGCCGCCGGATCATGTCCGGCGACAGCACGGTCGGCGACTTCACGGGCTTTGTCAGCGCCCTCGTCATGGCCGCGCAACCGATTCGGGCGCTCGGCAATCTGAACGCCATCGTCCAGGAGGCTGCTGCGGCGCTGCACCGAACCTTTACGGTGATGGATGAGACGCCCCGGATCCAGGACAAGCCCGGAGCCCGGCCGCTCGTGCTGGAAGGCGGCGAGATCCGCTTCTCGAACCTCACCTTCTCCTACGACGGCGAGGCGGTGGCGCTCGATCACGTCGATCTGGTGGCCGAAGCCGGCCAGACCACGGCCCTGGTGGGCCGCTCCGGCTCGGGCAAATCGACCCTCCTATCCCTCGTGCCGCGTCTCTACGACGTGAACCAGGGCGCCGTCCTGATCGACGGGCAGGACGTGCGGGACGTGACCCTGGCCAGCCTGCGTCGCGCCGTCGCGGTCGTGAGCCAGGACGTGATCCTCTTCGACGACACGATCCGGGCCAACATCGCTTTCGGGCGGCCGGATGCGACCGAGGAGGAGATCGTCGCGGCCGCCAAGGCCGCCGCGGCCCACGACTTCATCCTCAGGCAGCCGGACGGCTACTACACGTCCGTCGGTCCCGGCGGCGGACGCCTCTCGGGCGGCGAGCGCCAGCGCATTTCGCTCGCCCGCGCCTTCCTGAAGAACGCCCCGATTCTGCTGCTCGACGAGGCGACGAGCGCCCTCGATTCCGAATCGGAGCGCCTGGTCCAGGACGCGATCCGGCGCCTCATGAAGGGCCGCACCACCCTGGTCATCGCCCACCGCCTCTCGACCGTGCGCAACGCGGAAAAGATCGTCGTGATGGAAGGCGGGCAAATCGCCGAGACGGGCTCGCACGAGGCCCTGATCGCCCAGAGGGGCGCCTATGCACGCCTCCACCGCCTGCAGCTCTCCGACGACGAAGAGCCGAGCCTGGCGGTGTCGTAGGATCTGCCCACGCCACGTCATCACCGGGCTCGTCCCGGCTATCCCGATTCCGTGAAGCGCTGCGCTTTTCCGAACGAGATCACCGGGACGAGCCCGGTGATGACGTGGAGGGGCAAAACCCGGACCGCCTATTCCCGTCGCATGATCCTGTCGACCAGGAGGCTCGACCAGAAGCTCGGGCGGAAGTTCCGCTCCAGGGTCTCGGCATCGTACCGGGTCTCGATCCAGGTCAGGAACGGGATTCCCTGGGCCTCGCCCTCGCGGCGGTAGAGATCGAAGAACTCGTCGAGGATGCCCGTCTTCGAGAAGCGGAAATGGCCGAAGCGCACGGAGAGCTGGCGCTGGGCCTCGTCGATGGACTTGCCTTCGAACACGATGAGGTAGAGCGCCGCGACGAAGCCCGCCCGGTCGGCGCCCGATTTGCAGTGCAGGACGGCCGGGTACTCGATCGTGTCGAAGAATTCCTTGGCGGACAGCAGGGTTTCCCGGTCCGGCGCCCCGCGGGAGCGGACAACGAATTCCACCAGATGGATGCCGAGCCGCTCGCAGGCCTCCTTCTGGAGCTGCCAGGAGCCGTGCTCGCGGCCGCCGCGCAGGTTGATGATGGTGCGCACACCCTCGGCCTTGAGGGCGGCAATCTGATGCGGGGCGGGCTGGGCCGAGCGCCACAGGCGGTCGGTCACCCGGTGCTTGTTGAGGTAGAAGAGACGGAAAACCCCATGATCGGCCAGGAGCATGTGGGCCCAGGCGCGCAGGCGCCCGGACAAACCCTCGACGGGCCGGTCCCAGCGCGCGATGCGGGCCATGCGGCGTGCATAGCGGATTTCAGGCTTGAGGAACCGGTTGAACACGTCGATCCAAGCAATCTGTCGTCAATGTAAGATCATTCGGGTTTCGGCCGAAGGCGGCCCTTATCGGCGATGGGGGCAGAATAATCAATCGCATCTCCCTCAAGTAGTTGCCGCAGGCGGAAAAGAAGCCTCCGCACAATACCTTCCTCAAGGGTTGCGCCTCGAATAAATCCCGAAAGGACAAATCCACTTTTGGGTCCGATGCTCCCGGAATGCAACCAATCGGTTGCCGGTCTGCGGCCGGTCGTGTAAGGGGTGCGTTTCGAAACAACCCTCCTTGACGAGAAGAGCGGCTGGACACCGGGCCTTGAGAGCTTGCCGGCGCTGGATCGTTGAGACCAACAAGCAGTTCAGGAGAGCGGCGTCATGTCGTCCACCTTCGAGACCGTCGCCGGCATCATTTCAGAGACCGCCGATATCCCGCGCGAGCAGATCACCCCCGAGAGCCATGCCATCGAGGATCTCGGCATCGACTCCCTGGCCTTCCTCGACATCGCGTTCGCCATCGACAAGGCCTTCGGGATCAAGCTGCCGCTGGAGCAGTGGACGCAGGAAGTGAACGAGGGCAAGGCTCCCGCCGAGGAATACTTCGTCCTGAAGAACCTCGTGGCGCGCATCGACGCCCTCGTGGCCGCCAAGCAGGCCTAAAAAGACAAGCAAGCCATCCCGGCGGGCCGATTTTTCGATATGCTACCCTGGGATGGGAGGCGCGACGCAGCCCTCCTCCCCCTTGTGGGGAGGAGTTGGAGGTGGGGTGGTAGCGCCACGTTGATCCAGTTTTGCGCTGACACCCCCACCCCTAGCCCCTCCCCACAAGGGGGAGGGGGAACAGGTTCCGCAAGAGACAATGCGCCTCGAATATTTTGAAATGATCGACCGGGTGACCAGCCTCGACCGCGAGACGAAGCGGATCGAGGTGACCTCCACGGTGCCCATGGAAAGTCCTGTTTTCGAAGGGCATTTCCCCGGCCATCCCCTCGTGCCCGGCGTGCTCCTGACCGAGACCATGGCCCAGGCTTCCGGCTATCTCGTGCTCGGCCTCATGGGCTTCACCCACATGCCGTTCCTCATGGCCGTCGACAAGGCCCGCTTTCGCACCTTCGTCGGACCGGGTACGGTGCTCACCATCCAGGCCCAGCTGGAGCATGAGGGTTCGGGCTATGCCGTGACCAAGGCCAAGATCTTGGCCGAAGGCAAGCCGATCTGCGATGCGGAGCTGCGGTTCAGGATCATGCCTTTCCCCGAGGGCATGGACGGCCAGATGCGCGCCCAGGCGCGCCGCATCGGCCTTCTGGAGGAGACAGTTTGATGCGGGATGTGGTCATCACGGGAATAGGCCTCGTATCGGGTGCGGGCGAAGGCCTGGACGCCCATCTGGCGGCGCTCGCGGCCGGCGGCGCTCCGAACACGGATACGACGACCTTCGAGCCCTTCCCGGTCCATCCGGTGGTGGCGCTCGAATGGGACCGGCAGATCCCCAAGAAATCCGACCAGCGGCAGATGGAGGCCTGGCAGAGGCTCGGCTGCTACGCGGCGGGCCTCGCCCTGGATGCGGCCGGCGCGAAGGACGACGCAGCCCTGAAAGGCCGGATGCAGCTCATCGTCTCGGCCGGCGGCGGCGAGCGGGATTACGCGGTCGACGGGCAGATCCTCACGGGGCTGCGGCAGGCTAAAGATCCGGGCGTCTTCCTCAACGAGCGCCTCATGGGCGACCTGCGCCCGACCCTGTTCCTGGCGCAGCTGTCCAATCTCCTGGCCGGCAACATTTCCATCGTCCATGGCGTGACGGGCGCTTCGCGCACCTTCATGGGCGAGGAATCGAGCGGCGTGGATGCGCTACGCATCGCCCGGGAGCGGATCGCTTCGGGGCAGGACGATATTTTCCTCGTCGGCGGCGCCTACAATGCCGAGCGGGCCGACGTGCTCCTGATCTATGAAATGGGCGGCTTCCTCTGGAAGAAGCCCTATGCGTCCGTCTGGGAGCGCCCCGCCGAGGGCGGCGGCATGATCCTCGGTTCCGGGGCCTGCTTCCTGGTGCTCGAATCCCGCGAGCATGCGGAGGCGCGGGGCGCCAAGCCGCTCGCCGTCGTGGCGGGGATCGCGTCCGACCGCGCCCGCCGCCGGGCGGGCAGCGTCGAGGAAGCGCTCCACGCCCTGGCGAAGCAGCTCGGGGCGAAGCCCGACCTGGTGCTGTCCGGCGCTACTGGCATCAAGGACATCACGGAAGAGGAGCAGGCGGCCCTGAAGGACATCGCGCCCGGCGCGGCCGTCCATGCCACCGGCAATCTCGTCGGCCATACCATCGAAGCGCAGGCTGCCACCGGGGTGGCGCTCGCCGCAGGACTGATCGCCGAGGGGAAAGCCGGCGAGGCTCTCGTCACCTCCGTCGGCCATTGGCGCGGCGAAGGCGCCGTCCGGCTCACCAAGGCTTGAGGAGAAGGCAATGGCACTCCGCGACAGACAGGGCCGTCCCCTCGTCGCCGTCACCGGCATGGGCGTGGTCACGTCCCTCGGCCAGGGCAAGGACGATACCTGGGCGGCTCTGACGGCCGGCAAATCCGGCATCCACCGCATCAACCGCTTCCCGACGGAAGGCCTGCGCACCACGATCGCGGGTACGATCGACCATGTCGACGTGGAGCCCTTCTGCGCCCCCATGCTGTCCGAGCGCCTCGCCATGCTGGCGGCCGAGGAAGCCGTGGGCCAGTCCGGCCTCGCCCGGGAGGATTTTCCCGGGGCGCTGTTCATCGCGGTGCCCCCGGTCGAGATGGAATGGCCGCAGCGCCAAGCCCTGGCCGAGGCCTCGGGCCAGACCGGCGACATCACCTACAAGGATCTTCTGAAGGCGGCGGGTTCCGGCCGCTTCAAGCCCTGGCACGACCTCTTCATCTTCGGCACGGTGGCCGACCGGGTCGCCGACCGCTTCGGCACCCGAGGCTCGCCGATCTCGCTCTCGACGGCCTGCTCGTCCGGCGCCACGGCGATCCAGCTCGGCGTCGAGGCCATCCGGCGCGGCGAAGCCGATGCGGCCCTGTGCATCGGCACGGACGGCTCCGTGAATCCGGAATCTCTTATCCGCTTCTCCCTGCTCTCGGCGCTCTCAACCCAGAACGAGAACCCGGAAGCGGCCTCGAAGCCGTTCTCCAAGAACCGGGACGGCTTCGTCATGGGCGAAGGCGGGGCCGCCCTCGTGCTGGAAAACGCCGAGAGCGCGAAGGCGCGGGGCGCCACCATCCTGGGCTACGTGCTCGGCTGCGGCGAGAAGGGCGACGGCTTCCACCGCACCCGATCCTCGCCCGACGGTATGCCGGCCATCACGGCGATCCGCCAGGCCCTGGACGATGCGGGCGTTTCCCCTGAGGACATCGACTACATCAACGCCCACGGCACCTCGACGCCGGAGAACGACAAGATGGAGGCCATGAGCTGCACCGCCGTGTTCGGCGAGCGCATGGCGGGCCTTCCGATCTCCTCGAACAAGTCGATGATCGGCCACACGCTCACGGCCGCCGGCGCGGTCGAGGCGGTGATGTCGCTCCTGACCATGGCCACGGGCCGCATTCCGCCGACCATCAACTACCAGGTGCCCGATCCGGCGATCCCGCTCGACGTGGTGCCGAACGTGGCCCGCGACGCGAAGGTGAACTACGTGCTGTCGAATTCCTTCGGCTTCGGCGGCCAGAACACCTGCCTCGTCTTCGGGGCCGAGCCGAAAGGGGCTTAAACCATGACCCGGGTTCTGGTGACGGGCGGCGGCAAGGGTGTCGGCGCCGCCATCGTGCGGGCGCTCGCCGCCGCCGGCCACGATGTGGATTTCACCTACCGGTCCTCCGGCGAGGCTGCGAAGGCCTTGGCCGGCGAGCTGATGCAGGCCCATCCCGGCCGGAGCATCAAGGCCCATGAAGTCGATCTCGCCGACAAGGCCGCCCTGGAGGCCTTCTGCGAGACCATCGAGGGCGAGAGCTTCTTCGGCCTGGTGCACAATGCCGGCCAGCCCTACGACGCGCTTGCCGCCATGATGCAGCAGGACAAGGCCGAAGCCGCCATGCAGGTGAATTTCTGGTCCTTCACCCGCATCGCCAAGGCTCTCATGCGCGGCATGATCCGCGCCAAGGCGGGCCGAATCGTCGCCATCGGGTCGGTGGCGGCCCTTCAGGGCAATCCGGGCAATGCCGCCTATGCGGCCTCGAAAGGGGCGCTGATCTCCTATTGCCGCACGCTCTCCGTCGAGACCGCCAAGCGCGGCGTCACGGTCAACGTGATCGCGCCTGGCTTCATCGACACGGACATGATGGCGCCCTACGCGGCCTATCGCGACAACATGGAAAAACAGATCCCGGCCGGACGCTTCGCGAAGCCGGAGGAAATCGCGGGTCTCGCCGCCTTCCTCATGTCCGACCCCGCCGCCTACATCACCGGCACGGTGCTGCCGATCGACGGCGGCCTGACCTCGATGCTGGGCGTGCATCGGTAGGAATTCGCAATACTAGAGCGCTCGTCTAATCTCCAGTTTCATAAAGGGGGTTGGCATATCCTTTGAGAAAATTGGTTTAATGCTCTTCTATTTCCTGAACCGTATGTGGTTTGCTCTAAAGCGCTACTGTGCGCTCAAAAGAGAAGAAGCAAAACCTGTTATACTAAAAGATGTTTGGGGTATTTGGGAAAGCTATGAACCCACTGAAAACTTACAGTCGATTAAGTTGACGGATCGCCATCTTGCCTTGATCCGCCGAACTCGGTTCGGATGGAATATGGCGAATGATACAGTCGAGGTTGGAGCGCCCTGCGTAGATGCTTCTAGTCCCTATGGATCGGGAAATATCCTAAGCGACATTGCTGAGGTATTTGGCGCCGGTTCTCCGGCGGAACTCGCACTGCAGCATGCAAGGATGGCTGGTATCCTTAACCTCTTTTTTCAATCTGCACAGATCGACCCTGGCCATTACGATATTGGGGGCCAAGATTTCAATCTAACTACTGATCACATCATCCTTGCGCGTTGTCTTCCCTTCTTTTGGAAGGTTTCTGCCCCGAAATTGTTCAAGGCGGATCTTTGGCCAGTCCCATCCTGCGATCCCGTGCGCCCTTATGGGCTTTGTAGTTATTTCGAGCGTGACATGGCAGCCTGTCTAGGTTGGCTTGGTGAAGACGATAGCCGTGAACTAAGCGATGACGAGTTCTCGAAGCTAACTCAAATGCATACCGAGATGGCAGATGTGTTCCAGGTCATGGCTGCCTATGCTCGCATTGAGGCCGAAGTCTGACCCGTTCTCTAGCTTCTACTCAAAGACATTTGAGGAGCAATCTACCGTCGGAGAAAGAATCCGGGATGAATTTGACCTTTCTCTTGATCAGGGTCCGGGAGCCGAGATCGGCGCGAATGATCGGACGATGTCATCGTGGCAAAAGGCTCAAAACAGAATCACTCGCCTTTTCGCAGCTTGCCCTGGAAGTCGAGAGGGTTAACGAGCCTTGCATCGATTTGTGAGCCATACAAAACTTGTCATTCGTCTGCTCACACTTTAATCCGCCCAACGGATGTATCCGTTATGGCCGGGCTTGTACCGGCTATCCACGTCTAATCCCACTGAAAGATGTGGATTCCCGGAGTAGGATTTTTACCCATGCGCTCTCTCCAACTCTTCGGCGACCGTGATCTTCGCATCACCGAGATGGAAGCCCCGCCGCTGCCCGCCGCCGGGGAGGTGCAGGTCCGGGTCAAGGCGCTCGCCCTCAATTTTCTCGATGTCTGGGGCTTCCGCGGCATGGCCTTCGCCAAGCGCAAGATGCCGCAGGCGGTGGGCGTGGAGGCCGCGGGCGAGATCGCGGCCTTGGGCGAGGGCGTCACGCGCTTCAAGGTGGGCGATCCGGTGACCATGTACGGGGCCGAGACCTGCGGCCATTGCAGCGCCTGCCGCAAAGGTTGGGACAATCTCTGCGAGAACGTGGCCGGCATCATGGGCTTCCATATCGACGGCTTCGCCCGCGAGCTGATCAACCGGCCCGAGCGGCTCGTCATCCCGGTGCCGAAGGGCGTTTCCTTCGAGCAGGCGGCCTGCGCGCCCATCGGTTTCGGCACCGTCCAGCACATGCTGTTCGACAACGCCAAGCTGGAGCCGGGCGAGTCGATCCTCGTCCATGCGGGCGGCTCGGGGATTGGCACGGCGGCGATCAAGATGGCCAAGGCCATCGGCTGCACGGTCTACACGACCGTGGGTGACGACGAGAAGGGCGAGAAGGCCAAGGCCCTGGGGGCCGATTATGTGATCAATTACCGCACCGAGCGCTTCGAGGGCGAGGTGCGCCGCCTGACCAAGCGCAAGGGCGTCGACGTGGTGTTCGAGCATGTGGGCGCCGAGACCTGGAACGGCTCGCTGTTGTGCCTCAAGCGCGGCGGACGCCTCGTCACCTGCGGCTCGACGAGCGGCGTCTCCACCACCATGAACCTGATGCAGCTCTTTCAGCAGCAATACCGGATCTTCGGCTCCTTCGGCTGCCGGATCGAGAACATCGCCCAGTCGCTCGACAAGATGGCCGGCGGCATGACCCCGGTCATCGACGCTGTCTTCCCGCTCGACGAATTCCAGAAGGGCCTCGAGCGGCTCGAAGGCCGCAAGGTCTTCGGCAAGGTGATCGTGACGTTCTGACCTCATACAACCGGCCGCGTCATCACAGATCTTGACGAAACGGGCTCCCCGCGAAAAAGACGCGGGGCCTTTTCTTTTTCCAAGCCCGGCCTCTCGCCGGCTCTTCGCGCCAGGAACCGAAACGACGTGCACCAACCCCACCGCTCCCGCAACCTCGCCTCGCGACTGATCGGAACGGTCATGGTCGGCGTCGTGCGCGGCGTCTTCGCCTTCTCGCGGCTTCTGGGCCCGGAGCGCTCGGGCGCCGTGGGGGCTGCGCTCACCCGCACCTTCGGCCCGCTGCTGCGGGCGCACCGGACGGCGCTCGCCAATATCCGGGCGGTCTATCCGGAGAAGTCCGAGGCCGAGGTGAAGGCCCTGGCGCTCGCGGCTTGGGACAATCTCGGCCGCACGGGCGGCGAATATCCCCATCTCGGCCGCTTGTTCGATTTCGACCCGGACAGCACGGCGCCCGGCCGCACCGAGGTCGACGGCATCGATCACTTCCTCTCCCTGCGGGACGACGGCAAGCCCGGAATCATCTTCTCAGCCCATCTCGCCAATTGGGAGCTGCCCGCCATCTGCGCGGCGCGTTTCGGGCTCGACACCACGGCGGTGTTCCGCGCGCCCAACGATCCGGCCATCGCCCGCGTCCTGCACGAGATCCGCAGCGAGACCATGGGCAACCTGGAGGCGGCCCGCCAGGGCGCGGCCTTCGCCATGCAGGGCGCCCTGGAGAAGGGCGGCCATCTCGGCATGCTGATCGACCAGCATTTCACCCGCGGCGTGATCGTGAACTTCATGGGCCGCCCGGCCCTGGTGAACCCGATCCTCGGCAAGTTCGCCCGCCGCTTCGACTGCCCGGTTCACGGGGTGAGGGTCATTCGCCTGCCCAACCACCGCTTCCGCCTGCAGCTCACGCCGCCGCTCGACCTGCCCCGCGATCCCGACGGGCAGATCAACGTGCAGGGCGCCATGCAGGCCATGACCGCCGTAGTGGAGGAATGGGTGCGGGAATATCCGGAGCAATGGCTGTGGATGCACCGCCGCTGGCGGGTTCCGGCCAAAGCATCCGCTTAGATTCCCCTTCTCGGTCGACGCTCAACGTAACGTGAGTTTCCCTCAAGGTCGATTTCGTGTTCGATAGCGTCACCATGGCGTTCCGTTTGACACTGACTTTGGCGGCCCTCGGCCTTGCCGCTCTCCTTCAACCTGCTCTGGCGGAGCCGCCGCGTGCGGTCGTCGAGCTGTTCACGAGCCAGGGCTGCTCCTCCTGCCCGCCGGCGGACGAACTCCTGGTCGAGTATTCCCGCCAGCCGGACATCATCGCCCTGTCCCTGCCGGTGAATTACTGGGATTATCTCGGCTGGAAGGACACGCTCGCCCATGTAGCCTTCACCGAGCGGCAGAAGGCCTATGCCCATTCCCGCAGCGACCGGCAGGTCTTCACGCCGCAGATGATCGTCAACGGCAAGAAATCCTGCATCGGCTCCGACCGGGGCCAGATCGAGAAGGCCATCCAGGCGACGTCGAAGGGGCGCAAAACCCTGCCGGTGAACGTGACCGTCGACGAGCGGAACGGTCGTGTCACGATCCTCGTCGAGGAGACCCCGGACACGGCGCACCGGGCGGCCGAACTGTGGGTCCTGCCTGTCCTGAAGGCCCAGACGGTTCCGATCGAGCGCGGCGAGAACCGGGGCAAGACGATCACGTACGCCAATGTGGTGCGCGGCCTGAACCGCGTCGGGGAATGGCTCGGCGGCTCGGCCCGGTTCGAGGTGCCGCTCGAGACCGCCCGCAATGGCGGGGACGCTTACGTGGTGCTGCTCCAGAGCACCGATGCGGCCCGTCCCGGGATCATCCTGGGAGCCGCCAAGGGTCCGGGGCTCTAAGGCATCGGGCCCGCTTCCCACATTTGCGTGCGATGCTCTCGCTACGGCAGCACGATCACCTTGTTCGGCAGCTCGTCCACGTCGTCGAGGCGGGGCGGGGCGTGTTCCGCCAGGATCGCGCCGGTCCGTCGGATCGCCTGGAGGAGCCCTTCCGTCATTCGCCCATCCCGGATCGCGCCGGTCAGATCAGCCACGAGATCGGCCCAGATCTCCTCATCGACACGGTCCGAGATCCCCGTATCGGCCAAAACCTCTGCGTGATGCTCGGCGAGCGCCAGGTAGATCAGCACGCCGGTCTTCTCCCGGGTGCGGGTGAGCCCCCGGCGCAGGAACTCGCGCGAGGCCGCCTCGTGGCCCTGCGTCCGCTTGATGGAGCGCGGCACCAGGGCATAGCGCAGCCTGGGCCAGGAGAGGACGAGACTCAGGGTCAGAGCCACCGCGAGCTGGATCAGGAAGATCCGCGACGTGCTCACTCCTGTGAACCAGATCAGCGGCCAGGGGGTGACCAGGGCCGCGAGAAGCGCCCAGAGGAGCGGGAATTCGCGGTAATGGCCCGCCTGCTCGGCCAGCACGACCACGACCTCGCCGGAGGTGTCGTCCTCCACGTCGCTGATTGCCTGGGCGAGGCGCGCCTGATCGTCGGGTGAAATCATCTACCAGCTCCCTGAGGCGCCGCCGCCTCCCGACGAGCCGCCCCCTCCCGAGAACCCGCCTCCGCCGGACCAGCCACCGCCACCGCCGCCGGACCATCCGCTCCCGCCCGACCAGCCGCCGGGCGTGACGATCCAGGGACCACGGCGCCCCCGCCTGACGGCGCCGGCCCGGCCGGCGCCCATCATCCGCGAGATCAGGAAGAACAGGATCAGGAGGATGACGAAGGCGACGACGGGGTCGATGCTGGTGGTGTTGTCCTCGCGCACCTCGGCCCTCCGGTGCCATTCCTCCGCATCGCCGGTGAGGATCGACAGCATGGCATCGACGCCCGCACCGATGCCCCCGGCGAAATTGCCCTTCTGAAACTGGGGCGCAATGGCGGTCGTGATGATGACCTTGGACAGCGCGTCCGTCAGCGCCCCTTCCAGGCCGTAGCCGACCTCGATGCGGACCTTCCGCTCCTGCGGCGCCACCAGGAGCAGCGCGCCGTTGTTGTTCTTCTTCTGCCCGAGCTGCCAGTGTCGGAACAGGCGGTTGGCGTAATCCTCGATCGGGTAGCCTTCGAGGGAGCGCACGGTGGCGACCACCACCTGGTCGCTGGTCTTGTCCTCATGGGCCTTCAATTTGGCTTCCAGGGCCGACCGCTCCTCGGGCTTCAGGAGATTGGCCGCATCGACCACCCGGCCGGTGAGGGGAGGGAAGATCTGGGCGAGAGCCGGGAGGCTGGCGAGCAAGAGGATGAAAAGAAGCGACGCCATGAGGAGCGCCTGAACTCTCTCCCCCCTCGCGGGGGAAGGGAAAGACCGGGTGCTTCTCATCCGCTTAGAACTTCACCTCGGGCGGACGATCGGAGCCGGGCGTGGCGGTGAAGGTCTCCATGGGCTTGGCGTCCGGATAGACGATAGCGGCGATCCAGCGGCCGGGAATCGTGCGCAGCTCCGTGTTGTAGGCCTGCACGGTCGCGATGTAGTCGCGCCGCGCCACCGCGATGCGGTTCTCCGTGCCCTCGAGCTGGGATTGCAGGGCCAGGAAATTGGCGTTCGATTTCAGCTCCGGGTAGCGCTCGACGGTGGCGAGCAGGCGGCCGAGGGCACCGGACAGCTGGTTCTGGGCTTCCTGGAACTGCCGGAACTTCTCCGGGTCCGTGACCGTGGAGGCGTCGACCTGGATCTGCGTGGCCTTGGCGCGCGCTTCCGTCACCTGGGTCAGCACCTCGCGCTCCTGCTGGGCGAAGCCCTTCACGGTCTCGACCAGGTTGGGGATCAGGTCGGCCCGGCGCTGGTACTGGTTCTGCACCTCGCTCCAGGCGGCCTTGGCCTGCTCCTGCAGGGTCGGCACATTGTTGATTCCGCAGGCGGACAGCCCGAACGCCAGAAGCATGCCCGTGAGGGCGACGCGGATCCGGGTGGGTAAAAGCAGGGCCTTCATGACTGTCCTTCTCGCGATATGGTTCCATGAACCTTTGCCGGGATCAACAGATGGAGCAGAGGCGGCCTTTCAACAAGCGGCTTTTCGGTGGCCGTGCACACGCGATTGAGGCATGATCCGGCCGTTGCACCGCTCGGATCCGTCCCATGGCCTTCCTGCCCGATATAGGCACCCTGCTCACCTATACGCTCGCCGCGACCCTCCTGTTCATCACGCCGGGGCCGGATATGAGCCTGTTCCTGGCAAAAACCATGGCCGGCGGACGCCGGGCCGGCTTGGCCTCGATGCTGGGCGCGATGGCGGGGTGCGGCGTGCATACGCTGCTGGCGGCGCTCGGCCTCTCGGCCCTGCTGGCGGCCTCCGTCACGGCCTTCACGGTGCTGAAGATCGTCGGCGCCCTTTACCTGCTCTGGATGGCGTTCGACGCCGTGCGCAACGGCTCGGCCCTGCATGTGAAGGAGGAGGGGCGGGCGGAGGTTTCGTTCTGGAAGACCTTCTTCATGGGCGTGGGGATCAATCTCACCAACCCGAAGGTCGTCCTGTTCTTCGTGACCTTCCTGCCGCAATTCGTGGACGCGTCCGATCCGTATGCGGCCGACAAGCTGCTGTTCCTGGGCCTCTATTTCATCGTGCTGACCGCCCCCATGGGGGCGCTCCTGATCCTCGGGGCCGACAAGGTGATCGCGCTCCTGCGCGGGCACCCGAAGCTGATGCGGGGGATCGATTATTCCTTCGCCGGCCTGTTCTCGGCCTTCGCCATCAAGATCCTGACGGCGTCGGCGCGGTAGAGCATCGCGCGCAAACGTGGGAGCCGGTTTCACGTGGAAAGATGCGCAAAGCCAAAGCCTTGAAGCATCGAAGCTGACTTCGAATGCGCGTCCGATGCTTGCAGAGGGTGCATATGCGGTGGAGGAGCCCGCATCGTCCGATTGGACTAGGGCCTCACTCGTCCAACAAGCCTAATTGCGCGAGAAGCGATATCGATACACAGTATCAATACTGGCCCGACGGTCAGGTCCTCCCGAAACTTCGGGGGCGGTATGGGGGGCATGCCGCCTCCCTTTTCTTTTGCCTCATTGGTTCTTGGCGATAGGGACAGGACGGTCTGAGTTCCGTCCGACAATCGCCCAATAGACGAGGCCGGCGACGGCGCCCGTGAGGCCGAGGACGAGGCTCACATGCAACTCCGCCGGCGAGCCGACCCGCGCGGCGCCGCGCAGGATCCAGGGCACGGCGGCCGTGAGGATACCTGTTGCAAGCGTGTACCAGAGGAGGCTGCGCATCCCCAGCACCTCGCTGACGATGGCGATCATCAACGGCGGGAACACCAGCAGAGTGAACACGATCCGGCCTACGGCCAGGAACGCGTCCGTCACGACGGGCCCGGGGTCGTCCGCCGAGAACACCGCGTCCAGCAGGGACCAGAAGCCGACGAAGACCGTGTCCCCCGTCAGCATATTCATCACCGGATCGACGATGCTGGCGATGAGCAAGAAGGTGCCACTCGCCCCGATGGCGATGAGGAGCGCGAAGGGAATGAGGAGAAGCCAGCGGATCATAGAGAGGTTATAGGGCTTTTGCCCTCAGGTTTCTGCCGGATTGCGATCAGCCAATAGATCCAGCCGCAGATGGCGCCAGCGAGCATCCCCGCGACAGGGAATATCCAGTCATCCTTCTGAGCGATCAGAAGGAAGGGCGCGAGAAAGCTGCATCCAAGCGCGGCACCGCCTGTGATCATCGCCTTTCGTGACCTGAGGCCGAGGGCTTCCAGCCAACCGCTTACAAGGCCGCCGATCAGGAAGACCGGAACACCGAACCAGAGGAGAGCTATAGTCCCCGCGCCGATAGCGAAACCGAGTGCATCAGATATGCGAGCGTCAGCCAAGCCATTTTGAAACAGCGCGGTGAACAGCAAACAGAGATAGGGAGCCGCTATGGTAGCAACGAGCAATCCTCTGAATATCGGTGTCATCTCGTGCTACGACCATTGAGCTTCGACGCGGCAAATGCAGTGAGATCATAAAGCAATGATGCCACTGAAACAATGTCGCATTGACGGCGTTGCAGAGATGGTCCAGGACAGGACTTAGCGTCCTACTCCCCGTTCCCCACCGCGTAGACGCCTTCCGCCCCGATGCCCTGTTCGGCCATCATGCGGGCGCGGGCACGCAGCTTCTCGGTCTCGCTCTTGAGCTGGCCGCAAGCCGCGAGGATGTCGCGGCCGCGGGGGGTGCGGACCGGGGAGGCGTAGCCGGCCCGGTAGACGATCTCCGAGAAGCGCTCGATCCGCTCCCAGTCCGAGCATTCGTATTTCGAGCCGGGCCAGGGGTTGAACGGGATCAGGTTGATCTTCGCCGGAATGCCCTTCAGCAGGCGCACGAGCTCGCGGGCATCGGCGTCCGAGTCGTTCACGCCCTTGAGCATCACGTATTCGAACGTGATGCGGCGCGCGTTCGACAGGCCCGGATAGGCCCGGCAGGCGTCGAGCAGCTGCTTGATGTCGTATTTGCGGTTGATCGGCACCAGCTCGTCCCGCAGCTCGTCCCGCACCGCGTGGAGCGAGATGGCGAGCATCGTGTTGGCTTCGGCGCCGAGGCGCTCCATCTGCGGCACGACCCCGGAGGTGGAGACCGTGATGCGGCGGCGGGACAGGGTCAGGCCCTCGCCGTCCGACATGACGTCGATGGCGGCGATCACGTCGCCGATGTTGTAGAGCGGCTCGCCCATGCCCATGAACACGATGTTGGACACGAAGCGTCCGCCATCGGTGGGAACGAAGGCGCCTTCCGGCGGGGTGGCGTCCGGCCAGTCGCCGATGGAATCGCGGGCCACGATGAGCTGGGCCACGATCTCGGCCGAGGTCAGGTTGCGCACGAGGCGCTGGGTGCCCGTGTGGCAGAAGGAGCAGGTCAGCGTGCAGCCAACCTGGCTCGACACGCAGAGCGTGCCGCGGTCGACTTCAGGAATATACACGCACTCGATCTCGGCGCCCTTATCGAGCGGGCCGGTGGAGGGCATGCGGATCAGCCACTTGCGGGTGCCGTCCTTCGAAACCTGCTCGGACACGACCTGAGGGCGGGCGAGGGTATAGGCGGCTGCCAGCTTGGCGCGCAGTTCCTTGCCCACATTGGTCATCTCGGAAAAGTCCCTGGCGCCCCGGAAATAGATCCAGTGCCAGAGCTGCGCGACGCGCATCTTGAACTCGCGCTCGGGCACGCCGATGGCCGCCAGCGAGTCCTTGAGCTGGTCGCGGGTGAGGCCGACGAGCGAAGCGCCGCCGGGGGCGGCTCCCGCCGCCACGGTCACCTCGGCGGTCTTTTCGATGAACCCGGCCGCGCGCGCGGCATCGCTCACGGCCACGGGGGCTGCATTGGGGTTGCGCTTGGCGATGTCGAGCACCGTCGCCATGGGAAATCTCGTGCCTCGTTGTTGGGAGTTGGCGTGCCTTATAGCACGATTGCGCCGAAACCGTGAGCCTCAAACGCAAAATTCCGGACGCACGCGCATTGTGCGGACCCGAAGGGCCGCGTCAGCGAAAAGTGGTCCCGGTTTTCCGCTAGAACAATGCGCTCTTCAAAAAGCAGAGCATCGGATAGATCCCAAAAGTGGTTTCCAATTTTGGTCCGATGCTTGAGCCCGGAACATGCTCATAGATGTGCCAATTTTCAATCGTGCGGAGCTTTTTAGGACGCGCATTCCTTGCGGGCGTGCTCGAGCGCTTTGCCGAAGCCGTTCAGGGAATAGCGGTCGGTCAAGCTCGAACCGCGGGCCGATTGCGTCTTCACGGTCACGGTTCCGCTCCTCGCCATGGTGGCGATAGCCTGGCCTTCCTCGGCGGGATTCTTGAGCCAGGCATTCGACGCCTTGGTGATCAGGGCATAAGAGGCATTGCCCACGGCGGCTTCCGCCGCGCCGTTCTCCTTGGCCGCGAAGCCGAGCACCAGGGCGACCTCGTTCTTCACGTTCTCCGCCGGGCGGAAGGACACGAAGAGATAGGCCGGATCCCGGTTCACGTTCTTCGGCAGCCGGTCCTTGGGCTGGCTCAGCGCATAGCAGATCTTCGAGCGGCCGGTCTGGGCCGTATAGACGCCCCAATCGCCGTAGGAGGTGAGAAGCGATGCGCCGCCCGGGCCTGTGGCGGCCTGCGTCGCCTTCGCGGCACCCGCGCCCGCGGCGGCTCCGGCGGCCGCTGCGGCGGCAGGCTTCGCCGGATTGGTCTTGGCAGCCGGGGCGGGCTTGGCGGCCGGCTTCGCGGGGGCCGGACGGGTCGATTGCTGCCCACGCTGGGGTTGAGCCAGAGCGGCAGGCCCGGTTCCGATGACGAACAAGGCGGAAAGGATGCCCGCGGCGATGCCGCGCTGGAAAGATGCAGTAATCATGGGGCGGACCATACAGGCGGATGGTTAAGAACTTTTCACCATCTCCGTTAAGGCTGCGCCAAGGGCTTGGCGATGCGTCGAAACGTGGCGGCAGGGCTGCGTCCATGCCTATGACCCAACCGCGACTCAATAAAAAAGGGCCGCCGAAGCGACCCTGAGGTGGACGAATAAAGCTTATTCGTCTTGCAATTGCCAGGAGATGGAAATGACTTCAACGCAACAAGATCTTTATAGTCTATCCATAATAACATTGCAATAAGTCAATATTCTTTGTTTGGAATATGATCCTAAATGGCGTAAGCTAAGCTTCGTCCGCTGTATCCTTCAGGGCCTCACGCGCCTTTTCCCTGTGTTCTTCCGTAATGGAACCAGCCACTTGGGTGATCGCGGCGGCCAGAACAGCTGCGTCATCGGCAAAGCCCAGCAGCGGCAGGAAGTCGGAGATCGCGTCGGCAGGGAAGACGAAATAGGCGATCGCCCCGAAGAGAATCAGCTTCACCCGGCGCGGGGTCGACGGATCGGTGGCGCAGAAGAACGCGGCTACCAAGTCCTCGGCGAAGGGGATCTTGCCGGCAACCCGCTTCAGCTTGGCCCAGAACCGGCGCTTCAGGCCTTCTTCGTCCCGGGTCTCCTCGCGTATGGCCTCCATCTCGGCCTTGGTGAAAGGCTTCATGAAGGGTGCGCTCATATCCTGTGCTCCTTACGATCCTGTGCGTTCCCGTTGCGTCGAGGATAGCTTAAGACGTCTCCCGATGCAGGGAGAAAAGCCATGAAGCTCGACAAATTGATGGCGGCCGTCGTGACCGGAGGGGCCTCCGGCCTCGGCGAGGCGACCGCGCGCATGCTGGCCGCCAACGGCGCGAAGGTCGCCATCCTCGATATGAACGCCGAGCGCGGCGAGGAGGTTGCCCGCGAGATCGGCGCGGTGTTCTGCAAGGCCGATGTGACCGACGAGGCGTCCATCGATTCGGCGCTAGCCGCGGCGCGCGCCGCCAACGGCGTTGAGCGCATTCTCGTCAACTGCGCGGGCATCGCGCCGGGAAGGCGCACGGTCACGAAGAAGCGCGAGACCGGCGAGCTGATTCCCCACGACGTGGCGAGCTTCCGCCGCGCGGTCGAGATCAACCTGATCGGCACCTATGCGATGATCGCCAAATGCGCCGCCGCCATGGCCGGGCTCGATCCGGTCACGCCCGACGGCGGGCGCGGCGTCATCGTCAACACCTCGTCGGTGGCTGCGCAGGACGGACAGATCGGGCAGGCGGCCTATGCGGCCTCCAAGGGCGGCGTGCTCGGCCTGACGCTGCCCGTCGCCCGCGACCTGTCGGGCTTCGGCATCCGCGTGATGACGATCCTGCCGGGCCTGTTCCACACGCCGCTCTTCGAAGGCATCGCGGAGGATTACCGCAAGGCGCTCGAGGCCAACGTGCCGTTCCCCTCCCGCCTCGGGCGGCCGGAGGAATACGCGACCCTGGTGAAGGCCATCATCGAGAACGACATGCTCAACGGCGAGGGCATCCGCCTCGACGGCGCCCTGCGCATGCAGCCGAAATAGCGACGTTCAGGATTCCGCGCTCCGGTTCTCGGGAAAGCTCTCGAGATCCGGGGTGCGGAGCCAATGCTCCCGGCGCTTGGCCCAGGCCTCGTAGGTCGGCGTGAACAGGTTCGGCTCGTCGAAGGCTCCGAGCCTGAGTTCGATCTCGCTGCCGCAATCCCGGTCGAAGACCTGCGAGCCGCAGACGGGGCAGAAGCAATCCTCGACGGCCGGTGTCGCGGACCAGCTCCGGAACTCGCCCGAGATCGTGACCTGATCGGCCGCGAAGATCACATAGGCGCCGAAGGGGCTGCCGGTGATCTTGCGGCAGGTCATGCAATGACAGAGCCCCACGCGCTTCGGCTCGCCTCGCGTGGTGAAGGTCAGCTGCCCGCAGGCGCAGCCTCCGGTGCGGATGCGCGTCTCGGTCATGGCTTATCTCTTCATCAGTCCTGCCGCCATCTGGTCCATGCGCTGCGCCAGTTCGATGTCGCGGCGCGTCAGGCCCTTGGCGTCATGGGTGGCGAGCGTCACCTCGACCCGGTTGTAGGTGTTCGACCATTCCGGATGGTGGTTCATGGCCTCGGCGGCGAGCGCCACCCGGGTCATCCAGCCGAAGGCCGCGCTGAAATCGTCGAAGACGAACCGCTTGGTGATCGCGTCGCGGCCCTCCACGAGCGCCCAGCCGTCGAGGGCCGGCAGGAGTTCGGAACGTTCTGATTCGGTCAGGCGGGGCATGAGCATGCTTCATCCTAAGGAAACACAGGCCTTAGTGATGAAGCACGGACGCAAGGTTTCAAGAGTTACACGATGCCGAGCAGCCGGATGAGGCCCAGGCTGATGGCGATCAGCACCAGGAGCGAGAGCGTGACCGCGAGCGTCACCCGGGCGCCGACGGTCCGCAGCACCTTGAGGTCCACCCCGAGACCCAGTGCCGCCATGGAGATGACGGTGAGCAGCGTGGCCGTCGGCACGATGGCCCGCAGGATCATGTCGGGCACGAGGCCGATGGAGCGCATGAGCGCGAGCCCCAGGAACCCAAGGATAAACCAGGGCACGAGCCGGTTCCAGGCGAGGCTTGGTTTCGCGTCCGCCGTGCCGCGTCCGGCGAGGAGGGACAGCGTGATCACCACAGGCCCCAGCATCAGCACGCGCACGAGCTTGACCAGGGTCCCGAGCTGGGTGCTGACGAGGCCGACCGGCACGGTGGCAGCCAGCACCTGCGGCACCGCATACACGGTCAGGCCCGCGAGCACGCCGTATTGCGTTGCAGACAGGCCGAGCACCGGCATCAGCAAGGGCAGGGTGAGCACGACGATCACGCCGAGCACGGCCGTGAAAGCGATGGAGGAGGCCACATCCTCCGGCTTCGCGCCGATGACCGGCGCCACGGCGGCGATTGCCGAGTTGCCGCAGATGGAATTGCCGCAGGCGACCAGGATCGCCATGCGCCGGGGCAGGCCGAGCCAGCGCCCGAGCCCGTAGCTCGCCCCGATGGCGAGCGCTACCACGATGGCAATGCCGAGGATGAGCCCGAACCCCGCATCGAGCACGGCCTGAAAGCTGATCGAGGCGCCGAGCAGCATCACGGCGAATTCGAGCAGGGTCTTGGCGGAAAAGCCAATGCCGGGAGCCCAGCGCCTGTCCGGTGTCCAGAAGGTTCTCACGACGGTGCCGATCAGGATCGCGATGACGAGAGCCTCGAGCCAGGGCCGCCCGGTCCAATGCTCCTCGATCGCTTGGAGGCCCATGGCCGCGAACGCGACGGCTGCGCACAGAATGATGCCGGGCGCCAGTTGCGCGATGCGGGGGGAGATCATGGAGACGCTTCAGTCCTGGGTTTCGCCCAGGGGCTAGTCCCAAGGCCCGCAGGATGCAAGCGCGAAACGCACCGTTGTCATTCCGGGACGCCGCAGGCGAGCCCGGAACCTATAACCGCTGACGTTTGAAGGATTGGAGAGCAGCGTTGCACTTCTTCCTGCAACGCCGGCGGTTATGGGTTCCGGGCGCTCGCTAACGCTCGCCCCGGAACGACACTGAAGCCTCTCTCAATCCGCAAACCCGTCTTCGATGGCCCGCCAATCCTGGGTCAGGACAAACGAATCGCGGTCGATGACGATGAAACATCCGCCGCCCGGATGCTGCGGGCGACTTTCCTGGCCGATCTCGACCTTCTGCAGATGCGCCGTCAGCAGGCATCCGACCCCTCCGTGGGAGACGACGACGATGTCGTCGGAGGTCTCGTCGTCGCGCAGGATCCGCTGGATGGCGTTCACGATGCGGGTCTGTGCGTCGATGGCGCGTTCCCAGCCGCGGATGCTCTCGTGCGGGCGGCCGAAGAACTCGCGCACCACGTCCCAGAATTCAGGCGGCGCGATGTAGCCGGTGGCGGACCGGTCGTTCTCGCCCAGATCCTCGTCGGTCTCGTAGGAGACGCCGAGGGCCTCCGCCACGATGGCGGCGCCGTCCATCGCCTTGCGTTCGGTGCTGGAATAAACGGCCGACACGTCCCTGTCCGCGAGCATTTCCGCGAAACGCTCCATGCGGGCGCGACCGGTGGCGTTCAGGGGCCATTCGGGAACGGGTTGGGCGGGGTCTATGACCACTTCGGGGTGGGTGATGAAGATGAGCGAAGTCATGGAGGATACGTAACAGCATCCACTGCCGCCGTCGAGCTAGCCTAAGGGGTAGGCCGCCTCGACGATATAGGGCCCGCCACCGATGGAAGCCCGTGAGGAATACAGGACGAAGCGGTCGGCCGTGAAGGTGAGCTTCGGGAAATGACCCCGGGTGGCGATGTATTCCGCCACATCCACGGGCGAGACGTTGCGCAGCCGCGCCAGGGTCACGTGCGGGGTGAACCTGCGCGTCTCAGGCGGCAGACCGACCTGGCGCACGAGGCGCTCCTGCTCGGCCTGCAGCTCGTTCAGAGCGTCGTTGCCGGCGACGCGGGCGAAGACCGCCCGTGGCTTCCCGCCCCCGAAGGTGTCGAGTCCCTCGATCGTGATGACGAGCGGCGCGCGCTGGCGTCTTTCGCCCAGGATCGACGTAACGTCGTCCGCCATGCGCTCGTCGATATCCCCGATGAAGCGCAGGGTGAGGTGATAGTTTTCGGGGTCGATCCAGCGCGCGCCGGGAAGACCGCCGCGAAAGCCCGAAAGCGCCAGGCCGATCTCGGTCGGGATTTCGATGCCGGTGAACAGACGGGGCATGCGACACCTCCCGGGCTGCTGCTGTGATTGAGACGACTGGCGAGAGGGGTTTGTTCCGCGTCGGATCGAGCCCGGACGTCATGGCCAGCACAGGGCCGGCCATGATGGAGAGGTCCGCTTTCGCTTCCGTGCCGCCTCAGCTCATCCGCGCGAGATCGCCGAGGAGGCTCGCCGCGACGGTGATCTTCGACAGGGTCAGGCCCGACGAGACGATGCCGTCGACCGCCGTGCGGATGCGGTTGACGTCGGCGCCCCGCTTGTCGCTCCAGGCCCGCACGGCCTCGGCGCCGGAGAGGTCCTGCGACGCCACCTCGGCCGTCAGGCCGCGATGGGCATAGGCGATGCTGTCGATGGCGCGGTCGAGGGCCAGTCGGTCGAAGTAGTCGCTGACGGTGATCTCCTGCGCGGCCCCGATGAGCGCTCCGAGGCGGAACGACGCTTCGAGGGCGAAATGGGTGCAGGCGATGTCGCTGACGGGCTTACCGGTCTTGTGCGCGGTCTGCACGATGTCGGGCGCGGCCACGAGATCGGGCAGGGCCGCGATGCGGCGCGCCAGCTCCTCCGGCGTGCCCGCATCCACCAGGGCCTTCGTGCGGGCGTGCCACGCCTCCTGCGCCTCGGGCGAGAGTGTGTCGGTGAGGCTGCGCTCCACCTCGGCGATCCCGGCCCGATAGGTGCCGATGATCTCGTCAAGGGAATGGTTCACGAAATCCACGTTGCGGATGAACCAGACGATCCGGTTCATCAGGAGATCCTGAAGCTCGCCATAGAGATGCAGCTGCATCGTGCCCGGCACGACACCGTCGAGCGCGTCGATGGCGACGTTCATCTCGGTGAGGCCGAAGGAATCGCGGGTGGCCGCGTAGGCAGCCGCGATGGTCGGGGCATCCGCGCCGGTCTGGTCCACGAGGCGGGCCACGATGGTCGGCCCACCCCGGTTGATGATCGCGTTGGCGAGCTGCGTCGCGATGATCTCGCGGCGCAGGCGGTGGGTGGCGATCGCATCCGGGAAGCGCTCGCGCATCTCGGCCGGGAAGTAGCGGTCGAGCTCCTTGCCGAGATAGGGATCGTCCGGAACCGGGCTCTCGAGCAGCTCGTCGTGCAGCGCCAGCTTGGCATAGGCGAGCAGCACCGCGAGTTCCGGACGGGTGAGTGACTCGCCCCGGCGGGCGCGCTCCGTCAGGTTGTTGTCGTCGGGCAGGTACTCGACCGTGCGGTTGAGCCGCCCTTGCGCCTCCAGCATGTGCATGAGCCGGCGGGCGAAGCCGAGATCGGCGGCGCCGCGCTGCTCGGAGAGCGAGAGCGCCAGGGTTTGCAGGTAGTTGTTGCGCAGCACGAGAGCCGCCACGTCATCGGTCATGTCCGCCAGGAGTTCGTTGCGTTGCTCCTGCGTGAGGCGTCCGTCGCGCTCTGGCGTGGTAAGGGCGATCTTGATGTTCACCTCCACGTCGGAGGTGTTCACGCCCGCCGAATTGTCGATGGCGTCCGTGTTGAGGCGAACGCCGCCCTGCGCCGCCTCGATGCGCCCGCGCTGCGTCATCCCAAGATTGGCGCCCTCCCCGATCACCTTGGCGCGCACCTCAGGGCCGGTGATGCGGATCGCATCGTTGGCGCGGTCGCCCACCTGCTCGTCCGTCTCGATCGAGGAGCGGATATAGGTGCCGATGCCCCCGAACCAGAGCAGGTCGACGCGGGCTTTCAGGATCGCGTTCATCACCTCGGCCGGTGTCGCCTGCGGCTTGTCGATGTCGAGGAGCGCGCGCATCTCGTCCGAGAGCGGGATGGACTTGGCGTTGCGCGGGAACACGCCGCCGCCGGCTGAGATCAACGCCTTGTCGTAATCCTGCCAGCTCGAACGGGGCAGATTGAACAGCCGCTCGCGCTCCCGGTACGAGGCTTCCGGATCCGGGTTCGGATCGATGAAGATGTCGCGGTGGTCGAAGGCCGCCACGACCTTGAGCGCCCGCGACAGCAGCATGCCGTTGCCGAACACGTCGCCCGACATGTCGCCGACGCCGGCCACCGTGACGGGTGCCGTCTGGATGTCGATGTCCATCTCGCGGAAGTGGCGCTTCACCGCCTCCCAGGCGCCGCGGGCCGTGATGCCCATCTTCTTGTGGTCGTAGCCCTGGCTGCCGCCGGACGCGAAGGCATCGCCGAGCCAATGGCCCTTCTCGATGGAGAGCGCATTGGCGATGTCCGAGAAGGTGGCCGTGCCCTTGTCGGCCGCGACCACGAGATAGGGATCGTCGCCGTCGTGCCGTACGGTGTCCGGCGGGGGCACGATGCTGTCGCCGACGATGTTGTCGGTGAGTTGCAGCAGGGTGCGCACGAAGATGCGGTAGCTCTCCGTGCCTTCCGCCAGCCAGGCCTGCCGGTCGCTCGCGGGGGGCAGGTGCTTGGGCACGAAGCCGCCCTTGGCGCCCACCGGCACGATGACGGCGTTCTTGACCTGCTGCGCCTTGACGAGGCCCAGCACTTCCGTGCGGAAATCCTGCGGACGGTCGGACCAGCGCAGGCCGCCGCGCGCCACCTTGCCGAAGCGCAGGTGCACGCCTTCGACGCGCGGCGAATAGACGAAGATCTCATAGAGCGGCTTCGGCAGGGCCAGGCCTTCGACGCGGGCGCATTCGAACTTGAACGCAATGGTCTGGCGCGGCAGGCCGTTCTCTTCGAGCTGGAAGAAATTGGTCCGGATCGCGGCTTGGATCAGATTGACGAAGCGGCGCAGAATTCGGTCGTCGTCAAGGCTCGTGACCTCTTTCAGCTGGTTCTCGATGCGCTCGCGGATGACGGCCTCGGCGGCCGCGCGTCCGTCGTCCGTGCGCGGATCGAAGCGCGCATAGAACAGCTTGACGAGATCCGCCGTGATGGCGCCGTGGCGGGAGAGCGTCTCGGCGATGTAATCCTGCGCGTAGGTGACCTGGATCTGGCGGAGATACCGGCCGAAGGCGCGCACCATGGCGACGTCGCGCCAGCCGAGGCCCGCCTCCAGGACGAGGCGGTTGTAGCCGTCCGATTCCGCCAGTCCCCGGAAGAGCGCGAGGAGCGCCGCTTCGATGAGGGCCTGGATCTCGTCGATCTCGATCGCGCCGCCGGAGGCGCGCTCCAGGGTCATGTCGTGGAGCCACACCCGGTGCGCGTCCGAGAACGCGACCCGGTAGGTTCGCTCGTTGACGACGCGGAAGCCGAGGTTTTCCAGAAGCGGCACGCGCTCCGACAGGGGCAGCGACATGTTGAGCGAGAACAGCTTCAGGTTCACGCGGGTTTCGTCGTCGGCTTCGCGGCGATAGAGGTCGACGGCGCGCGGCCGCGCCTCCGAGAGCTGCTCCAGGAGGGCGATGTCGGCGATGGCCTGCTCGGCCCCGAAGGCCTCGCGGTAGGCCGCGCTGAAGGCTTCGCCGTAGCGGGACGCCAGAGCTCTGGCGCGGGCGCCGCCGACGCTGGCGTCGAGCGCATCGCGCAGCGCGTCGCTCCAGGTGCGCACGATGGCGGAAATGCCTTTTTCCAAGGCTTCGCGCGGCACGTCCGGGGTCGCGCCCTCGTCGCGGCCGATGATGTAATGGGTGCGCGCGAGCGGCCCTTCCGGGTAATCCGGATAGGAGGCGGAGACGCGCCCGCCGTAGATGCCGGCCAGGAACTGGCCGATGCGCTGGCGCGCCTGGGTGTCGTAGCGGTCCTTGGGCACGAAGACGAGTACCGAGACGAAGCGGTCGAACTCGTCCACGCGGGCGAGCGCCCTGACCCGCGGGCGCTCCGACAGGTTCATGATCTCGATGGCGAAGTGATAGAGCGTGTCCTCGTCGATCTGGAACAGCTCGTCGCGCGGATAGCTTTCGAGCACGTTGAGGAGCGCGCGGCCCGCATAGCTCGCCGGATCGAAGCCCGCCCGGGCCACGATCTTCTCCACCTTGTGGCGCAGGTAGGGCACCTCGCCGGTGGTGTTGGTGTAGGCGCTCGCCGTGAACAGGCCGACGATGCGCAATTCGCCCCGCAGATGCCCGCTGTCGTCGAACAGCTTGACGCCGATATAGTCGAGATGCGCCCGGCGATGGACGCGCGACTTCACGTTCGCCTTGGTGATGATGAGCGCCTTCGGGCGCGCCAGAAACGCGCGGATTTCCGGCGTCATCGCGACCAGCTCGCGGCCGCGGCGCAGCACGCGCACGGACGGGTCGCGCAGAAGGCCGAGGCCGGAGCCCTCGACCGGATCGGCCGCCGTGTCGCCGGAGGGCAGGCGATATTCGCGAAGACCTAAGAACGTGAAGTTGTCCCGCGCGATCCAGTCGAGGAACGCGATGGCTTCCTTCACCTCGTCCTCCGGCAGGGGCGGGGGGTTGAGACGGTAATTATGAACGATCTCGGCGATGCGCGAGCGCATGCCCGGCCAATCGTGGACCGCGACGGACACGTCCCGGTGGACGAGGCGCATGGCCTCGATCAGGCGGGTGCGGGTCTCGGGATCGTCGAGGCGCGGCAGGTGGATATGGATGAAGCTTTCGCGCTTCACGCCGAGGCGCAGGGCGGCCGTGGCCTCGCCTACAAGGCGCACGAGAGCGCCGCCCGCATCCCGCTCAACGGCAAGGATCGGGTGAGCGACGAGCAGCGGCTCGTAGCCCTCGTCCACGACCTCGGCGAGAGTCGAATCGAGCAGGAAGGGCATGTTGTCGTTGACGATTTCCAGCACCGTCACGTCCTGGCGCCGGCCGTCACGCTCGATCTCGAAGTCGAACAGGCGGATATCCGCCCCGTCGGCGGTCCGGGAGGCCTTGAGGTGCTCGAAGGCTTCCGCCGCGAGATCCGCCAGGGTCTTCGGCGAATAGGGCGCGAGATCCTCGGACGGGACGCGGCCGTACAGGTCGCGCACGAAGGTGGGTGGAGTGGCCTTATGGCCTTTTTCCAGCACGGCGACGGCTTCCGCCGTCAACTCGCTTCCGCTGGTGGGGGTGTCCAGCTTCATGCGCGCATCCTCTTATAGATCTGGTCGCGGGAGCGTTGCCACAGTGCGGCAGGTTGCGCAACACAAGCGTCGGGTTCTGAACAAAGCAGGGTAAAATTGTTGCATCGCACAGGCACTTTACGCTGCCTTTGCCTCCTCCGACGACAGATTCGCGTCCCCCCATTCCTTCATGGCCATCAGCACCGGCTCGAGCGACCGGCCGCGCGTCGAGAGCGTATATTCGACCCGGGGCGGCACCTGCGCGTAGACGGTGCGCACGATGAGGCCGTCGGCCTCCAGCTCGCGCAACTGGTGGGTGAGCATCCGTTGCGTGATGGACGGAATGAGCCGGCGCAACTCGTTGAAGCGCAAGGTGCCGCGCAGGAGCTTGTAGAGCACGATGATCTTCCACTTGCCGTCGATCAGGCTCATCGTCCTCTCGACGGAGCAGCCCTGCATTCTCGGCGCCTTCTGCGGCATCACGGTATCCTTTTCGACACTATGGGCTGTTTTTGTGCGTTCTTGCGGTCCTCAACACTATGCTCAACTATGTCGCCGTCAACAGGAGACATGCCATGCGCGCCGTCGGTTATCAGCAATCCCTTGCCATCGATCAGGACGCTTCCCTCGTCGACATCGACCTGCCCCGCCCCGAGCCCGGACCGCGCGACCTGCTCGTCGAGATCAGGGCGGTGTCCCTGAACCCCGTCGACACGAAGGTCCGCATGCGGGCGCAGCCGGAGCCGGGCGGCTGGAAGGTCCTGGGCTTCGATGCGGCCGGGATCGTCCGAGGGACCGGAAAGGACGTGTCCCTGTTCAGGGAAGGCGACGAGGTGTTCTATGCCGGCGCCATCACGCGCCAGGGCACCAATGCGGAATTCCATGTGGTGGACGAGCGGCTCGTCGGCACGAAGCCGAAGAGCTTGAGCTTCGAGGAGGCCGCCGCCCTGCCGCTGACCACCCTGACGGCCTGGGAGACCCTGTTCGACCGGCTGGAGGTCAAGCGCCCGGTGAAGGGAGCGGCCAACGCCGTCCTGATCGTGGGCGCCGCCGGCGGCGTCGGCTCCATCGCGGTCCAGCTCGCGCGCAAGCTCACGGACCTCACCGTGATCGCCACCGCGTCACGTCCGGAGACGCAGGCCTGGGCGAGGGAGCTCGGCGCCCATCACGTGATCGATCACGGCAAACCGCTCGCCGCGCAGGTGGAGACCCTGGGCATCGGCGCGCCGGCCTTCGCGTTCTCGATCACTCACACGGAGAACCATTTCGCCGAGATCGCGAAAGCCCTTGCGCCGCAAGGCCGCTTCGCCCTCATCGACGATCCGAAGACGCTCCTCGACATCAGCCTCATGAAAGGCAAGAGCATCTCGATTCACTGGGAATCCATGTTCACCCGCTCGACTTTTCAGACCGCCGACATGGAGCGGCAGCACGAGATCCTGAACGAGGCGTCGCGCCTCGTGGATGCGGGCACGATCCGGACGACGTTGGCCGACATCATCGGACCGATCAACGCGTCCAATCTCAAGCGCGCGCATTCCCTCGTCGAGAGCAACCGCACGCGCGGCAAGCTCGTCCTGTCGGGATTTTGAAATCGTTCCGATCCTTAGGCCAAGCGAAGCGAGGGAAGGGGATCCACGAACAAGCGCAACGTACTGGATCCCCTTCCCGCACTGCGTGCGCCGGGGATGACAGCGGCATTCGCTGCATGTCCGTTGCGGAATGAAAGCATCCATCAACCAAAAAAGAGGGCTTTGCGATCTGGACCATCGCAAAGCCCTTTGAATAGAGAAAAGGCTGCCATGAAAGGCAGCCCTGTGCCTCGAGGGTGGCCCGGCCCTTCGTACGACTCAGAGGGCTGGGGGGCTGACGTGTCCAAGCCGTTCGATGAGCCGGGCCGTCGAGGCAACTTAAGCATTAACGGCATTCAGTGAGGCTCCATCACGGCGCGATTGAGGCAGGAATATGATTTGCAAAAGAACCCGTGGTTCATTGTGTCGTCATGGGTTGATCCCTTAGCCGCCGAAGCCCATCATCAGGTCATGAAAACGAGACATGGGAGGCTTCATGAGCGAAGGTGACATCGCGGAGCCGTTGCGCGGCGGCTCGATGCAGGGTTCGGCCCACATCGTTCCTTTCCCCGCCGCGCCGAGACAGGTGTCCTTCGACCGTTCCGAGTTGCAGGCCATTCTCAATCTCTACGGCCGCATGGTGGCGGCCGGTGAATGGCGTGATTACGCCATCGATTTTCTGCCTGACAAGGCCGTCTTCTCCATCTTCCGGCGCACGTCCGAAATGCCCCTCTACCGGATCGAGAAGGACCCGAAGCTCGCCAAGAAGCAAGGCGCTTATTCGGTCATCGTCTCGACGGGCCTGGTCCTCAAGCGCGGACACGAGCTCGCGCGCGTGCTGCGGGTGCTCGACAAGCCGAAGGTCGTGTCGGCTTAGCGCATCGGACGGATCCAGAGGGCCGCCTCATCCGATGCGCCAGCCAAGAGAAGGAGCATCGGATGAATCCCAAAAGTGATGTCCACTTTTGGGTCCGAGGCTCTAGCGCTCAAGGTCCTCGGGAAGGGCCAGAAGCCAGAGGGTCGATGCGACCACCCCGAGCGCTCCGGTCCACAGGACCGTTCGGATCCCGACCCAATCGGCCGCAAAGCCCGCGCCTAAGGCGGCCACTAGGCCAAGACCGCCCGTCAGCAGATGCAGTGTTCCGGCTTCCCGTCCGCGCAAAGCGTCTGGCGTCACCTTCTGGCGTAAGACGGTCGTGTTCGTGGCGAAGACCACATAGAGACCATCGCTCAGGAGCTGAGCGATGCATAAGGATGCAACGGCCACCCACAGAGGCCCCTGGGCCAGCGGAATAAAACAGATCATGACGCCGTAGATCAGCAGCGACCCGATCAGGAGACTGCGTAAACGAAAGCGCCGACCGGCCCAGGCCGCGAACTGCGCCCCGATCAAGGCGCTGATCCCGCCCAGCGCCACGATGAAGCCGAGGATTCCTGGCTGAATGCTCAGGTCACGCACTGCGAACAGCACATAAAGCGGCGCAAAGAAGCTCAGGAAGAATGTGAGGCTGGCGGAGCACAGCGTCAGCGGCCTGAGGACCGGATGCCCGAACACGAAGCGCAGGCCGTCTCCCGTTTCGCGCCACAGATCGGGCGCATGCTCTCCGGTGACGAGAGGCGGCTCCCGCCGCGTGATGGAGGCCAACAGCAGGGCCGACCAGACATAGGACAAGGCATCGAACAGGATCGCAACAGGCGCAGTGACCAGTTGAATGGCGGTTCCCGCCAGAGCAGGGCCGGCGATTTCCGCCAGCGAATCGGTGGTGGCGAGTTTGGCGTTGCCTTCCAGAAGCTGATCGCGGTTCACCAATGTCGGCAGATAGGCATTGTCCGCGGTCTGGAAGAACATGGACAGGAGGGCCACGGCCGCCGATACGCCCATGACCTGCCCGATCGTGATGGACCCGAACCAAGCCATGGCCGGAAGCGTTGCGAGAGCTGCGGCTCTCAGGAGATCGGCCACGATGAGCACGCGTCGGCGCCGCGTTCTGTCGATCCACGTCCCGATGAACGGGCTGAGCAGAACCCCCGGCAGAAGGCTCAATGCCACGAGCAGGCCGAGATCCGTCGCGGAAGCGTCGAGCGTCAGGGCCGCGATGATCGGCAACCCCTCACGGGTGAAGCGCGCGCCGATGGCCGAAAGGGTCTGCGCTCCCCAGAGCCGCAGGAAGTCGGGATTCTGCCATAGACCCGTCTTCGGCAGGCGAATGATCGTCGATCTCATCGACAATCTCAGGCGACTGGCCGCGTCGGCGGCTCGCCCGTGCCGCGCCCGAGCGGGCGCTGCATCAGCACGGTGGAGAGCCAGCGCCCGTGCTTGTAGCCGATGCCCTTGAGGATGCCGACAGGCTCGAAGCCCAGGCTCTGGTGCAGCCCGATAGAGCCCTTCGATTCCTCGTCCCCGATGACCGCTACCATGAGGCGGAAATCCCGCGCCTCGCATTCCTCGATCAGGGCGGCGAGCAGCAGGCGCCCGATGCCGCGCCCCTGCGCGGACGGGGCGACATAGATCGAATCCTCCACCGTCGAGCGATAGGCCGGGCGCGTCCGGTAAGCGCCCGCATACGCGTATCCGAGGATCGCGCCGTCCTGTTCCGCCACGAGATAGGGATAGCCGCCATCGAGGATCGCGGCGCGGCGGCGCGCCATCTCGGCTCGGTCAGGCGGGTCGAGCTCGAAGGAGGCCGTGCCATGCTTCACCGCATGGGCATAGATGGCCGTGACGGCCTCGAGGTCGGATTCGGACGAAGGGCGGACGAGAATGCTCATGGGCGTTTTCTAGAGCATTTTCGGGGTGAGAAGGAATGGCATTCCTGCTTGGGAACGCTGTCTTTCCACCTCTCCCGTGGCCTGCCATGATGCCTTGTCGAAAGGCCCCAGCATGAGCGAGTTCAGTCCCGGCAAGACGCAAACCTTCGTGGTCTGGACCGCAATCCTGGCCTCCAGCATGGTCTTTGCCGACGGGGCCATCGTGACCGTGGCGATCCCGCAGGTGCGTGAGAGCCTGCAGGCCTCCCTATCCGAAATGCAGTGGATCACAAACGCCTATGCGCTGACGCTCTCCGCCTTCCTGCTGCTGGGCGGCGCGGCCGGGGATGCCTACGGGCTCAGGCGGGTCTTCATGGTCGGCATCGCGTGTTTCGGCCTGACCTCCCTGTGGTGCGGGCTGTCCGGGTCGGCCGGAATGCTGATCGCGGCCCGGACCTTCCAGGGGATCGGCGGCGCCCTGCTGGTGCCGGGATCGCTTGCCCTGATCAGCGCCCATTTCCCGAAGGAGGCACGGGGCCGGGCCATCGGCACCTGGGCGGCCGCCTCCGCCATCGCGGCGGCCCTCGGGCCGATCCTCGGGGGCTGGCTCATCGATATCGGCCCCTGGCAGGCGATCTTCTGGATCAATGGGCCCATCGCCGCGCTGGCGCTCTGGCTGTGCTGGACCCGGGTGCCGGAAAGCCCGGTCGCGTCGCAGGCCGCGATGGACTGGCTCGGCGCGGTCCTGGCTGTCGCGGCGCTCGGCCTCGTCGCCTATGGCCTGACGGCGCTCGGCGACCGGGGCAGCTACCGGATCGTCGCCATCCTGTCGACGCTCGCCGGCTTGGCCGTCCTCGGCCTGTTCCTGCGCCACGAGAAACGCTGCGCCGCCCCCATGATGCCGCTCGACCTGTTCCGCGTCCCCGCCTTCGCCAACGTCAACGTCCTGACCCTGCTGCTCTATTTCGCCCTTGGCGGCGCCCTGTTCTTCCTGCCGACCGCGCTGATCGAGGCCCATGGCTATTCGGCCGCCAGGGCGGGCTCGGTGTTCCTGCCCTTCACCCTGGTCATGGCCGTGCTGTCCCGGCTCGGCGGCGTCCTGGCCGACCGGTTCGGCACCCGCCTGCTCCTGACCGTGGGGCCGCTGGTCACGGGCCTGAGCTTCGCGCTCCTGGCCCCGGCCGTCCTGCATGGCGGTTATTGGGCTGCGGTCGTTCCGGTCATGGCGGTGCTGGGGCTCGGCATGGGGATCACCGTGGCGCCGCTTTCCACGACGGTGATGAACGCCGTCCCGGACGAGCGCATCGGCGTGGCCTCCGGGGTCAACAACGCGGTCTCGCGCGTGGCGGGGCTCATCGCCGTCGCGGGGCTCGGCATCGTCGCCACCCTGGGGTTCCGGCGGGCCGCCGCTTGGGCGAAACCGGAGATGGCGGATCTCTTCGCGCAGGCCAGCTTCGGCGCCCGGCCGCCGATGGCCGGACCGTCCATGGATGGTTCGGCGGACATCTATGCCGCGGCCATGATCGGCGGCTTCGGCCTGGTGACGCTGATCTGCGCCGCCGCGGCCGTGGCGAGCGCGTGGTTCGGCTACCGCTCGGCGCAGGCTTGATTTCAAAAGAAAAGCCCCGGCCTTTCGGCCGGGGCTCGGGGATCGTCCGATCCGTTCGTCCTTACTCGTTGCGGTTGCCCACGAGAGCGAGGAGGAACTGGAACATGTTGATGAAGTCCAGGTACAGCGTCAGGGCGCCGAACACGGAGGCCTTGCCGGCGGCTTCGCTATCGAAGTTGCCGTAGAGATACATCTCCTTCAGCTTCTGCGTGTCGTAGGCGGTCAGGCCCGCGAAGATCAGGACGCCGATCACGGAAATGCCGAACTGCAGGGCGCTCGACGCGACGAAGATGTTCACGATCGAGGCCAGGATCAGGCCGACGAGACCCATGATCAGGAACGAGCCCATGCCCGACAGGCTGCGGTTCGTGGTGTAGCCCCAGAGCGACAGCGAGCCGAAGGCCGCCGCCGTGATGAAGAACACCTGCACGACGCTCGCGCCGGTGTAGCGGATGAGAAGCGTCGAAAGCGAGGCGCCCATCACCGCAGCAAAGGCGAAGAAGGTGCCGCGGGCGGCCGACGCCGTCATCCGGTCCATGCGGAACGAGAAGAAGAAGATGAAGGCCAGAGGCGCCAGCGCCACGATCCACATCAGGGGCGAGCCATACAGCGTCGCGCCGAACTGGGTCAGGCCGACGCCACCCATCCGGGCGACTGCCTGAGACGGATCGCTCGTGGTGGCGAGCATGTTCACGCCAAGTGCGACCAGGGCCGAGATGGCAAGGCCCAGGACCATGTTGTTGTAGACGCCGAGCATGAAGGCGCGCAGGCCCTGGTCGACCTGTGCCGCCGTCCGGGCAAAGCCGGTGCCATAGGCGTTTTGGTTTTGCTCATACGGTTGCATCGGAGTCCTTTCTCGCGGTGTTCCGTGTGTTCCCTCGAATGGCCGAAATCCAGCCCTCGGCCGCCGCGGAATTCGGCGACATGCAAAATATGAGGGGCCGGCCTGCGTTGCGCAAGGGGCAACGCCAAGCTTCAACTCTTCGTGATGGAAGAAAAACGAGGAGCAGAGTAGATGCTGCTCCTCGTTCCATTTCCGCGTCTTTTTATAGCGCTCCCGCGCTGGCGGAGCCTCAAAGGTTTCTCAAGTAGAGCGCCGGTTTTTGACTTAGGATCCGCCACGTCCCCATGAGACCTAGACCCACGCTCACCAGAACGGCCAATGCAGAGGCCAAGACGGCGCCCGACAAGTCTAAAGTAAAGCTTAGGGACATCACCCGGGTGATGATGAAGTAAGCCGCAAGCGTCCCGGCCAGGAGCCCGAACACAGCCGTGGCGAGGCCCAGGAGCCCGTATTCGAGCGCGTAGGCCGAGATCAGCCGGGTGCGGGTCGCACCCAGGGTCTTCAGCACGACCGCATCGTAGAGCCGCGCCCGATGGCCGGCCGCCAGCGCCCCAGCCAGGACCAGAAGGCTCGCGATCAGCGCGATGGAGCTCGCGCCCCGGATCGCCATGACGAGCTGGGAGACCACGTCGTTCACCGCCTCCAGGGCATCCTTCACCCGCACGCTCGTGACCATGGGATAGGCCTGGGCGGAACTGCGCAGGATGCGGGCGTCGAGCGCCGCGTCCGAGCCGTGCGAGAAGGTGACGGTGGCCAGATGCGTGTGCGGCGCGCCCGCGAACGTATTAGGCGAGAACACCATGACGAAGTTGATCCCCATGGAGCGCCATTCGATCTCGCGCAGGTTGGCGATGGTGGCGCCGATGTTGCGCCCGAGCACGTTGACGGTGATCTCGTCGCCGATCTTCAATCCCAGGCCCTCGGCGATCTTGCGGTCGAAGGAGACGAGCGGTTTGCCGCGATAGTCTTCGGGCCACCACTCGCCCTGCACCACCTTCGAGCCTTCCGGCGGTTTGGTCGCGTAGGTGATGCCGCGGTCGCCCTCCAGCACCCAGGAGATGTCCTCAGGCGCCTTGACCTCGGCCACCGGCCGGCCGCCGAGGGTCACGAGGCGCCCGCGCATCATCGGCACCCGCTCGATGCGGGCCTCCGGGGCTTGGCCCTTCAGGAAGCTCTCGAAGGCGTCCGCCTGCTGGTTGGGGATGTCGAGGAAGAAGAAGCTCGGCGCCCGTTCCGGCAGGCTCTGCGTGAGCTGCCGCGTCAGGTTGGTGTCGATGACCGAGAGCGTCACGAGAAGCGTGATGCCCAAGCCCAGCGAGAGCACCAGCGACGGCGTGAGCGCGCCGGGCCGGTGAATGTTGGCAAGCGCCAGCCGGGGTGCGGTGCGGCGGGGGCGCGGCAGGCGGCGGGCCAGCGCCATGATCCCCATGGCCACGAGGCGCAGGAGCACGAAGGACCCGGTGGCCGCGCCCACGAACATCAGGGCGATCCGCCGGTCGTAGGCGGCGAGCAGGGACAGCCCCACGAGGGCCGTCACCGACAGGACGAGCGCCGTCAGGTAGCGCTTGCGCGGCCAGCGCCGCTCCGGGTCGATCTGGTCCCGGAACAGCCCCGACACCGGCACGTCATGGGCCCGGCCCAAGGGCGCCAGCGCGAAGACCAGGGCCGTGAGAATCCCGTAGAGCAGCGCGATGCCGAGCTCGCTCCAGGCGAGGGTCGGCTGGATCGGGATCGGCAGAAGATGGCCGAAGAGCCCGGTGACCACGAAGGGCAGCGCGGCCCCGATGGCCAGGCCGATGGCGATGCCGACCATCGCGATCAGCATCACCTGCGTGAGATAGAGCAGCACCACCTGCCCGCCGGGAGCCCCGAGGCTCTTGAGCGTGGCGATGGAGGCGCGTTTGCGGTCGATGAAGCCCCGCACCGCATTGGCGACGCCGACACCGCCCACGAGCAACGCCGTGAGGCCGACCAAGGTGAGGAACTGGGTGAAGCGCTCGATGTTGCGGGCGAAGCGCGGATCGGCGTTGAGGCGCGTGCGGATGTTCCAGCCGGCCTCCGGCAGGATGCGGTTCGCATCCGCCTCGATCTGCGTCAGGGTCTGCTCGGTCGATTGGTCGGGCGGCAGGGTGAGCCGGTAGGTCCAGCGCACGAGGCTGCCGGGCTGGACGAGGCCGGTCGCCTTCAACGCCTCCTGCGAGACCAAGAGCCGCGGGCCGAACCCGATGCCGTCGGCGATCTTGTCGGGCTCGGACACGAGGCTCGCCCGCAATTCCACATGGGCCGCCCCGACCGTCACCCGGTCGCCGACCTTGAGGTCGAGGCGCGCGAGGAGGGCCGGATCGACGGCGGCCCCGAAGGCGCCGTTCTTCTCGGCAAACAGCTCGGTGGGAGGCAGAGATGGATCGGTTTCGAGGGCGCCGACGGTCGGATAGCCCCCGTCGACCGCCTTCACCTCCACCAGCCCCGAGCCCTTCTCGCTGGCCACCGCCATGGCCCGCAGGGTGGCGATCACGTTGACCCGGCCCTTGGATTCGAGGAAGGCCCGCTCGGGCGCTCCCGCCTCGCGCTGGAGCAGGGAGAAGGCCATGTCGCCGCCGAGGATTCGCCGGCCCTCGCGGGAGATGCCCTCTGTGAGCGAGCGGGACAGGGACGACACGCTGGCGATGGCCGCGACGCCGAGCGCGATGCAGGCGAGAAAGATGCCGAACCCCCTCAGGCCTCCGCGCAGTTCGCGGAAGGCGAGGCGCAGCAGGAGAGGCAGGCGCGACGGGGAGGCGGGGCGACGCTCGGGGGTGGCGGGGAGGGAGCCGTGCATGACTGGATTGTCCTCAGGCCACGGCCGAGGCCGCGCCGGTCTCGACCTGACCGGAGCGCAGGCGCACCATGCGGTCGCAGAGCCGGGCGAGGGCGAGGTCGTGGGTCACGAGGACCAGGGTGGCGCCCCGGTCGCGCTTGAGGGCGAAGAGCAGGTCGACGATGGATTGGCCGGTCGTCTCGTCCAGGTTGCCGGTGGGCTCGTCCGCCACCAGGATCGCCGGATTGGGCACGATGGCGCGGGCGATGGCCACCCGCTGCTGCTCGCCGCCCGAGAGCTGCGCCGGGTAATGGTGCAGGCGATGGCCCAGGCCCACCGATTGCAGCTCGGCCTCGGCCCGCTCGAAGGCATGGCTCTCGCCGGCGAGCTCCAGGGGCAGGGCCACGTTCTCCAGGGCCGTCATGGTGGGGACCAGGTGGAAGGACTGGAACACGATACCGATCCGCCGGCCGCGGAACCGGGCGAGCGCATCCTCGTCCAGGCCCGACAGGTCGGTGCCGTCCACGATCACCTTGCCCGAATCCGGGCGCTCGAGGCCGGCCATGGTCATGAGCAGGGTCGACTTGCCCGAGCCCGAGGGGCCGATCAGCCCGACCGCCTCGCCCCGGTCGACGCCAAGGGAAATCCCCTTCAGGATATGCACCCGCGCGGCTCCGCGCCCGAGGCTCAAATCGACATCGTGCAGCGCGATGGCCTTGTCCTGCATACCCGTTCACCCGATCTGTTGGAGACTGTCCAAGACGTCTGTGTAGTTCTGCCTAGATGGGAAGCCTATCGATGAAGCGCCAATCCGGCCCATTCATGACGATCATTTTTGCGTGTGCGGCGGCCCTGGCCGGTCTGGTCGCCACTCTCCCGGCGCAAGCCCAAACCCAGGCCCAGCCTCAGGCCCAAACCCGGCCGATCCGCCTCGTGGCCCTGGGCGACAGCCTGAGCGCCGGCTACAACCTGCCGCAGGAGGCGGCCTTCCCGGTCGTGCTGGAAAAGGCCCTGAAGGCGAAGGGCTACAACGTGGAGGTCGCGAATGCGGGCGTCTCCGGAGACACCTCCTCGGGCGGTCTCGACCGGCTCGACTGGTCCGTGCCCGACGGCACCGACGGGGTGATCCTGGAGCTCGGCGCCAACGACATGCTGCGCGGCCTTGATCCGGCCGGGACCCGCAAGAACCTGACGGCCATCGTCGAGCGGCTCAAGAGCCGCAACATCCCGGTGATGCTCGCGGGCATGTACGCCTCGCGCAATCTCGGGTCGGATTATGTGCAGAAATTCGACGGCATCTATCCGGAGATTGCGAAGACCTACGACCTTGTGCTCTATCCCTTCTTCCTGGACGGAGTCGCCGGCGAGAAGTCCCTCAACCTGCCCGACGGGATGCACCCGACGGCCAAGGGCGTCGAGGTCATCGTCGAGCGCATGCTGCCCAGCGTCGAGAGCTTTCTCGCCCGCCTTGCCCAACGCTGAGCCCCCTCAGCGCCTCATTCCTGCCTGAACGCGGTAGATCACTTCGCCGCGAGGAGCTTAACCCTATGGAATACCGCCGCCTCGGCCGCACGGATCTCAATGTCAGCCTCATCTGCCTCGGAACCATGACCTGGGGTCAGCAGAATACCGAGACCGAGGGCCATGCGCAGATGGACTACGCCCTCGACCAGGGCATCAACTTCTTCGACACGGCCGAGCTCTACTCGATCCCGCCCCGGGCGGAGACGCAGGGCTCCACCGAGCGGTTCATCGGCTCCTGGTTCAAGGCTCGGGGCAGCCGCGACAAGGTGATCCTCGCCACCAAGGTGATTGGCCGCTCCGACAGCACCTGGTTTCGGGACGACGGCTCCAAGGGCGAGCTTTCCCGGGCACAGGTCGAGGAGGCGGTGAACAAGAGCCTGAAGCGGCTCCAGACCGACTATATCGACCTCTACCAGATCCACTGGCCCGACCGCCCCATGCCCTGGGGCTCGAACCCGACGATCTACCGCCATCAGGAGGGGAACTCCCACCCCATCGACGAGACGGTCGAGATCATGACCGACCTGGTGAAGGCCGGAAAGATCCGCCATTTCGGCCTCTCCAACGAGAGCGCCTGGGGCACCATGACGTTCCTCAAGCACGCGGATGCCAAGGGACAGGCGCGGGTGCAGTCGGTGCAGAACGCCTACAACCTCCTCAACCGTACCTATGAGGTGGCGCTGGCGGAGGTCTCCATGCGCGAGAACGTGAGCCTGCTCGCCTATTCGCCGCTGGCTCAAGGATACCTCACCGGCAAGTATCTCGACGGCGCCCGGCCGGCGGGATCGCGCACGACCCTGTTCAACCGCGGCCAGCGCTACGAGAACCCCACCGCCGAGGCGGCGATCCGCAAATACATCGCGCTTGCAAAGGAATTCGGCCTCGATCCGGCCCAGATGGCGCTCGCCTTCGTCAATTCCCGCCCCTTCCTCACGTCGAACATCATCGGCGCGACCTCGATGGAGCAGCTGAAGACGGATATCGCGTCTATCGACGTGACGATCACGCCGGAACTGGAAGAACGCATCAACGCGATCCACGTCGAACACTGCAATCCGTGCCCGTAAAGCCCTCTCGCGTCATGGCCGGCCTCGTGCCGGCCATGACGTGGCGGGTGGATCCCTGGTGACGTTCCTTCCTTCCCTTCCCATATGAAGCGGAGCAGAAGGAGACGTTCATGATCATCACCACCACGCCGACCATCGAAGGCCGTCGCATCGCGTCCTATCGCGGCATCGTCTCGGGCAAAGCGATCCTCGGCGCCAACGTGTTCCGTGATTTCTTTGCGTCGATCCGCGACGTGGTCGGCGGACGGGCCGGATCCTACGAGCGCGTGCTGCGCGACGGGCGCGACACGGCCCTGCAGGAG
This sequence comes from Microvirga sp. Mcv34, assembly GCF_024519725.1. Taxonomy (GTDB): domain Bacteria; phylum Pseudomonadota; class Alphaproteobacteria; order Rhizobiales; family Beijerinckiaceae; genus Microvirga. The sequence goes on along the minus strand of NZ_JALJRK010000034.1, from coordinate 15,587 downwards.
ATGATCGAGGAGGCTCAGCGCCTTGGCGCTCATGCGATTGTCGGCGTGCACCTCGATTACGGCGCGCTCGGCAAGAACGAGGGCATGATGATGGTGTCGGTCAGCGGCACGGCGGTGACGCTGGAGTAAGCCGCGCTCACACGCGCTTCACGCCGCTCAACAGCCAGAACCCCGCGAGCAGGAACAGGATCAGCACCGCCGGCCCGGCGGCCTGCGTCTGGAACAGGGCTGTCGCCACGGCGACCGCGAGCGGCGCCATGAAGGACGTGACCTTGCCCGACAGGGCGAGCAGGCCGAAATAGCGGCCCGCTTCCCGGGCCGGGACGAGCCGGGCCAGCAGGCTGCGCGAGGAGGCCTGGAGCGGCCCCGCCACGGCCCCGATGACGAGGCCAAGCAGCACGAACAGCTTTTCGGGCGCGGAGGCGTAGAGGCCGTCCTCCGGACCAGGCGGGGCCGTCGGCACCATGAACAGGATGTGGTCGCGCCCGAGCGACAGCACGCCCACGCAGACCAGGGTGAGGATGAGAATCGCGCCCAGGATTACTGGTTTCGCCCCGATGCGGTCGTCGAGCCGCCCGCCGATGAGCGCCCCGAGGGTGCCGGTGATGGTGAGCAGGATGCCGAAGATGCCGAGTTCGATCGCCTGCCAGCCGAACACCCCGGCCCCATAGATGCCCCCGAAGGCGAAGAGCGCTACCAGGGCGTCCTGATAGACCATGTTAGCGATGAGGAAACGGCCGACGCTCTCGTGCCGCCGCGCATCCGCGATGGTGCTCCTCACCTGGTCGATCCCCTTCCGGGCGGCCTGCCCGAGGCTCATCCCCGAACGCGGGATATCGGGCGTGAAGAGAAACAGCGGCAGCACGAAGATGAGGAGCCACAGGGCCGAGAACGGTCCCGTGATCCGGTCGCCCTCGCGCGTCGCCGGATCGAGGCCGAACAGGGGATTTAGGCCGAAGACCGTCTTCATCGACGCGGGATCGGCGGCCAGGAACCCGAGCACGATCACGAGCGACACGAGGCCGCCCAGATAGCCCATCGCCCAGCCGGTGCCCGAGAGGCGTCCGTAGCGCTCCGGCGGCACGAGGTGCGGGATCATGGCGTTGTTGAATACGGCCGCGACCTCTACGGCGACCGTCCCGAAGGCGAAGCCGACGAGCGCGACCGCGATGGCATGGGGCTGCCCCGGCGCCGCGTACCACAGGGCGAAGGACGCGATGAACAGCACCAGGCCGCAGGATGCGATCCAGGGCTTCTTCGGCCCCGTCGCGTCGGCGATGGAGCCGAGGACCGGCGAGAGAAAGGCCAGCACGAGCCCGGCCGCCGCTGTGGCATAGCCCCAGAGGCTCTGCCCGCTCACCGGATCGGGCGCGAGCGCGGAGGCGAAATACGGCGCGAACACGAAGGTGGTGACCAGGGTGAAGAAGGGCTGGCAGGCCCAGTCGAACAGCAGCCAGCCGAGAATCGCCGGACGCGAGGCGTTCTGCGAAGGCGCAAGGGGATCGATGGTTTTCAAGGCGTCGGTTTCCAGGCTGAGGCTCGGTGGTCTTCTAGCACCGAAACACCCTGGACCAGGAGGCCTTGCCGTTCCGTTTCCTCGCGGGTGTCATCCCCGGCGGCCGAAGGCCGGGAAGGGGATCCATAGCGCTGCGCCGGATCGTCGATTCCCTTCCCCTCCGCTGCGCTCCGGCCGGGAATGACATTCTCTCACAGGGAGAGCCTACCGCTCCACCACCACGCGCGTTCCCACGCTCACCTGCTCGTAGAGATCGACGATATCCTCGTTGAGCATGCGGATGCAGCCGTAGGACGCGTAGGTTCCGATGGAGCTCGGGCGGTTGGTGCCGTGGATGGCGTATTCGTCGAGATCGAGAGTCAGCGCCCGGGCGCCCATGGGGTTGTTCGCCGCGCCGCCGGGGATCACGTCGGGCAGGCGCGGGTTGTCGCGCTTGACCTCCGCGGGCGGGGCCCAGGCGGGACGGACGTATTTGCCGTCGATCCGCGCCTCGCCGAACCATTGCTTGCCGGGCTTGCCGACCGCCACCCGGTAGCGCAGGGCGGTCCCGTCGCCGCGCACGTAATAGAGCCGCCGTTCGCCGGTCTTGATCACGATCGTTCCCGGCGACACGCGCCCCTCGAAGGGCACGAGCTCGCGGGCGGATGCGGCTGTCGCGGTGAAAACAGCCCCGACGATGGCCACCATGGCGAATACGGCGCGCGCGCCCATGTCCCGAACCCTCCTGCGAACGATGCACGAGGGTGAGACGCGAAAGATAAGGCTACGGTTCCGCTTTCGTCTCTGACGCCATCACCGGCCTTGTGCCGGTGATGGCGTGGATGATGACAGACCGGCTCACGCCGCCTGCGTGCGCTTGTTCTGCCGGTTGGTGATCAGGTCGTCGACGACGCCGGGATCGGCGAGCGTCGAGGTGTCGCCGAGCGAGCCGAACTCGTCCTCGGCGATCTTGCGCAGGATGCGGCGCATGATCTTGCCCGACCGGGTTTTCGGCAGGCCGGGGGCGAACTGGATCAGGTCCGGGGACGCGATGGGGCCGATTTCCTTGCGCACCCAGGCCACCAGCTCCTTGCGCAGCTCCTCGGACGGCTCCTCGCCAGCCATCAGGGTCACGTAGGCGTAGATGCCCTGGCCCTTGATGTCGTGCGGGTAGCCGACCACGGCCGCCTCCGAGACCTTCGGATGCGCCACGAGGGCCGATTCGACCTCCGCCGTGCCCATGCGGTGACCCGACACGTTGATCACGTCGTCCACGCGGCCGGTGATCCAGTAATAGCCGTCGGCGTCGCGCCGGCAGCCGTCGCCGGTGAAGTACTTGCCTGGATAGGTGGAGAAGTAGGTCTGCACGAAACGCTCGTGATCGCCGTAGACCGTGCGCATCTGACCCGGCCAGGAATCGGCGATCACGAGATTGCCCTCGGTGGCGCCCTCCAGCACCTTGCCGTCCGCGTCCACGATCTGCGGCTTCACGCCGAAGAACGGACGGGTGGCGGAGCCGGGCTTGAGCTTCGTGGCGCCGGGCAGCGGCGTGATCAGGATGCCGCCGGTCTCGGTCTGCCACCAGGTGTCGACGATCGGGCAACGGCCGTCGCCGACCACGCGGTGGTACCATTCCCAGGCTTCCGGGTTGATCGGCTCGCCGACGCTGCCTAAGAGGCGAAGCGACTTGCGCGACGTCTTCTTCACCGGCTCCTCGCCCGCCTGCATGAGCGAGCGGATGGCCGTCGGGGCGGTGTAGAAGATGTTGACCTGGTGCTTGTCGATCACATCCCAGAAGCGGGAGATCGTGGGATAGGTGGGCACGCCCTCGAACATCAGGGTCGTGGCGCCGTTCGCGAGCGGCCCGTAGACGATGTAGGAATGGCCCGTCACCCAGCCCACGTCCGCGGTGCACCAATAGACGTCGCCGTCGTGGTAATCGAACACGTATTGGTGCGTCATGGACGCATAGACGAGATAGCCGCCGGTGGTGTGCAGCACGCCCTTCGGCGTTCCCGTTGAGCCCGACGTGTAGAGGATGAACAGCGGATCCTCCGCGTTCAGCTCCTCGTAGGGGCAATCGTCGGACACGAGCTCGGCCGCCTCGTGGTAATAGACGTCCCGGCCCGGCACCATGTTCACCGCGCCGCCCGTGCGGCGCACGACGAGCACGTGATCCACCACGCCGGGCCCGACGGTCTCGAGGGCTGCGTCCACGTTCACCTTCAGGGGCACCTTGCGGCCGCCGCGCAGGCCCTCGTCGGCCGTGACGATGAAGGCGGATTTCGCATCCTGGATGCGGCTGGCGAGCGAATCCGGCGAGAAGCCGCCGAACACCACCGAGTGGATGGCGCCCAGCCGCGCGCAGGCCAGCATGGCATAGGCCGCTTCCGGGATCATCGGCATGTAGATCGTCACCCGGTCGCCCTTGGCGACGCCGCGGTTGCGCATGATGTTGGCCATGCGGCAGACCTCCGCGTGCAGCTCGCGGTAGGTGATCTTTTTGGATTCCGACGGATCGTCGCCTTCCCAGATGATGGCGACCTGGTCGCCCCGGGTGTGGAGATGCCGGTCGATGCAGTTATAGGCCACGTTGGTGACCCCGTCCTCGAACCAGCGGATCGCCACGTTGTCGGGACCGAAATTGGTGTTTTTGATCCGGGTGGGCTGCTTGAACCAGTCGATGCGCTTGGCCTCTTCCGCCCAGAAGACCTCCGGGTCCCTGATCGAGGCCTCGTACTTCGCGCGGTAGCCCGCATCGTCCAGATAGGCCCGATGCCGCCATTCCGCCGGCACGTCGTAGATCTTCTCGTCCATGGCGCTTCTCCCAGATGCTCCCATGATGGATTTAGAGCTAGGTTTACGGAAGAAGAGAGGGGCGGGGCAAGCGGGACGATGATCGGACTTTGGTCGCTGCTACTTTCGGGAGATAGGTTGGAATTTCCTTACCTAAAGGCAATCGACGAGATCAGAGAGAAGATCCGCTCTCGTCGCAGCCATGTGTGCTGCGGCACGTTGTGACAAAACAATATAACATATAAAGAAAGGAATAATTACGCCAGGAGGGAGTTGCCCATGACCGTTTATGTGATCGATGCCGCCCATCCGCTGCCGCCGACCTACGGGGAGCGGGAGAATGCTCTCAACCTGGGGGACGGCGACAAGGTCCTGCTGGCCGCCGGATCCGAAATCGCGGCCCACGGTATTCTCGCCCGTGGAATTTACGGGAACGCTAACACAACTCTGATACTGGACGGTCAGGTTTCCGGTGACGTCGGCGTTACGACGAACGGCACTGTCACGATAGGATCCGAAGGCCTCATATCCGCTATATCCGGCGGGGTTGTCTTTCACCCATTCGGGACATCGACGACCGACACCCTGAACAATTCAGGCCGCATCGAAGGCGGTGGTGCCGGTGTTCACATTTCAGGATCACATACGGTTATTTACAACTCCGGTGAAATTCATGGAGGCCATGGAATCCTGTTCGGTGGTCTATTGAACGCCCCAGCAAGCATTGTCCTAAACAACACGGGTCTCATTGAAGCGCGCTACCAGGGAGGGTTGGCCGTTTCGGGTGCACTTCATGGCTCGACAACAATTACCAACACCGGGCACATCGTCGGCGATATTGCGCTTGGGATCGGCGACGACCTGTATGATGGACGCGGTGGCACTATCGCAGGTCGGGTGCTTCTCCTGGGCGGAACCGATATCGCCTATGGAGGCGGCGGTTCTGAAGAATTCTCGCTTGGCCAACAATCCGCATATCATGGCTCCGCCTTCATTGATGGCGGTGGCGGCATCGACACCGTTCAATTCGGGGAGGCTACCAGCGCAGATCTTCGGATCTCGGACCGGCAGTCCCTCGATGGAGATTCATGGGCTATCCTGCGCGGGATCGAGAACCTTGCCGGCGGCAACTTCCAGGATCGCCTGACCGGCAACGACGGCGCGAACGTTCTCATGGGCCTCGGCGGTGACGACCGTCTCGACGGTCAGGGCGGCGCCGATCTCCTGACAGGCGGGGCTGGAAACGACACCGTTCTTGGCGGCGAGGGGACCGACATGGTCATCTTCTCAGGTCCCTCTTACAAATACACGATCACCACAGGGCCGGACGGCACGGTCACCGTGACGGACACGCGCGCGTCAAGCGACGGAATCGATCAGCTCACCGGCGTCGAATTCGCGATCTTCAGCGACCGGATCGTCGCGCTTCCGACAACTTCCACCGGTACGGGCTCGACCGGCGGCGGAGAGACGGTCACCCCAGGCGGCGAGAGCACAGGCGGCGGCTCATCCGACCCGATTCTCACGCTTGTCCGGCCCGAGGCGCCGACATCGCTCACACTCAAGGGCGGCAAGCGCGCTGACGTGCTCGTCGGTGGCGATGGAAACGATTACCTCAATGGAGGCTTGGGAAAAGACAAGCTCACGGGTGGAGACGGCCAGGACGTCTTCGCTTTCACGACCAAGCTCGGCGCCGCCAATCTGGACCGGGTGCTCGACTTCAGCACCGAGGACACGCTGGCACTCTCGTCCAAGGTGTTCAAGGGTCTGACCAAGGGCGGCCTTGCCAAGAGCGCGTTCCGGATCGGCTCCGAGGCCGTCGATGAGGATGACCGCATCCTGTTCAACCGCAAGACAGGCGTCCTGTCCTTCGACGCCGATGGTTCGGGAACCGAGCACAAGGCAGTGGCTTTCGCCAAGCTCGCGACCAAAATGCTCGGGGCGCACGACTTCCTGATCATTTGACGCGGCAGCGTAACCTCTGTCATCGCCACCCGGACCTGAGGCCGAGATCTGACCATGCGATTTGTTGTCTACTCTTTGATAGGTGCTGTGGCTGGCAGCTCGATCGGTGCTGCGGGAGGGTTTTTCGGGTGGCTTGAGGTCGTTAGAATCAAGAAGATCACCGGCGTGGCTGTTGCCGGGGGGATCTATTTTGGTTTCTATCTCATGCTGATCTTAGGCGCGCTTGGTATTGCTATCGGCGTATGGCGCGCCTGGATCTTCCGTAAGCGCGAAACCGCTGCCGCTCTCCAAGTATGATCAAGAGCTTCATGTCCTGGCGCATATACCGGGCGTTGCTGACAGCCTTTTTGCTTCTGCCCGCTCTGGTCACAGCGCCCTATTCGCGGGCCGAGACCATCGAGAATCCTTCCCTACGGCTGGTCAACGCTGCCCGGGCCCAGGTTGGTGTGACGCTCACCTACAATCCGGCTTACGTGCGCCTGTCCTATCCAGGCGGAGATGTTTCATCGGAGCAGGGCGTCTGTACCGACGTGATCGTGCGGGCTTATCGCAGAGCCTTGAACATCGATTTGCAGAAGCTGGTGCATGAGGACATGAAGACCTCGTTCGCGTCTTACCCCAGGCAATGGGGATTGCAGCGGCCCGATCCGAACATCGACCACCGACGCGTCCCCAATCTGCAAATGCTCTTGCGGCGCAAAGGCGCGTCGCTCGCCGTCACGTCCGATCCGGCGGATTATCGGCCAGGGGATCTGGTCACGCAGATGTTGCCCGGGAACCTGCCGCATATCGCCATCATCTCCGACAGACGCAGCGCCGATGGGACAAGGCCGCTCGTGATCCACAACATCGGCAGAGGAGCGCGGGAAGAGGACGGGCTCTTTGCGTTTCCCATCACGGGACATTACCGCTTCGTGCCGGTCTCGCCTTAAACCCCGCCCATCCGGCACACGATGGCCCATTCCTCGTCCGTCACCGGCTGCACCGAGAGGCGGGAATTGTTGACCAGGATCATCTTTTCGAGGCCCGGCTCCTGCTTGATCGCGTCGAGGGTCACGGGGCGCTTGAAGGGTTTGACGGCCTTGATGTCCACCATGCCGAACTTGCCCGTCTCGTCCGTGTGGTCGGGGTAGTATTCCTTGATGACCTCGACGATGCCGACCACCGCCTTGCCTTCGTTGGAATGATAGAAGAAGCCCTGCTCGCCTAATCTCATGGCCATCAGGTTCTGCTTGGCCACGTGGTTGCGCACGCCGTTCCAATGCGTGCCCTTGTCGCCTTCCGCGACCTGTTGGTCCCAGGACCAGACGGAGGGTTCGGATTTGTAGAGCCAGTGGGCCATGGACGCTTACTCGTTATGGATGTCGCATGATCTTGTCGGAAAACCGGTATCCACTTTTCCGGATCATGCTTCAATGCTCGGATTTGACCGGACGGTTCATCAGCGCATCGACCGCCTGATCGAGGGTCCACGCGCCGGACAGGACCTGCTCGACCGCTTCCGCGATCGGCATGTCGATGTTCTTCGCCCGCGCCAGGGCCACGAGGGCGCTCGCCGTCGCGGCGCCTTCCACCAGCCGGCCGCCGGCGGCTTCCGCGACGCTCAGGCCCTGCCCGAGGCGCTGGCCGAAGGCGAAGTTGCGGGACTGGGCCGAGGAGCAGGTGAGCACCAGGTCGCCGAGCCCCGAGAGCCCCATCAGGGTCTCTGCTTCGCCGCCATAGGCGCGGGCGAAGCGCAGCAGTTCCGCGAAGCCGCGGGCGATGAGGGCCGCCTTGGCGCTCTCGCCCAGGCCCTTGCCGGCCACGGCCCCGCACGCGATGGCGAGCACGTTCTTGGCCGCGCCGCCGATCTCGACGCCGCGCAGATCGGTGCGGTGATAGACGCGAAGGGTCGGGCCCGAGAGGGCGGTCGCCAGCGCCTCGGCCAGCGCCGCGTCCCGGCAGGCGAGCGTTACGGCGGTCGGCAGGCCCCGGGCCACGTCGTCGGCGAAGCTGGGGCCCGACAGCACCCCGACCGGCGAGCCGGGGCGCTCCTCTTCCACCACGTCGCAGAGGAAGGCGCGGGTCTCCCGCTCGATTCCCTTGGCGCAGAGCACCAGGGGCGTCGCGGCGGGCAGGACCGAGCCGAGGGCTGCGGCCATCTCCCGGGTGGTCTGCGCGGGCGTGACGAGCAGCACCGCGCGGGCGGAGGCCAGGTCGGCGAGATCGGCGGTCGGCCGGATGCGGTCGTGGAGTCTCACGCCGGGCAGGCAGCGCGCGTTGGCCCGCGTCGCCGCCAGGGTCGCCGCGTGATCGGGCGAGCGCATCCAGAGCACCACGTCGTTGCCCGCGATGGCGGCCGCATTGGCGAGCGCCGTTCCCCAGGCGCCCGCTCCGGCGATGCCGATGGTTTGCGCGGGGGCGGTCATGTCAGGGACTTTCGGCTGACGCCCATATCCACGGACCTCATCCTGAGGAGGATTGCGCAGCAATCCGTCTCGAAGGAGGTTCCAGAGAGCGCTGGAACCTCCTTCGAGACGCAGCCTGACGGCTGCTCCTCAGGATGAGGTAAGAGGGTTATGAGCATGCTTTCCAGAGCACCCACGTCACGCCTTCGCCCCGGCCTCGTCGCGGCTCGTGTCGAGCGGCCAGCGGGCGCGGGCGGGGGCGGTGATGTCGTCGATGAGGCCGAGGCGCATGCGCTCGACGCCCGCCCAGGCGATCATGGCGCCGTTGTCGCCGCAGAGCGCCAGCGGCGGGGCCACGAGCTTGAGGCCGGCTTCGACCGCGAGGCGCTGGAGCCCCTGGCGCATGCCCTGGTTGGCCGCGACGCCGCCCGCCACCACGAGGGCAGTCGGGTGGCCGGCGATCTCGCGGAAGGCGCGAAGCCCGACCCGGGTGCGGTCCACCACCACGTCCACGATGGCGGCCTGGAAGCCGGCGCAGAGGTCGGCGATGTCGCTCGCCGTCAGCGGCGCGATCTTCTCCGCCTCGATCCGCACGGCGGTCTTGAGGCCGGAGAGCGAGAAATTCGGCTCCGCACGGCCCTGCATCGGGCGCGGAAAGGCGAAGCGCTCCGGATTGCCCTTGGCGGCCTCCTGCTCCACATGCGGCCCACCGGGATACGGCAGGCCCAGCATCTTGGCGACCTTGTCGAAGGCCTCACCGATGGCGTCGTCGATGGTGGTGCCGAGCCGCACGTAGTCGCCGACGCCGCGCACCGCCACGAGCTGGGTGTGGCCCCCGGAGGCGAGAAGCAGCAGATAGGGGAAGCCGATGCCGTCGGTCAGCCGCGCGGTGAGCGCGTGGGCTTCGAGGTGGTTCACCGCCATCAGGGGCTTGCGCGTCACGAGCGCGATGGCCTTGGCGGTGGTCAGCCCCACCAGCACGCCGCCGATAAGGCCGGGGCCCGCCGCCACGGCGATGCCGTCGATGTCCTTCACGGAGCAGTTGGCGCTCTTCAGCGCCCGGGCCACGAGCCGGTCGATCACCTCCACATGAGCGCGGGCGGCGATCTCGGGCACGACGCCGCCATAGCGGGCGTGCTCGGCGATCTGGCTCAAGACCTCGTTGGAGAGGATCTCGCCGCGTCCGTCGAAGCCGATTCCGACCACGGCGGCCGCGGTCTCGTCGCAGGTGGTCTCGATGCCTAGAATGCGCATGATCGGGGGCCGCTCGATTAAGGTGTTGTCCGGGCTTCCGGCCCGGCGCTCCTCCCCCTATAGTCCGCCGCGCCGCACAAGATCAAACCAGATCGTTCAAGACAGGAGCACTCAGGCAGAATGGCCTCATCACCCACCCTGGTCATCGGTACGCGAGGAAGCCCCCTGGCCCTCGCCCAGGCCCACGAGACGCAAGACAGGCTGGTCGCCGCCCATGGTTCGACCGGGGATGGCTGGACCGTGGAGCACCTGCCCCTGTCGATCATCAAGACCACGGGCGATGCCATTCAGGACCGGCCCCTGTCCGAAGCGGGCGGCAAGGGGCTCTTCACCAAGGAGCTCGACATCGCGCTCCTCGACGGCTCCATCGATCTCGCGGTCCATTCCGCCAAGGACCTGCCGACGGCCCTGCCGGAGGGGATCGTCATCGCGGGCTTCCTGCCGCGCGAGGACGTGCGCGATGCCTTCATCAGCCACCGCTACAAGAGCCTGAGCGACCTGCCGCAGGGCGCCGTGGTCGGCTCCGCTTCCCTGCGGCGGCAGGCTCAAGTTCGCCGCCTGCGGCCGGACCTCCAGGTCACGCTGCTGCGCGGCAACGTGCAGACGCGGCTCGCCAAGCTCGAGCGCGGCGAGGTCGACGCGACGCTGCTCGCCATGGCCGGCTTGAGGCGCCTCGGTCTCACCGATCACGTGACCACCGTGCTCGAAACGGACGATTTCCTCCCGGCCGTGGGGCAGGGCGCCATCGCGGTCGCGGTCCGTGCCGAGGACGAGCGGGTGCGCGCGGCGCTCGCGCCGATCCTCGACGCGCCGACCGGCCACGCGCTCGCGGCCGAGCGGGCCTTCCTCACCATCCTGGACGGCTCCTGCCGCACGCCCATCGCCGGGCATGCGCGGCTGATCGGCGGCGATCTCGAAATCCGTGGCCTCGTGCTGCGTCCGGACGGCTCCGAATGCCTGGAGGCCGTCCGTCGCGGCTCGCCGGACGATGCGGCGGCGCTCGGGCGCGACGCCGGATCGGAGCTGCGCTCCCGCATGCCGCCGGACTTCCTGAAATCATGACGCGGATCCTCATCACCCGCTCGGCCGAGGATGCGAAGCGCACCGCCGGGAGGCTGGCGGCGCTCGGGTTCGAGGCATGCCAGGCGCCCGTCACCCGGATCGTTCCGACGGGCGATCCCGCGCCGCAGGCGCCTTACGACGCGCTGATCGTCACCAGCGCCCATGCGGCGGATGCCCTCGCGGTCCTGGACCGGCACAAGCCGGTCTTCGCCGTCGGCGAGCACACGGCCGAGGTGGTCAGGGCTGAAGGGTTCTCCCAGATCTCCGTGGCGGACGGCGACGCGGTGTCCCTGTCGCGGCTGATTCGCGAGCAGCTGCCGCCGGGTCTCGTCCTTCTCCACGTGACGGCGCGGCATCACAAGGAGGAGCCGGCCGCGTCCCTGCGCGGAGCCGGTTTCACCGTGCTGCAATGGGAGGCCTACGAGGCGAAGTCCGTCGAAACGCTTCCAGACGCCGCCGTCGAGGCCCTGCGCTCTGGCCAAATCGGCGCTGCGCTCCATTATTCACGGCGGAGCGCGGATCTCGTCGTCCGGCTGGTCGCGGAGGCGGGGCTGGCTTCGACCCTGGGGGCCTTTCCGCATCTGTGCCTGTCGGCCGATGTGGCCGTGCCGCTGACGGCGGTCGGCGCCGAGGTCCGGGTGGCGGAAGACCCTTCCGAGGATGCGCTTCTCAGGCTCCTCGATTCGCCCCGGTGAGGGCCGGCGGTGAGGAAGCTTTGCCATACGAGGGCAATCGTGGTCCGATGAGCCGTTCGTTTTTGGATCGTACCGCAGGAAGGGAACGAAACGCTGCGCCCAAGCTTGCCTCAATTGCATCTCACACTGACCTTTTGAAGATCCCGCGCCCGACGCGACCCGTGCAAGAGTGACCCGTGACCGATTCATCAGATCCCCGACGCCCGAAATCGTCCCGCAAAAAGCCCTCGCGTGAGCCGGCGACCATCGACCTGAAAGCGACCGTGATCGACGCAGGCGCCGCCCCGGCCACAAGCCCGGGCGCCGAGGCTCAGGACACCCTGGGTCCGGATACTTTCGGCCAGGATACGCTAGGGCAAGATACGCTAGGGAAGGACACCCTTGGGCCAGACACCCTCGCGGCCGGGGCGCCAGCCCATGAGATGCCGGCTCAGGAGACGATCGTCGCGGGTGCACCCCCAGAGGCGAGGCCCGACGAGACCATCGCGGCCGGCCGCGAGCCTCCGGCCGAGGACCTGGTGGCCTCGCCGGAAGCAACCCTCGATTCCGGGGCCGGGACCGACACGCTCCCATCCGGAGCCGCTATCGGCGAGACTGATAGGCCGGATGCCGGCCTGTCTGACAGCTCCTACCAGGGAGCCTCCACATCCCCGGGACGCGAGGAGGCCGTGCCTCCGCGTCCGGTTCCGGAGCGCCGCGGCTCCTCCGCTGGCGCCCTGATCGGATCCGGCCTGCTCGGCGGCCTCGTCGGGGCGGGACTCCTCTACGGGCTCCAAGCCTGGCAAGAGAATCCGGGGCAGGCACAGCCGATGGAACTGCGCTTGGCTCAGCTCGAACAGCGCGTCGGAGCGCTCCGGCAGCCCGCCCCCTCCGGACAACCGCAGGGGAACGTCCAAGCGCTGACCGAGCGCCTGAATGCACTCGAATCGGCCCGAGGCGACCTGGACCAGCGGCTCCAGGCGATCCAGGACACGGCCCGCCAGGCGGCGAGCCAAGCCCAGGAGGCCCTGAACCGTCCCATGCCCGAGGCACCCCAGCCTCCGCCGTCCCAGAACGAGGCGGCGCTCACCGACCTGTCCAACCGGCTGACCGAGCTGTCCGATGGCCTGTCGGGCCGCCTGTCGGCTCTGGAGGAGCAGGTCAAGGCGAATGCCCAGGGCACGGAAAAAGCCGCGAACGCGGCCCAGCAGCTCGACGGCCGCATCGCGGATCTGGACCGGCGTCTCGCCGACCAGGATCGCCGGTTCGGCGAAACGGAGCGCCGGTTCACGGATACCGACCGCCGGTTTTCCGAGCAGGAACAACGCCTTGCGACGCTCTCGCAGCAGGCCCAGGAAAACACTCGGAACGCCGAGGCGGCGAGCCAGACCGGGACCAAGGTCGTTCTCGCCGGCCGCCTGAACGACGCCCTCAACAGCGGCACCCCCTATGCCGAGGTGCTCGACGGCGTGAAGAAGGCCGGGGCCGACGCGAGCCGCGTCGCTCCCCTGGAGCCCTTTGCCGAAAAGGGCGCCCCGACGGCGGCGGCGCTCGCCCGTAGCTTCGACCCGGTGGAGACCGCGATCCTGCGCGAGAGCCGCGGCCCGACCAACAGCTGGTCCGACCGGCTCCTGCGCATGGCCGACCGGGTGGTGACGGTCAAGCCGGTGAACGAACAGGGCACCACGGGCGTTTCGGCTCTCGTCGTCCGTATCCGGCAGGCCCTGGATCGCGGCGACGTGGTGGAGGCCGCAGCCGCCTGGGATGCCCTTCCCGAGCCGTCGCGGCGGCTCTCCGAGGACTGGGGCCGGCAGGTCAAGGCGGTCGCCGAGGCGCATCGCGCTGCGCAGGCGATCAGCTCGGACGCTCTCGCCACCCTCAACCGTACGACGCAATAAAAGGATCTGCCCTGCATGTGGCGCGCTCTCGTTTTCATCGGTCTTCTCTGCGTCGCGGCCTTCGGCACGGTCTGGCTGGCCGACCGGCCGGGCACGGTCTTGATCACCTTCGGCGGTTACGAGATCCAGATGTCGGTGGCGGTGGCGGCCATCGCCCTGGCCGGCCTCGCCCTGGCCCTGGCCCTGCTCTGGTCCCTGGTGACCGGTCTCATCCAGCTCCCCACTCGCCTGACCTTCGCCTCGCGGGCGCGCCGCCGCTCCCGGGGCTACCAGGCCGTTTCCCGCGGCATGGTGGCGGTCGGCGCCGGCGACACCATCGCGGCCCGCCGCTATGCCAACGAGGCGGAGCGCCTTCTGGGCAAGGAGCCCCTGACGCTCCTGCTCAAGGCGCAGGCCGCCCAGGTCTCCGGCAACCGGGAGGTGGCCGAAGCCGCCTTCTTGCAGATGATGGACGAAGACGAGACGCGGGTTCTTGGCCTGCGCGGCCTGTTCGTCGAGGCCCGCCGTCGGGGCGATGCGGCCTCGGCCCAGCAATATGCCTCCGAGGCCGTGCGCCTGGCGCCTGCGGCCGCCTGGGCGAGCGATGCGGTCCTTGAGGCCCGTTGCGCCGAAGGGGATTGGCGCGGGGCGCTGGAAACCGTGGAGCGACGGACCTCGCTCGGCCTCCTCGACAAGAAGACTGCCCGGCGCCACCGCGCCGTCCTACTCACGGCGGACGCCCTGGAGCGGGTGGAGCGCGATCCCGACGGGGCGCTGAGAAGCGCCCAGGACGCGGTGAAGCTCGCGCCGGATCTCGTGCCTGCGGCCGCGATGGCCGGCCGCCTGCTCTCGCGCAAGGGCGATCTGCGTAAGGCCGCCAAGGTGGTCGAGGCCGCCTGGCGCAGCCTGCCGCATCCGGATCTGGCGGATGTCTACCTGAACCTGCGTCCGGGCGATTCGGGCCTCGACCGACTCAAGCGCGCCGAGACCCTCTCCCGCCTCTCCAACGGAGCGCCGGAAGGCCGCCTCGCCGTGGCGCGCTCCGCCCTCGAAGCCCGCGAGTTCGACCGGGCCCGCGATGCCCTGGAGCCCCTGCTGCAGGACCGGCCGAGCATGCGGGTGTGCCTGCTCATGTCAGATCTCGAGCAGGCGGAGCACGGCTCCACCGGCAAGGGCCGCGAATGGCTCGCCCGCGCGACCCGTGCCCCGCGCGACCCGGCCTGGATCGCCGATGGTGTCGTGTCGGACCACTGGGCGCCAGTCTCGCCGGTCACGGGCCGCCTCGACGCCTTCGTCTGGCAGGCGCCGCCGGACGTGCTGATCGCACCGGAACTGACCCTGCACGACGACGTGACGGCGGATCTCGACGACGAGGTCAGGGTGCTGCCCGTCACGGCCGCGCAGGAGCCCGCTCCGGCTCCCGTGAGCGAGCCCAGCCCTGCTCCCGCTCCCGCCACCGAGCCCCTTCCGGCAGGTCCCAAGGCCGATGCCGTCGTCGCCGGACCGGTCAAGGCGGAGGTCAAGGAGGAAGCGCCCGGTCCCCAGCCCGAGCCCGTGGTTTTCCCGACCACGCCGCCCGATGTGCCCAAGCCCAAGGAGCAGGCGTCGGCACGTCGCAGCGTTTTTTCGGTCTGGTAGGCCATTCCGGCCTTTCCCACCCTTGCCAAGCGACGGGGGAGCGGGTAAGAGGGCGCCTCTCGGATCGCAGCGTTGCGATGCCGCAATAGCTCAGCTGGTAGAGCACCTCATTCGTAATGAGGGGGTCGGGGGTTCGAATCCCTCTTGCGGCACCATCTTCTTCCTTGCCCAACAAGGACTTAGAAGTGGGTTGCCCTCGCGGCGGGTCGCAATTATGTGTTCGGGGACACCGGAGCGGCGCTCAATCGATGCGTTGCTCGATCAGGTTAGGGGCCATAGCTCAGCTGGGAGAGCGCTTGCATGGCATGCAAGAGGTCGGCGGTTCGATCCCGCCTGGCTCCACCAAATCTGATAAGGTGTAGATCTGACGAGGTGTCGGAGCGTGCGGGTGTAGCTCAGGGGTAGAGCACAACCTTGCCAAGGTTGGGGTCGAGGGTTC
>NZ_JALJRK010000033.1:26125-61218 GCF_024519725.1 Microvirga sp. Mcv34 | reverse complement strand
GGCCGAGGCGGTGGCCGGGACCACCGTGACCTTGCAGCCGGCCCGGGCGAGCAGGCGCAGGATGTTGCGCTTCACGCCGTAATCGATGGCGACCACGTGGTGCTTCGGGGCGCCGTCCTGGTGGCCGTAGCCTTCGCCGCGCGTCCAGGTGGTCTCGTCCCAGTCGAAGCGCTGGGCGCTGGTCACGAGGGGCACGAGGTCCTGACCGTCCATGGACGGGAGGGCGGCCGCCTTGGCCTTGAGGGCTTCGATGTCGAACTTGCCCTCGGGATCGTGGGCGATGACCGCATTCGGCATGCCCTTGTCGCGGATCAGCGCCGTGAGAGCCCGGGTATCGATACCCGAGAGACCCACGATGCTGCGGGCCTTGAGCCACGCATCGAGGTCGCGGGAGGCGCGCCAGTTGGACGGCTCGGTAATGGTGGCCGCCAGCACGACGCCGCGCACGCCCGAGGACGAGGCGGCGTTGACGCTCTCGATATCCTCCTCGTTGGTGCCCACGTTTCCGATATGCGGGAAGGTGAAGGTGATGATCTGGCCAGCATAGGACGGGTCCGTCAGGATCTCCTGGTAGCCCGTCATCGCGGTGTTGAAGCAGACCTCGCCGGTCGCTTCGCCCACGGCGCCGATGCCGAAGCCTTCGAGAACCGTTCCGTCCTGGAGCACGAGAACCGCGGTCGCGCGCGGCTCGGCCCAGCCACCCGAGGAACTCCCGGTGGTGTCTTTGTCTTGCAGCATCGTCATGATCTCTTGTAAGTCCGGGGCCAACAGGCCGTGCTTGAGCAGGCCGTGCCCGGGCCGCCTTTGAACTACCCCCGTGACTTAAGGGGCCGTTCGCGTTCCGTCAACGCTCAAGCGACTCAAAACCAAGGAGAAGTCCATGCTGCGCGAACGCTTTACCGCCGAGATGAAGGAAGCCATGAAGGCCGGCGACAAGGGCAAGCTCGGCGCCATCCGGCTGATTCAGGCCGCCCTCAAGGACAAGGACATCGAGGCCCGCGGCAACGGCAAGGAGCCCCTGTCCGACGAGGAGATCCTGGCCCTCCTGCAGAAAATGGTGAAGCAGCGCCAGGAATCGATCACCATGTACGAGCAGGGCGGCCGCACCGAGCTCGCCGACCAGGAGAAGAACGAAGTCGCGGTGATCTCCTCCTACCTGCCGCAGCAGATGGACGAGGCCGAGACCAGGGCCGCCATCGAGGCCGCCATCGCCGAGACCGGCGCCGCCTCCATGAAGGACATGGGCAAGGTCGTGGCCGCCCTGCGCGCCAAATATGCCGGTCGCATGGACTTCGCCAAGGCGTCCGGCCTCGTGAAGGACATGCTGCCGAAGGGGTAAGGCGCGCCCGCGTCTCAGGTCAGGCGGCCGCGACCGCTCCTGCGGCCGCGAGCGCCTGGACGAGCTCCCGCGTCGTGGCGACCTGGGCGAATTCGAAGCCCAGGGTCGCTACATGCGTCCGGTGGACAATCGCCGCCGGAATGGTGCCGCCCCGGCCGTCGGGGAGGTCGAAGCAGTCGCAGGCATCCTCCACCAGGACCATGCGGTAGCCCAGATTGGCTCCCATGCGCACCGTGGTCGACACGCACATGTCGGTCGAGATGCCGAAGGCCACGATGGTGTCGATCCCGAGCCGCCGCAGGCGCAGGTCGAGATCGGTGCCGATGAAGGACGAGTTCACGCTCTTGCTGACCAGCGGCTCGTCGCCCTTCGGGCCGAAACCGACCCGAAAGGCATTGCCCGGCTGGGCCGGACCGAGGGTCGAGCCCGGCTCGGCCGAATCGTGCCGGACATGCACGATGGGGCGCCCGGCGGCCCGCCAGGCTTCGACGAGCAGCAGCCCGTTGGCGTCGACGGCTGCATTCCAGCGGCGTGGCCAGGACGGCAGGTCGAAGGCTTTCTGCATGTCGATGGGCAGAAGAACGGCGTTCGTGAGGTCGAGAGGCATCGCAGGCTCCTTGTGCAACGGGAGCGAACCTTCGGTGATTGTTCGGCCGGTTTCACTCGACAAGATGACGGGCCGACCGGCTAAATGCCGGTCTTTGGACCCTCAAGGTGGATAAACCCGGCATGGTGCTGGACGAGAAAGACAGGATCCTGATTGCCGCCCTGCGCCGGAACGCCAGGGAAAGCCTCGTGGGCCTCGCCCGCAGCGTCGGGCTCTCGCGCAGCGCCACGCAGGAACGGATGCGCCGCCTGGAGCGGGACGGGATCATCAAGGCCTATACGGTCGAGCTCGCCTCCGAGCACGACCCGTCCGTGCGTGCCATGATCGCCGTGACCTTCGAGCCGGGCTTCCGCTGCAAGCAGGTCGTGCCGCGCCTGGCAGGCATTCCGGAAATCGTTGCCTGCCATTCCTTGACGGGCTCCATCGACCTGATGGTCAGCGTCGCCTGCGAGTCCAATGCCAGCCTCAACCGGATCAGGGACGTGGTGGCCTCCGTCCCGGGCGTTGCGACCGCCACGACCCATATCGTTCTCGCAACGGAATGGGCGCGGGGTTAGTCGGGCCGTCGGCAGCATGGCATGGTGGGTGAGCCTTTCCGTAGCAGGATGGCGGGGACATGCCAGGCCATGATGTGGGAGGGAACCGGCTCGCGGATGTCCTCCAAACCGTGCTACGAGTGAGCGGTTCTTTTCCCGGACGCGGCAGCACGAGCAAGCAGCGGTGACACATGAGCCTTGAACTCTGGTTGATCTATCTGGTCGCCGCCATCGGCCTGTCGCTGACGCCCGGGCCCAACGGGCTTTTGTCCCTGACGCACGGCGTCTGCTACGGCTTCCGGCCCACGGTCTATACGGTCCTGGGTGGCGCGCTCGGGTTTCTCGTTCTCATCGCGGCGTCGCTGGCCGGCATGGGGGCGCTGCTCGCCGCCTCCGAGAAGGCCTTCACGATCGCCAAGTGGATCGGCGCCGCCTATCTGGTCTACCTCGGAATCCGAATCTGGCGGTCGCCCGCCTCCATGTTGGACGTCGCTGCCCGGGGCGACGGGCCGCGCCGGGCGAAGCCCTTGTGGATGTTCAACCAGGGCTTCCTCGTGGCGGTATCGAACCCGAAGGCGCTGATCTTCTTCGCGGCCTTCCTGCCGCAATTCATGGCACCGGGCGTGTCCTTTCAGGTCCAGCTTGCGATCTTCGGCGGCACCTTCGTGGTGGTGGAGATCGTCTACGAACTCCTCCTCGCCGGCATGGCCCAGCGCATCGCCCCCTGGTTAAACCGCCACGGGCGCTGGTTCAACCGCGCCGCCGGCGCAACCTTCGTCGGCATCGGCGCCGCGCTCACGACCGCGAGCCGGTGAAGAATCGTCCGGCGATCTGGCCACGCGGCCCATCGAAGCTTATCATCGATTCATCGCCAGCCGGTTCATGCCCGTAGGCACCGGTGGCTGAGAGCGACCTGATCCAGACCGACAGGCATCTCGCTGAGGGCGAGCGAAGGATCGCCGAGCAGATCTCCCTGATCCGATGAATGACTAAGCACGGCTATGGCACCGCCGTCGCCAGGGACCTGCTGCGCCTGCTGGAGGAGACCATGACGATCTGGAAGCAGCACCGCGAGCTCATCCTGGAGAATGTCACACGATATGAGCGATCCGAGCTCGAACGCTCCCGGGATTTGGCTTCCAGCGCAAAGGCTCTCTGACCATTCGGCTAAAGACGAGCCCTGTGGATAGCGGGCACAGAAAAGCGTGGCCTTGGGGTTTTTAACCGAAGGGTAGGCGCTCTAGTTTATGGAGCAGGTTTGGAGATCACCGCTTCGTGCGCTACCCGCCCCAAATCCTGGAAGAGATCCGCGCCCGGCTGCCGACCTCGGCGGTCGTGGGCAAGCGCGTGCGCCTCAAGAAGGCGGGACGGGAATGGAAGGGGCTGTCGCCGTTCAACGCGGAGAAGACGCCGTCCTTCTACGTGAACGACCAGAAGCAGTTCTATCACTGCTTCTCCTCGGGCAAGCACGGGGACATCTTCACCTTCCTCATGGAGACCGAAGGGCTGTCCTTCCCCGAGGCCGTGGAGCGGCTGGCCGGCGAGGCGGGCGTGCCCCTGCCGACGCCCTCCCGCGAGGACCGGCAGGAGGAGGTCAAGCGCAAGAACCTCCACGACGTCATGGAGCTTGCCGCGGAGTTCTTCGAATCCGCCCTCCAGGGGCGCTCCGGCGGCAAGGCGCGGGATTATCTCGCCGGGCGCCAGCTCAGCCGCGAGACGCAAACCCGGTTTCGCATCGGCTATGCCCCATCCGAGCGCTATGCCCTGCGCGACCATCTCGCCGGCAAGGGCGTGCCGGTCGAGATGATGGTGGAGGCTGGTCTGGTCCATGCCGGCGAGGCGGGGAAGATCCCGGCCGACCGCTTCCGCGACCGGGTCATGTTCCCGATCTGCGACGTGCGCGGCCGGGTCATCGCCTTCGGCGGCCGGGCCATGAGCGCCGACGTGCCGGCCAAGTATCTCAATTCGCCCGACACGCCGCTCTTCAACAAGGGACGGCTCCTCTACAACTACCATCTCGCCCGCCAGCCGGCCCACGACAAGGGCACCGTCATTGCCGTGGAAGGCTATGTGGACGTGATCTCGCTCAGCGTCGCGGGCTTTCCCCATGCGGTCGCACCGCTCGGCACGGCCCTGACCGAGGACCAGCTCACCCTGCTCTGGCGCTTGGCGGAGGAGCCGATCCTCTGCTTCGACGGCGACAAGGCCGGGCAGCGGGCGGCCTACCGGGCGCTCGACGTCGCCCTGCCGAACCTGATGCCCGGCAAGTCCCTGCGCTTCGCCATGCTGCCGGAGGGGCAGGACCCGGACGACCTCGCCCGCGCCGGAGGAAGCGCCGCCGTGGAGCGGGTCCTGTCCTCGGCACGGCCCCTGGTCGACGTGCTCTGGACCCGGGAGCTCGAGGCCGGCCCCCTCGACACGCCCGAGCGCCGGGCGGCCCTGGAGCGGCGGCTGCGCGAATCACTGGCGCTGATTCGCGACGAGACCCTCAAGAAATACTACCGGGAGGACATCGCGAGCCGCCTTTCGGCCATGAATGCGGAGTCGCGTCCCAAAAGGTTCGAGCGCCAGGGTGGGGGAGGTCGGCGGGATTTTGGCAAGCCCCAGCCCATGACGCCGAGCTCCCGGCTGAGCGTCTCGCCGCTGCTGGCCCGCAACCCGCTTTTCGCCGGCAGCACGGGCGAAAGCCCTCGGGAGGCGATGATCCTCTGCACCTTCCTGGTCCACCCGGAGCTGGTTCAAAACCATGTGGAAACCCTTGCAGATCTTGAACTTGAGGGCCGGTCCACCCAAATGGTGCGCAGTCTCCTGCTCGATGGAGCGGCGAGCGGCGAACCGGCCGACTCGACCGTCATGATGGCCCGCCTCGAACGGGCCGGACTGACCGGGGCGGCGGAAAGATTGACGGCTCTGGTCCGTCCTGGCGACAGGTGGATGCTGGATCCACACGCGGATCCCTTGCGGCTTGAGGACGCATTGAGGCAAGCCATCACCTTGCATCGCCGCGCACGCACGTTACATAGCGAACTTCGAGCTGCCGAGCGCGCGCTTGCCGAAGAGGACAACGAGGCCAATCTCGCCTGGCTGCGAGAGGTCCAAAACCAACTGTCCTCCGTCGAGGGTGCCGAGGCCGACATGGACAATGCAGGGGCGCTCGGTCTCTGATGTCCATTCATGTCAGAGTACGGCAAGCCGGGCGGCTGCGGCGGTTTGTGCAGGGGATGGTTAACGGTTAGTCAAGCGACTCACTGTTTATGATTGGCAATGAATTTCGGGTGGCGGAGCTCTGCAGGCTTGGCCGCCCATTCGCGCATCGCGGGTCCTGTAGGGGGGATGAGCGGGGCGCTGGAGTTGAGCAAAGCATGGCGACGAAGGCAACCGAACGGGACGAAGGCGAGACGACGGCTCCGGAGCAGCAGAGCGACGGGCCCCTGCTCGACCTGAGCGATGCCGCCGTTAAACGGATGATCAAGCTCGCGAAAAAGCGCGGGTATGTCACTTATGACGAACTGAACGAGGTCCTGCCTCCGGAGGAGTTCTCCTCGGAGCAGATCGAAGACGTGCTCGGCCAGCTGTCCGAGATGGGCATCAACGTGGTCGAGTCCGAGGAGACCGACGAGAACGCCCAGCCGGAAGCCGAGGAGGAGGAAGCCGATGGCGGCGACCTCGTCGAGGCCTCGCAGACCCGCGCCGTGGCGGTGCGGGAGACCACCGCTAAGGAGCCGACCGACCGCACGGACGACCCGGTGCGCATGTACCTGCGCGAGATGGGTTCGGTGGAGCTTCTCTCCCGCGAGGGCGAAATCGCCATCGCCAAGCGCATCGAGGCCGGCCGCGAGGCCATGATCGCAGGGCTCTGCGAAAGCCCGCTGACATTCCAGGCCATCATCATCTGGCGCGACGAGCTCGTCGAGGGCCGGGTGCTCTTGCGCGACATCATCGACCTCGAGGCCACCTATGCGGGCCCCGACGGCAAGGGTGCGCCCAAGGTCGAGGGCATGGGCGAAGGCGAGGCCGAGGAGGAGACGGCCGAGACCGAGGAGGGGATGACCCCGCCCGAGGGCGAGATGGACGACGACGACATGGAGAACAACGTGTCGCTCTCGGCCATGGAGGCCGAGCTGAAGCCGCGCGTTCTCGAGACCTTCGACTCCATCGCCGACAACTACAAGAAGCTGCGCCGCCTGCAAGTCGAGCATGTGGAACAGCGCATGCAGAACAAGCAGCTGACCCCGGCCCAGGAGCGCAAGTACAAGGAACTCAAGGCGGATATCGTCACGGCGGTGAAGTCGCTGTCGCTGAACAACAACCGCATCGAGGCCCTGGTCGAGCAGCTCTACGACATCAACAAGCGCCTCATCTCCCATGAGGGCCGCCTGATGCGCCTCGCCGAGAGCCACGGCGTCGCCCGCGAGGAGTTCCTCAAGCACTACCAGGGCTGGGAGCTCGACCCGAAATGGGTGCTGCGCGTCTCCAAGCTCGGCGGCAAGGGCTGGAAGGACTTCGTCGCCAAGGCGAAGGACGGCATCCACGACCTGCGCGAAAACATCCACAACCTGGCGAGCGAGACCGGCCTGGAGATCCAGGAGTTCCGCCGCATCGTCATGATGGTGCAGAAGGGCGAGCGCGAGGCCCGTCAGGCGAAGAAGGAAATGATCGAGGCCAACCTGCGCCTCGTGATCTCCATCGCCAAGAAGTACACGAACCGCGGCCTGCAGTTCCTGGACCTGATCCAGGAGGGCAATATCGGCCTCATGAAGGCGGTCGATAAGTTCGAGTACCGCCGCGGCTACAAGTTCTCGACCTACGCCACCTGGTGGATCCGGCAGGCGATCACCCGCTCGATCGCCGACCAGGCCCGTACGATCCGCATCCCGGTGCACATGATCGAGACGATCAACAAGATCGTCCGCACGTCGCGCCAGATGCTGCACGAGATCGGCCGCGAGCCGACCCCGGAGGAACTGGCCGAGAAGCTCGCCATGCCGCTGGAGAAGGTGCGCAAGGTCCTCAAGATCGCCAAGGAGCCGATCTCCCTCGAAACGCCTATCGGCGACGAGGAGGATTCACACCTCGGCGACTTCATCGAGGACAAGAACGCGATCCTGCCCATCGATGCGGCGATCCAGTCGAACCTGCGCGAGACGACGACCCGTGTCCTCGCCTCGCTCACGCCGCGCGAGGAGCGTGTGCTGCGCATGCGCTTCGGCATCGGCATGAACACCGACCACACCCTCGAAGAGGTCGGACAGCAGTTCTCGGTGACCCGCGAGCGTATCCGCCAGATCGAGGCGAAGGCCCTGCGCAAGCTGAAGCATCCCTCGCGGTCGCGGAAGCTGCGGAGCTTCCTGGACAACTGAGCGAATTAAGAAAGGCGGGTTTGAGACCCGCCTTTCTCATGTCACCCGAAGAACGTGAAAGCCGCGCCGCCCGCCACGATGGCCGCGATGCTCGCGGCCGAGACGATCCAGCCGGCCTGCGTGCCACCCAGGCTGAACGTCATTCCCGCCTTCACCACCGTGTTCACCGCAACGGCGATGCCGATGCCGAGCGCCGCCGTCACGAGCGTGATGCCGCTATTGGCGAGGCGCGCAAGCGACAGCGTGATGGCATCCACGTCGGCGATGCCGGAGAGCGCCGCCAGGATGGTGATGCCCACATTGCCGGCGGAACTGCCGATCACCTTCGCCAGCAGGCTGATCACAGCGATCAGGCCCGCGAGCTTCAATGCGGTCCCGAGATCGAAGGGGCTCTTCATGCCGAGTTCGGGATGCTCCTTGCTGTCCCGGCCATGGGTGAAGAAGAGCAGGCCCGCCACCGCGACCAGCACGAGGCCGCCGGCGCCGAGCGGCCAGGCGAGGGGAACCAGCAGGGCGTTGTTCAGGACGCTCGCCACGATCAGCACGCGGACGATCATCACCGACCCGGACAGGAGGATACCGCCGGCGAGCAGGGGGCTCGCGGCCGGATGCTCGCGCGCCAGCCGGGCGAGGGTGACGGTCGTGGCCGTCGAGGAGGCCAGGCCGCCAGCGAGCGCCGCGAGCGCCACGCCCGCCTGGCTTCCCATGATCTTCACCGCGATATAGCCGATGAAGGAGATGGCCGCGATGATGATGGCGAGCAGCCAGATCTCGAAGGGATTGATCGCATCCCAGGGATCGACCGTCCGATCCGGCAGCAACGGCAGCGCCAGGAACGTCATGGCGAGAAGGATGAGCGCGGACCTGATCTCCAGCCAGGTGAGGTTGCGCACCCATCGGTGGAGCGGCTGCTTGAGCGCGAGGATGAGCGTGACGACGACGCCTGCCGCCGTGGCGATTTCGAGATCGCCGAGCATCGCATAGGCCCCCAGGGAGAAGGTGAGAAGCCCGGCGACCACGCCCGTGACGCTGAAATTCTCTTCCGCCTTCGCCTCCAGCCAGGAGAAGGCGCTGAAGGCCAGTGCGAAGCCCAGGAAGGAGAGAGCCAGAAAGACCGTGCTGGTATAGCTCGTCAGAACGGCCGACAAGGCGCCGAGCAGGGCGGTCAGCGTATAGGTCCGAAGACCGGCGGTGCGCTCGCCCTCCGCTTCGTCGCGCTGCTTCCAGCCGCGCTCCAGGCCGATCAGCAGGCCGATGGCCAGGGCCACGACGAGACGGAAAAGCAGAGACGTGTCGTTCATAATTCTCGTTGCTCGGCCGCGGCAACAACCGGTCGCCGCGGCCGTTCCGGTTCCTTAGCATGGGCAAGCTTCCGGAGACAGTCCAGCTCTGGGAGGTGCCATCGGCGCTTTGCACGAGACCCCGGCCGCGATACTCCTTGCCTTTGGCTGGCGCATCGTCCGGTGCGGGCCTGCGGGTCCACACGAAGCGCGAGCCTCCGTTCTGCTCCCGAGGCCGCACATGATCGTCAGTCTGACCGTAATCCTTCTCTGCCAGCTTCTCGGCGAGATCGTCACCCGCGGGCTCGGATGGCCGCTTCCGGGGCCGGTGCTGGGAATACTGTTCCTGCTCGTCGCCTTGAGCCTGCGCGACCGCATCAGGCCGAGGCTCCCTGAATTCGGCAGGGCCCTCGATGCCACGGGGAAGGGGCTTCTGGCCCATCTCTCGCTGCTGTTCATTCCTGCGAGCGTCGGCGTGATCCAGCGGCTCGACGTGCTGGTCGAATACGGCATCGGACTCGGCGTCGCTCTCGTCGTCTCGACCTTCGTGACCCTTGTGGTGACGGTCGTCGCCTTCGTGGTGGTGTCGCGCCTCACCGGCTCCTCAATGGACACCGCCGGGGAGGGCGAAGCCCGTGACTGACCAGGCCTTCTCCCTCTGGGTTTATCTCTCTCAGACCCCGCTGCTCTGGCTCGTGGTGACGCTTGGCGCCTACATCGTCGCGGACCGCATCTCGCAGACGTTCAACCGCAATCCCCTGTTCAATCCGGTGCTGATGGCCGTGGTGGCCGTCGCTCTCGTGCTGTGGGCTACGGGCACGTCATATCCGGTCTATTTCGAAGGCGCGAAATTCGTGCACTTCCTGCTCGGCCCCGCGACCGTCGCGCTCGCCATTCCGCTTTACGAGAACAGGGCCATCGTGCTGCGCTCCATCGTGCCGATGGTGGCGGCGCTCGTGGTCGGATCGGTCACGGCCATCGTGTCGGCCGTGGCCGTCGCGCAGCTCTTCGGCATCCCCAATCCCGTTCTCATTTCGCTGGCGCCGAAATCCGTCACCGCTCCGGTGGGCATGGGCATCACGGAAGCTCTCGGCGGCGATCCGTCCCTGACCGCCATCCTGATCATGCTCACCGGCGTCACGGGCTCCATCATGGTGACGCCGCTGATGAACGCGCTGCGCATGAAGGATTGGCGCGCCCGCGGCTTCGCCGTGGGGCTCGCCTCGCACGGCATCGGCACCGCGCGCGCCTTCCAGGTTCATTCGCTCGCCGGCACCTTCGCGGGCATCGCCATGGGGTTGAACGCGCTCGTCACGGCGTTGCTTCTGCCATTGGTGCTGAAGCTGCTGCTGAATTAAGGATTGTTTACCCAATAGCAGCAGGATGAAGCACATCGGCACTTCACCAATGGGATGGATCAATGACCGGCCCTGCGATCAAGCGGACGAAGTCTTCGTCGGCCAGCCCATCCCAGGCTGCCATGCAGCCTGTGCTCCTCTCGGGCGGTAATCCTCAGATTGCGAAGGGTTATGGCGATGCTCCCGTGCAGGCTTATATCGCCGCCATGCCAGGCTGGAAGAGCGATGTCGGCCACTGCCTCGACGCACTCATCACGCGGACCGTCCCCCGCCTGCACAAGGCCGTCAAATGGAACTCTCCGTTTTACGGGGTCGAGGACCAGGGCTGGTTTCTCAGCTTCCACTGCTTCACGAAGTACATCAAGGTGGCTTTCTTCCGTGGCACGTCGCTGGATCCCGTTCCTCCCGGCGAGTCCAAGCAGAAGGAAGTGCGCTATTTTCACATCTACGAAAAGGACCGGCTCGACGAGGCTCAGTTCGCCGCTTGGGTGAAGCAGGCCAGCCAACTGCCCGGCGAGAGAATGTGAGCGCCAACAACCGCGAAAGTGACGACAGACATGGCGACGATGACGAGAGACGCGCAGGAAGCCCACGAAGTGATCGCTGCATCCCGGCTGATCGATGCGAAGATCAAAGAGCTGAATGACTGGCGCGGCGAGACGCTCGCCCGAATCCGGCTTCTTATCCGCCAGGCTGTTCCCGATGTGATCGAGGAAGTGAAATGGCGCGGCGTTCCCGTCTGGTCGCATGGCGGGATCATCTGCACCGGCGAGACCTACAGGAATGTCGTGAAGATGACCTTCGCCAAAGGCGCCGCGTTGGAGGATCCATCCCGCCTCTTCAACGCCAGTCTCGACGGCAACACGAGGCGCGCCATCGATCTTCACGAGGGTGATGGGATCGACGAAGAAGCCCTGAAGGCTCTCGTTCGGGCGGCGGTGGCGCTCAACGCATCGAAGCGGGCGCCCGCTCGTCCGGCCCGGTCGAAGGCCGAGCCTTCGGCGGGTTGAACCTTCCATGTCATTACCGGCGCAAGGCCGGCCATGATGTCGGCGATGGACGGGAGATCGATGCGCCGGTCTGTCAGAACAGGAAGTCGGATGCTCCGATCAGCGCATGTTTCACGTTGAGCAGCGCGATCGATTGGCCGTGAGACTCGATGAGCACGTCGTCCGCCTTGCCGTCGCTGTCCGCGTTGAAGCGGGTGATGCTGAGATCCTTGAAGCTCAGGTCCGTGCTCCGCAGGTTGATGCGGTCGATGCCGTTTTGGAAATCGGTGATCGTGTCCGCGCCCCATTTGCCGGAGAACCGGAAGGTGTCGGCGCCTGCGCCGCCGGTGAGGGTATCGTTGCCGCTGCTGCCGTTGAGGGTGTCGTTGCCGCCATTGCCGAAGAGGCGGTCATTGCCCGCATTCCCGGTGATCGCATCGTTCCCGGTGCCGCCATAGAGCTTGTCGTTGCCCCCGTTGCCGTAGAGCTTGTCGTTGCCGCCGAGACCCTTGATCGTGTCGGAAGCGGCTGTTCCCTTGAGGGTGTTCCTGCCGCCATTGCCATTGATCATGTTCGATGCGGACAGGGTGCCCTGTGCCGGATCGATGAGGTCGAGTTTCACGTTCGAGGAGCCGATGGTCACCTGCTGCGTCACGGGGGTGTAGCCGCCGCCGGAGAAGGTGACCGAATAGGTGCCCGCCGCAAGCGCCAGACTGTAGCCGCCGGCGCTCTGCGTCGTCGTCGTGTACTGGGCGCCCGTCGAGCTCACGGCCGTCACGGTCAATCCGCCGAGCCCTTCGCCGATGTCGTAGAAGCGGTCGCCGTCCTTGTCGGACATGCCGACGCCAGTGAGGAACACCGCCGTGCCCGATTTGGCGAAGTTCTGCGTGACGAAGGCGGCGTCCCAGCTCTGGTAGGCGCCGGTGTCGAAGCCGATGCCGATCTCGCGGAAGGTCCCATTGAGGATGTTGGCCTTGTGGCCCGGGCTGTTCATCAGGTTCGTGTGCAGCAGCTCCACCTCGTCCTGGTATCCCGCGGGAGCGCGGGTGCTGGCCCAGGCGATGTTCTCTGCCGATGCCCAACTGCCCGAGAAGGCATAACCGGCTTGGCTCATCCGGTCCGTGGGCGTCGAGCCCCCCGATCCCGTATGCGAGAAGGTGTCGGTGGCGATCATCCAGCTGCTGTGCGAATCCGCCGAGTCGTTCAGGTTGCCGTTGAAGGCGAGCGGCTGGGCGCCGGTCTGAGCGCGCTCGCGATTGACCAGCTCGAGCATGAACTGCTCATAGGCCGAGGCTTGCGACATGAAGGACCCCTTTGTCGTTTTATGATTGTCCCTGGATCGGGCTGGAACCTTGGCCCCAGGCTTAGGGACGAAATAGGAAAAAGTTGTGACCCGGCGGAGCGGGCGGCTGCCCTACCTGAACTGTAACCCTGCCCTGCAGGACGGGCGGGAGATCGCGGGCCCGTTCTGGTTTATAGCGGAAGGTGGAAACGCCAGAAGGCCGGGCTCATCCGCAGGTCCGGCAGCATCACGAAGAACAACGATGACCAACCCAACGCCAACCATGCCCCTCGCGCCCCGAATCGTCGCGCCCGAGAGGGTCGCGGTACCGATCCTGGCCGCCATCAGCGTGTCGCACATGCTGAATGATCTCATCCAGTCGCTGCTGCCGGCGATCTACCCCATCCTCAAGAGCAGCTTCCATCTCGATTTCGGCCAGATCGGCCTTTTGACGCTCACCTTCCAGCTCACCGCGTCGCTGCTTCAGCCCCTGGTCGGCAGCTTCACCGACCGCAGGCCGCAGCCGTTCTCCCTGGTGGCCGGGATGGGCTTCACCCTGATCGGCCTGCTGACGCTCTCGCAGGCGGGCTCCTATCCGGTCCTTCTCCTGGCGGCGGCGCTGGTCGGCATGGGATCCTCGGTCTTCCATCCGGAATCCTCCCGCGTCGCGCGCCTCGCATCCGGCGGGCGGCACGGCTTAGCGCAATCTGTGTTCCAGGTCGGCGGCAATGCCGGGACGGCCCTGGGGCCGCTGCTCGCGGCCTTCATCGTCGTCCCGTTCGGACAGCCGAGCATCGCGTGGTTTTCCGTGGTGGCGCTTCTGGCGATGGGGATCCTCTTCGCCATCGGGCGCTGGTACCAGGCCAAGCTCGCGGATTTGCGCGCCAGGCCGCGCGCGGCCGAGACCGGTTCGCTGGTGTCCAGGCGGCGCGTCGCGGTCTCGCTCGCCATCCTGATCCTGCTGGTCTTCTCGAAGGACTTCTACGTCGCGAGCCTCACCAACTATTTCACCTTTTACCTGATCGCCAAGTTCCAGGTGTCGGTGCAGGATGCGCAGGTCTATCTCTTCGTCTTCCTCGGCTCCCTCGCGATCGGGACGATTCTCGGCGGCGCCGTCGGCGACAGGTTCGGGCGGCGCTACGTGATCTGGGGCTCGATCCTCGGCGTCCTGCCCTTCACGCTCGCCATGCCCTACGCCAACCTGTTCTGGACGGCGGCGCTGAGCGTCGCCATCGGGCTCGTGCTGTCGTCCGCCTTCTCGTCCATTCTCGTCTATGCGACCGAGCTCATGCCGGGACGCGTCGGCACCATCGCGGGCCTGTTCTTCGGCCTGTCCTTCGGCATGGCGGGCCTCGGCGCGGCGCTGCTGGGGCAGCTGGCCGACATGACGAGCATCGAGACCGTCTACCGGGTCTGCTCGTTCCTGCCGGCCATCGGGCTCCTGGCCTATTTCCTGCCGAAGATCGAGAAGAAGCGCGGGTAGGCTCCGGCCCTCACAGGAGGGCCGCCCTCGCGGCATCCTCCAGAGCTTTCATGGCCATGCGATAGGGACCGGGGCCATGGCTGATGCGCGCGACGCCGAGCTCCGCCAGCCGCGCGGCCGGGGGAGTCTTCGCGCTGGCCATGATGTTCACCGGCAGGGGCGAGGCTTCCACGACGCGGGCGATGAGCCTTTCATCCGCAAGGCCAGGCACGAAGAACCCATCCGCGCCGGCCTCGGCATAGGCGCGGCCGCGTTCCAGGGCCGTGTCGACGAGGCCCTCGTGCCGGTCGCTCGCGGCGGCCAGGAACACGTCCGTGCGCGCGTTCAGGAAGAGCGGGATCCCGAGCCGGTCCGCCGCCGCCCTGGCGGCCTTCAGACGCGCGACCTGGTCCGAAGTCCCACGAAGGGTGGTCTCCCGGACGCCGTCCTCGATGTTGCACCCGATGGCGCCGGCCTGCAGCGTGCGGGCGATGGTCGCGCCGACCTCGTCGGGCGTGGCCCCATAGCCGCTTTCCAGGTCGATGGTGACCGGCAGGTCGCTCGCCGCCACGATGCGCTCCAGATTGGCGAGGGCAAGGTCGAGCGGCATGTGCTCGCCGTCCTCGAAGCCATGGGCCGCCGCGACCGACCAGCTGCCGGTGGCCAGCGCCTTCGCGCCGCTCGCCGCGACTGCCCTGGCGGTGCCTGCATCCCAGACGTTGAACAGGATGAGCGGTTGGCCCGGAACGTGGAGAGCCTTGAACGCCCCGGCCTTCGTGACTTGATCCGTCATGTCTTTCATCCCTTGGACAGGTTCGTCGCGACGCGCCGCTCGTGTTCGAGCAGCCATTGCTTGCGCCAGATCTTGCCACCATAGCCGGTCAGCGATCCATCGGCACCGATCACGCGATGGCACGGCACAATGATCGCCACCTGATTGGCCCCGTTCGCCCGCGCCACGGCGCGAGGTGCATCGGGACGATCGATGGAATGCGCAATTTCCCCATAGCTGCGCGTGGCTCCGGCCGGGATCCGGCGCAGGGCCTCCCAGACCGTCGCCTCGAACGGCGTTCCTTTCTGCACGATGGGCAGATCGAACGCGATGGATTGGCCGGCGAAATACTGCTCGACCTGATGGGCGAGCGTGTCGAGCATCGGGTGCTGTCCGAAGCAGATCGGCCCGACGCGCAGGCGCAGGCGCTCGATCTCGGTCGGAAGCGCCTTGCGCTCGGCGAATTCGAGCAGGTGAACGCCCGTATCGTCCGCGACCGCGAGCATCGCCCCGATGGGCGTGTCGAGCCATTGCGCGGTCAGGATCTGGCGCGACGGCGCGCGGATCGGCGCATCGCCGATAAGCTTGCCGATGGCGTCGCGAAAGCCGCTGCCGGATTCGTAACCCGCGTCGAGCTGGGCATCCATCACGGAGCCTCCCTGCTGCAAAGTGTTCACCGCTAATCCCAGGCGCTGAGAGCGCGCATATTGCGCGAAGGTGACGCCGTATTCGCGCTGGAAGGCGCGGCGCACGGTCGAGGGATCGTATCCGAGAGCCCGCACGTCCTCGGCGCTCCACCGCCGCTCCGGCTCGGCCTTGATCCTGTCCCTCAATGTGTCGAGCGCGCCACTCGTCGGTGGCCTGCTGTCGAGGGGCTTGCAGCGCAGACAGGGGCGGAAGCCCGCATCCTGGGCGGCGTCCCGACAGGAGAAGAACACCACATTCTGGCGCTTCGGCTTGCGGGCCGGACAGGTCAGGCGGCAGAAGATGCCGGTCGTCTTCACGCCCACATAGGCAAATCCCTCGTAGGAAGGATCACGGGCGATCAGGGCTGCAAAGAGAGTGTCGTCGTCGCGGAGCATCGGCATGCCCCTGTTTTAGCGCACCCGTCGGGCCCGTGTCGCCGGAAACGAGGCGTGTATTTTTGTCTTCATCGGTCCTGCGTGACCTCCACGCTCAGGCGCATCTCCGGGTGGATGCCGCAGATCACGTCGTAATGGCCCGCGCCGTCGAACCCGATGGTCACCGTGTCGCCGGGGTTCTGCGCGTCCGAGTTGAAGCTCTTGCCCGGCCCGTCGAGGCGCACATTGTGCACGCGCGTATCGTCGTTGACGATGCGCAGGGCCTCGCCCACCTTCATGATGATCGCGCCTGGCGTGAAACGCCTGTCCTTCTGGCTGACGGTCGATGTGGGAATGGCTTTTTCATCCCCTCCCCAGGACATCGCTTTCGACGGCAGGCTCGCGGGGCGGGGCGGGTCGTCGCTCGACAGCGTATTGAGGAAGGCGACGAGCAGCGCGCGCTCTTGTTCGTTCAGTTCGATGCGTCGGGGCAGGTCGGCCGAGAGCGTGGGGCGCTGCACCACGTGGTCCGCGTAATGCGCGACGACAGCGTCGAAGGTCGCGAGCGAGCCGTCATGCATGTAGGGCGCGGACCAGACCCGCTCGCGCAGGCTCGGTGTCTTGAAGGCGTGGTTGGCGGCGCTGACGCCGAGGACGGGGCCGCGCCCCCTGTCCTCACTGGGCAGGCCGATGTCGTGGAAGGCTTCGTCCGTGAACCGCCAGCCCTGGTGGCACGCAACGCATCCGGCCTTGCCGACGAAGAGCGCGAAGCCCGCGAGCTCGTCCCCCTCAAGGGCCTTGTCGTCGCCCTCGACCCAGCGGTCGAAGCGGGTTTCCGGCGAGACGAGCGTTCTCTGGAAGGCCGCGAGCGCTTTTCCCAAGTTGGCCTGGGTCACGGCGGCATCGTCCGGAAAGGCGGCGGCGAACGCCTTGCGCATCGGTGGATCGGCATCGAGCGCGCGCAGGGCATTCTCCAGGTTGCCGGCCATCTCGCGTTCGTTCTCGATCGGCCCCATGGCCTGGGCTTCCAGGCTCGACGCCCGCCCGTCCCAGAAGAAGGACAGGCCCCAGGCCAGGTTCCACAGGGCAGGCGTGCGCCGGTCGAGCGGCTGGCCGTCATGACCGACATGGCGGTCGACCCCATCGGAAAACGAGAGATCCGCCTGATGGCAGCTCGCGCACGACACGTCGCCGGAGCCCGACAGGCGTGCATCTTCGAAGAGCTTCGCGCCGAGCGCGATCTTCTCCGGCGTGGCCGGATTGTCCGTCGGCGTCGGTGCATGGTCCGGCCGCGCGAAGGCCGGCCTCCAATGTGCGGCATCGAGCGGAGTCGGCTTGTCGCCCGCTCCGCCCACGAGGGTTGCGAGCACGAGGCCCGCGAGCACCCGGCCGATTTTGGTGAAGCCTTCGCGCCGCATGGATGTCAGTGGAAGCTGCTGAGCTGCAGCTCGAACTTCGCGACGGCGCTCAGGAACTGCCCGGAATCCTTTACCGCCTGCTTCGGCGGCATCACGGCCGGGAAGGTCGCCTTCAGGTCGTCGAGGCTTGCCTGCAGGGCCTTCGCCGCATCGGCGCTCTTGGCGGACGCGGCCGGCATGACCGTGCCGACGAGGCGGTCCACCTCGAACACGAAGCCGCGCGCATCCTGGTACTCGACCACGTTGGCGATGCGGCCCTTCTCGACAGCCTCCTCGTATTCGTCGGCGGCCTGCTGCAGCACCTCGAGGGCCGTTTCGAGCACGAAATACGTGCCGTCCTGCTCCTTCGCCTTCACGGCCGTCTCGGCGGCGGCCAGACGCTCGTCGAGCGCCGCGCGGGCGCGGGCATAGGCCTCCTTGTTCTTGGCTTTCACGGTCTGCGACAGGGACTTCAGGGCCACCTGGAACGGAGCGATGTTCAGGGGCTTCAGCTGATCGCGGATGCTGCCGTAGATCTCTTCCTCCGGATGCAGGAAGTGGGGCAGGGCATCGGCCCAGCGACCGGCCTCGATCAGCTCGGCCCCGACGGTGAGGTGGCCGCGAATCATCTCGATGCCGCGATAGACGTGGAGCGGCGCCGGCAGCGGCGTCGCGCCGCCCGCCCCACCTTCGTCGCCCTCGCCACCGGCCGTGGCCGCCGGCGCGGCGTGGCCCTGGTGTTGGGCGAGCTGAAGCAGGGGCTGGCCGGCCTTGGCCTCGATCCCGGCCTGCGGCCGAGCAGGCAGAGCCGTCGCCGGCGCGGCGACCGGCGCGGCCACCAGGACGGCGGAGCTCAGGCCCGCCCAGATCTTCCGTTTCTTCATGTTTCCCCCTTGGCGTGATGGCTGCCGCGGCTAGTTTAGAAAAGTTAAAAACTGCGTGTCTTTACAAGTACTTAGCTACAGAATATGGGGAGGTCTGGCAAGCCTGAAGGTGCTCTCCCATGCTGATCACGATTGCGGATGTCCTCGCCCCGGCCGATCTCGAGGAGGTCCGGACGATGCTCGGCTCCATGCGCTTCGAGGACGGTCGCGCGACGGCGGGCTGGAGCGCCCGGCTGGTCAAGGACAACGAGCAGGCGCGCGAGGGGGCGGCGCTCACCGTGCTGCGGGAGAAGGTATCGGCTGCCATCCTAGGCCACGATGTCTTCAATCTCGCCGCGCGTCCGAAGGCTCTGACGCCGCTGATCTTCGCCCGCTACGGCGCGGGCCGGGAATACGGCTCCCACGTGGACAACCCGCTCATGAACGGCATCCGCACGGACGTGTCCTTCACGCTCTTCCTGGCCGATCCGGAGACTTACGACGGCGGCGAGCTCGTGATCGAATCCGTGTCCGGCGAGGAGGAGGTAAAGCTCCCGGCCGGGCATCTGGTGGCCTACGATTCCACGAGCCTGCACCGGGTCGCGCCCGTCACGCGGGGAGAGCGCATGGTGGCGGTGGGCTGGGCGCAGAGCTACGTGCGCGACAGCGCCCGGCGCGAGCTTCTGTTCGATTTGGAAACCGCCAGGCGCAACCTGTTCGCCCAATCGGGCAAGACGCCGGAATTCGACCTCTTGGCGAAGAGCAGCGCCAATCTCTTCCGCATGTGGGCGGAGGTTTGAGGGGCGGCTTTTCCCAGAAATACTCCGTCCTCATCCTGAGGAGGTCGCGAAAGCGACCGTCTCGAAGGAGGATCCAGAGCACGCTGGAAGCTCCTTCGAGACGCAGACTGCGTCTGCTCCTCAGGATGAGGATGAGAATCGAAATAAAGCTGGTTTTGCCCGGACCCGCCGTGTCCTACTGCCAGGAATAGTTGAAGCTCACGCTGATGCGCTCGCTCTCGGCCTCGTTCAAGGGCACCTCGTGGCGCAGCCAGCTTTCCCAGAGCAGCACCGTGCCGGGGACCGGCTTCATGTAGGCGAACTGCCGGTTCTCCTGCTTGGCCTTCGGCTTGCGCGGCGGCGCGGCCATCATGAAGCCGAGGCGCGGGTCCTCGAGCTTGAGCGCGCTCGCGCCCTCGGGAATCGTCACGTAATAGGTGCCGCTGATCACCGAATGCGGGTGGATGTGGGACGTGTGGATGCCGCCCGGCGGGAGGATGTTGATCCACAGGCTGTCGAGCACGAGCTTGCGGCCCTGGAGGTCGAATTCCAGCTCCTTGGCGAAGCTCGCCACG
Source organism: Microvirga sp. Mcv34 (assembly GCF_024519725.1). GTDB lineage: Bacteria > Pseudomonadota > Alphaproteobacteria > Rhizobiales > Beijerinckiaceae > Microvirga. The sequence continues at coordinate 41,558 of NZ_JALJRK010000033.1, read as the reverse complement.
TGCTTGTCGAGCTCCTTCAGAAGCTCGCCGAACACCGGCACCCGCCAGGGCAGGTCGTTCAGGGACGCATAGGACGTATAGCCGGGATAGCCGTGCTTCTCGCACCAGCGCTGGCCGGCCTCGTCATCCTCGGCGATGGACAGGCAGGCCGCTTCCAGCTCCGCATTGCGAAGCTCGGCCTTGGCGCCCGTCATCTCGGCGCGGTAGACTTTGGTGACGAAAAGCGTATCGATGCTTGCCATGGCTTGGCTCTATTCCGGCCACAGGCTTCTGTCAAAGCCATTGCCCTTTCGGGAAGGGCATCCCAGCTTTCCGGATGGAACGATTCCTGACGGAACGATTCCTGGCGGGTTGAAGGATCCACCGGGACAACACACCTTGGCCTTATGATGTCATCCTCCCTCCTGCCGGCCTCTCCGGACGATCTCCTGACCATGGCGCGAAGCCTCGACGCGGAAAGCCTCGCGCGGGTCATCGCCCTGCGGGACTGGCTGATCACCGTAGCGGGCCAGATGGAGGATTCGAACGAGGTCCTGTCGGGCTTCCTCAACCGGCTGATCGAGCTCGGCCTGCCTATCGACCGGGCGGTTTCCGCCATCGAGACGCTGCATTCGGAATATGCCGGGATCGGGCGGTTCTGGACCCGCGAGGAGGGGACGGTCGTGCGCTATCTCCCGCACGGCGATCGCCGCGAGACCGTCTACCAGACGAGCCCCTTCGCCCATGTCAACCGCACGAGGGAGTGGCTCGTCCTCGATCTCGCGAATACGCCCGACGATCTCTTTCCGATCATCCCCGAGCTGAAGGACGCGGGCTATCGCCATTACGTCACCATCCCGATCCGTTTCACCAACGGGGCCGAGAACGCGATCTCCTTCGCGACGCGGTCGCCGCAGGGCTTCGGCATCCGCGAGCTGACGATCCTGCGCATGGTGATCCCATCCTTCTCCCTCGTCACCGAGCTGCGCGCGACGAGCAACCGGCTCGACGAGGTGCTGCGCATCTATGTGGGCGACGATCCGCACAAGGCGATCCTCTCCGGCGCCATCCAGCGCGGGCAGGTGACGCGGATCCGCTCAGCCATCCTGTTCGCCGACATGCGCGACTACACGCATATCTCGTCGACCCTGAGCCCGGAAAGCGCGGTCGAACTCCTGAACAATTATTTCGACTGCCTCGTGCCGCCCATCGAGGATGAAGGCGGCGAGGTGCTGAAATATCTGGGTGACGGGCTTCTCGCCATCGTGCGCGACAAGGGCGACGACACGGGCGGCGCCGCCCAATCGGCGCTCACGGCCGCCACCAAGGCGCTGCGGCGCATCGAGGCCGCCAACAACGAGGGCCGTTTCCCGGTGCCGATCAATGTCGGCCTGGACCTTCACCATGGCGACGCGGCCTACGGCAATGTGGGCTCCGGCCAGCGCCTCGACTTCACGGTGATCGGCCGCGACGTGAACCTCGCGAGCCGCATCGCGGAGCTGAACAAGAGGCTGGGCGAACCGCTGCTCATGTCCAAGCCCTTCGTCGAGCATCTCTGGGGCAATCCCTCGCCGCTGGGCCCTCACGAGGTCGAAGGTTTCGCCGAGGCGATCGAGGTTTACAAGCCGTAGGGCATCCCTTCACGCAAAACCGGTTCCCACTTTTGCGCTCGATGCTTTAGAGACGATCCCGCCCATGCGGCGCGTCGAGATCCAGGATCGGTCCGAGCGGCACGATGCCCGTGGGATTGATGGTTTTGTGGCTCTCGTAATAATGCCCCTTGATATGCGCCATGTTCACGGTGCCGCCGATGCCGTCCGTCTGATAGATGTCGCGCAGGTAGCCCGAGAGATGCGGGTAATCGGCGATGCGACGCAGGTTGCACTTGAAATGACCCACATAGACCGGGTCGAAGCGCACCAGCGTGGTGAAGAGCCGGATGTCCGCCTCGGTTAGCCGGTCGCCGCAGAGATAGCGCCGTGAGGACAGGCGCTCGTCGAGACAATCGAGCGTCTCGAACAGCGGACGCACCGCTTCCTCATAGGCCTGCTGCGTCGTCGCGAAGCCGGCCTTGTAGACCCCGTTGTTGACGCTGTCGTAGATGCGCGCATTCAGGGCGTCGATCTCGGGGCGCAGGTCGGCCGGCCAGTAATCGCCCGGCGTGGCGCCCACTTCGTCGAAGGCGGCGTTCAGCATGCGGATGATCTCGGCGGATTCGTTGTTCACGATGGTGCTGGTCGCCTTGTCCCAGAGCACCGGCACCGTCACGCGGCCGGTGTAGTCGGGTACGGCCGCCGTATAGACCTCGTAGAGGTATCGCGCCCGGTTGATGGGATCGGGAACGACGCCCGGCCCGTCCTCGAAGGTCCAGCCGTGCTCGAGCATGCGCCAGTGCACGACGGAGATGTCGATCATCGCCTCCAGGCCTTTCAGTCGGCGCATGATCAGGGTGCGATGCGCCCAGGGGCAGGCGAGCGAGACGTAGAGGTGATAGCGCCCCGGCTCCGCCTTGAACCCACCCTCGCCGGAGGGGCCAGCCGAGCCGTCGGGGGTGACCCAGCTGCGGAAGGCCGAGGGCTTGCGGACGAAGCGTCCACCGGTGCCCTTGGTGTCGTACCATTGGTCGTGCCAGACCCCGTCGATCAGCAAACCCATCCCGTTCTCCCAGTCTCGTCCCGGCCCAAGCGGGAAAGCAGACAGATGGAGGATCCGGGCGGGCGTCAAGGGGGCAGAGACATCCCGCCATCGACGACAGGACGAAACCGGCTTGACGGACAGGGCGATGTATTACAGGAACATGCGTGGCCTCCGGGCTCCTCCGGACTACCCTTTCGCCTGGGTCTTGCTCATGGAAAGGGCAGGGCCGCCGTCACGACAAGGGGTGGCGACGGGCTTCCCCGGACGATCCCTTGCCTTCCTCGGAAGGGCCTGTAGCTCAATGGTTAGAGCCGGCCGCTCATAACGGTCTGGTTGCAGGTTCGAGTCCTGCCGGGCCCACCAATCCGACATTCGTCTCGATGGCCCGACGCGAGAGGCGCGACCGATATGGTCCAGGGCCGACCGACTCACATTGAACCTTAGTCTTATGCAAAAAGTTGTGTGACTTTGGTCACAGACGAAACCCCGCGAATGGGCCATCGTCGGGCGAGCCTGCCCCGTTTGCGCAGCAGGACTGAGGAGCGTGTGATGTCGCAGGAAAAGCAGAGCACCCCGGGGCCCAGTCTGCATGCCGTGAAGGAGCACGTGAAGGCGATGCTGAGGAAGCTCCCCCGACCGGGCCCGAGGCGGCAGGAGCACCAATACGCGGACGCGGCCTGAATCACCACGCACCACAGCGCTTCATGCCATCATTGCATTGTGCGGAGAAACGGTCATGCTGGCGTGAGCGTCGTTCCAAAACGGCCTGCGGGACGCGCGACATCCCGCGCGCCGCAATGGCTCTGTCGCTCATGCGGCCGGTTTCAGCAAGGTTCGGGAAGAGGTTGGCTCCCAGAGAGGGTCTCGAACCCCCACGCCTTTCGGCGGCGTGTCAACAGCACGCTGCGTCTTCCAATTTCGCCATCTGGGAACACACGCACGGCCTCTGCGATGAGCAGAAACGCGGACTGAAGAAACGATCACGTATTGAGGCTTCAACGTTTGCTCAGTCCTAAAAAAATAGTATCGATTTACTGTATTCGGCAATATCAGGCAGTTAGCTATTCTGAAGTACTCATTGCCAGGATTGTCGATAATGGCGCCCGGGGAAAGGTATTCTGTCGAATTAACGCCGAAGAGAAAGGGCAGCGGATCGCCCCATCACCGACCCTCGTAGCGCGGGGCCGATGGCGATGAAACTTTTCTTGCCGGTAGCTGTTGAGCTAGCGGTCAACAGCATGCGGGACCCGGGATGCCTCCTCCAGACCTTCGGCATCCCGGGTCCTTTTTCGTCGGGCATCCGCGCCCGTCGAGCCCGCGCCCTCCGCTTCCAGCCAATCGGGCCAGGTGGGGAGCTTCGCGAGCCGATCGGTTCATGCGGCGACAGTGGAATGGGATCAGAGACGGACCTTCCCCAGCCTCGCCGCCGTAAGAGAGCCGTTTCCACGGGCGTGGGATCATCTCTCTTCTTTGTTTGACCGCATTTCTCGGCGAAGCGGATCTACTTCGCCAAAAATGCCCTAGGCCAGATGCGCTCGAAGTCGCGGCACCGTCCAATCGATGAAGGCGCGGGCCTTGGGCGCCAGCAGACCGGCTTCAGGGTAGATCAGGCTGACCGGGAACGGCTCGGGCGCAAAACCTTCGAGGAGTTCGACCAGGGCGCCCGAGCGCAACTCTTTCTCGATTTGATACGAGAGGAGACGCACGATCCCCAGACCCGCGACCGCTGCGGCCACGGCAGCTTCTGTCGAGTTGACGGCAATGCGCGTGCGCGGTTCGGCCGTCCAGGTGGGACTGTCGCCGCGGTAGCGCCACTCGGGCGCCGTCTCAAAGCCCCGGAACGTGATGCCGTCATGCACCGCGAGGTCGCGCGGCGTCGCGGGAATGCCGCGTCGGGCCAGATAGGCGGGGCTTGCGCAGGCGACGCGCCGGACCGCGCCGACCCTCGTCGCCCGTAATCCGCTATCGACCAAGTGGCCGATGCGAACGGCAACATCAATGTGCTCCTCGGCCAGGTTCACTTGGCGGTCGTTGAGGAGGAGCCGCAAGTCGATGTCCGGGAGTTCTTTCAGGAAGTCGAGCGCAATCGGCAGGACGTGCGTTCGCCCGAACACGATGGGCGCCGTCACCTGGAGTTCGCCTTTGAGCGCCGTGTACTCGCCTGCCGCCTCGCGCTCCGCCTCCTCGACTTGCTCCAGAATGCGCTTGGCAGCCTCAACATAGGCGCGGCCCGCGTCGGTGAGTTCGATCCGTCTGCTTGTGCGCACCACAAGCTGGGCGCGCAGATGCCGCTCCAGGTCCGCCACCTTGCGGCTCACCGTCGCGAGCGGTGCGCGCAGGCGCCGGGATGCGGCGGACAGGCTGCCTTCCTCCACGACGGCGAGCAGAACGGCCATGGCCTCGAAGCGATCCATCGCGCCTTCCAGAAACTGAGAGGAAACGTCTCGAAGTCTCAGGATACCGCTCAGGAAGGAGAGGGTCTAGCGTTCCGTCGGAGTCGGGCATCAACGCTGATCAGGTTCGGTGGCTCGGCCCGCAAAGACCCGGAGCTTGTCCCATGCCTCTCTTGCTCTCCCGTCGCGCTTTTAGCCTCGGCCTTCCAGCCGCCAGCCTGATCTTCGGAGCACAGATCCTCCCTGTGCGAGCAGCAAACGCGCCGTCTGGCTCCGCCGTGACGCCGCTCGCGCAGATAAGGGTGGGCCGCTTCACCGTGACAGCCCTCTCGGACGGGTACGCGGACATGCCCTACGGATACTTTCCCGGCCGCACACCCGAGCAGGTCGAGGCGGCCGCCAAGGCACAGTTCACGGCACGGACCAGCGGTGTCCGCTTCCTGTTCAATCAATATCTCGTCGAGGATGGATCGAACCGCATTCTGATCGACTCCGGACCCGCAGGCTCGATGGGCCACACCGGCAACCTTCCGCAGGCGCTCGCGGCCCGAGGGCTGGGGGCCGACCAGATCGATGCCGTGATCGTGACCCATATGCACCAGGATCATGTGGGCGGCCTCGTCGCGGGTGGCCGGCGCAGCTTCCCGAATGCGGAGGTGTATGTCGACCGACGGGATATCGTGCACTGGACCGATCCGGGTAAGCAGGCCGCCGCGCCCGACTACCTCCAGGACAGCTTCCGCCTCTCGTCCGATCTCGTGCGCCTGTACCCCAAGCTCCAGGCGACACAGGGCGACCATCAGATCGCGCGCGGCGTTTCGCTCATCGACCTTACGGGTCATACACCCGGGCACATCGGCGTGCGGATCGAAGACGGTGGGCAGAGCCTGATCATGGTTTCCGACATGCTGTTCCCGGTGGTCCATCCGGCCATGGGCACCGACGTGAACTTTCTTCTCGAGCAGGATCGCCCGGCCGCGCAGGCCATGCGTGCCCGTTTCTTTCCACGCGCAGCCGAGGAGGGGGCGCTCATCGCGGCAACGCACATGCCCTTCCCGGGTCTGGGCCGGATCGTCTCCGACCAGGGCCGCCTGGCCTGGCTCCCTGCGGACTGGGCCTATCAGGACTGATCCCAGTCCTTTTGTCCCGACGAGGTTCGACATGCTGCACAAGTGGCTCGAGATCGCATCGACGCCTTCCGTGAAGCTCGCGCGCGAGTCCTACGGCAGCGCGGCCCAGTACGCGCGCCTGGATGGAACGCTCGACAAGGACGGGCCGGTCCGCAACGACCGGCTCGGTCAAGCGGAGTTGGCCTTCATCGCAGGACGTGACGGGTTCTATCTCGCGTCCGTGTCCGAAACAGGGTGGCCCTACGTGCAGTATCGGGGTGGGCCGGTCGGATTTCTGCGGGCCTTGGACGATCATACACTCGGCTTCGCGGATTTTCGCGGCAACCGGCAATATGTGACGACCGGCAATGTCGCGGCCAACGACCGTGTATCGCTCTTCCTGATGGACTACGCCCATCAGCGGCGACTCAAGATCTTCGGGCGCCTGCGGATGATCGATGCGAAAGTGGATCCCGAACGCGTCGCCACCCTTGCCGAACCTGGCTACGCGGCGCGTTCTGAGCGTGCCGCGCTGATTCACGTGGAGGCCTTCGACTGGAACTGTCCTCAGCATATTACCCCGCGCTTCACGCGCGAGGAGCTGGACGAAGCGCTCACGCCCGTGCGTGCGGAGATCGAAAGTCTGCGAACCGAGAACCAACGTCTGCGTCGTCTCCTGGGCCAAGAGGCTGACTCTGCCGGGCAGGGCTGACGGCACGAGCGCACCACCCGCAGGAAATCGCGCTTTTCGTGGACAACATCGGTCCTCCCGCCGCACGGCTCGCGTCATGACGGCCTATCGGCGCCATCCGTCGCCGCGGCGGTTGATCGCTCATGGGGCCGAGAGGAAGGAGCGAACCATGGCGCTCGTCGCCGTCGGGTTCTCCTCCATGATCCAATGACCTGAATCCGGAATGATCCCTTCGGTCACGTCGCTGGCGGCAAACCGCATCACGGTCGCCATCATCGGTCCGAACGACTTCTCGCCTCCGATCGCCAGCACCGGCATCCCGAGCTTCCCCTTGGATTCAAGGAAGGCCTTATTGTCGACGGCATCCTGATCGAACGCGGCAAACTGGGCGAAGCCTGAATGCATGGCGCCCGGCAGGGCGTACAGCTCGGCATAGTGCTCCCGTGAGGCTTCGGTGAAGCGACTGGGCGTCGCCGAGAACTCATTCCAGAAGCGATCGAGATAAATGCGCTCGCGGCCGGCGACGAGGCGTTCCATGTCGGGCCCGCCAAACCGGAAATGCCACAGCAGCGGATTTTTCAGGATCTCGTCCCATGGGCCGATGCCCGGCAGGGGAGCATCGATCAGAACGAACCGCCTCACCCGTTCCGGATGCTGGATGGCGAAGGCATAGCCGACCATGTTGCCGATGTCGTGCGTGACCAGATCGGCGCGATCGATCTTGAGCGCGTCGAGCACGCCGGCCACGTCGCCGGCCTGCGTCTTCTTGTCGAATCCCTCCGCCGGTTTCGAGGACAGTCCCAGGCCGCGCAGGTCCGGAACCACGACCGTATGATCATGGACGAGTTCCTTGGCCAGGGGAGCCCACATATCGCCGGTTTCGCCATAACCGTGCAGAAGGACCACGGCCGGACCCGTGCCGCCGACGCGGACATGGATCGTGGCGCCGTTGGTTGCGATCTCCTGCGTTCGAAGCTCGGCCGGGAACTGGACCTGCGCGGCGGTCGGCAGCGCGATGGCCGCGGCTCCGAGAGCACTGATGACGAACCTGAGCATGGGGCCTCTCCGATGATTTGGAGAGCTTTCGTCGCGATGGCGATCGGTGCCTCTCCGGTCGAGGCGGAGATAGCGTCCCGGGGCCTTCCGGATTAGGCTGCAAAAGGAGAAACTGGCCTCCGGACAATCCGAACGATGATGAAACTCGATGGAATTGCAACGTTCGTCGCCGTCGCAGAAGCCGGTTCGATCAGCGAAGCCGCGCGCCGCCTGAGATTGTCGAAGTCGGTGGTCAGCGACCGGTTGGTCGAGCTCGAGCGCAGTCTCGGTGTGAGGCTCGTGCATCGGAGCACGCGACGGCTGAGCCTGACGGAGGACGGGATCACCTTCCGCGAGAGGGCGTCCCGCATCGTCCACGAGGTCGAGGAGGCGATCGCCGAGATGGCCCAGCGCAGCGGCGCTCTGGTCGGCCCGTTGCGCATCTCCGCGCCGGTGACGTTCGGCCGAATGCATCTCGGGCCGGCCGTTTATCCGTTCCTCGCCAAGCATCCCGGCATCGAGCTGACGCTCGATCTCGATGATCGGCGGATCGACCTGTCCGCGGAAGGATATGACGCCGTGGTCCGACACGGACCGCTCTTGGATTCGCGGCTGGTCGCCTGGCGGCTGGCGCCAAGCCGGCGGGTCCTCGTCGCGTCGCCGGAATACCTGGCGCGGCATGGCACGCCCGGCGCGGCCGGCGACCTCGAGGCTCATCGCGGGATCTTCTATACCAACCGGGGCGTCGACGACTGGCGGTTCCCGGGGCCGGGCGGGGCAACGATCGTGCGCGGCCGCACGGCCCTGCGCGTGAACAACGGCGACATGATGCGGGATGCCGCCTTGTCCGGGATCGGCATTGCCCTCCTGCCGACCTTTATCGTCGGGCCCGACATCGCGAGCGGCCGTCTTCAGGCGATCGATGCAGGGGTCAGGCCCGCGCCTGAGTTCATCTATGTCGCCCATCTGGAGGGACGGCGGCCTTCGGCCAAGCTGAGGGCCTTTGCCGAGTGTTTGCGCGAAGCGTTCGGAGAGCCGCCCTATTGGGAGCCTTGACGGCGCCCCGGTCGAGACGCCCAGCGCTGCCGAAAAAGGCTTTAGCCATAGGGAAAGGAGCTATGGCCGAAAAACCTCCTGGGCGGCATCGGGAGTTCCTTGAAGGTCTCGCCCACGACCGCGCTCTTGATCGTGTCCCGGCTCACGCCATAGTCCCGGGAAAGCTTGCCCCATTCCCGCTCGCCGGATGCGAACCTCAGACGAGCCTCCAGAACCTGCTCGGTGGTCAGCTTTCGATTGGGGGCCGGCATGACGAATCTCCCTAAGAACATATAGGGAACGTCTCACGAGTCTCCGGGATGCGTCGATAGGCCGAAGGGGAGCCTGTGGAGAACGTGGACGAGGAATGCCGGAGGCCGCTCCCGCGCCATCCGGACCTCGCCCTACGGGCGCTTCAATGGGATTTCGGGGTGAACTGAAGAGCCTCCAGGAACGGAAATTCCAGGACGATCTCATCGAGGTCATCCCTCACCTCGATGTGGGAGGACGCCCAATCGACCGGCTTGTCGAACTGGGTGTCCATCAGGTTCCGAGCCATGGCGCTCGCGACTTCCCACGCCTGGTCGGGATCGCGCAGAGACTGCCCCTCCGGGTCACTGAGAACGTCCGCTCCGATATGGATGTTGAAGAAGTATTTCGGCATGGCTTCTCTCTGCACGGACGGCGCCTGAGAGCCAAGTATCCTTGGCCATGAGAGTTCCATGCGCAGACGCGTAGCCTCTCCTCCTGCCGCCGGACGCGGGAACGCATCACCCGCGTCGCGCGGCCTCGATCGCCGCGACGTCGATCTTCTGCATGGTCATCATCGCCGCGAAGGCGCGCTTGGCTTCATCGCCGCCCGCCGCCAGCGCGTCCGTCAGGACGCGCGGGGTGATCTGCCAGGATACGCCCCATTTGTCCTTGCACCAGCCGCACGCGCTCTCCTGGCCGCCATGGCCCACGATGGCGTTCCAGTAGCGGTCGGTCTCCTCCTGGTCGTCGGTGGCGATCTGGAACGAGAAGGCCTCGTTGTGCGTGAACGCGGGCCCGCCGTTGAGGCCGAGACAGGCCACGCCCGCGACGGTGAACTCGACCGTCAGCACGTCGCCCTCCTGGCCCGCCGGATAATCGCCCGGCGCCCGGTGCACCGCGTGAACGGCGCTGTCGGGAAAGACCTCGGCATAGAAGCGGGCCGCAGCCTCGGCGTCCTTGTCGTACCAGAGGCAGATCGTGTTCTTCGCCATGCGGTGCTCCTTCCCTTGGAGGCCGGGATTGCGGCCTCGTCCCCGTTGCTCTTTCGGCCGGGGCAGCGAACCGCATTTGGCCGCCCGGATCAAGAGCGGGCTGGGCAGGGGAAGAGGACCGGCCGGAGTCGATCGCGCCTCCGGCCGTCGGACGATGCCCCGGTGGGGCGGCCACCAGAGGGAGCCGGTGGCCGGGGAGCGGCTTCAAGGAGCCATCGACGCTCCGGACGGATTCATCGATTCACCGGATCACGCGCATGACCCGGCGGGATTGCGGATCCACTACGACGATCTTCTGATCGGGCGAGATGAAGTAGCCGTACTGGGTCCCAGGCGAAAGTCCCTGGATCGAGACGCTCTGCATGTCGCCGGTGTCGATCCAGTCCGGAACCGGGCTTCCGCGCCGGAGCTTGACGCCGCTGGGCTGGGCATAGCGAGGCCCGATGCGGTGAAGATCGTCGGCGGGCGTCATCATCCAGCCATCCTGCGTGTAGCCCATGGTGGTCACGCCGGGCGGCAGATCCGCCGGGTTCACGGCATAGCCCAACGCCGGAATGCCTCCGGGAGGTGCGGCCGGACTGAGCGGTGCGGTGGGGCTGACCCTGAGCGTCAAGGGTTGCGCAACCGCCAGGGATGAAAACGCGACGGAGGCCGCAGCCAAACCGCCCAGCAATGTCAAAGGCTTTGCAAACGAACGCATCTGAACCCTCCTTGTCGTTGTGAACAATCGTACCTCGGCCAGGATAGGGGACGGGCCGGCTCGTGCTTGACCGTGAGGGACGTTCCCTTGACCTTTCCCGCCAAAGGCCCGCCGCCATGGCGCCGAAGAGCGGAGCGGGCGTTCCGCGGCCGCTCCACGGGCCGAGCCCGCGGCTCCGACGGGAGGCCGATCAGCAGCGCCGCACCAGCATTGTCTGCGTTCCCCGGCGGACGGGAACCAGAGGGCACTTGTCGGAGGTGCGGTTGGGGTTGGTCACGACGGCTCCCGTCCTGCCGACATCGACGCCGCGGTCAACCGCGGCTCCCCCCGTCATGCCACCTCGATCACCGCCACCGCCGCGCGCCGAGGCGTCTCCCGCGAGAAGGATGGCGCCGAGGGCGAGAGCACCGAGTCCAATCAGGACGTTCTTCATGATCCGTCTCCGTATCCTGTGAGCCTGCGATCATGCTGCCGCGTCGCCTGAACGAGTACGATCCAAGATGCATCGCGGGCGCAGGCGATCTCCTGAGCCCTTCGGGCGAAAGTCGGTTCGGCCCGTATACCCTTGGCCGAACCCGGCTCGGCGGCCGCACGGGCTGCCATTCACGCATGGCCGACGGACGTCTGCTTGATCGACAAAGACATTCGCTTGACACAAGGTGCCAATCCTCCGCTCCGTCGCGGCAGGGCAGGCGATAGGGCTCCCCCGCGCGGGTCATCATCCGCTCGCGCCGACCCGAAGCCGTGGGGTTCAAAAACGTAAGGGGGCGGCCATACGGGGAGGGGGAGCGGCCTTTACTTCTCCGGCCGGCGGAACACGCCCTGGATCACCGATCCGCGCCCGATGAGTTCGGGCGGCGGGTTTTCCCAATCCACCTCCTCGGATTGGCGCCCGTGCCAGTACACCATCCAGCGGCCCTGCGGGTCCTGATACACGCCGTAGATCAGGTGGCCGCGCCACTCGCCGTGGCCGCGCCACTCGCTGTGGCCGGGCGGCTCGCCGTGGTCGTCCGACGCGCCGTGGTCGCGGCGGGAGAGCGAAACGATGAGATCGCGAATGCCGCGCAGCGCCAGCCACGCGAGGCCGAGCACGGTGACCGGGATGGCGACGAGCCACAGGGCTTGGATGAATTCGGGCCAGGTGTGGAACTTCGAGAGCCAATCGGCCCACAGGCTGTACGGTTGGTCCATCGCGACAACTCCCTTCGTCGAGACGACCACCAGCGGGAGCTGGTGGCCGGGGAGTTCAGAAGCCGCACAAGGACGACCGCGCTGCCCTTTAGGCTTTCGCCCTGGACATGCGACAGCGCCTCCCCGACCGTAAGGTTGGGAAGGCATCGTTGCGGCCAATGCCGACCGCTTCAGGAGAGGTTCTGACGCCCCAGAACCGGATGCGCCCGGTTCCGGTGACGAGGTAACACGCAACAGGGGTGCTGGGTCAATGGGCTGGAGCATTCTCCGCCGCTTCATCATCGGGCCCGTGCCGATGACCCCATGCTCACACCCTTTGCCCTCATCCTGCGGAGCAGGCGTCTCGAAGGAGGATCCAGAGCGCGATGGGTAATCCTTCGAGACGCAGCCTCTCGGCTGCTCCTCAGGATAAGGGTCGAGTGTCCGGAAACGTGGATAGCCGGAACAAGTCCGGCCATGGCGGAGTAGGGTTCATTGCCGGCAATCTACGGAGACGCAAATGCACATTGACCGCAACATCATCTTAGCGCGACTGGAAGTCATCATCGACAGCCTCAGTCTTCTCGAGTTAGACCCGAAAGCGATTGCCGAAAATGATGAGCGCCTCGTCGATTTTGCCATTGAACACGGCCAGAGCTTGGATTGGCTTGTGATGGGTGATGTTCGAAACTACATCCGAATGGCGGCTGAAAGACGCTGAAACCATAAATTATGTTTGCACTCCTTACAGGCGATGACCAGGCCTGTCCCGGCCATCCCGATGCTGTGACGCGCGGTCCTTTTCCGATCGAGTTCACCGGCACGGGTCCCCGGATCGAGTTCGGGGAGGTGATGACGTGGCGAGTGTCATTCCGGGGCGTCGCAGTCGAACCCGTAACCCGTAAGCGCCAAAATCATGGAAAAATCCGCAGCGCCCATAATCGCATTCTTGCTCGCCACGGCGCGTTCATGGACTCCGGATTCTCCTCTGAAATGGTCTCTTCGTTAGCTTCAGCTATGTACCCTGAGGAGACAGTCGCATCGAGCCGAACACCGCGGACGGGTGAGCTTCCTTGAAGGGCTGCATGCTCTTCGTTTCGCAAAATGGCGCCTCCATCAACAGCCGCGGCTGTTGATCAAGATCAATGAGCGCCGAAAAGAGGAATGTCAGCCTATCCGTTGGACAATGCCTCCGAACCCCGCTTTCGTCTGCCACCTTGCAAACTCGGGAGTCTCTCTCATGTCGCATCCAACCGACTTGGAATGCGCAACTCTCAACGATCTTACGCGCCGCGACATGCTCAAGGGCGGTGCAGCCGCGGCCGGGGTGGCGACATGGGTCGCCACAATGGGCGCTCCCGGCCGGGCCAGCGCCCAGGCACCCTTACGCCCGAACATCATCTACATCGTCTCCGACGATCAGGGATGGAAAGATGTCGGCTTCAACGGCTCCGACATTGCAACACCCCATCTGGATGCCCTGGCCAAGACCGGCGTTCAACTTGAGCAATTCTATGCCCTGCCGATGTGTACCCCAAGCCGGGCAACCTTGATGACCGGGCGCTATCCATTCCGCTATGGACTCCAAACAGGCGTGATCCCGTCCGGGGGAAGCTACGGATTGGCGATGGACGAATGGCTCCTGTCGCAGGCCATGCAGGACGCCGGGTACAGGACGGCCATGGTCGGAAAGTGGCATCTCGGACATGCGAGGACGGAACTCTGGCCGCGCCAGCGCGGGTTCGACTCATACTACGGCCCCCTTGTCGGGGAGATCGACCATTTCAAGCACGAGGCTCATGGCGTCGTAGACTGGTATCGCGACAACACGCTCGTGCGCGAGCCCGGATATGACACGACCTTGTTCGGCCGTGAGGCGGTTAAACTCATCACTGACCATGACGTCAGCCGTCCGCTGTTCCTCTATCTCGCGTTCACCGCGCCGCACACACCCTATCAAGCCCCGCAAGAGTATCTCGACAAGTACCCGCAGATCGCCGATCCGTTGCGGCGGGCCTACGCAGCCCAAATTACCGCGATGGACGACGAAATCGGCAAGGTCGTCGCTGCCCTCGATCAGAAAGGCATTCGGGAGAACACACTCGTGATCTTCCACAGCGACAATGGCGGCACGCGCTCGTCCATCTTCGCCGGCGAGTCCGAGGTGCGAGGTGACCTGCCTCCGAACAACGGCGTATACCGCGACGGCAAGGGGACGCTGTATGAGGGCGGGACCCGCGTCTGCGGGCTTGCGAACTGGCCGGGGCAGCTCCCACCCGGCAAGGCCAGTGGGCTGATCCATATCGCCGACATGTATCCGACCCTCGCGGCCCTTGCGGGAGCCAAACTGGAGAAGAACAAGCCGCTGGACGGCTACAACATGTGGGATCACCTGTCCGGTCGCGGAGAGTCGCCCCGCCAGGAGATCGTCTACAACATCGAGCCGTTCCGGGCGGCGGTCCGACAGGGCGACTACAAGCTTGTTTGGTTGCCGCTCCTGCCGGGCCGCATCGAACTGTTCGACATTGCTCGCGATCCTGCGGAGAAGGACAACCTGGCCGAGAGCAAAGGTAACCAAGTCGAGACGCTGAAACAGCGGATTGAAGACCTTGCGAGCAGCGCTGTGCAGCCGCTGTTGCTTGCGCAGATGGTGAAGACCACCTTCGGCGCACCGCCCTCGACGCCAAAAGCCGATGAAAGTCCAGTGACCGCCACGCCAGGCCCTAATGAAGCGACCGGCCAGGACTTCCTCTCGGCTATAGAAAGGCGCGACTAGGCGTCAACATCTCAATGCAACACATAACGGCTTCCTTGAACCACCGGTCTAAAGGGCAATGGCGGCGGTGCCGACGGGCTGGCATGAGGCCATTCTTGTGAACAGTCGAGACGCGCTTGCCCACTTGGATGGTCTCCGCTGAGTCGGAAGAGGAAGGCAGTTGCGCCTTCTTCAATGGCGTTCAACGAACTCTCCGGACAGCGGGTCTCACGCCTAAATTCCCTCGCCATTCATGAACCCCCATTCCCACGCCCGATCAGCTCCGGCGGCGGGTTGGTCCAGTCGACTTCCTGCGGTTTGCGCCCGTGCCGATAGACCATCCAGCGGCCCTGCGGGTCCTGATACACGCCGTAGATCAGGTGGCCGCGCCACCCGCCGTGGCCGCGCCACTCGCCGTGGCCGTGCGGCTCGCCGTGGTCGTCCGACGCGCCGTGGTCGCGGCGGGAGAGCGAAACGATGAGATCGCGGAGGCCGCGCAGCGCCAGCCACGCGAGGCCGAGCACGGTGACCGGGATGGCGACGAGCCACAGGGCTTGGATGAATTCGGGCCAGGTGTGGAACTTCGAGAGCCAATCGGCCCACAGGCTGTACGGCTGATCCATCGCGACAACTCCCTTCGTCGAGACGACCACCAGCGGGAGCTGGTGGCCGGGGAGTTCAGAAG
>NZ_JALJRK010000033.1:10990-26025 GCF_024519725.1 Microvirga sp. Mcv34 | reverse complement strand
ACTCCCTTCGTCGAGACGACCACCAGCGGGAGCTGGTGGCCGGGGAGTTCAGAAGCCGCACAAGGACGACCGCGCTGCCCTTTAGGCTTTCGCCCTGGACATGCGACAGCACCTCCCCGACCGTAAGGTGGGAAGGCATCGTTGACGGCCGATACCAGCCGCCTTGTGAGGGGTTCTGACGCCCCAGAGCCGGGGACAGTTGGCTCCGGTGACGAGATAACACGTAACAGTGGTATGGGGTCAATGGGGACACTGTGCTAGTGCCTGCGCGCTCCCCGTCATTCCGGGGCGCCGCAGGCGAACCCGGAACCCATGCACACTGGCGGTGCAGACAGAGGTGCAACCCGACGCACTGTTTCCTATGACGTCGCGGTTATGTGTCTCTAAGCCTTCGGTGCTGCCCCGCGGGGCAGTGTCACACTAAATGTGCGTCCCGGAATGATCGAAAGAGGTGCTTTTGCTGGTTAGGGCCTGTTTGCAGGAGACTACTCGGGGCGATCATAGATTTGAGTACGCGCAAGTATGTACAAGAAATGTTTCGCTCAGTTGGTGCACGATCCCGCTCTGCGCTTTAAGAGTTGGGACAATGTCGCGTCGCATGGCTTTCAGATTTGCCAGTCAACTACATCTGCACTGAACCAGCATGTTCTCAGCGTGCGGAGATATTGTAAGGCTTCATTGTGCTTAGCGTATTGCCTATGATTCATCGCTCGTGTGCATATCAATTTTGGCCATTATTCTCTTTTACCAAGAGGATACGTGTCGGTGGAGCGTGTTCTTGACGGATTCTGCAAATATTTCTAGAAATTCCATATAGTCAAAGACGTAATCTACACCATATCCTGTAGAACTATTTAGAGAGTGCACGATATCATTTCGGGTTATATAAAAACTTTCAAGTTTTGCGCGAAGCTTTGGCTCAACTTCCGCTTTCTTGGTAACGCCGAAATGAGCTCTTAAACGATTTGAGTCAGATACACGCTGGAGTAAATTGCTCAATCCAATTCTAGCTGCAATCTCCTCGACTACATGAGGTCGGAAGTTTCGGCTGTGATGCGGAAAATATGCTCCATTGATTGTAGTAGCATCATTTCCAATAGGAAAGCCTGTTGCGGATTCAAGGATCGAACGGGCCTCCGTAACAACTTTCAGATCAATGGACCTTGGCTTATTTTTGGTTATGATATTTTGAGATAAGCGTAACCGCTCAATACAGATCTGCCAATATGAGCCACGAAGCGCAATCCTTATGTCTTCTGATATTGAGCTGTATTTAGATGCAATATAATTGCCACATTGTGTGATTTCTTCTCTGAAAAACTCTTCAAAACTTGATGCAAGGAATACTATGCACATAGAATTGGTAGTATTACTTGTTGTTAAGCCTATAATGGATAGGTCGACATCGGCGCGATGGGGCGTGCTGGGGAGTGGGGTTTTCGCTGAGACTTCAATTGCTACCATAATGGCGCGCAAGTGCTTAATTCGCTTTTGGAAATCCAAGAACGGACTTTCGAGGTCAATAGCAGTTATCATGCGTTTACCACACCGACAAACATCTTTTGTAAAAGATTAATCCGGTCCTTGATGTCTTGTGCGGTATTTGCGGCTCCAGTGAGCTTTCCGGTATGTGCTTGCGCTCTAAGAAGATTACTATACTGTTCTTGAATGGCTGCTTTCTTTGCACGAAGGGCATCACGATGTTCCCACAGTCGATCAAGAGCCACCATCACGCCATCATATACACCTGCGGAGGGGCGGCTGCTTGGTTTGTCGCCATCAAGGTCGAATGGGCGGCCATCGAAAAGTTCATTTGCTAGACCAAGCCTCGAAAGATACCTCTCTCCTAAGCGATCAGCTTCTGCATGTGAGATGTCTAAATAGCGCTCCATGCACTTATCAAGCATAGATTTCATGGAGCCTTGAATGTACTCATCCTGCTCCAATGCGAAGAACCTGAGGACAATCTGGCAGTCGCCCATTGTCTTATAAAGATTGTTTTTCTGCCTATCAGGTTCTTCATAGTATTCATTTGGATCTGAGTTTGTGTATTTTGGTATGCCCCAAACACTGGTAAAAACGTCATTTCGAGAGAGGCGGATGATCAGTTCATTGAATTCGCCGCCATATATTGCGTTTCTGATTTCTTGGGCGTTAAGCCTTTTTCCGCCTGTATTTAGACGCTCGAATACGAATCTTCTTAATTCATAATAGCGAGTTGTGCCCGCCTTTTTCAATTTACCCTGCGACTCCTGAAGCAGGACGATCGCAGAAATTGAGGCACGATCCAGACTGCGCTTTACGCGAGGGGGAAGCTTGCTATACCTGCGACCATTCAAGTCTGATAATACGGTTAGACCACGAAGTGCAAAATCGCCTTCGAGAAACTCTTTGATTGCATTGAGACGCTGCTGACCGTCCATAACCTCATAACGAGCTAGATCGTTCTCAAAAAAGAACACTGGAGGGATCGGGACGTTCAGTAGTAGTGATTCAATCAAAAGAGACTTTTGAGTTTCGGTCCATCTCAAGCGCCTTTGGTATTCGGGGCGCAAGTTGACAGCGTCTCCGCCCATAATTAAGTCGCGGATTTGAGGAATAAGAAAATTATTAGACTGATATACGACCCTAAACGGCTGGCTGCTGAATTGTGCTTCAATATCACTGTCAGTCGAAGTGTGTTCTTCGATTTGGGCCGCTTCCGACTCTTCCTCATTGAGCTCGTCAAGAAGTCTTTCATTTGTATTTTCCGCGATCATGTCTGCCCTTTTACTATTTTCATCCATACTCATTTAGGAGTTTGGAGATTTTGGTCCGCTTATGTTTATCGGACTAATGCTTTGCTGGGAAGGTCAAGCGTCTAAGTGGAGATTGGAAGCTCACATTTACCGGTTTGCATTCGCGAGTGCTATATAAACCCACTACGTTCCCACAACACGAAACTTTCTTTGGGTTAATAGTAGAGGAACGCAAAATTTCACCCTCATCGATATCTTCCATCTAAATCCCCTCGCCATTCATGAACCACCATTCCCGCACCTCCCAGCCATAGCCTTCCTCGCGCTGGATGCGCTCCAGATGGGCGGCGAGTTCGTCGCGCAGCTCGTGGAGGCTGCGGCGGGGTTTGGGGGCGTCGATCTCGTATTCGGATCCGGGCTCGTCGCCGGCAGGAGGGGACGGGCGGGCGTGCCGGTCGATCTCGCCGAGGGTGCGGGTGAGGCGGGCGAGGGTCTGGAGGGAGCGTTCGGCGCGCTCGATGGGCTGGGTCTCCAGGATCTCGGCATGGCGCTCCGCGAGGCTCCAGAGCCGTTCGACGATGTGCTCGCGCGGATGGGCCGAGGCGGCGGGGCGGCGCCGCGGGGCCGGGGAGGATTGCGGGGCGTCGTTGCGCCGGGGCGCGGGCGCCGAATTGCGCCGGACGATGGCGGGCGGCGGAGCCGACCCCGCCGGGCGTGTCCAGCCGCCTTCCTTGGCATAGCGCGAGATGGTCGCGGGCGAGATGCCGAGTTCCTGGCCGATCTTCTTGAACGGGCGGGTGGTGCATTCCACCCATTCGCGCAACAGGACAATCCGTTCCGGGGGGAGCTTTACCCGGAACCCCGACGAACTCGCGTGGTCCGGGTCGGGCGGGACAGGGGAAGAGGGAGAGGTCATGGCAATCGGTCTTCGACATTCAAGAACAAAAGATGAACATTATAATGTGAGGAGCGGAGCCGTCAAGGCTGGGCTGCCGCCGTCATTCCAGGGCGCGCCTGCGGCGCGAACCCGGAACCCATAACCTCGACATAGAAAGCAAGAGCGAGCAGCGTCACGCGGCCTTCTGCAATCGTTAGTGGGTATGGGTTCCGGGTTCTCGCTCACGCTCGCCCGGAATGACGGGACGGTGGCTCCGGAATGACGGGGAGGGACGGAAGGGCCGTGGTTCACCGATTCAAGCTGGCATAAAGGTCCGACCAATCGGGGTTCATCTCCTCGATCAGGGTGATCTTCCAGTCGCGGCACCACTTCTTGAGGCTTTTCTCGCGGGCGATGGCCTCGTCGATCCGGTCGTAGACCTGGTACCAGACGAGACGGGAGACGTCGTAGCGGGCCGAGAAGCCGGGAACGCCTTTGCGTTTGTGCTCGTCGACTCGCCGCGCAAGATCGTTCGTCACACCCAAGTAGAGCGTGCCGTGGCGGCGGCTCGCGAGGAGATAGACGTAATAGGGCATAGGCTTCTCACATGGCGGCGCCATGATATGAAGTTTCGTTCTGCCTGCAATATCTCAACCCTTTGGTCCGATCCCGTTGGAACGCCCGTTTCAGCCGTTCCAACCGTTCCAGCGCCGTTTCAGCGGGGCGTTCCAGGAGTTTCCCTTGGGGAATTTCTTGGAACGTTTCATCACCGTTCCAAGGGCAATCGATCAGTTATCATCATTTGTGCTGATGCGTTCGCGGGCGTATTCCGGGGCCTTCGAGAGGGGACGGGAATGCCATGAGCCACGCGAGCGCCGCCATGCCGGGTCAGAGCCTGAAGGGGCTCGACGGGACGACCCTGGGGCTTTACGCCGCCACCGTCTTCCTGTGGGGCGTGAGCTGGATCGGGATCCGGGCGCAGCTCGGGGTGGTGGCGCCGGAAAT
This sequence comes from Microvirga sp. Mcv34, assembly GCF_024519725.1. Lineage (GTDB taxonomy): Bacteria > Pseudomonadota > Alphaproteobacteria > Rhizobiales > Beijerinckiaceae > Microvirga. The sequence continues at coordinate 21,405 of NZ_JALJRK010000033.1, read as the reverse complement.
GTCGGTGCTGTGGCGCTTCCTGCTCGCGGCCGCGCTCATGTGGGCCTGGGTGCTCGCCACTGGGCACCGGGTGCGCTTTCCGGCGGCCGATCACCTGCGCTTCGCGGCGGTGGGGTGCTGCCTGTTCTCGTTCAACTTCATCTCGTTCTATTACGGCGGCTTGAGCGTGCCGTCCGGGCTGCTCTCGGTGGTGTTCTCGCTCGCCTCCGTGTTCAACCTCGTGCTCGGCTTCCTCGTGTTCCGGCAGAGGGTCGAGCCGCGCGTGGCGCTCGGCGGCGTGGTCGGCGTCCTGGGAATCCTGTTCCTGTTCTGGCCGGAAATCACCGGCGCGGGCTTCAACGCGGCGGCGCTCAAGGGCCTGGCGCTCTGCGTGATGGGCACGCTGTTCTTCTGCTCGGGCAACATGATCTCGACGACGGTGCAGCGCCGGGGCGTGCCGCTTCTCTCCGCCACCGCCTGGGGCATGACCTATGGCTGCGCGGTGCTGCTGGCGCTGAACCTCCTGCGCGGCAACGCCTTCATCATCGAGCCGACGGCGAAATACATCGGCTCGCTCATCTATCTCTCCATCGGCGCGTCGGTGCTGGCCTTCATGTCCTACCTCACCCTGCTGCGGCGCCTCGGGGCCGCGCGGGCGGGCTATGCCACGGTGCTGTTTCCGATCGTGGCGCTGACCGTCTCGACCCTGCTCGAAGGCTATGTGTGGACGCCGCTCGCCGTGATCGGCGTCGTGCTGGCGCTCGCCGGCAACGTGCTCGTGCTGCGCCGGCCGGCGGCGAAGTAGGCGGGATCACTCGGCCGCAAGCGGCGCCATCGCGCGGGTCGAGCCGAGGTTGTCGAGCGACTGCTTGATGTGGAAGCCGAGCGCGTCGGCGAGGGGGTTCTCCTCGCCCCGGGCGCGGATCAGGCCGATCTTGCACGAGGGCAGGGCCGGGAAGCCGTCGGACGGCCCGAGGATCCGCATGCCGGGCCGCACGGCGCTCTCCGGCAGCACCGACACCGCCAGCCCCGCCAGGACGGCCGCGCCCACGGCGGTCGAGTGGTAGCTCACATAGGCGACGCGGAAGGCGCGGTCGGCGCTTTCCAGCGCCTCCGTGGCCGAGTGGCGCCAGTCGCAGTTCGGGCGGCCGAGCGCCAGCGGCACCGGGGTTTCCTCGTGCACCCCGTGCCGGGCCGAGGTCACCCACAGAAGCTGCTCAATGCGCACGATCTCCGACGGGCCGCGCCGGTCCACATGGGTGATGATCGCCAGGTCGATGTCGCCGTGCTGCACGCGCTCGATCAGGTTGTGGCTCGGCTCGCACATCACCGTCACCTCGGCCTTCGGGTTGGAGCGCGAGAAGCGGGCCAGGATCTCCGGCAGGTAGCGGTCGGCGTAATCGTCGGGAAGGCCGAGGCGCACCCGGCCGGTCAGCTCGTGCTCGTTGAAGGACGCCATGCATTCCGCGTTCAGCCGCACGATCCGACGCGCGTAGTCGAGCAGGCGCTCGCCCTCGTCCGTGAGCTTCGACAAGCGCCCGTCGCGCTCGAAGATGGCCCGGCCGACCCGGTCCTCCAGCCGCTTCATCTGCATGGACACGGCGCTCTGCGTCTTGTGCACGATCTCCGCCGCCCGGGTGAACGACCCCGTATCGGCAATGGCCACGAAGGTCCGGAGCTGGTCGATATCAAGCAGATGCATAGCAACACCCTCATCATCAATCAAGTTGATGATACATATCTCAAACAATCGTTTCAAGTGATGATAGTTGCCTGGTACGATCTTCATGTCCTGAAAAAAGCTAGGTGAATCAATGGGTTGTCTGGAAGGCCGCGGACATGGGCTTCCATGGAAAATCGGGAACGCCGTGGAATGTTAACCGGAACGTATGCTGGAACGCGCTGAAACGTTCCAGCGAAACTTCCTGAAACGCTCCTGGAACAGCCGTTGAAACATCCTGAAACGCCTCGAATGCCTGGAATGCCCGTTCCACAGCGTTCTAAAGCCGATGAATCGAACGTGAGAGCACGGAGATCTCCGATGAAACGGTCTACATTACCATCAACGGCCTTCTCGGGAACGGCCACCCTTGCGCTGGTGGCCCGTACGCTCACGAATTTCCTCGTCGCGCTGAAGCATCGCCGGGAGGTGAGGCATCTGGCCGAGTTCGACGATCGGATGCTCGCGGATATCGGCCTGACCCGGAGCGATGTGACGGGTGCGCTCGACGAGCCCCTCATCCGTAACCCGTCATGGGTGTTGGTTCGAAGTGCGGAGCGACACTCTCGCGCCGAGAGACCCGACTATCCGGCGAAGCCGGTCCGACCCGTGGTTCCCATGGTGACGTCGATCAAGCGTTGCGCCTAACCCTTCTTGTCCTGGCTCTGCCAGGCATCGGTGAAGATTGACTGCAGGGACGCGAGATATTGCAGCTGCATATCGCGTCCCTTTTCCATCATCTCGTCGAAGGACGGGGCGGCAGGGAGTTCCTCCTGCGGAGCCTTGGGAGGCGGCGTCTTGAGAACGCTCGCCATCATGTCCTCGAACGGGTTGGCATGCTTCTTCTCAGGCGTCGTTGCCGTCATCCATCCGGCCCAGAGATCGGCCCAGGGATTGGCACCCCCGGGCTTGTCCTTCGAGGACGCGAAGGATTGCAGAGCCTGTGCGTGCGCGGCCATCCAGTGCGACATGCCTCCGGCCATGATGCCCGCCAGAAGCGGCAGCAATTGCTGCATGGTCTCGGTGCTGATCCCCGCATAATCGGCGGCCTGATGGGCCACGCGGCGGCTGACTTCGTCGGAGCCGAAGAGCTGGTCCAGCAGCCGCCTGCCCTCCTGCTGCGCCTGCGGCGTGAAGGGGCTCCCGGCGGCCTGCCAGAAATTCTGGAAGGCGCCGCTCATCATCGGCTGGAAGAAGCGGGCCGGGTCGCTGGACGCGGTGGCGTGCTGCAGCGCCATGGTGAAGGCCGGCATGAAAGCCGCCATGGTCTTCTGGGTCTGATCGCCCGACAGGTTGAACTGCTGTGCGAGGGAGGCCAGGGCTGCACTGGTCTGGGCTTGCCGCATCAGATCGAACCAGTTGAACATGGCAGCCTCCTCGAATGCGAAACGCTCTGCAGGATATCACATCGCGAGGACAGCTTGCCTCTCCAAACGCCGGATTGTCCAGAACGCAGTGATGACGGCCGCAATCCCAAACACCACGGACCCCGCCCCGATCCCCACGAGGGCACCCTTGGGCCCGCCGATTTCCGCGCCGAAATAGGCGAAGGGGATCATCCCCAGGGTGGCCCGGCCCCAGTTGAAGAAGGTAGAAAGCAGCGGATAGCCAAGGTTGTTGAACGAGGCGTTCGCCACAAAGACCAGGCTGACGAAGAACCAGATGAAGCCGCTGAGCTGGCAGAAGACCTGGACAATCTCGGCGGTCGCCGGAGGTGCATTGAAAGCCCGCGTGATCGGAACCTGCACGAGGACAAGGATCAGCCACACGCTGCCCACATAGACGATGGTAAAGGTCAGCGCGTCCCTGAGCGTCTGCTTCATGCGGTCGTAGCGTTGCGCACCCCAGTTCTGCCCTAGTACCGGGCCGATGGCGCCGGCGAGCGCGAAGACTCCTGCGAACGCCACCGGCGTGACCCGGTCGATGATCGCGGACGCGGCAATCGCCTGATCGCCGAACCGGGCCATCACGCCCGTGAAGAACGCATTGGCCGCGGGCGCCGCGATGTTGGTGAGAACGGCCGGAATCGCGATGGCGAAGAACGGTCGTGCGTCTGCGACGAGCGCAGCCCAGTTGGGGCGCTTCAGCAGGTCGTGAGCCCGCGTCAGAAAGAGGAAAGCCACATAGACATAGGCGACGCGTGCGATGTTGATAGTGATTGCCGCGCCGTTGGTCTTCAGGCCCAGCCCGAAGATGAGGATGGGATCGAGGACGACCGTGACGGCGGCGACGGACAAGGTCGCGTACATGCTGCGCTTGGCATCGCCCGCCGCGCGCAGGACGGTGGAAAACGCCATGCCGATAGCCATGAGAACGTTGGTCGGCAGCGCGATCCAGAGGAAGTTCCGTGCCACTTCGTAGGTCTGCTCGCTGGCGCCGATCGTGGTCAGAATCGTGGGCAACAGGGGCAGGATGATCAGGCTGACCATGGCGGCGACAGCCGCCATGAGAATGCTGCACGACGTCGCCAACCGGCGCGCGTCCTTTGGCCTGCGAGCCCCGAGAGCGCGGGAGACGAGCGCCCCGATGGGGATCATCAGGCCCACATTGATCGAGACCGTGAAGAACATCACCACAGTGGCGAGGCCGACGCCGGCCGTCAGGCTCGGGTCATTCAGCCATGATATGTACAATAGCGATACCAGGTCGACGATAAAGATCGCCACGAGGCCGGCTGCTCCGGTTCCCGTCATGACGAGAACATGGCGCATGGTCGAGCCGACGACGAAGCGCGGCGGCTCGCTCGGCGGATCGGCCGGTTTCACTGAGGGACTGGAATCCATCACAACACGCCTTCGCCGAGAATATCTCGCGTCTCGGGACTGAGAGCCCTGGCCCGGCCCGTGGGAACGGTGAGTGGCTCGGGCGTGATCTTGGACCCTACAACCAGTTCGGCGCCGCCCATGGAGCCGACTTCCTTCTGCAGCACGAGGCGCGCGATATCGCGCTTGCGCACGTCGTTGGCCGCGGACGCGGCGGCCTCGGGCTCGGTCCCGAGTTCCTCGAGGGCGGCCCGTCCGAACACGATGGCGGATTCGAACACCTCGCGGATCTGGTAATCCACGTCGCGGTTCATGAGTTCGATGGCGTGGATGCGATCGAACGCGCGGACGAAGCTGCGGGCATTCTGGAAATTCTCGTGAATGATCTCGATGATCTTCAGAATGGCATCGTGATCGTCGATGCAGATACAGATCATCTCGGCCTTTTCGGCCCCGGCGGCGCGCAACACGTCGAGGCGTGTTCCATCGCCGTAATAGACCTGCAGCCCGAAGCGTCCCGCATCGCGAATGCGCTCCACATCCTTGTCGATCACGGTCGCTTCGATGCCCTGCGCGAGAAGAACCTGATTCACGATCTGACCGAAGCGACCGAAGCCTATCACGAGGACGCGGCTTTCGAGTTCGCCTTCCTGACCGAGAAGGCCCGAATCGTCGGGCTGTTCCTCGTTCCCACCGGCCTTGGCGACCATTCTCTCCACGAAGGTCGACAGGAGCGGACCCAGCAGCATGGTGATGGCGGCGAGCGCCGTGACGGGCTGCGCCTCGGCCGTTGACATGAGGCCCAGGCCCGTTGCGACGGGAAGGAGGACGAAGGCGAATTCGCCCGCCGTGCACAGCAGCGCTCCTGAGCGCAGCCCATCGCGCCAGCTCGCGCCGAACAGCCGCGACAGGAGGGCGATGAGAAGGCTCTTGCCGATGATCACGGCGGGTGTCGCGAGGGCGAGCAGCAGCCATTGCTCGCGGACGAGGGCGAGGTCGATCGACATGCCCACACTCATGAAGAACAGGCCGAGCAGCATGCCGCGGAAGGGTTCGATATCGGCCTCGAGCTGGTGCCGGAAGTTCGATTCGGCGAGCAGCAGCCCCGCCAGGAACGCACCCATCGCCATGGAGAGCCCAACCTCCTGCATGAGCAGGGCGGCGCCGAGCACGACGAGCAGGGCCGAAGCGGTCATGACCTCTCGGGCGCCGCTGCGGGCGAGGATGCGGAAGAAGGGGTTGAGCCCATAGCGGCCGATCAGCACGACCGCCCCGATGCCGAGCAGCGCTTCGCCGACGGAGAGGAGGCGGTCCGTGAGCGAGCCGTGCTCCGCGGCCGCGCCCGAGGCGAGAAGCGGCAAAACGGCCAACAGGGGAACGACCGACAGGTCCTGGAACAGCAGGATCGCGAAGGAGCGCTGGCCGTAAGGCGTCTGCAGGTCGTTCCGCTCCCCGAGCATCTGTAGGGCGATAGCCGTGGCCGAGAGCGCCACGGCCGCGCCGGTGACGAATGAGGCCTTGGGCGTGAAGCCGATCGCATAGGCCGCGCCGCCGAGGCAGAGGGTGGTCACGGCCAATTGGGCGAAGCCGAGGCCGAAGATGTCCCGCTTCATCTCCCAGAGATGGGACAGCTTCAGCTCGAGGCCGATGATGAACAGGAGCAGCACCACGCCCAGTTCCGCCACGGTGGCGATGGTCTGCGGATCCTCCACCAGGCTCAGGCCCGACGGGCCGATGGCTACGCCGGCCGCGAGATAGCCCAGGACGGCGCTCAAGCCCAGGAGCCGGAACACGGGCACGGCCACGACGGCCGCCCCGCAGAAGGTCAGGACGGGCGGCAGGAAGCTGACATGGGAAGCGGTGGAGGCCATGGATGATCAGGGACGTGAGGGGCTGCTTCACCTTTCTAGGGATTATGAGGAGCGAGGGCGAGTGTTTCTTGCCGAGCAATGCCGTGTTTTGTGCCGTGCCGCACAGGGTGGTGAAAAAGCCTCCCCTTTCCCTCTTCCGTTCGGAGAGGGGACAGGGATGCCAAGTCCTCCGCCGCGAATAAGCGTCGCTCCCGCTTGACAGGAGGGGCTTCGTCTCGCCACATCGCCGGATCATGACGAAGCCCTCTCTCGACATTCTGCTCTGTGCCCCGCGCGGCTTCTGCGCCGGGGTCGTCCGTGCCATCGATGCGGTCGAGAAGGCGCTCGCGATCCATGGGGCGCCGGTCTATGTGCGCCATGAGATCGTGCACAACAAATATGTCGTGGAAAACCTGAGGCGGAAGGGCGCGGTCTTCGTCCGGGAACTCGACGAGGTGCCCGACACGAAGGCTCCGGTGATCTTCTCGGCCCATGGGGTTCCCAAGGCGGTGCCGGAGGCGGCGCAGGCCCGCAACCTTTTCGGGATCGACGCCACCTGTCCACTTGTGACGAAGGTGCACCGGGAGGCGCAGGTCCATTACAAGCGGGGCCGCCAGATCATCCTGATCGGCCATGCCGGCCACCCGGAGGTGGTCGGCACCATGGGCCAGTTGCCCGAAGGCGCTGCCACCCTGGTGGAGACCGTGGACGACATCGCCCGACTCCATCCCCTAGACCCGGATAATCTCGCCTTCGTCACCCAGACGACTCTCTCGGTCGACGACACCCAGGACATGGTGGATGCCCTGAAGGCCCGGTTCCCGTCCATCGTCGGCCCGCACAAGGAAGACATCTGCTACGCCACGACGAACCGTCAGGGCGCGGTGAAGCGCGTGGCGCCCCAGGTCGATGCCATGATCGTGGTGGGGTCGCCCAATTCATCCAATTCCCAGCGCCTGCGCGAGGTGGCCGAACGAGAGGGGTGCCCCCTGGTCCGGCTGATCCTGCGGGCCGAGGACATCGATTGGAGCCTGTTCGGCTCTATCCGCAGTCTCGGCATCACGGCCGGGGCCTCCGCGCCCGAGATCCTGGTCGAGGAGATCATCGATGCCTTCGCCGAGCGCTTCGAGGTGTCGGTCGAGAGCGTGTCGACGGCGGATGAGAGCGTGTTCTTTCCTTTGCCTCGCGAGCTTCGTGAGCAGGCGGCGGAGTAAGCGGTGGCGGTCTATACGGAAGTCAGCGACGAGGAGCTCTCGGCGTTCCTCGAAACCTACGACATCGGCACGGTCCTGTCCTACAAGGGCATCGCCGAGGGCGTGGAGAACACGAACTATTTCCTTCACACCACGAAGGGCTCCTACATCCTCACCCTCTACGAGAAGCGGGTGCGGGAGAGCGATCTGCCCTTCTTCCTCGGGCTGATGCAGCATCTGGCGCTCAAGGGGCTCAACTGCCCGCTTCCGGTCGACAACCGCCGGGGCGAGGCCCTGGGCCGGGTCGCCGGGCGGCCGGCCGTCATCATCACCTTCCTCGAAGGCATCGCGGTGCGCCGCCCCACGGCGCAGCATTGCGGCGCCCTCGGGGCGGCTTTGGCGAAGCTGCATCTGGCCGGCCGGGACTTCTCCCTGCAGCGGCCCAACGCCCTGTCCCTTGATGCTTGGGCCCCGCTCTTCGCGCAGGCCGAGGCTCAAGCCGATACGGTGTCGCCGGGCTTGGCCGAGCGGACGCGGCGGGAACTCGCGAGCCTCGCGGAGGCATGGCCCCACGACCTGCCGTCCGGCATCATCCATGCGGATCTGTTCACCGACAACGTGTTCTTCATCGGGGCCGAGGTCTCAGGGTTGATCGACTTCTACTTCGCCTGCACGGATGCCTTCGCCTACGACGTCGCGATCTGCCTCAATGCCTGGTGCTTCGAGATCGACGCCTCGTTCAACCTCACCAAGGGCCGGGCGATGCTGGCGGGGTATCAGAGCGTCCGCAGGCTCGACGCGGACGAGGTCGAGGCCCTGCCGGTCCTCTGCCGCGGCTCGGCCATGCGCTTCATGCTGACCCGCCTGGTGGACTGGCTCAACGTGCCGCCGGGGGCGCTGGTCAAGCCGAAGGACCCGCTGGAATACGACCGAAAACTTAACTTCCACCGCCATGTGAAGCATGCGCGCGAATACGGACTCGAAGCATGAGCGCCCCGGAACGCATAACGATCTACACGGACGGCGCCTGCTCGGGGAATCCCGGACCGGGCGGATGGGGTGCGATCCTGATCTTCAAGGGCAGCGAGAAGGAGATCTCCGGCGGGGAGGCTCACACCACCAACAACCGCATGGAAATCCGTGCCGCCATCGAGGGGCTGAATGCCCTCAAGCGGTCCTGCGCGGTGGATCTGTTCACGGATTCGCAATATGTGCGCCAGGGCATCACGCAATGGATGCACAACTGGAAACGGCGCGGCTGGCGCACGGCCGACAACAAGCCGGTGAAGAACGAGGATCTCTGGCGCGCGCTCGACGAGGCCGCTCGCCGCCACGACGTCGCATGGCATTGGGTTAAGGGACACGCGGATGATCCGACTAATATCCGCGTCGACGAATTGGCCGTCGCCGCCATGAAGCCCTTCAAGAAGAGCGGCCGGAGAGTGGGCGCCTGACCTTTCGGGGCTCGTCCTTTCCAACGTGATGGCCGGCCCTATGCCGGCCATCTCAGGATGATGAAAAGTGCTCCACTGTCATCCCCGGCGAGCGAAGCGAGGGAAGGGGATCCAGGGTTCGGAGCGTGCAGATGGATTCCCTTCCCCTCCGCTGCGCTCCGGCCGGGAATGACACCAGGAGTCTAAGGATCAGAGATCCTTCATGATGTTGTCGGCGCCGGAATGCTGCGCCTTGGAGGGGGCGTCCTCCACGTTGATCGCCTTCACGACGCCGTCGTCGACGACCATGGAATAGCGCTGGGAGCGCGTGCCGAGGCCGAAGCCCGTTCCGTCCATGGACAGGCCGATGGCCTTGGCGAAGTCCGCGTTGCCGTCCGACAGGAACTCGATGCCCTCGGCGCCGGAGGCCTTGCCCCAGGCTTCGAGAACGAAGACATCGTTGACCGAGGTCACCAAGATCGCGTCGACGCCCTTGGCCTTGATCTCGTCCTTCTTGTGCACGTAGCCGGGCAGGTGGTTGCGGTGGCAGGTCGGCGTGAAGGCGCCGGGCACGGCGACGAGAACCACCTTGCGGCCTTTGAACAGGTCATCCGTCGTCTTGGCCACGGGCCCATCGGGCGTCATGATGCGGAAGGTGACCTGGGGAAGGCGTTCTCCAACCTGGATGGGCATGGGCTAATCTCCGAACTGAAACCGATAGGGTGTCTTTCCCTAGCGCGGCTGCCCGTTGCCGTCGAGGCTGAGTTCCGTCTCGATGGCTTTGTCCCCCGCCACCAGCGTCAGGCGCACGGAAGCGGGCCACTGGGCGTCCTTGGGCTTCTCCTCGACCGTCATCGTGAAACGGTTGGCATCGTCGGGCTGGGAGGTCGAGAAGTACCAGTTCTCCGGCCCCTCGGCGAAGAGGGAGGGCTTGGCTCCGTCCGGAGCGCGGACCGTCACCGAGAAGGTCGGCTTATCATTGGCGACAGGCGCGACCGCCAGGACGGACAGGTCCGACGCCTCTCCCAGTCCCTGCGGGCGCGGCACTTTCGCCAAGGCCGCCTCGATGGCGCGGCGGTCCGGGCCGTCGACCGTCAGGTCCACGCTCATGTCGGCCTGGGCCGGAATGCAGATGTCCTTGCACACCCCGTAATCCGCCGTCATCACAAGTCTGACCGGCTTGGCCCTGTCCCGGGCCTTGACGACAACCGGCAGCACGACCCGTTTGCCGTAGACATAGGCCACGCCCGCCGCATCCTCATGCCGGTACGGGGCAGGATAGCGGATCTCCACATCGGCCACGTTCTCGGACCCGGACCAGTCGAACCGGGGAGGGAGGCCGGAATCGCCCGGATTGCGCCAATAGGTCTTGAAGCCGGGATCGAGGGTGATCTCGATTCCGGCCAGCCAGGCGTCGCCCTGCTGCCCGCCCGAGATCAGGCGGGCACGGGAGTGGAAGCCCTGGGCAGAGGCGGGTG
>NZ_JALJRK010000033.1:0-10931 GCF_024519725.1 Microvirga sp. Mcv34 | reverse complement strand
GCAACAACCGCCGTAAGGGACAAAATCGAAAAAATCGCAACCGATGCGACCCGGAGCATGAATGCCATGGAACTGACACCTCCCTGACGCGCTTCCCTTATGCATTTATCTTCGGGCTGGCCATCCACGATCCTGTGATCCGGCCCAGTCCGGCAAGGCAGATTTAGGATATGGGCTCGCAGCTTCCTTTGTACGATATCGAATCTCCCTACCTGGACGGACAGATGCTCGTGGCCATGCCGGGCATGATGGATGAGCGTTTTGCTCGGTCCGTGATCTATATCTGCGCCCATTCGGCCGAAGGAGCCATGGGGATCGTCCTCAACCGGCCCGCCGCCAACCTGAACATGCCGGACCTGCTGGTGCAGCTCGAAATCCTTCCCGAGCCGGAGCGCATCCGCCTGCCGCGGAAAGTCGGCACCATGCAGGTGCTGATGGGCGGACCCGTGGAGACGAGCCGGGGCTTCGTCCTCCATTCGCCGGATTTCCACCTCGCCCAATCGACCCTGCCGATCGACGATCACATCTGCCTGACCGCGACCATCGACATCCTGCGCGCCATCGCCCGCGGTGACGGGCCCGAGAACGCCGTGCTGGCCCTGGGCTATGCCGGCTGGGGCGCCGGACAGCTCGAGATGGAGCTCCAGGCCAACGGCTGGCTCAACTGCCCGGCCGATGCGGACCTGATCTTCAGCACCGCCGCCGACCTTCGCTACGAGATGGCCCTGCGCCGGATCGGGATCGAGCCGGCCATGCTGTCGATGGAAACCGGCCACGCCTGATCAGGCGGCCGCGGGAGCCGCTCCCACGAGCTGGCGGGCCTGCAGGGTCGACATCGGCTCTCCGAAGACGGGACCCTGCGCGTATTCGCAGCCGAGCTGATAGAGCTCGATGGCTTCGGACTCGCTCTCCGCCCCCTCCGCGACGATCTCCATGCCGAGTTCGTGCGCCATCTTGACGATGGAGCGCAGGATGACCGGCTTGCCGGACGCCATCAGGCGCACGAAGGATTCGTCCACCTTGATCGTGTCGAACGGGAACCGCTGCAGATAGGAGAGGGCGGAATAGCCCGTTCCGAAATCGTCGAGCGAGAGGCCCGCTCCCAGATCGCGCAGGCGCCCGAGCATCTGGGCGGAATATTCCGGATTCTCCATCACGAGGCTCTCGGTCATTTCGATCTTGAGCGTGCCCGGGATGACGCCCGTGCGGGCGATGACCGACTTCACGTCCTGCAGCAGGTCGTGGCGCAGCAGGTGATGGCTCGACATGTTGACGCTGGCGAAGATCGGCGGCTCGACCTCGAGCGCGTTCTGCCAGGCGGCGAGTTCATAGCCCGTCTGTTCCAGCAGGAAGACGCTGAGCTTGATGATGAGGCCGGTTTCCTCGGCGATCGACATGAAGTCTTCGGGCCCGATGCGGCCGAGGCGGGGATGGTCCCAGCGCAGCATGGATTCGAAGCCCGCGATGGTCCGGTCCTCCAGGCGCACGATGGGCTTGAACAGGACCTTCATCTCGTTGCGCTCGAGGGCGTGGCGAAGGTCGGTCTCCATCGTGAAATGGTCGCTGCGATCCGAACGCATGGTCGGCCGGAACACCTCGATCCGGTCGCCCCCGTGGCGCCGGGCATGGGCCATGGCGATCTCGGCGTTGCGCAGCACCTCCTCGCGCCGCGCGGCGATCTGCGGATCGTGCAGGGCGATGCCGATGGAGGCGGTCAGGAAGATCTCGCGGTCGGCATAGGTGAACGGGGTCGTCACGACCCGCCGGACCATGTCGGCGAAGGAGATGATGCGGTCCGGCTCGCGCTCGGAGAGCAGGATGATGGCGAATTCGTCGCCCGAGATGCGCGCCAGGGTGTCCTGCGGCTTGAGCAGGCGGCTCAGGCGGCGGGACAGGGTGAGCAGAACCGAGTCGCCGGCCGCATAGCCCGCCGTGGCGTTCGCGTCCTTCAGCTTGTCGATGTCGATGACGAGCACGGTGGGACGCAGGGCATCGTCCTGGCTGGCGAAGGTGAGGGCCGCTTCCAAGCGGTCGTAGAAGAGCTGCCGGTTCGGCAGGCTCGTCAGGTTGTCGTGGACGGCATCGTACAGCAGGCGTTCCTCGGCGGTCTTGCTGTCCATGACGTCCGCGAGCGTGCCGACGATGCGCAGCACCTCGCCGTCCGAGCCGATGACCGGCCGGGCCTTGAGGCGGAACCAATGGTGGGCGCCGGACGATGAGCGCAGGCGAAAATCCTGATTCAGGCGGCCACGGCGCTGCTCGATCACCGCATCGAGGGCGAGGCGGTAGCGGTCCTTGTCGAAGGGGTGGATCAGGTCGAGCCAGGCGGAGGCTGGGCCTTCGAGCGAGCCGCGCTTGAGCCCGAGCTGATGCTCGACCTCGGGGCTGACGAAGATGTTGTCGGACACCACGTCCCAGTCGAATACGATATCGCCCGCGCCGGTCAGGGCCAGGGCCCGGCGCTCCGTATCGTTCACGAAGCCGCGCGTGAAGGCACCGCCGGCAAAGGCGTGCTGCATGACCGTGAAGCCGATGAGCATGACCACCAGAACGAGGCCGCCCACCAGGGCCGGGGGGACGAGGTCGGAGGACAGCTGCCCCACGACCGTGAAGCTCGCCGCCGTCACCCAGGCCACCAGGAGAAGCCAGGTGGGAACGAGCATGACCGCGCGGTCATAGCCGTGGGTCGCCAAATGGATCACGAGCACGAAGCCGATGCCGGCCACGGCCGCGATGGACATGCGCGCCACGCCCGAGGCGACCGGGGGGTCCACGATGGCGAGCGCCACCATGGCGCCGAGGAAGAGCAGCCAGAAGGCTGTGACGTGGCTGTAGCGCACGTGCCAGCGGTTGAGATTGAGATAGGCGAATAGGAAGACGAGCAGCGTTGCCGACAGCACCGCCTCGGCGCCGGCGCGGTAGATCTGCTCCGTCGCCTCGCTGATCGGGAAGACGCGCTGGAAGAAACCGAAATCGATGCAGGCATAGGCGAGCACCGCCCAGGCGAGCGCCGCGGCCGCCGGGAAGATCAGGGCCCCCTTCACCACGAAGACGATGGTGAGGAACAGAGCCAGCAGGCCCGCGATCCCGATGATGATGCCCTTGTAGAGCGTCAGCCCGTTGACGCGGTCCTTATAGGCATTCGCATCCCAGAGATGGAGCTGGGGCAGGTTGTTGGAGCGCAGCTCCGCCACGAAGGTGACGGTCGTGCCCGGATCGAGAGTGATCAGGAAGATGTCGGCATCCTCGCTGTCGTCCCGGTCGGGCCGGATGCCCTGGCTGGCGGTGATGGCTGCGATGCGGGTCGCCCCCAGGTCAGGCCAGAGCACGCCGGAACCGGTAAGGCGAAAATGCGGGGCGACGAGCAGGCGGTCCACCTGCTCGTCGGTGTCGTTGGTGAGCGCGAAGACGATCCAGTCGGGCCGGGTGCCGGCCTCGCGCGCCTTCACGGCGATGCGGCGAACGATGCCGTCGCGTCCCGGCGCGGTCGAGATCCTGATTTCGTCACCGTCCGAGTTGTAGCGCTCGATGGCCGGGGTGAGGTCGATAGCCTTCATCTTGGGGTCGACGCGGACGGATTCCACCGCCCAGCCGGTGGACGGCAAAGCCAGCCCCAGGAAAGTCGCCAAAAGAAGGGTTATGGCGAAAGATACGATCCGCAATGCTTCGGTCTTTCGTCCGGTACTAAAACAATGGAACAGGATTGGTACCGGTCAGGAGCCTTGAGGGCAAGGTGGGGCCGAAGACGCTCCCCACTTGTCCGCAGGACTCGTTGGTTATTGTTACCAGTGGCGATGAGATCACTTTGCGGCGGGATTGAGGAGAATCGGACGTGACGTAGGGGAAGAATGGGCAGAAAAAATCAGCCCCTCAGTCCCGAGGCGATGTCGTCCAGAGACGGCAATCCCTTGATCGGCCCGATGGCCGCGAGCGTCGGAGCGCCCTGCAGAAGCTGCCGTCCCGCCTCGCGGACGTGGTCCACTTCGAGGGCGTCGACCTTCCTGATGATCTCCTCGCTCGCCACGACCCGGCCCCAGGACAGGAGCTGGCGTGCGACACGCTCGATCCGGCCGCCGGGCGTCTCCAGGGCCGTGAGGAGGGCGACCTTCATCTGGGCCTTGGCACGCACCAGCTCGATCTCGCTGATGTCACGGGTCGCCTGGGCCATGCAGGCGAGCGTCACGTCCATCAGCTCGCGCACATCCGCACCGGCCGTTCCGGCCCCGATGCCGAAGAGGCCGCAATCGGAGAAGGGCCAGTGGAAGGAATCGATGGAATAGGCGAGGCCCCGGGTCTCGCGGACCTCGTGCCAGAGACGCGAGGTCAATCCGCCACCGAGCATGTGGGCGAAGAGGTGGACGGCGTAATAGCCTGGATCCTTGAACGAGAGGCCCGGCAGCCCGAGGACCAGATTGGCCTGTTCGAGCTTGCGCGAGATCCGTCTCTCGCCGCCCGTGTAGCGTCCCGGTTCCGGCTGCTGCGGGGCAACTGTCGGCATTCCGCCGAAGAGCCGTTCCGCCATGTCGACGATCTGCGCGTGTTCCACGTCGCCTGCGGCGGCGAGCACCATCTTGCCCGGCGTGTATTCCCGAGCCAGGAAGGCGCGGATCGTCGCCTCGTCGAAGCTCTTGATCGTGTCCGGGGTACCGAGGATCGGGCGTCCGACCGCCTGGTGCGAGAACGCCGTTTCCATGAAGGCATCGTAGATCAGGTCGTCGGGCGTGTCCTCGACAGCGGCGTATTCCTGCAGGATCACGCCCTTCTCGCGGGCGAGTTCGTTCGCGTCGAAAGCGGAATGAATGAGGATGTCGCCCAGGACGTCGAGCGCGACATCCACGTTCTCGCCGAGAACGCGGGCCGTGTAGCTCGTGTATTCGACGCTGGTGGCGGCGTTGATGTCGCCGCCCACATTCTCGATGTCCTCGGCGATCTGGCGCGCCGAGCGGCGGGCCGTGCCCTTGAACGCCATATGCTCGATGAGATGGGACAGGCCGTGCTCGTAGGGGCGTTCATGACGGGAGCCCGTTCCGACCCAGACGCCGAGCGTCGCCGTGGCGATTGCCGGCATCTGCTCCGTGGCGACCATTAGGCCGTTGGAAAGGGTCGTGATCTCGATCCGCTTCTCGTGGACGAAGTGCTGGTTCATGCGGCCGCGCCTTTGACCGCCCGCGCGCGCTCGCGGATGAAGCGCTCGACCGCAGCCTGGTCGTTGGGAAGAACGGTGAAGCTCTCCTTGCGCTCCATCAGATCAGCCATGTGCGGCGGAAGTGCGGGGCGTAGGCCCGTCGCGCGCTCGACCGCGTCGGGGAACTTGGCCGGATGAGCCGTGGACAGCGCGACCACGGGCGTTCCAGGCTGCTGCTGGAGCAGGGCGCGCCCGGCGCGGGTGCCGACGGCGCTGTGTGGGTCGAGCACGTAGCCTGTCGTCCGGTAGGTCTCGGCCATCTCGGCGAGCACGCTGTCCTCGTTCACGGCCTCGGCCGAGAACTCCTGGCGGATGCGGGCGAGGGGGCCCGCCTCGATCGTGAACGCGCGTGATTGACCGAGACTGGCCATGAGGCGGCGGATCGCCTCGCCGTCGCGGCCGTAGGCCTCGAACAGCAGGCGTTCGAAATTGGACGAGATCTGGATGTCCATGGACGGCGAGGTCGTGGGCTGCACGCCCTTGATCTCATAGGAACCGGAGCCGAGCGTGCGGGTCAGGATGTCGTTGGCGTTGGTGCCGATCATCAGCCGCTCGATGGGCAGCCCCATGCGCTTGGCGACCCAACCGGCGAGGATATCGCCGAAATTACCCGTGGGCACGGAGAACGAGACCGGGCGATAGGGCGCGCCCAGGGCCACGGCGGCGGTGAAGTAATAGACCGCCTGCGCGGCGACGCGCGCCCAGTTGATGGAGTTCACGCCGGAGAGCTGCAGCTCGTCGCGGAAGCGGGCATGGTTGAACATGCCCTTCACCATGGTCTGGCAATCGTCGAAGGTGCCCTCGACGGCGAGCGCATGGACGTTGGGCGAGGCCACCGTGGTCATCTGCCGCCGCTGCACGTCCGAGACGCGCCCATGCGGGTAGAGGATGAAGATATCGACCTGATCGAGGCCCTTGAACGCCTCGACCGCGGCGCTGCCCGTATCGCCCGAGGTCGCGCCCACGATGGTCGCGCGGGCGCCACGGGCCTTCAGCACATGGTCCATGAGACGGCCGAGCAGCTGCATCGCCACGTCCTTGAAGGCGAGCGTGGGGCCGTGGAAGAGTTCCAGCACGAAGAGATTGTCGCCGAGCTGGGTCAGCGGGCAGACGGCCGCGTGGCGGAAGGAGGCGTAGGAATCGTCGATCATCCGGCCGAGCGCGGCATCCGGGATATCGCCGTCGACCAGCGGGCCGAGCACGGCCTTCGCCACCTCCGCATAGGATTTTCCGGCAAAGCCCCGGATCGTGTCCTGGGACAGGCTTGGCCAGCTTTCCGGCAGGTAGAGGCCGCCGTCGCGGGCAAGGCCGGTCAACAGGGCATCGGCGAAACCGAGCGCCGGGGCTTCCCCCCGGGTCGAGACATGGAGCACGGTGGATCTCCTGGAAATTCGGCCGGACATTAGGTGCAGCGACCCGCGACGGCAAGGCGGTTCTAGCGCTGCGTTATTCCTTCATCCGCCGCCACGCGAAGGCAGCGAACACGCCGATCAGCGTGAGGGCGATGCCGAACCAGGTGACCGCGTATTGCAGGTGATTGTTCGGCAGGGTGAGCGGGGTCTGGCCGCCCCGGGGCCAGCCGCCCGGATTGGGCGTGGCGTCCGCGTCGATCAGGAAGGGCGCGACGCGCTCGAGCTTGTGGGCGGCGGCGATGGCCTGCGGGTCGCGGGCGAACCACTGATTCTTGATGGGATCGTCGTTCGGCGTGAAGGGGTTGCGGGCCTCGGGCGCCCGCACGAGGCCGGTGATCGTTACCTCGCCCTGGGGCTGGCTCTCGGGACGGCGGGCGGGATCGCGCAGGTCCATGGGCACGAAGCCCCGGTTGACCATCACGATGGCGCCGCTCGCGAGCTTCAGGGGCGTGATCAGGTAGTAGCCCTGGATCGGAGCACCCTGCCGCTCGCCGGGAAGGAGGCCGTAGACCGGGGCTTCGAACTCATGGAGAAAGCGGCCGGTCACCCGAACCTTGCGGAACTCGTCCTGATCGGCCCTCCAGGAAGCCCATTCCGCCTCGGGCACGATGGCGCCGGGCTCGCCGTAGGCGCGGGCCCCGATCTGCGCGATGAGGCCCTCCTTCCAGGCCATGCGCTGGAGCTGCCAAGTACCGAGCCCGATCAGAATCGCGAGCGCGACGAGCGTCGCGAGGCTTGGGACGATCAGCGAGCGGATTTTTTGGGACGAGGCCGTCACTACCGGAAGCGTCCTTCCTCGGCCTTGTGATGGTATTGCAGGTTCACCAGGACGCCTTTGAGCGGCCGAACGAGGCCGAGGCTCATGATGATGCTCAGGGCCGTCCACATGACGAGGTGGAGCCAGATCGGCGGGGAGAAGGCGAACTCGGCCCAGAGGGCCAGGGCCACCACCACGATGCCCACGATGGACATGACGAAGAAGGCCGGGCCGTCGCCCGTGTCGGCGAAGGCGAGGTCGAGGCCGCAGACCTCGCATTTCGGCCTGACCTTCAGGTAGCCCTGGAAGACATGTCCCTTGCCGCAGCGGGGGCACAGGCCCTTGAGGCCCGTGGTGATCGGGGAGGGTGCGGAAGGATCATAGGCCACGGCTTTTCTCCAAATGGGTTGCCGGTCAACGAACGCCAGGCCGGATGGTGCCGGGAGTTCAAAAGCGAAGGGCGGCTTTGAGCCGCCCTTGCTGAGTTTGATATGCTAGCGGCTCAGTGCCCGGCGGCGGCGTGTCCGCCGTAGCCCCAGACGTAGATGGCGGCGAAGAGGAAGAGCCACACCACGTCGACGAAGTGCCAGTACCAGGCGGCGAACTCGAAGCCGAGATGCTGCTTGGGCGTGAAGTCACCGCGATAGGCGCGCAGGAGGCAGACGGCCAGGAAGATTGTGCCGATGATCACGTGCGCGCCGTGGAAGCCCGTCGCCATGAAGAAGGTGGCGCCGTAGATGTTGCCCGAGAAGCCGAAGGTGGCGTGGCTGTACTCGTAGGCCTGAACGCAGGAGAAGATCAGGCCGAGGATCACCGTGAGCCACAGGCCCGCCTTGAGGCCCTGGCGGTCGTTCTCCAGGAGCGCGTGGTGCGCCCAGGTGACCGTGGTGCCGGAGGTGAGCAGGATCAGGGTGTTCAGCAGCGGCAGGTGCCAGGGATCGAACGTCTCGATGCCCTTGGGCGGCCAGACGCCGCCGAGAACGTCTATGCGGGAATAGAGCTGCGGGTCGCCGGCATAGAGCGCGGCGTCGAAATAGGCCCAGAACCAGGCGGCGAAGAACATCACCTCGGAGGCGATGAACATCATCATGCCGTAGCGGTGGTGAAGCTGGACCACGCGGGTGTGATAGCCGGTGTTGGCTTCCTTAACGACATCGGTCCACCAGCTGAGCATGGTGTAGAGCACGCCGATGATGCCGGCGCCGAACACGAAGGGGCCCAGGTGCATGCCCGCGATGGCGATGTCCTTCCACCAGGTCACGAACCCGGATGCCATCAGGAAGGCACTGACCGCGCCGATGAGCGGCCACGGGCTCGGTTCAAGGATGTGGTAGTCGTGGTTCTTGGCGTGGGCCTCGGCCATTTCGTGTCGTCTCCGTGCCTCGAATGTGAACTCGCTTTAAGACGTTTCCGCCTAGCTTGTCACGTCTCTTATTGAGCAATGGGTTTGGTGGATGATGTCACCTCCGCCACCGGCTTGCCCCCCTTGGAGGGGAAGTAGGTGTAGGAGAGGGTGAGAGAGGTCAGGTCCTTCACGTCGCTGTCCTGCACGAGGCGGGGATCGACGTAGAAGACGACGGCTGATTCCAGGGATTCGCCCGGCTGCAGGGTCTGCTCGGTGAAGCAGAAGCATTCGAGCTTGGAGAAATAGGTGCCCGCCAGGTCGGGCTGCACGTTGTAGGTGGCGATGCCCGTGCTCGGCTTGTCGCCCGTATTGGTGACCTTGTAATAGACCGTCGTGGTTTCGCCGAGCTTCACCTTGATCTCGGGCTTCTCGGGAGAGAAGCGCCAGTTCAGGCCCGGCGCCACGTTGGAATCGAAGCGGACGGCGATCGTCCGGTCCATCACCTCGGAGCCGTTGGCGTCGCGGATGATCGGGGTGCCGCCGAAGCCGGTGACCTTGCAGAAGAGGTCGTAGAGCGGCACGGACGCATAAGCCAAGCCGACCATGCCCACGACAACGCCCACGCAGGCGAAGGCCGTGCGATTCATCTTGCGTTGGGTGTGGGATGTTTCAGCCATTTGAGCCTCACAGGGGACGCTGAAGAACGCCCGGTCCAAGCTTCACAAGGGTGATCGCGAAGAGCAGGATGCAGAAGGCCGCGAGAGTCAGGGCCAGGGCCAGCGAGCGCCTGCGGCGGCGCTTCTGCTCCTCGGGCGTCAGGCGAACGTATTCAGTGCGGTCTGCCATTCGATCACCCGAAAACCGGCCGGAAGAAGCCGAAGCCGTGCTCCGCGAGAAGGGTCGCGAAAAGCAGGAAGAGGTAGAGAATCGAGAAGCCGAACAGATGCTGGGCAACGCGCATGGCGGGCTCGCCCTGGCGCAGGCGGTAGACTTGCACGGCGAGCGCCAGCATGCCGAGGCCGCCGATCAGCGCGATGATGGCATAGGCCAGTCCGCCGAAGCCGAGCGCCACCGGGGCGAGGCCGAGCGGGGCCAGGAGCACCGTGTAGGCCAGGATCTGGAAGCGGGTGGAATCGGGGCCGGCCACGTTCGGCATCATGGGAATGCCGGCGCGCTCGTAGTCGCCGGACTTCACCAGGGCCAGGGCCCAGAAATGCGGCGGCGTCCACATGAAGATGATGGCGAACAGCACGACGCTGTCCCACGCCACGTGGCCGGTGACGGCGGCCTGCGCGACGATCGGCGGGAGGGCGCCCGCCGCGCCGCCGATGACAATGTTCTGCGGCGTCGAGCGCTTCAGCCACATGGAATAGACGACCACGTAGAAGAAGATGGTGAAGGCCAGAAGGCCGGCGGCCAGCCAGTTGCTGGCAAGGCCCAGGATGATCACGGAACCGGCGGAGAGCGTCACGCCGAAGGCGAGGGCCTCGCCCGGCTGGATCTTGCCGGCCGGAATCGGACGCTTGCGGGTGCGGGTCATGACGGCGTCGATATCCGCATCCCACCACATGTTCAGGCAACCGGACGCGCCGCCGCCGATGGCGATCATCAGGAGCGAGACGAAAGCCACGACGGGATGAACGTCCGAATGGCTCACGACCATGCCGACGAGCGCTGTGAACACGACGAGAAACATCACGCGCGGCTTGAGAAGCGCGAAGAAGTCGGACACGTCACCCTGCGAGACGCCTGCCGTGGCAAGGGGCTCTACGCGGTTATCGGCCAAACTGTTCGACATGGTGCTCATAACTGATTGATCTTCCGAAATGCCGTGACGAGGCCGAAAAGGCCTCCTGAAAGTCGGCTCCTCGCCGGAAGGCTTGTCAGCGCAAGCCCTCTGGGGAGGAGCGGGCGGCGCGAGGCCGCCCACTCGGTCGATTTAGTGCCCGGTATCGACGACGCGGGGAAGCGTCTCGAACTGGTGGTACGGGGGCGGGGAGGACAGGGTCCATTCCAGCGTCGTCGCACCTTCGCCCCACGGGTTGTCGGCAGCCTTCTCCTTGCGGACGAAGGCATAGACCACGCCGCCGATGAAGACGAAGAGACCGGCGAAGAAGATGTAGGAACCGATCGAGGAAACGAGGTTCCAGCCGGCGAAAGCGTCCGGATAATCCGCATAGCGGCGCGGCATGCCGGACAGGCCGAGGAAGTGCATCGGGAAGAACAGCACGT
>NZ_JALJRK010000333.1 GCF_024519725.1 Microvirga sp. Mcv34 | reverse complement strand
CGCGGCGAAGCTCCCGTTCGCTCATCTCCACCCAGCCCATGCCACACTCCCATGCCAGTCGATCCAGGGGAGTGTGACATTCCTAGTTTGCTCCGGTGGGACATTTTAACTCTGCGCCTACACTGCGCCTACATCAGAAATTCGCATAAGATATATTATGGAATTAGCTCTAGGATATTTCTTCATGTCAACGATGTAATCCACGTACCA